>NZ_VSRQ01000003.1:0-1032166 GCF_008121305.1 Actinomadura decatromicini | reverse complement strand
CGGACGGACCTCTGGTGTGCCAGTTGTCCCGCCAGGGGCACGGCTGGTTGGCTACGTCCGGTAGGGATAACCGCTGAAAGCATCTAAGCGGGAAGCCTTCCTCGAGATGAGTTCTCCCACCCCGTCAAGGGGTGTAAGGCCCCCGGGAGACGACCGGGTTGATAGGCCGGGGATGGAAGCATCGTAAGGTGTGGAGTCGACCGGTACTAATAGGCCGAGTGGCTTGAACACACATAACGTTCAATCCAAACCGCAGACACCTTCTGTGTGTGTGAGTTGTTCGCGTCCCTGTGTGGTTCCCGGAAAACAAAGCGGGAACCCCGTGTTTGTTAAGTGAATATTGTTCCGAAGCTTTGGCTGCTTTGGACGCTTGGGTTTGCCCGCCCTTCGTGGGGTGGTGCGTTGGGCGTTCGGTGGTTTTGGCGGAGGGGAAACACCCGGTCCCATCCCGAACCCGGAAGTTAAGCCCTTCAGCGCCGATGGTACTGCATGGGAGACTGTGTGGGAGAGTAGGACACCGCCGGACACAAATTGCAGGAAGGCCCCGCCGTAACGGCGGGGCCTTTCTCATTTCTGCGATTCCCGTGCCCGGCCTAGATGAGCCCTTCCTGGATCCGGGACGTCTCGATGACCTTGCCCGCCGCGTCCAGGACCGTCAGTTCCACGGTCTCGAAGTCGGACTCCTTCCACACGGGCGGCCCCTGCTTGCGGTTGAAGATCTGCATGAAGAACCCACCCGCCTTGACGTCCACGATGCGCTCGTCGCCGTCCTTGAACTTCACCTTGATCTGGGCGGCGGGCGCCGCGGCCCGTCCGATGACGCCCATCCAGTCGTCCGCGAGCGGGCCGTACCTGGCCGCGAGCGGGACGTCCGCGCTCGGGACGACGTCGTCCTGGCCGCATTCGAGAGAACCGTCCTCCGCCCCTCCCGGCTGCACCGTGCGAATGTAGACGCAGCTCCCGCCCATTTTCCCCGGCGCGCGCCACCATTCGGCGCGGATGCCCAACGGGCCCTCCGCCGAGATGAGCATCTCGGCCTTGCTCGTGTCGACGGAGCCCCAGGCGCTGTTCCTGTCGTTCATGCTGCTCAGCGCGTTCACCACCCCCGTGGGGATTACACCGGCGGCGTCGGCGCCCGCGGCCAGCGCGCCGAACGCGACGAAGACTCCGGCGGTGACGGCCAGGCGGCGGCGCCGTGTCCGGCGGCGCGGCGCGGCGGCGGGCTCCACCTCCCTCTGGGACGTCGCGAGGATGCGGGTCAGCGCCCGGTGGGCCTCGGCGTCGTCCGCGGGGAAATGTAGTTCGGCGGCGGGGTCGGTGCCGGCGAACAGTTTCCGCACGGCGGCCACGTCCTGGACCTCGGTGGCGTCGTTCATGAGCGCGCCCCTTTCATTTCGAGTCCCTGCTGGCCGAGGGGCGATGCCTGCCCCGCGTGTCCGCCCGCGAGGGCCTGTTCGAGTCGCCGCCGTGCGCGGTGCAGCCGCACCGCGAAAGTCCGGGGAGTGCAGCCGACGACGGTGGCCGCGGCGGACACGTCCAGCCCGTCCCAACTGACGAGTTGCAGCGTTTCCTGGTCCCGGGGGGAAAGGCTCGCCATGGCGTCCCGGATGTGCAGGGCCGCCACAACGCCGCCCGCGTGGTCGGACGCGATCACGGCCGGGGACGAGGCCCGGAGCCGCGCGCCGAGCCGCAGCCGCCGCCGGTCACCGCGCTGCTGGTTGGCGATCGTCTTGCGGGCGACCGAATAGAGCCAGGGAAGGACGTCCCCGGGGTCGTCCGGCAGTTCGGGGAAACGCCGCCACGCTACGAGAAAGGTCTCCGCCGCGATGTCCCGCGCCTGGTCGGGGTCCGTGCGCCGGGCGGAGAACCGCACCACGTCGGGATAGTGCTGTTTGAAAAGGGCTGAGAAGTGTTCTTCGTCATCTCCCACGCCCGCCTCCTTGAGGAGTTGACCGGATGTCGCCTCCTTATGTCCGGCTCCTCCTCGGGATTACAGGCGGGGTCAGATGTCCTCTCCGGCGAGGACGCTGTCGGCGTCCACGATCCGGTAGGCGTATCCCTGTTCGGCGAGAAAGCGTTGCCGGTGGGCGGCGTAGTCCTGGTCGAGGGTGTCACGGGCGACGACGGCGTAGAAACGGGCGCCGTGCCCGGAAGCCTTCGGACGCAGCAACCGTCCCAACCGCTGCGCCTCCTCCTGCCGCGACCCATAGGCGCCCGACACCTGGACGGCGACAGAGGCTTCCGGAAGGTCGATGGAGAAGTTCGCGACCTTGGAGACGACCAGGACGTTGATCTCACCGGCGCGGAATGCGTCGAATAGCCGTTCCCGTTCGCGCACCCGCGTTTCGCCCTTGATGACGGGCGCGTCGAGAAGGGCGCCGAGTTCGTCGAGCTGGTCGATGTACTGGCCGATGACCAGCGTCTGCTCGTCCTTGTGCCGGTCGACGAGCGCCTGGATGAGTTTCGTCTTCGTGTCGGTCGTGGCGCAGAACCGGTAGCGCTCCTCGGGCTCGGCGGTCGCGTATGCGAGCCGTTCCGAGTCGGTGAGGGTGACGCGGACTTCGACGCAGTCGGCGGGTGCGATCCAGCCCTGCGCCTCCATGTCCTTCCACGGGGCGTCGTAGCGTTTCGGGCCGATGAGGGAGAAGACGTCGCCTTCTCGTCCGTCCTCCCGGACGAGGGTGGCGGTGAGGCCGAGGCGGCGGCGGGCCTGGAGGTCGGCCGTCATGCGGAAGATCGGCGCGGGGAGGAGATGCACCTCGTCGTAGACGACCAGGCCCCAGTCGCGGGCGTCGAAGAGTTCGAGGTGGGCGTAGGCGCCTTTCCGGCGCGTCGTCATGATCTGGTACGTGGCGATGGTGACGGGACGGATCTCCTTCTTCGTCCCCGTGTATTCGCCGATCTCGTCCTCGGTGAGGGTCGTCCGGCGGAGCAGTTCCTGCTTCCACTGGTGCGCCGACACGGTGTTGGTGACGAGGATCAGCGTGGTCGCCTGCGCCTTCGCCATCGCGGTCGCGCCGACGATGGTCTTGCCCGCCCCGCACGGCAGGACGACGACGCCGGACCCGCCGTGCCAGAACGCATCGGCCGCGTCGCGCTGGTAGGAGCGCAGCTCCCAGCCGTCCTCGGCGAGGTCGATCTGGTGGGCCTCGCCGTCCACGTACCCGGCGAGGTCCTCGGCGGGCCAGCCGAGCTTGAGCAGGGCCTGCTTGAGGGCGCCGCGCTCGCTCGGGTGGACGACGACCGCGTCGTCCCCGACCCGGGCGC
Organism: Actinomadura decatromicini; assembly: GCF_008121305.1. NCBI lineage: Bacteria > Bacillati > Actinomycetota > Actinomycetes > Streptosporangiales > Thermomonosporaceae > Actinomadura > Actinomadura decatromicini. Next base: position 1,028,899 of record NZ_VSRQ01000003.1, on the reverse strand, counting down.
CGATCATCCCCTTGACCTTCTTGGCGCGCAGGACCTCCTCCAGCACCGACCGGTCGGACGACGCCATGACGAGCCCGTGGACCGGGTCCTTCTCCAGCCGCAGCCGCCCGTACCGGGCCATCGTGTCGGCGACGTCCACGAGCAGCGCGTGCGGGACGGGGTACCGGGAGAACCGGATCAGCGTGTCGACGACCTGCTCGGCGTCGTGCCCGGCGGCGCGGGCGTTCCACAGCGCGAGCGGCGTCACCCGGTAGGTGTGGACGTGCTCGGGCGCCCGTTCGAGCTCGGCGAACGGGGCGATCTCCTTGCGGCAGGCGCCGGCCAGCTCGTGGTCGACCTCCAGCAGCAGCGTCTTGTCGGACTGGACGATCAGCGGGCCGTCGGTCACGGAATGCTGCCCCCGTCGGGAATCGGTGGTGGTGGGGTCGGGTGCACGGTACCCGAGGTCACGCGGCGCGCGGTCCCGTCCTGGACGGGACCGCGCGTTGGCTCACGGGTTCAACGATCGGAGGGCGCCCGGTCTTCCCGGACGGGCGATGCCCAGGTCGCGGCGGACGGGCTCAACCGGAACCGGAGTCGAGGGCGATCAGGTACACGATGCCGATGATGAGCCCGAGCACCGTGGAGACGGCGAAGAGCGACCAGCTCCAGATGGTCAGGTTCCGGGCGGAGCGCGGGTCGGTGTCGGCGCGGCGCTGCGCGTTCAGCGCGGTGACGACCCCGGCGATGGCGACGAAGTTGCAGCACAGCACGATCGCGACGCAGTTGCAGACGAGCGCGGCCGTGATGGTGCCGCTGCTCACCCTCTTGGACGGCACGCCGGGCGGTCCGTACGTGCCGTAGGGGGTCACGCCGGGCGGCTGTTGCGCCCCGTACGCCCCGGCTGGCGGCTGCCCACCGTACGTGCCGTACGGATCCCCTGCGCCCGGCGGCTGTTGCGCCCCGTACGCGCCGCCGTACGGGTCCCCTTCACCGGACGGCGGCTGCCCTCCGTACCCGCTCATCGGGTGTCTCCTCTCCATGGTCGCCGGGGCCGCGCCGCCGGTCGACGGGGTTCATGCGGCACCGTAGGCGGGGCCGTCCGGTACCCGGCCCGGCGGCGGGGTCAGATGCCGCCGCCGCCCGAGTCGTAGTCGGGTTCGGACGCGGCCCCGAGAGCCATGAACGCCACGAACACGATGATCGCGACCACGAAGGACGCGCCGAGAAGACACCAGCTCCAGATGGCCAGCCGCCGCGACGAGTCGGGGTCGGTGGACGCGCGGGCGACGGCGACCGCGCCGGTGGCGATCCCGGGGATGGCGAAGATGTTGCAGCACAGCACGACCGCGACGCAGTTGCAGACCAGGGCGGCGATGGCGGAGCCGTTGCTCCTCGTCGCGTACGGGACGCCGGGGGGTCCGTAGCCGTATCCCGAGCCGTACCCGTACGGGTCGTACCCGGCCCCGCCCGGCTGCCCCCCGTAGTGCTGGCCGCCGTACTGGTGCCCGGCGTACGGGTCTTCCCAGGGCGGCTGCCCTCCGTACCCGCTCATCGGACCTCCTCACCCGGTCGCGTTGACACGCTATCGGTCGATCGATCCTGCGGTGGACCCTATGTGAGGTTCGCCGGTTCCTGTCGCGTTCCCGGCGCGTTGCCGGGCGCGTTGCCGGGCGCGTTGCCGGGCACGCTGCCGGGCGCGGGGCGCTCAGCTCAGATCCCGCCGGACGAGTCGTAGCTCGGGTCGGACGCCGCCACGACCGCCACGAGGTAGATGATGAAGATCGCGATGCCGAGGACGACCGACAGCCCGAACAGGACCCAGCTCCACAGCGTCAGCGTCCGCGCGGACTCGGGGTCGGTGTCGACGCGGCCCATCGCGATCGCCGCCGTGACGGCGCCGGGGATGGACAGGATGCCGCAGCACAGCAGCACCCCCGCGATGTTGCAGACCAGCGCGGCGATCGTCGATCCGTTGCTCCCGGACCGCGTCGGGACGCCGGGCGGCCCGTACCCGGGCGGCTGCCCGTAGGGCCCGCCGCCGTACGAGCCGCCGTACGAGCCGCCATAGCCGCTCCAGCCCTGGGAGCCGCCGTACGGGTCGTAGCCGGGCGGGCCTCCGCCGTATCCGCTCACGGGACGGCCTCCTCCGGTGGACGGCGCCGATCGCCTGACAGATGGGACGTCCAGGCCGCTCGGAGGGTTCCTCCACGTCCGGAACCGGACGCGGCCACCGTCCGGACGAGGAACCGGCGAGCTAGGAGGCGTCGGACGCCGAGTCGTCGGTCAGCTCGGCCACCCCGGTGATGCGGTGCAGCGCGAACCGGTGGACGGCGGCGCGCGTCGCGTCGTACCCGGTGAGGAACCCGCCCTCGACGCGGACCGGTTCCACGATCCGGCTGGACGCCTGCCCCTGCTGGTCGAGGTAGCCGATCCAGACGCGGCCGCCCCGGTCGACGGCGGCGCGGAGCCGGTCGACGGTGGCCATCGAGGGGGAGCGCGGCGGCTCGCCGGACGGGGCGGCGTCCGCGCGCCGCCTGGCCTGCTCGGCGCCGAGCAGGGCGGCCTCGTCCCCGGCCCGCAGCGCGCGCACCGCGGCGGAGATCATCGAGGCGTCGGTGTGCTCCTCCGGCCGCAGCCGGACGATCTCCGCGGTGGGCGGCGGCTCGGCGCGCTGCGCGTCCGGCCGGGTCACGATCACGCCGCCGCCGGGGGCCTCCGCGACCGGGGCGAGGCCCATGGCGCGCAGGCCGTCCAGCAGGGCGGCGCGCTGGAGCCCGGACGCGAGCACGGTGGGCGCGAGCCGGTACAGGCGCAGCGGGTCCGAGCGCCGGTCGGCGAGGATCTCGTCGAGCGTGGCGGACGAGTCGGTCCGCACGTAGGACGAGAGCGCCCCGACGCGCAGGTGCCCGTGCCGCCGCGCGACGTCGTCGATCAGGTAGGTCAGGGGCTGCGGCAGCGGGGTGGCGGAGTGCCGGGTGAGGAGGTCGGTGAGGTCGGCGGCGGTGCGTCCGGCGTCGAGGGCGCGGCGGACGGACTCGGGCGTGAACCGGTACACGGTGGCCGCCCCGGTGGACTCGACGTCGGCGGCGAGCGCGAGTTCGCGGGCGAGGTCGGTGACGAGCGGGCCGGGCGCGATCGCGGTCAGGTCGGCCTGGATGACGATCTCGTCCACGGGCGCGGGCAGGTGCTTCTCCAGCGCGGGCTCGGGATCGGCCCCGGCGAGCAGGTCGCGGGCGAACGGGACGAGCTCGCCGAACCCGGTGAGGCCGAGCGCGGCGGCCTCGCGGAGCGTCCAGCCGATCAGCCGTTCGCGGGTCGGCCCGGCGCGGCGCGGCTGGAGCCAGCCGAGGCGGGCGCGCAGCGCGTCCTCGCCGACGACGGCGCCGCGGCCCGCCTCGGCGAGGACGTCGAGCGCGGCCCGCCGCGTCGCGGGCGCGCTGCTGCGGACCATCGCCTCGCTCAGCGCGTTGATCAGCCGGTCGCGGTCGTCGCGCTCCCCGGCGAGCCCGGCGACCCGGTCGGACTTCAGCCAGCCGCGGGCGAGCTCGGTCCAGCGTCCGGCGGTGTCGCGCATGAGCCACAGGTCGTAGGCGGGGGTCGGGAGCCATTCGCCGTCGAGGTCGCCGGAGCGGGTGAGCAGCCCGGCGGCGTACGCGACCTCGACGAGCAGCGCCGCCTTCCACTCGGGGACGTCCAGCAGCCCGGCGGCGGCGCGCAGGTCGCGGACGGCGAGGCCGCCGCTGCGCAGCACCGGCGGCGGGTCGAGCCCCCAGCGCTCCAGCAGCTCCTCGACGAGCCGGACGGCGTTGAACGCCTCGCCCGCCGCGGCCTGCACGACCACCTCGGCGGGCCGCGGGGCGCGCGTCGCGGCGGTGAGCGGCGGCGGGTCGGCGGTGACGTCCCGGAACAGCCGCCCGCCGCGCAGGTGCAGCGCGACCTCGCGGGGGACGGTGACGGTCCGGTCGTCCTCGGCGGCGAGGAGGCCGCGGGCGAGGAGCCGTTCGATCGGGGTGGCGGCGGTGCCGATCCGGACGGGACGGCGCGCGTCGGCGACCCGTCCGACCGGCGGGCCCCAGGTGAGGTGGTCGAGCGCGGCGCGGGCCTCGGGACCGGCGTCCTCGATCAGCGCGGCGGGGTCGGCGAGCAGCTCGGCGAGCCGGCCGAGCAGCCGCGCCGCGTCCGCGAAGCCGCGCGGCGCCTCGCCCGTCAGGTCGGTGACGAGGTCGGCGAGCCGGTCCCGCGAGTACCCGGCGAAGACCTCCTGGACGGGCGGTCCGAGCCCGGCCGGGTGGGGCATGCTCTGCCGGACGCCCGGCGCGGGGGCCGGCGAGTCGTCACCCCAGGCGAGGCCGAACCGGCGGAGGGTGCCGAGGGCGTCGGCGACGCGCTCCGGCGGGGCGTCGAGCGCGGCGGGCAGGCCGTCCGGCGAGGGGAGGACGAGCAGCGCCTCCAGCACGGCGAGCGTGAACCGGTCGAGCCGGTCGAGCGCGCGGGACACGGCGGCGGGCGTCGCGGCGCGGGACGCGAGGGCGGCGAGGTCGGCGGGGACGGGTGCGAGCAGCTCGGGACGCGCGGACAGCAGCGCGCGAAGCTCGTCGTCGCCTCGCGCGCGCAACCAGTCCGCATACGTCTCCATGCCGTCCCTCAACCTTAGGTGGCGTGCGCGCCGCCCCTGCCGGGCCCCTCAAGGGTAGGAGCACCTGAGCGATGACCTGCTACGGGACGGATGAGCGCGCCCGGCGGAACCGCCGGGTCAGGTGGCGGGCGCCCCCTCCACGGGCGTCCCTTCCACGGGAGTTCCCTCCACGGGAGTTCTTTCCACGGGGGTGCGGAGCAGGCCCATGCCGAGCCGGGCCCAGCCCTCCACGAACCGCTTCTCGTCGATGTGGCTGGGCGGCTCGTACATCGACTCGTTCGCCAGCCAGTAGTTCACCACCGCGCCGCCGAGGATCGCCGCGATCGCCGGCCAGTCCTCGTCGACGCCCGCGAACTCGGGCTGCGTCGACAGCCAGGTCGCGATGCCGTCGTAGAGGGGGTTGACGATGCCTTCGCGCATCTCCGCGACCAGGTTCGGGAACTGGTCGAGGTCGCGGAACAGCACGCGGATGAGGTCCTGCTCCTCGCGCATCTTCGCGAGCCCGGCCTGGCAGGTCATCCGCAGCCGGATCTCGAGCGGGCGGTCCTCGAAGACGGTCGCCTTGTCGAGGACGTCGCTGATCTGCTTGCTCGTCCGCTCGATGTGCTCGCGGATGGCGGAGGCGAGGACCTCCTCCTTGGACCGGAAGTGCCGGTACAGGCCCCCCGCGCCCGGCGAGAGACCGGCGGCCGCCTCGATCTCGGCGACCGAGGTCGCGGCGTAGCCCCGGTCGGCGAAGAGCCGGAGCGACTCGACCACGATCCGCTCGCGCGTAGATGTCGTCATGGTGATGAATTCCTCCGCAAGAACAGTAAGGCATCTTCGACCAGGGGGGCTCACCCCGTCCCGCGCGGCACGCCCGAATCCGTGATCTGTCTCGCTCCGGGGCCGGGGCGACTAGGCTTCGTCACGTCGCCCCGTCGCAGGGAGGGGCGCCACCGGAAGGCCGGAAGGGTCGACGATGTTCATGTCTCCGCGGAAGGCGGCCGACGGGGCCTTCCTCCCCGAGGACTTCGTGGTCCCCACGCTGGTGGCCGGTCCCCGGTTCCAGATCCGTCCGATCACCGTGCACGACGTGGTGAAGGACTACGGCGCCGTGATCGGCAGCCTCGACCGCCTCGCCGGCCGGTTCGGCCCCGAGTGGGGCTGGCCGGACAGCGAGTTCACGTTCGAGCAGGCGCTGATCGACGTCGCCTGGCTGCAGAAGCAGGGGCAGCTCCGCCGCTCGTTCAGCTATGTCGTGATCACGCCGGACGGGGAGCGCCAGCTCGGCCGCATCCACGTCGCCCCGTGCGACGACCCCGACGTCGACGCGGTCGTCGTGTTCTGGGTCCGCGCCGACGAGGAGAACTCCGCCCTGGAGAAGGAGCTGGAGGTCTTCGTCCGGGAGTGGCTCACGACGGCGTGGCCGTTCGACACCGTCCGCTTCCCGGGCCGGGGCTGAGGCCCGCGCGGCGTCAGGCCAGGCGGCGGATCAGGCCGACCAGGATCCGGCCGCCCACCAGGTAGACGAGGGCGGCCAGGCCGTAGTTGACGGCGACGTCCAGCTTGGCGTTGGACGGCTGGAAGACGTCCTTGAACTGCCAGCACAGCTCGTGCGCCCGAGCGCCGAACCACCGGACGATGTCGTTCGCCGTGTTCGCCTCGAACGCGACGAAGACGATGTGCACGGCGAGGACCGCCACCACGAGCGTGGTGGCGGCGGCCACCGCGGTGGCGAGGACGCCCACGGTCCGGCGGCGGGCGGCGGCCGCCCCGGCGGGCAGCGAACGGCGCGGCCGCGGGCCGTCCCGTCCCTTGGTCGAGTCGACGCGGGTCATCGCGTTCCTTTTCCCGGGGGTGGTTTGTTCGAGTCCCGTGTTTTCCCTGGTCATCTGGTTTGTGCTCGGGGGCCCGGGTATATCGGCAGCACGGGCGGCCGTTCCCGGTGGACCGGGCGACAGCGGTTCCGGACACAACAGAACGGTTCCCGCGCGAAAGTTCCCGCGCTCTCCTACTCGGATCCCGTCGCATCGCCACTACCAGGAGAGCGCGGGTTTTCGCGTGTGTCCAGCCCCTTAACCTGGTGGACGTGCTCGATCTCGACCCCCTGGAATCGTCCGACGGCGCGTTCGCACTCGGATTCGACCTCGATCTGACCCTGGCGGACACGCGCGCCGGGATCAGCGCCGTGTACGCGGCCATCGCGGCGGAGACCGGCGTCCACATCGACACCGACGTCGTGGTGCGGCGGCTCGGGCCTCCGCTGGAGGTGGAGCTCGCCTACTGGTTCCCGCCGGAGCGGGTGCCCGCGATGGTGGACCTGTACCGGGAGATCTACCCGGGCCTCGCCATCCCGGCGACGCTGCCGATGCCCGGCGCGGCGGCGGCCGTGGACGCGGTGCGCGCCCGCGGCGGGCGCGTCATCGTCGTCTCCGGCAAGAACCAGGCCGACACCGAGCGGACCGTCCGCTACCTGGGGTTCGAGGCCGACGCGGTGGTCGGCGGCCTGTTCGGCGCGGACAAGGGCGCCGCCCTGCGCGAGCACGGCGCCGCCGCCTACATCGGCGACCACACGGGCGACGTCGACGCGGCCCGCGCGGCGTCCGCCGTCGCGGTGGGAGTCGCGACCGGAGCGTTCGATTCGGCGGCGCTGACCGCGTACGGAGCGGACGTCGTCCTGCCCGATCTGCTGGCGTTCCCCGAATGGCTCGGCGGGTTCTCCGCGTCCCCGGCGGCGGCCCCTCGGGCATGAGCTGCGGCGCGATATTCGGGTGCCGCCGAAGCACCGCCGGGATAGCGTCGGACGGGCGGCCCACGGGCCTCCGGTAAGGGAACCCGGTGTGTACACCGGCCCTTGGCGAGGCACTAATCTTGAGGTCGATTCAGGACGATTACCGAACGAGGTCTCCGGTGCCGACTGGCAAGGTCAAGTGGTACGACTCCGATAAGGGGTTCGGCTTCCTCACCCGCGACGACGGCGGTGAGGTCTTCGTGCACTCCTCGGCGCTGCCGGGCGGGGTCACGACGCTCCGGCCGGGCCAGCGCATCGAGTTCGGCGTGGTCGAGGGGCGCAGGGGCCAGCAGGCGCTCCAGGTCCGGGTCCTGGAGACGCTCCCCTCGGTCGAGAAGACCATCGCGAAGCAGCGGCGCAAGAAGCCGGACGAGATGGTCGTCATCACCGAGGACCTGATCAAGCTGCTGGACGGGATCTCCAACACCTACCGGCGCGGCAAGCACCCCGCCCCGGCCGAGGCCAAGAAGATCGCGACCGTGCTGCGCGCCGTCGCCGACGACCTGGCCGCGCCCTAGCGGTCGGCCTCTGGCGGTCGGCCCGGAGGGGTCGGCCGTGGCGTCGGCGGTCAGGTGCGCATCTCCGGGTGCGCGTCGGTGATCGCGGGATGCGGGCGGCTGTCCCTGCTCTCTCGGCCTTCCCTGCTTTCCTTGCCGTCCTTGCCGTCTTCCCGAACCTTCCGGCCGCCGCCGCGGCGGCGCGTCCCGGCCTGCCGGGTGAGCAGCCGGGCGAACGAGGCGGCGAGCGCGGCGGAGACGATCGCGAGGGCGAGCCGGCCGTCCGCGACGATCGACATGCCGAGGCCGAGCAGCCCGCCGACCACCCAGGCGAGCTGGTGCAGGGTCTCCGAGACCGCGAACGTGGAGGAGCGCATCTCCTCGCCGATCTCGCGCTGGACGACCGCGTCCATGGACAGCTTGCCGAGTACCTGGCCGAGGCCCGCCGCCGTCGCCACCGCGAGCGCCGCCCACAGCCCGAAGAACGCGGCGCTCGCCGCGGCGACGGCCGTGACGGCCGCGAGCGTCGCCGACACGATGAACCGGGGCGCCCGCGCCTTCATCCACGCGCCGAGCGCCGTGCCGATCAGGCCGCCCGCTCCGGCGGACGCCGCGAGCAGCCCGAGCGCCACCTTGTGGGACACCGGGTCGAACCGCTCCTGGCGCAGCAGGAACGCCAGGTAGATGATCAGGAAGCCGGAGAACGCGCGGAGCACGGCGTTCGCCTGCATCGCCTCGGCGACGACGGGGCCGACGCGGGGGAACGTCCGCCAGTGCTTGGCGCCCGGCGCGGCGCCCTCGGCCGGCCGGCACTCCGCCTCCGGGACGTCGACGTGCTGAGGCAGCCGCATCGTGAACACGACGCCGAGCAGGAACACGATCGTGCCGATGCGCAGCACCCAGTCGGCGCCGATCAGCAGCGCGAGGCCCGCGCCGACCGGCGCGGTGATCGACGCGGCGATCAGCCCCGCGAACGAGGCCCGCGCGTTCGCCGTGACGAGCGTGATCTGGTCGGGCAGGACGCGCGGCGTGACGGCCGCGCGCAGCACCCCGAACGCCTTGGACAGGACGAGCACCCCGAACGCGGCGGGCAGGAACGTGACCTGGTCGCCGTGCGGGAGCGCGCTCGCCATCGCCCAGCAGAGCAGCGCGCGGATCACGAACGAGCTGGCGATGGCGTACCGGCGGACGTGCCGGGCCCGGTCGAGCGCCGGGCCGATCAGCGGCGCGACCAGCGCGAACGGCGCCATCGTCACGACGAGGTAGAGCGCGATCTGGCCGCGCGCCTGGTTGACGTCCAGTCCGAAGAACAGCGTGCCCGCGAGCGCGACGGTGACGAGCGCGTCACCCGCCGCGTTGAACGCCGACGCCTCGATGAGGCTGCCGAGGCCGCTGCGCCCGGCGCCGTTCGCGTGCGTGACCCGGCGGGTCAGCCGCCCGGTCCCGAGCACGGCGGAGCGGGCGCCGCGCAGCGGCAGCGCCGATCGTCCGGCGGCGGCGTGCACGGCCCGCCCGAGCCGTGTCCGGTCACCCATGCGCCCTAACTCTCCCTGCGGTCGTTCGGGCCGTTCGCCGAGGTGCGCGCCCCCGAAGCGATTCGGCCGGTACGGCGACCCAACTGAGACTACGTTCCCCACGGCGATGCGGGCTCACCTCCGTTCCGGCGGTGGGGGTTTTCACGTTAGGGACGGGCGGGGTGCCCGGACACGTCGTTCCATGGGCGAGAATCGACATGTGAGCCCATTGCGTCAGACCAGCCCCGCGCGGTCCGCGTCCGCGCGCACCACCTCAGGGCCCGCCCGGCGGACCCGCACGCCCGCCGTCGACACCGCCTGCGCCGAGGCCGTCGACATCGCCCGCGAGGCCGCGGCGGACACGGCGAGTCCCGGCCAGGTCGGCGAGCATCTCGGCCTGCGCGCCGAGGGCGATCGCGTGGTCACGCACTACTTCGAGTGCCTCGACCAGGCGTACGAGGGCTGGCGGTGGGCCGTCACGGTGACGCGGGCGTCCCGCGCCAAGAACGTCACGGTCAGCGAGTGCGTGCTGCTGCCCGGCGACGACGCGCTGCTCGCGCCGCCGTGGGTGCCGTGGCTTGAGCGGCTGCGCCCCGGCGACCTCGGGCCCGGCGACCTGCTGCCGACCGCGCCGGACGACGTCCGGCTCGCGCCCGGCTACACCGAGGTCGACGACTCGGGCGACCGGCAGGCCGACTGGGAACTCGGGCTCGGCCGCGTCCGGGTGCTGTCCAGGGAGGGCCGGGACGAGGCGGCCGAGCGCTGGTACGACGGCGTCGGCGGGCCGCGCGCCCCGATCGCCGCGTCCGCCCCGGCGCAGTGCTCGACCTGCGGGTTCTACGTGGCGCTGGCGGGCGAGCTGCGGCAGCTCTTCGGGGTGTGCGCGAACGAGTACGCGCCCGACGACGGGCGGGTCGTGTCCGCCGACCACGGGTGCGGGGCGCATTCGGAGGCCGTGTCGATCCCGGCGGTGTCCGAGCACAGCCCGCCGGTGATCGACGAGCTGGGGTACGAGGTCGTCCCGGCGAGCCCGGCCGACGAGGCGGCCGCGGACGCCGCCGTGGACGACGCCGCGCCGCTGGACGACGAGGCCCTCGGCCACAGTTGAGCATGGACGCGTTCGGGACTCGGGCGCTGCGCACCCGGGTGCTGCGCGCGTGGAGCGAGTCGCCCGCCCGGTTCCGCGAGGACGCCAACGCCGAGGAGGACCACGCCCTCGGCGGCTACCGCGACCGCGTGGTGGTCGAACTGGCGCAGAACGCCGCCGACGCGGCGGCGCGTGCCGGTGTTCCGGGCCGTCTGCGCCTGACGCTGCGGGATTCCGTGCTGACGGCGGCGAACACGGGCTCGTCGCTGGATGCCGCCGGTGTGGAGGCGCTGTCGACCCTGCGCGCCTCCGCGAAACGCGACGACGCCGGTGCGGTCGGACGCTTCGGCGTGGGCTTCGCCGCCGTCGTGGCGGTTTCGGACGAGCCCGCCATCGCGTCCGGGACGGGCGGCGTGTTCTGGTCGCGTCGACGGGCCCAGGAGTTGGTGGACGCCGAACCCGCCCTTTCGGGGGAGTTGGAGCGGAGGAGCGGGCACGTGCCGCTGCTCCGGCTGCCGTTCGCCATGGACGGCCCGCCGGAGATCCCCGGCGGGTTCCACACGGTGGTGCGTCTCCCGTTGCGCGCGGACGCGGTCGAGGCCGTCCGGGAGCAGCTAGGCCAGGTCGACGCGGCGCTGATGCTCGCCTTGCCCGCCCTGGAGTCCGTCGAGATCGACGTCGACGGGGACGTGCGCGAGCTGACGGCCGAGCATCGCGCCTCGGGTGAAGTGGTCATCGACGGAGCCGTGTGGCGGACCGCCGAGGAACACGGCGAGACTCCGGTCGCGCTCTTGGAAGGCCGTCCGGTGGAGGAACGGGCACGGCCGTTCTGGCAGGTCCGGTGGGCGCTGCCCGAGGACGGCCTCCCCGAGGGCATGCCCGGTGTCGTGCACGCCCCCACGCCCAGCGACGAACGCCTGGATCTGCCCGCGCTGCTTCTCGCGTCGTTCCCGCTCGCGCCCGACCGGCGCCATGTCGCGCCCGGTCCGCTGACGGACTTCCTCATCGAGCGGGCGGCCGAGACCTATGTGCGGCTGTTGACCGGGCTTCCCGCTTCGCCGCAGGTGCTCCGGCTCGTGCCGGGGCCGGTCGGGGCGGGGGAGCTGGACGCCCGCGTCCGGCGCGGCGTCCTCGAACGGCTTCCCGAGGCGCCGCTGCTGCCCGACCGCACGCGCGGGCGCGACGCGCTCGCCGTGGACGCGCCGCCCGCCTTCGTGGAGGTCCTGCGCGACGGAGTGGTGGGCGGGCTGCTGCCGCCGGAGTGGCCCGCGCGGAGCCCCGCGCTCGCCGCGCTCGGGGTGCGCCGCGTCGAACTGGCCGACGTCGTCGACGAGCTGGCCGCTGTGGACCGCGAACCCGCGTGGTGGCACCGGGTGTACGAGGCGCTCGCCGGGGCCGCGACAGACGCTCTGGGCGCTCTCCCGGTGCCCCTCGCGGGTGCGGAGGGGCGGACCGTCCGCGGCCCGCGCGGGCTGCTGATCGCCGACGGGGTCGATCCGGCGGGCCTGGACGCGCTCGGGCTGCGGTTCGTCCACCCCGAGGCGGTGCATCCGCTGCTGACCCGGCTGGGCGCGGTCGAGGCGGGGCCGCGCGCCGTCCTCGCCGACGCCGCCGTGCGCGCGGCCGTCGAGGAGTCGTTCGACGCGGACGATCCCGACGCCGTCGCCGAGGCCGTCTTGGGTCTGGTCGCGTCCGCGCTGATCGAGCCAGGGGAGGAGCCTTGGCTGGCGGAGCTGGCCCTGCCCGGCGACGACGGAGATCTGTATCCCGCCGGTGAACTTCTCCTGCCGCACAGCCCGTTGCGGGAGCTCATGGCCGATGACGCGCCGTTCGGCGTGGTCGGGCCCGATCTGCTTGAGCGGTGGGGCGCGGAGACGCTCGTGGCGGTCGGCGTCCTGGACGGGTTCGCCCTCGCCAAGGCCGAGGACGTGAACCTCACCGCGCTCGCCGACGAGGCCGAGACCCTCGACCTGGACGACGAAGACCTCTGGGCGGACGAAGCGCTGCGGCGCGTGGGCCCGCAGGAGCTGCCGCCGCTCGTCCCCGAGTTCTCGGCCGTCCGCGACCTGGAGCTCGTGGACGACTGGTCCGCCGCGCTGTGCGTCCTCGCCGGGGCGCCGTGGCGGGCCGCGATCGTCGATCCCGCCCATGTGACCCTGCACAACGGGCGGCGCGTCTCCGTCCCGTCGTACACGGCGTGGTGGCTGAGCCGCCGTCCGGTACTGGACGGACGCAGGCCGGGCGAGTTCAGGCTGCCCGGCGACGACACCCTGTCCGGCCTCTACGACCTAGCCCCAGACGGATTCGACGAACGGTTGCTGCTCGCCCTGGGCGTCCGCACGTCGCTGGCGGATCTGCTGGACGAACCCGGCGGGGCCCAAGAGCTGCTCGACCGGCTCGGTGACCCCGCACGATCCGTGACCCGCTCCCAACTGGTCGGCCTCTGGACGGCCCTGGCCGACACCGCCGACCCGGATGTCGAGCCACCCGCCCACGTACGCGCGGTAGTGGACGGCGAGGTCGAGGTCGTGGACGCCGACGACGCCCTCGTCCTCGACGGTCCGGACGTCCTGCCGCTCCTCCAAGGGCAGCCGCTCGTCATCGCCGCCCAAGGCCGGGACGTCCACCTCGCCGAACTCCTCGACCTCCCCTTGGCCGGTGACGAGATTCCTGGGAACGTGCAGAGCGAGGGCGAGAAGCGTCCCGTACCGGACGTGGTGCGCGCCGTCCTGCCCGACGTGCCCGCCCACTACCTGGCACACGAACGCCTCATCGTGGACGGCCAGGACGTCCCGTGGTGGACGAGGGACGGCGAGATCCACGCGGGCGACGCGGCCGGGCTCGCCCGAGCCCTGGCGTGGTCCACCGGAAAGTGGTCCGAGCGGCATACGATTGAAGCGGTCCTGCGTGACCCGCGGAGGCTGCCGTTCCTGCTGGCCGAAGCGGAGCTGGAGCCTTAGCCGGGGAGCCTCAGCCGGACTCCCGCCTCGCCGCTCGCGCCGCCTCCTGGCCCGCCCGGCGGGACTGGAGCCGCGGGACGTACCAGACACCGAACGCGCCGCTCGCGGCACCCGTGACGCACACCCACAGCCACCAGCGATCCTCGGACGGCAGGCCGACGATGAGCAGGACGACGAACGCCACCGTCCAGGCGGCGGTCCCCGCGGCCGCGATGCGGACGTCGTTGGTCCGCATCGGGGGCGGGTCGGGACGGCGCGGTCGGGTCATGCGATCAGGCTACGCGGTGCGGCCGGGCCGCGCGGCCCGGCCGCGGCGGCGCGCGGCGCGCGCGACCTGGGAAAGCGGGCGGCCCGCTGTCGCAACCCGGCCCGGTTGCGGACATGCTTGTAAGGGGAGGGCGTCGCGACCTCTGCCCTCCCGAGACCGCCCTGGCGGGCGGGCGTCGGTGTCCTCCGGCGTCCACGACGGCGGCACAGGAGACCGATGACCATGACAACGCCACCGACCCGGGACCGCGCGACCTCCCAGCCGGGACTGGCCGAGGAGCTGCGCATCTCGATCGCGCGGCTGTCCCGCCGGCTGCGCACGCTGCGCGGGCCGGCGAGCGGCGACGCCGCGCGCAGCCCGCTGTCGCTCACGCAGTTCGCCGCGCTCGCCGCGATCGAACGGCACGGGTCGATGACGCCGCGCGAGCTCGCCGACCACGAGAAGGTGCAGCCGCCGTCGATGACGCGGGTCATCGCGTTCCTGGAGGAGCGGGGGCTCGTCGCGCGCAGCCCGCACCCGACGGACGGGCGCCAGGTCGTGCTGAACGCGACCGAGGCGGGCGCCGCCCTGCTGGCGGACGAGCGGCGGCGCAAGGAGGCGTGGCTGGCCAGGCGGCTCACCGAGCTGACGGAGGAGGAGCGGCGGATCCTGCGCCGCGCCGCGCCGATCATCGACAAGCTCAGCCGCTCCTGACCGGAAGGGGCGCGCTTGCCGGAATGACCGCGCCCTGATTATTGTTAGCAGGGTTAATGACTTCTGCTAACGAAAGCCTCGACGAGCCCGAGGGGGCCGCGCCGCGCGGATCCCGCGGGCGGATGCCGGCGCGCGCCGGCGGGTCCGCGGCGCTCCCCACCTCCCTCCCGCTCGCGTCCTCGCTCGGCTCCGGGGCGCGGGTGCGGCACCGTCCGGCGGCGCATCCGCCGGGACGGCACGCCGCGAAGGGCTGCGGGCCGCCCTCGCACGCGGACGAACCCGTCCGCGCGAAGGCGTCCGTCGAACGGCTTGGATCGCTCCAAGCGCCGAAGCCGCCGGAGACCCCCGAGCTGGAAACCCCCGTGCTGAAAACTCCTGAGCTGAAAACTCCCGAGCTGGAAACCCCCGAGCCGCCGAACACTGTGGACCCGGAGACTCCGGAGGCGCCGAACGGTCTGGAGCCGGAAGCCCTGGAGCCGGAAGCCCTGGAGCCGAACGCCCCGGAGCCGGAGGCCCCGGCCCCCGCTTCCGAGCCGCAGGGCGGCGACGCCGTCGAGGAGCCGAAGAGCGGCGGCATGTTCCGCTCCCTGCGCGTCCGCAACTACCGGCTGTACGCGGCCGGGCAGGTCGTCTCGAACACCGGGACGTGGATGCAGCGCGTCGCGCAGGACTGGCTCGTCCTCGAACTCGCGCACGGCAGCGGCACCGCGCTCGGCATCACCACCGGCCTGCAGTTCCTGCCGATGCTGCTGTTCGGCCTGTGGGGCGGCGTGATCGCCGACCGGTACCCGAAGCGCCGCATCCTCGTGCTGACGCAGGTGGCGATGGGCGTGCTCGCGCTCATCCTCGGCCTGCTCGCGGTGACCGGCACCGCGCAGGTGTGGCACGTGTACGTGCTCGCGTTCGGGCTCGGCCTCGCGACCGTCGTCGACAACCCGGCCCGCCAGTCGTTCGTGGTCGAGATGGTCGGCAAGCGCGACCTGCCGAACGCGATCGCCCTGAACAGCGCGACCTTCAACGGCGCCAGGCTGCTCGGCCCCGCCGTCGCGGGCGTGCTGATCGCGGTGATCGGGACGGGCCCGGTGTTCCTGGTGAACGCCGCGTCGTTCGGGGCCGTCCTGTTCGGCCTGTACGCGATGCGGCCGGAGGAGCTGCGCTCCGCGCCCCCGGTCAAGCGCGCCAAGGGGCAGCTCCGCGAGGGGCTCAGCTACGTCCGCGGGCGGCGCGACCTGATGCTGGTGCTGATCCTCATCGGGTTCCTCGCCATGTTCGGCATGAACTTCGCCACGACCGTCGCGCTCGTCGCCAAGGAGACCTTCCACACCGACTCGGCGGCGTTCGGCGTCGCGTCCAGCATGCTGGCGCTCGGCGCGCTGAGCGGCGCGCTGCTCGCGGCGCGCCGGGTGGCGAGGCCGCGGCTGCGGATGCTGGTCGCGATGGGCCTGCTGTTCAGCGTGCTGGAGGTCGTGACCGGCCTGATGCCGACCTACTGGACGTTCGTCGCCCTGCTCGTCCCGACCGGGATCGCGATGATGTCGATCATGACGGCGGCGAACGCGACCATGCAGCTCGGCGTGGCGCCGGAGATGCGGGGCCGCGTCATGGCGCTCTACATGCTCGTGTTCCTCGGGTCGAACCCGATCGGCGCGCCCGCGATCGGCTGGATGGCCGAGGAGTTCGGCGCCCGGTCGGGCCTCGTCCTCGGCGGGCTGATCTCCGCCCTCGCCGCGATCGCGGTCGGCGTGATGGCGCTGCCGCGCGGGTCGGTCGGCCCGGCGCTCGCGCGGGTCCGGCGGCGGCCGGGGCCGCCGTCCGCCGGTTCCGCCTCGCGGGAGGCCGGTTCCGCGTGACAACGGGTGCCATCTGCTGAAATGCTGACCAGGTGGCCCTCCGGACGCTCCCATGAGGCTTTTCGTGGCGCTCGTTCCGCCGCCGGACATCCTGGACGAGCTCGAGGAGGCCGTCCGCCCGCACCGCGAGTCGGTGCCGGAGCTGAAATGGGTCAGGCGTGAGCTGATGCACGTCACGCTGACGTTCCTCGGCGAGGTCGACGACCGCACCCTCGACCGGCTGCTGCCCCGGCTGGAGCGGGCCGTCGGGCGGCACGAGCGGATGGCGCTGTCGCTCGCGGGCGCGGGCGCGTTCCCCGGCAGCGGCGCGCACGCCCGCGTCCTGTGGACGGGCCTGTTCGGCGACCGCCGCCGGGTCGCGCGGCTCGCGGCGTCGACGACCGCGGCCGGACGCCGGGTCGGCACGATGCCCGACAAGCACCGGGGCTTCCGCCCGCACCTCACGTTGGCGCGGTCCAGAAGGCCGGTGGACGTGCGCCCGCTCATCGAGTCGCTGTCGGCGTTCGCGGGCGCCCCGTGGACGGCCGAGTCGGTCCAGCTCATCCGCAGCCACCTGCCCGGCAAGGACTACGACCAGCTCGCCTACGAACCGCTGAAGACGTGGTCGCTGCGGCAGAGCACCGGCGGTCAGAGCTCGGGCGGCGGCGGCGCGGGACGGTCGGCGTCCGGCGGCCCCCACGGCAGGCCGTAGCGCTCGCACGCGCGGCGCAGCGCGTCCAGGTCGGGCGGGAACGCGACCTGGCGTAGCACCCGCCCGGACGGGCTCCACACCACGAGCCGCGGCATCCGCTCGGCCGCCTCGTCGAGCCCGACGCCGCCGACCCGCTCGCGGCCGAGGTTCCACTCGACCCGGCCGCGCCGCGTGACGACGGCGAGCCCCGCCGACGACACCCGGAGCTGCGGACGGTTCCGGTCGTACAGCCAGTACCCGACGAGCCCGATGACCAGCCCGGCGGGCACCGACCACGACGCCGTCCGGTCGAACCCGCCGAGTTCGGGGCCGAGCCACACCGCGCCCAGCAGCGCCACCGCCTCGCACAGCAGGACGCTCATCCCGTACGTCCCGACGCGGGAGCGGCGGGTCGCGTCGAGGAGCGCGCCCGGCGCGGTGACCGGGTCGGGCGGCGCGGGCACGGTGAACGTCACGTCGTGCTCGTCCACCAGCTCCGCCTGCGGCGCCCCGCTCGACCCGCCGTCGCGCGCGGCGCTCTGCGCGGGCAGCGCCGCGGGCGCGGGCTCGGCCGGCTCCTCCTCCGGGACGGCCAGGGTCGATACGGCGGAGTGGAACGCGGCGCTCAGGTAGGCGTCGTACTCGGCGTCGTTCACCGGCAGCCCCGCGCGGCGGGCCGCGTCGCGCAGGTCGGTCCGGGAGATGCGGAGCGCGGACAGCGGCGCGGCGAAGAACTCGTCGCCGTCGGTGTCGTACAGCCGGACCCAGGCGTGCCCGCCGATCGTCAGCAGCTCGATGCCGCCGATGCGGTCCTCCGGCATCTTCAGCACGACGTCGCCCGCCGCGTCCGCCCAGCCGAGGCCGCCGTCGGCGACGACCAGCCGCCCGCCCGGGACCTGCGAGAACACCTCGGGCAGCCCCTCAAGGCCGTACTGCGGGCGGCGCGGCGCCCGCGCCCCCGGCGTGATCACCCGGTAGCCGTGGTCGTCGAGGGCGTGCGCGAGCTGGAAGCCGTCCAGACCGTGCGCGGGCAGCCGGGCGAGGAGTTCGAGCCGGTGCCCGAACGCCAGCGCGGCGAGGTCGGCGCGGCGCGGCTCGCCGCTCACCGGGTCGAGCCGCAGCCCGGGGCCGACGACGACGGCGGCGACGTCGCCCGCGCGCAGGTCCTGCGCCTCGCGGCGGCGGCCGGGACGCGCCCGCACCAGCAGCCGCTCGGCGGTGATCCTCCAGTGCACCCGGGCGGCGCGCAGCAGCCGGCGGCGCGCGGCGAGCACGCCGCCGATGGCGGCGAGCGTCCAGCAGCCGGCGGCGAGCCGGGCGCCGAACGCGCTCGTGCCGTCCACCGCGATCCGGACGATCATGACGACTCCGAGCAGCGCGGTCAGCGTGCCGAGGAGCACGACCCGGCGGCGGCTCGGCAGCGGCTCCGGGGTGTCGAGGCGCTGCTCGGCGCCCGTGCCGCGCGCGGACGGCCCGCCCGCCCGGACGGCCGGCTCGTGCGCCGCCGCCATGAGCGCCGCCTCCTGGTCGAGCAGCCGCCGCTCCGCCGCGTGGTCGCGGGGGAGGGTGCCGCCGCCGGGGACGTCGTCGTCCAGGCCGGGGACGCCGAGCGCCTCGTCCAGCGCGGGGTCGAGCAGGTCGCCGGCCTCGCCGTCCAGGACGTGCATGGGGATGCCGAGCCGCCGCGCCGTCACGAACACGGCGAGCGGCTCCAGGCCCATCGTGGTCAACCCGCCGACGGCGGTACGCCCGAAGCGGTGGAACACGGTCAGGACGCCGTCGCCGGTCGTGATGGCCAGGGCGTCGATCCTGGACCGCTCGTAGGAGACCATGTTCAGCCCGCCGGGCCCGATCTGCTCCAGCCCGGCCGCCGACAGCCGCCAGTACGGCCGGGGACGCCGCCGCCGCGCCTCCGGGACCGCGCCGAGCAGCCAGGGGATCGCCGCGACCGTCCCGATCAGCGCCGCCCACAGCCACACCGGCCGGATCGGCAGCAGCGCGAGCGCCACCGCCAGGAGGGCGAACGGCCCGGCCGCGACCGGACGCCACCGGCCGCCAGGACCCGCGAGGCCCACCAGCTCATGCTCCACAGTCCGCATCCTCACACGGGCCCCCGAGGGCCCGTCGCCCCCTTCCACGATCCGATCGCCCTCCGGAACCGACTTCCATCGCGCCGGTCAGGTCGGGCCGTCCGCTTGCGTCACTCGCGTCCCGCCTACGCCCCCCGTCTCCGCACCAACCCGTATCCCACGGCGCCCGCGATCGCGAGCGCCAGGAACAGGCCCACCCTCGTGTTCGTCGCGTCCTTGCGCCCGGATTCCGGGCCGCCCGCCTCTCCCGCGTTGTTCGGCCCCTTCCCGGACGGCGGCGACGACGGCCGCGCCTCCTTCGGCAGCGGGATCCGGTAGACCGGCTGGCCCTTGCCCTCGGAGCCCACCAGGATGGAGCGGCCGTCCGGCGTGTACGTCACGGACTCGCCCTGCTTCTGCATCGGCAGGTCGATCGTCTTGAGGGTCTTGCCGGGCCTGCCGTCCGGGCCGACCTCGTAGAACCGGGCGCCGAAGTACGTCCGGACGACGCAGGTGCGGCCGTCCGGGGAGAACGCGCCGTCGGTCGCGATGGGCGGCGCGTCGCCGATCTTGCGCATCGTGTTGAAGCCGCCGGTGCCGAGCCGCGCCGGGGCCTCGTAGAGCTTGCCGCCGAAGAGCTTGCTGGCGATGTAGAGCCGGTTCGTGCGCGGGTTGACCATGACGGTCTCGGCGTTGCGCGGGCCGTCGGCGTACTTGACCCGGAACGCGGTCGCGCGCAGCGTCTGGCTCCGCATCCGCGAGGGCTCCGGGACGCGGTACACCGTCACGTACGGCCAGGCGCCGCCGAGGTTGTCGCCGATGTCCGCGACGAAGATCGCCGGACGTCCGGCGGAGTCCTTGCCGAGCGCCATGCCCTCCCAGTCGCGGGCGCCCGCGCCCGCCACCGTGAACACCGCGCGGACCCGGCCGTCCATGCCGAGCGCGTAGATCCGCGGGACGCCGCCCGAGTCGTTGTGCGTGTACACGATGCCGGGGTGCCGCGTGCTGGCCGCGAGCCCGCTCGACTCCAGGATCCGCGGATCGTTGATCGTGAACGCGACCTCGTCGTCGTCACCCGCCGCCGCCGCGGCGGCCGGGGCGAGGGCGCAGCACGCCGTTCCGACGGCCGTCAGCGCGGCTCCGGCGCGTAGGGCCCACCCGTTGCCCGCCATGCCCCGATCATCCCCGTTCCGCGCCCCGACGATCATGCCCGCGCCATGGTCACTGGAGCAGCGCACCGACGACCACGGCCAGGAGGAGCGCGGTCAGCACGGTGGGGAGCAGCCAGCGGGGCGCGCGGTTCACGGGTCCGAGCTTATTCGGCCGCCCGAGCGACGCGAACCGTCCACCCATGATCTGCATCTCATCGTGCATGTGCGGATTGTTCGGGGTGGTTCGCTCTCCCTTCGCCGACGACCCGGGCCGGGCGTCGGACGTCTTCGTCACGCTGGGCGCGCTCGCCGAGGAGCGCGGCACCGACGCGGCCGGGCTGGCCCTGCTCGGTGACTGGCCGGGGCTCGGTGACTGGCCGGGGCTCGGTGACCGGCCGGGGCTCGGTGACCGGCCGGGGCTCGGCGGCCCGGACGCGGGCGGCGGCTGCCGCGTCGTGAAGGGCCGGGGCCGCTTCTCCGCGATCTGGCGGCCCGAGTTCCTGCCGGAGCTCGACCGCGCGCCCGTCGCGCTCGGCCACACCCGGTGGGCGACGCACGGCCCGCCGGTCGAGGCCGACGACGCGAGCCCGATGGTCGTCCCCGGGACGGCCGCGCTCCCGCGTCCCGGACGGCCCTCCGCCGGGGTCGTGGGCACGCACGACGGCGACGTCGACGCCGCCGACCTGCGGACTCGCCACGCGCTGCCGCCCGCCGCCGGAACGACCGGCGGCGAGCCGATCCAGCTCCTCGCGGGCTGCGCCGGGCCGTCCGACGTGGCGGGCATCCTCGCCGCGCTGGTCGGACGTTCCGCGCTGGCGTGGGTCGAGCGCGACCGTCCGACCGTGGTGCACCTGGCCCGCGCGGCGCTCAGCCCGTTGACCGTCGCCGTCGACACCGACCAGAACCTCTACTGGGCGTCCAACCCGCGCTGGTTCCGCGAGGTCGAGCGGCACACGCGGGTCGAGTTCGCCGCCGCCGTCATGCTGCGCGAGGGCACCTACCTGAAGATCGGCACGGAGACGCGCCCCGGCCGCCGCGACCGTCCCGGCGTCCTCGCGACGGAGAGCTTCGTGCCCACCGCCCGCGCCGCCGACCTCGACGACCGCGTCTGGACGGGCTTCACCGCCGCCGACGAGCACCGCGACCGCACCACCCTCCGCCACCGCCTCGCCACCCCGGCGACCCGTCCCGACCTGGTGACCGTCGCCTGAGGCGACCCGGCCACCGGTTACGGGACAGGCACGCGGAGCGAGCTCTGCGAGCGCAGCGGGCATGCCCGGCGCGCCGCGTCCCCGCAGCGGCGGGAGCGCCAGCGACCAGAGCGAGGAGACCCGTGCCGCGCAGCCGGGGGGTTCGGGGGGTCGCCCCCGATGGGCTAGAGGCGCTCGACCACGTAGTCGATGCAGTTCGTCAGGGACTCCACGTCGTCGGGGGCGATCGCGGGGAACATGCCGATGCGGAGCTGGTTGCGGCCGAGCTTGCGGTACGGCTCGGTGTCGACGATCCCGTTGGCCCGCAGGACCTTCGCGACGGCGGCGGCGTCCACCTCGTCGGTGAAGTCGATCGTGCCGACGACCTGGGAGCGCTGCGCCGGGTCGACCACGAACGGCGTCGTGTAGGACGTCTTCTCGGCCCACGTGTAGAGCCGCCCGGACGAGTCGGCCGTGCGGGACGTGGTCCAGTCGAGCCCGCCCTGGCCGTTCATCCACTCGATCTGGTCGGCGAGGAGCAGGAGCGTCGCCACGGCCGGGGTGTTGTAGGTCTGGTCCTTGACGGAGTTGTCGACCGCCGTCTTCAGGTTGAGGAACTCCGGGATGTACCGGTCGGACATGGCGATCTCGTTGATCCGCTCCAGCGCGGCCGGGGACGCGAGCGCCACCCACAGCCCGCCGTCCGCCGCGAAGCACTTCTGCGGGGCGAAGTAGTAGACGTCGGTCTCGGTGACGTCCACGGGGAGGCCGCCCGCGCCGGACGTGGCGTCCACCAGGACGAGGCCCTCGCGGGCGATCGTCCCGGCCGGGCGCGCGATGTTCAGGGCGACGCCGGTGGACGTCTCGTTGTGGGTGAGGGCGTAGACGTCCACGTCCTCTTCGGCGGACGCCTCGGGGTGCGTCCCGGGCGGGCTGGAGATGACGGTCGGGTCTCCGAGCCAGGGGGCCGACGTGGTGACCTTGGCGAACTTGCTGGAGAACTCGCCGAACGTCAGGTGCTGCGACCGCTGCCGGACGAGCCCGAACGCGGCGGCGTCCCAGAACGCGGTGGTGCCGCCGTTGCCGAGCAGGACCTCGTACCCCTCGGGTAGCGAGAACAGTTCGCCGAGGCCCTCGCGGATGCGTCCGACCAGGGACTTCACCGGCTTCTGCCGGTGCGACGTCCCCATGTAGGTCGAGCCGGACCCAGCGAGTGCGGCGAGCTGCTCCGGGCGGACCTTCGACGGCCCGCACCCGAAGCGGCCGTCCGCGGGCTTGAGGTCGGCGGGAATGTCAATGGCTGGATTCGCGCTGTCGGTCACTCACAGAAGGCTACTTCACCCGCTGCTTCGCCCTGTGCGCGACCCACGTGACCAGGGCCACCAGCGCGGCGGCGCAGATCCCGCCGATGACGGCGGGCGGGTAGATCCAGTCGTCGCCGCGCGCGTGGGCCCGGAGCGCGGTCCGCGCGGAGTCGTAGGTCAGGAAGGCCAGGAACAGCGCGACGAGGACGATCGCGACGCGCCCCGACAGGGCGTTGACCTCGCGGCGGCGCGCCTCCCGCTCCGCCTCGTAGCGCTCCGTCTCGTAGCGCTCCGACTCCGCCGGGTCTTCACTCATGCCGCCAATGATGGCAAAGTGGCCGGGTTTCCGATGTGATCGTCCCGTATCCGAAGGTTTCACCCCTTTCCAGGACGTACCGCCTCCAATGCGGATAAAGCGGGAGGGGTCTCGGGGCGGCGGCCGGAGGATCGACGGCAGGCGGGGAAAGCGAGGCGTGCGACATGGCGGGCGACGGCGACCGGGTCCTGAGCGAGGATCGGTTACGCGGGGTGCTCGACCTGTTCGAGCGGCTGCGGGAGCGGCCGCCGTGGCGGTGGCGCGAGCGCCTCCGGCCCCTGCTCCTGCTGCTCGGCCCGGCGCGGGCCACGTCCCACCTCGCGGAGACGCTCAAGTCGCGCTGCGAGGACGAGCGCGCCCCCGTCTCGCACATCGCCGCCGACACGCCCGCGACCGACGTCTCGGGCGTCCTGCGGGAGGCCAAGCGCGAGCTGTCGCAGCCGAGCAGCCACGGCCGCGGCGAGCCGCCGCTGCGGTTCCCCCTGCTGGAGATGGCGCTGTGGCTGCGCGACCTGCGCGAGATCCGGCTCGCCGGGGACCGCCCGGCGCCGCGCGGCGCGTCGGCGGCGGAGCGGGAGAACCACCTGCTCGTCCGGCGGCTGACGCACCCGCCGGTCGGCGACAACGAGAACGCGCGGCGCCGCGAGCTGAACCGGGTGATCCGCCGCCGCGGCCGGGACGTGCTGCGCGACCTGGAGGAGCGGCGCGGCCGTCCGGCGACGTTCCTGGCGTTCCTGGAGCAGATCGCGCCGATCGGGATCGCCGTCGTCGCGCTGGTCAGCGCCGGGACGGCCGCCGCCCTCGACCTCGCGGCGGCGGTGCTGGCCGCCGTCGTCGGGCTGGCGTTCGTGACCGTGCAGATCCTCGCGCGGACGCGCGGCTGGTACGGCGTGCACCAGTTCGCGTGGTTCCTCAAGCAGCCCTACGTCGACCACGACTCGACGGGTTTCCTCGGTTTCGCGCTGGGCGTGTTCGACCCGCGCCCGGTCGAGCCCGACGACCACGGCGCGCAGCTCGACCTGCTCCTCGTCGCCGCCTTCCTGGAAGATCTTCGGCGCAACTACCGGCGCGACTACCGGCGGGCGGCGTGGGCCCGGGTCCGCTACCCGGTGCTGATCTTCGAGCACCTGGCGGCCGGGCATCCGGGCGTGACGTTCGTGGAGCTGGTCGAGCGGGTCCGCGCCGACACGCAGGCGACGGAGGGCCTGCCCGGCTTCGACCCGCTGATCGTCACGGCCGGGGTCGACCCGAACGCGCCCGCCGCCGGCGACCCGGCCGGTTCCGCCGGGCGGCGGCTCGTCGACCGGCTCGCGGAGGCCGTCCGGGTGGACGTGTCGTCCGGCGAGCCGTGCGGCGTCGTCGCGGCGCGCGTCCTGTGGGACGGCTACACCCGCGAGCAGCGCCGGGTCGGCGCGCTCGGCTCGCGCCGGGAACTGCGCGTCGACATCACCCGCGACCCGGGCGGCGACCTGCCGCCGGTCCGGCCGGTGCGGCGCCGGCCGCGGCTCGCGCATCCGGCGCTGCCGTGGATCGCGATGGTCGCGATCGCGGCGGCGTCCGTCAGCGTCATCTCCGTCCAGGTGGTGCGGTACTGCTCGCCGTTCGGGATGCGGCGGATGGCGAACGGCGAATGCGTCGGCATCACGGACGGGTCGTTCCGTTTCGGCGAGAACTCCGGCGGCCGGAACAACGACAACAGGCTGAACAAGGTCCTGGACGCGATCGAGTCGCAGAACGACCACGTCAAGGAATCCGGAAAGCCGTACGCGACGGTCGTCTACCTCGGGCCCGTGACGGCCGACCCGTCCATCGAGAACCGGCGGATCGACCTCCTCGCCGGGGCGCAGGGCGAGCTGATCGGGCTGGCCGTCGCGCAGCAGCGGTTCAACGACGCGGCCGAGGGCGACGACCTCCGGTTGCGGGTGCTGATCGCCAACGCGGGCGCGAAGTTCCGCTACGCCGTGCACGTCGCCGAGCAGATCCGCAAAAGGGCGCTGAAAGACCGGACCGTCGTCGCGGTCATCGGTTTCGAGCAGAGCAGGCGGCAGACCCAGCAGGCGATCCAGTTGCTGGCGAAGTCGGCGCTGCCGCTGGTCGGGACGGCGAACAGCTACGACGGGACGGCCCTGCTCGACGGCGACGCGGGCTACTCGCCGTACTATTTCCGGCTCGCGTCCCCGAACTCGCGGACGGCGAAGCACGCCGCGTTCTGGGCGCGGAACGGCGACGTCGGCGGCGCGAAAGTGCGGGAGGCGGCGGTCGTCTACAACGGCGACCCGGACGACCTCTACAGCGGGAACATGGCGTCCGACTTCCAGAAGGCGTTCCGCCCGGGAACGGCGCGCATGCTGCCGTACCGGAACCCGGGAGATCTGAACAAACTGGTGCGGGAGGCGTGCCAGAAGCAACCAGAGATGTTCTACTACGCGGGCCGCGCCGACGAGTTCCGCTCGTTCGTCAACGTCCTGGAACTGTCGTGCCCCGAACGGCCGCTGGTCCTGGCCGACGACGAGATCGCGAAATACGTCAGCGACAACTCCTACGAACTCGGCCGCAAGAACACCTTCGACCTGTACTTCACGCCGCTCGCCGCCCGCGAGGCGTGGACGGCGCGCTGGATCGGCAACCAGTCGCCGCAGACGTTCTACTCCGACTACGACCCCGCCGTCCGGGCCATGACGGACGGGAACGCCGACCAGAGCAGGCAGCCCGCGATCACCCGCGCCGCCGTGTCCTACGACGCGGTGACCCTCGTCGCCAGCGTGGCGAGCCGCGTCTACTGGCAGGAGAAGGCGCTCCCGTCCGCGACGTCGGTGTTCGCCGCGCTGAACGACCCGGACCACGACGTCCTGCGGAACGGGGCGAGCGGCGTCATCCGGTTCAGCTCCCGCACGACCGGCCACCAGGTGCTCGACAAGCCGGTCATGCTCGCGGCGCTCAGGCCGGACGGCACCACCGAGGTCGAACAGGTCTGCGGGCGCCTGATCGCGGGGCGCCAGGGCCCCGCCCACTGCCCGCCCGGGGACGAAGCGTCCGACATGTGACCGGAGAACGAGCAAGGCCCCCGGTCCGGACCGGGGGCCTCAGGCGTTCGGGGGGCGACGCCGGTGTGTCAGCCGGCGTGACGCTTGAGGACCTCCGCCGCGCCCTGGACGTCGTCGATCGACCGCGTCCCGGGGCCGGTGTACCTGGCGCTCGGCCGGACGAGCCGGCCGGTGCGCTTCTGCTCAAGGATGTGCGCCGCCCAGCCGGCGGTGCGGCCACAGGTGAACATGGCGGGCATCATCGCGGTCGGGACCTCGGCGAAGTCGAGGATGACCGCGGCCCAGAACTCGACGTTCGTCTCGATCGGACGGTCCGGGCGCCGCTCGCGCAGTTCCGCGAGCGCGGCGTCCTCCAGGGCCTTCGCGGCCTCGAAGCGCGGCGCGCCGAGGTCCTTCGCGGTGCGGCGCAGCACCCGGGCGCGCGGGTCCTCGGCGCGGTAGACGCGGTGGCCGAAGCCCATCAGCCGGTCGCCGGAGTCGAGGATGTCGGTGACGACCTTGCGGGCGTCCCCGATCCGCTCCACCTTGTCGATCATCGGGAGGACGCGGGCGGGCGCGCCGCCGTGCAGCGGCCCGGACATCGCGCCGATCGCGCCGGAGATGCTGGCGGCGACGTCCGCGCCGGTGGAGGCGATCACCCGGGCGGTGAAGGTGGAGGCGTTCATGCCGTGCTCGGCGGCGGAGACCCAGTAGGCGTCGATGGCCCTGACGTGCTTGGGGTCGGGCTCACCGCGCCAGCGGACCATGAACCGCTCGGTGATCGTGCCCGCCGCGTCGATCCGGTGCTGCGGGACCATCGGCACGCCGATGCCGCGCGCCGACTGAGCGACGAAGGACAGCGCCGTGACCGACACGCGGGCGAGGTCGGCGCGGGCCTCCTCGTCGGTGATGTCGAGCAGCGGTCGCATGCCGTAGGCGGGGGCGAGGGTGGGGAGCGCGCTCTGCACGTCCACCCGGACGTCGCCGGAGGTGACCGGCAGGACGTGCGGGTCGGCGGGGGCGAGGCCGGGGTCGAAGCTGTCGTCCACGAGGAGGCCCCAGGCGTCGCCGAAGGAGACGCGGCCGACGAGCTCCTCGATGTCCACGCCCCGGTACCGGAGGGCCCCGCCCTCCTTGTCCGGTTCGGCGATCTCGGTCTCGAAGGCCACGACCCCCTCGAGACCAGGTTTGAAGTCGGACATGTCGTCCTGCCTTTCGTCTCCGGCGAGCATCCCTCGTCCGGCCCGTCCGCCGAGGCCGCGCGGCCGGTCCGCGCAGGCTGGGGGCGAGGGATGTTCGGTTTGATAAGGCGGTGCCGTGCCATTGAACCCTGTCTGCTTTACCGTCCAGTACCCAGGGGTCCCGTCAGTTGCACAAGGGCCAGGTGAGAGGCTCGGACGCTGTGAACTCCGCGACACCCGACCCCGCACGGCTCCGCAGATCCTACGAGGCGGGCGAAATGTCCGAGTCGGCGCTCCCCGCCGATCCGCTCGCGCTGTTCGCCGCCTGGTTCGCCGGGGTGCACGAGTCCGGCCTGGCGGAGCCGAACGCGATGATCCTCGCGACCGCGTCCGCGGACGGCGTGCCGAACGCGCGGACCGTCCTGCTCAAGGGGTACGGGCCGCAGGGCTTCCGGTTCTTCACGAACCTGACGTCCCAGAAGGGCGTGGAGCTGGCCGAGAACCCGCGCGCGGCGCTCGTGTTCCCCTGGCACGCCCTCTACCGGCAGGTCCGGGCCGGCGGGCCGGTGTTCGAGCTGCCCCGGGACGAGTCGGCCGCCTACTTCCGGACGCGCCCGCACGGCTCGCGGCTCGGCGCGTGGGCGAGCGAGCGCCAGTCCGGCGTCATCCCCGGGCGGGAGGTCCTGGAGCGCCGCTTCGCCGAACTGGCCGAGCGCTGGCCCGATCCGGCCGAGGGACGGCCCCCGGGCGCGCCGGACGCCGAGTCCGCCGAGGCCGTCCCGCTGCCCGACTTCTGGGGCGGGTACCGGCTCGTCCCGGAATGGATTGAGTTCTGGCAGGGCCGTCGCGACCGGCTGCACGACCGCATCCGGTACCGCCGCGAAGGCGAGCCGCCCGCGCTGGACGGAACCCTGGGGGAGACGGGGAGGTGGGTGATGGAGAGACTGTCTCCGTGAATCCGGAACAGCAGCCAACCCCCACCCACGCTCCTGACAACCTCTCCCCTCCCGACGACGCCGAGCCCGAACCCGAACCCGAACATCCGCTCACACCGCCCAAAGCCGGGCGGGGCGGGATCCTGCGCGGCCTGGCGATCGACACCCGCCCGCTGTCCAGCGGCCCGTACCGGCGGCTCTGGCTGGGGCAGGGCGTGTCCTTCATCGGGTTCCAGGTCACCGCCGTGGCCGTGCCCGTCCAGGTGTACGACATGACCCGGTCGTCGTTCTGGGTGGGCGTGGTCGGGTTCGTGAACCTCGTCCCGCTGATCGTGTTCGGGCTGTGGGGCGGCGCGGTCGCCGACCACATGGACCGGCGCAGGCTCCTGCTCGTCTCGTCCTACGTGATGTGGGCCGGGACGTTCCTGCTGCTCGTCCCGGCCCTGCTGGGCGTGCACAGCCTCGTCCTGATCATGGTCGCGGTGGCGGTCCAGGCGGTCGGGGTGTCGGTGTCGTCGCCGACCCGCAGCGCGATGATCCCCCGGCTGGTCGACGCGCCCCTCGTCCCGGCGGCGAACACGCTGAACTTCACCGTCATGCAGGGCGGCGGCCTCGCCGGGCCGCTGTTCGCCGGTGTGATCATCTCCCACTGGAGCTACGCCGTCGCGTACGCGCTGGACGCCGTCCTGTTCACGTTCGTGCTGTACGCGGCGCTGCGGCTGCCCCCGATGCCGCCGCTCGGCGAGCTCGCCGGCACGCCGGGCCTGCGGTCGGTGTTCGACGGCCTGCGCTACCTGTCCGCGCAGCCGGTGCTGATGATGTCGTTCGTCGTGGACATCATCGCGATGGCGATCGCGATGCCGCGCGCCCTGTTCCCCGAGGTCGCCGACACGAAGTTCGGCGGCGAGGGCGCGGTCGGCTACCTGTTCGCCGCGATCGCGATCGGCGCGCTCCTCGGCGGGATGTCGTCCGGCTGGATCGGACGCGTGCGCAAGCAGGGCATCGCGCTCATCGTGTCGATCGTGGTCTGGGGGCTCGCGGTGGCGGCGTCCGGGCTGGCCGGGCAGCTCTGGCTCGCCGTGGCCCTCCTCGCCGTGGGCGGCGCCGCCGACCTGGTGTCCGCCGTCTTCCGCCAGTCGATGCTCCAGACCTACGCGCCGGACGAGATGCGCGGACGCCTCCAGGGCGTGTTCACCGTCGTCGTCGCGGGCGGACCGCGGCTCGGCGACGTCCGCGCCGGGGCGACCGCGAGCGTCGCCGGGGCCACCGCGTCCTGGGTCGGGGGCGGGCTCGCCTGCGCGGCGCTGGTCGTGGTCGCCGGGTTCGCCGTCCCCGCGCTGCTCCGCTACGACACGCGCACCGCCGGAACGGTCCCGGTGGACGGGTGACGCCGCCTCAGCGCCGGCACCGCCTCAGCGCCGGCACCGCCTCAGCGCAGCGCGGACGCCACGACCTTGAGGTCGTCGAGGAAGCCCGCGTACATGGCCTCGCGGTCGTCGGCGCGCAGCACGGCGGACGGATGGATCGTCGCGACGAGCCGCGCGCCCGCCCCGTCCTCGGAGTTCTCGGACTCGCCGGACGCGGCCGGGGTGCCGATGTCCTCCAGATCGGGGAGCGGCAGCAGGCGTCCGCGCTGCTTGGTCACCCGGAACGACGACCCGAGCAGGGCCTTGCCCGCCGTCGCGCCCAGCGCGACGACCACGTCCGGCTCCAGGATCCGCAGTTCGGCGAGCAGCCACGGGCGGCAGGCGCGCAGCTCCCCGGCGTTCGGCGGCTCGTGGATGCGGCGCTTGCCGCCCTCCCGCCGCCGGAACTTGAAGTGCTTCACCGCGTTGGTGACGTAGACGTCGCCGCGCTCGATCCCGGCCTCCGCGAGCGCCCGGTCGAGGACGCGCCCCGCCGGTCCGACGAACGGGCGGCCCTGGCGGTCCTCCTGGTCGCCGGGCTGCTCGCCGACGAACACGACGCGGCCGCCCGGGGAGCCCTCGCCGAAGACGGTCTGGGTGGCGTTCTCATAGAGGCCGCATCCCCGGCAGCCCTCCGCCGCGCGGCTCAGCGCGCCGAGATCGGACCTTTCCTCCGGGGTGTCGGGAAGGAAGGGAAAAGCGTCATGGGAAGTTTTGGCGTTCATCTCGTGTTCCCCCTACCCGGCTTCAGGGGGATATTCGCCGGGCCCGGCGTCGAGAGGTCCGAGCAAGTAGACTCCTGCCCATAAGACTGGAGGGAGCTGTGACCTCACACGGCCTGATCGATACCACGGAGATGTACCTCCGGACGGTTTTCGAGCTCGAAGAGGAGGGGATCATCCCTCTCCGCGCGCGCATCGCCGAGCGGCTCTCTCAGAGCGGCCCGACGGTGAGCCAGACGGTCGCGCGGATGGAGCGCGACGGTCTCCTCCGGGTCGAGGGCGATCGGCATCTCGAACTGACCGAGAGCGGCCGCGGGCTCGCCACCCGCGTGATGCGCAAGCACAGGCTCGCCGAATGCCTGCTGGTCAACGTGATCGGGCTGCCCTGGGAGGACGTCCACATCGAGGCGTGCCGGTGGGAGCACGTGATGTCGGAGGACGTCGAGCGCCGCCTCGTGGCGCTGCTCGACAACCCCACCACCTGCCCGCACGGCAACCCCATCCCCGGCCTGGACGAACTCGGCGGGCACGGCGCGGACGGCGACCCGTCCCCGCTGTCGGTAATGACCGCCGTGGCCTCGTCCGCGGGCGCGGACGCCGTGATCCGCCGCATCAGCGAGCAGGTCCAGAGCGACAGCGACCTGATGCTTAGACTCAAGCAAATAGGGATACAACCGGGACGAGAGGTGACGCTTCGGGCGACCGATGACGGGGTGCAGGTGATCAGTGACGACGAGGCCGACAGTCCAGCGACGGAGCTGCCGCGCGACATCGCCGAACACGTCTTCGTCAGCAGGCGCTGACCCGGCCGGCGTGCGAACGGTGGGCGCGCGGTTCGCCGGGGGACGGGGCTCCTTCTCGTCGGTCTATACCGAAGATCTCCGTGGCTTCCCGCCTTTCGGGCGTATCCCGGCGGCCGGTTCGTCGTTCAATACGACGGAGGAGGTACGCGCGGCGTCCGCGCCGCGACGCCCGGTGATCATCGGGACGGGCGGCGCCGGGTGGCCGGGCGGCGGGCACGCGGCCACCGGCGGGCTTGGCACTGTTTTCGGGATGGGGAGATGAAGCACTGGGGGGAAGCGCCTGACGAGGCGCGTCTGCCGCCCGAGACCGTCCTCAACCAGATGGAGATGGCGGTCATCGTCTGCGACCGCTTCAGCAACGT
This sequence comes from Actinomadura decatromicini, assembly GCF_008121305.1. Lineage (NCBI taxonomy): Bacteria > Bacillati > Actinomycetota > Actinomycetes > Streptosporangiales > Thermomonosporaceae > Actinomadura > Actinomadura decatromicini. The sequence goes on along the minus strand of NZ_VSRQ01000003.1, from coordinate 997,507 downwards.
CATCTACGGCAACGCCTTCGCGCGCCAGCTGTTCGGCTTCGGCGGGGACGAGGTCATCGGGCACTCCGTGCTGTCCCTCGGCATCGCCGAGGAGGACCACGAGCAGGCCACCGAGCTGGCCAAGCACGTCCTCAAGGGCGGCGTGTGGGAGGGCACCTTCTGCAACCTGCGCGCCGACGGCAGCACCGTGTACACGCGGGCGCACGCCGTCCCGCTGCGGCACCCGTCCGGCGCGGTCGACGGCGTCGTGATCTTCGCGCGCGAGGCGCTCCGCTCCAACCAGCGCGAACAGGACCGCTACGGCCTGATGGAGCGGATCGGGGAGCGGCTCGCCGGGTCCCTCGAACTGGAGAGCACGCTCCGCCGCGTCGCCGACACCCTCGTCCCGCAGTTCGCCGACCACTGCTTCATCGACCTCTACAGCGGCGACCGGCTCTACCGCCGGGTGTCGCGGCACGCCGGGAACTGGGAGCCGCCGCCCGGCACCTGGGCCGAGGTCGGCGAGCCGGTCAGCTACCCGCCCGGCCATTTCAGCGAGAAGGCGATGAGCCGCCGCGACGCCGTCCTCGTCGAGGACATGGTGCAGCACCGGTTCTCCGCGCCGTCCGAGGAGTCCCGGCGGCTCGGCGTCGAGATGGGCATCACCTCGGTGATCTCCGCGCCGCTGCTGGTGCGCGGCGAGCTGCTCGGCGTGATGAGCCTCGCGCTGTCCAACCTGTCGAAGCGGCCCGACCCGCACTACGACGGCTTCGACCGCGACCTGCTCGGCGCGATCGCCAGCCGGGTCGCGCTCGCCGTCGACAACGCGCTGCTGTTCGAGGAGGAGCGCGACACCGCGCTCGCGTTCCAGAAGCACCTGCTGCCCGGCGACCGCCCGCCCCGGCTGGACGGCCTCCAGATCGCCTGGCGGTACGAGCCGGCCCGGCCGCTCGAATCGCACGGGCACGGCATCCAGACGCAGGTCGGCGGCGACTGGTACGACGTGATCCCGCTGTCGGCGGGCCGCGTCGGCCTCGTCATCGGCGACGTGGAGGGCCGCGGCGCCCGCGCCGCCGCCGTGATGGGCCAGCTCCGCGCCGCGCTGCGCGCCTTCGCCCAGGACGACAAGCCGCCCGCCGACATACTGCGCAAGCTCGACGAGTGGGTGCGGACGATGACCCGTCCCGAGCGGATGCGGTCCGGCTGGAACAGCGACGACCTGGTCCGTCCGCCGCTCGTGTCCTGCACGTACTTCGTCTACGACGCCTGGTCGCGGGTGCTGGAGTTCGCGAACGCCGGGCACGACCCGCCGCTGCTGATCGTGGACGGCCACGTCGACGAGCTGCCGTTCGAGAGCCAGGGCGGCATGCTCGGGCTGCGCGCCCCGGGGCTCGGCGGCGAGATCCTCTTCAACGAGGAGACGACCGAGCTGAAGCCGGGGTCGACGCTCGTCCTCTACACCGACGGCCTGATCGACCGGCGGCCCCGCGACGACGGCGACTACTACACCCGCGAGGAGTCGCGGGAGATGGTCCGCAACGCGGTCGCGGCCGTCGCGCGCGGCGGCGTCGAGGCGATCGCGAACGCCGCCTACGAGGCGGTGCCCGGCGACATCGACGACGACGTCGCGATCGTCGTGATCCGCACCGCCGGGGACGAGCTGGCCGTCGCCGAGCGCACCTTCGACGCCGAGCCGATCATGGTGTCGGAGGCCCGCCGGATGGCCGCCGACACGTTCGCGTCCTGGGGGATGCTCGACGAGCAGTCCGAGCTGGCGTGCCTGCTGGTGTCGGAGGTCGTGACGAACGTCGTCCTGCACGCGACGGCCACGCCGACGCCGCGCCGCGAGCCGGTCGTGCCGGTGCCCGCCGGTCCGCCCGGACGGGGCGGGGAGCCGCTGGGCGCGCCGCCGCCCGTCCAGTTCAACACCGACTTCGGCGCGACGGCCCTCGACGCCGACCCGTTCGAGGGCCCCTTCGACGGCGGCGCGTTCGACGAGGACGACTGGAACCTCGGCGCCGACCTCGGCCGCCGCGAGCCGCCGACCAAGGAGTTCCGGCTCCGGCTGCGGCGCGGCGCGGACGCCGTCTGGGTCGAGGTGTTCGACTCCGACATGCGGCTCCCGCGCATCCGCAGCGCGGGCGAGACCGACGAGGGCGGGCGCGGCCTCTACCTGGTCGACCAGCTCGCCACCCGGTGGGGCGCGCGGCCGACGTCCGACGGCAAGGCCGTCTGGTTCGAGCTGCCGCTCGCCCCGTAGCGATGCGCGCCTGGACGGTGGAGACGCCGGGCCCGATCGCGTCGGGGCCGCTCCGCCGCGCCGACCGCGCGAGGCCGTCCCCCGGCCCGGGGGAGCTGCTCGTGCGGGTGCTGGCCTGCGGCGTCTGCCGGACGGACCTGCACGTCGCGGAGGGCGACCTGCCCGTCCACCTGCCGGGCGTGACGCCGGGGCACGAGATCGTCGGGGAGGTCGTCGAGGCGGGCCCCGGAACCCTGCACGGCGCGGGCGACCGGATCGGCGTGGCGTGGCTGCGCGGGACGTGCGGTGCGTGCCGGTTCTGCCGCCGCGGCGCCGAGAACCTGTGCCCGTACTCGGTCTACACCGGCTGGGACGCGCACGGCGGCTACGCCGAGTTCGCCGTCGCCGTGGACGCCTACGCCTACGCGCTGCCGCCGGAGCTGGACGACGTCCGCGCCGCGCCGCTGCTGTGCGCGGGCATCATCGGCTACCGGGCGCTGCGCCGCGCCGCCGTCCCGCCGGGCGGGCGGCTCGGGATCTGGGGGTTCGGCGGGTCCGCGCACCTCGCCGCGCAGATCGCGATCGCGGAGGGCGCGGAGGTGCACGTGTTCACCCGCAGCCCGTCGGCCCGCGAGCTGGCGCGCGAACTGGGCGCGGCGTGGGCGGGCGACTCCTTCGACACCGGGCCCGCGCCGCTCGACTCGGCGATCGTCTTCGCCCCGGCGGGGGAGCTGGTCCCGGCGGCGCTGGAGCGGCTCGACCGGGGCGGGACGTGCGCCGTCGCGGGCATCCACCTGAGCGACGTGCCGTCCCTGGACTACCAGCGGCACCTGTTCCAGGAGCGGACGCTCCGGTCGGTGACCGCGAACACCCGCGCGGACGGCGCGGAGTTCCTCACGCTGGCGGCCCGCCTCGGCGTCGCCGTCACCACCCGCGCCTACGGCCTGGACGACGCCGACCGCGCCCTCGCCGACCTCGCCGCCGACCGGTTCACCGGGGCGGCCGTGCTCGTCCCTTGACGGGAGGCGGGGTCAGGGGATGGGTTCGGCGGCGACGTGGGCCCAGGTCTGGGTGAACCACAGCTCGCCGCCGATGACGCGGGGCTTCGCGCCCGTCTTCGGCCCGCCGTCGACCTCGTCGACGAGCGCGGTGCGGATGCGCTCGGCGGTCGCGTCGTCGCAGGACCCGGCGAGCCACGGCTCGATGGGACGCTCCACCGTGAAGACGTCCAGGCGGCGGATGCTGCCGCCCGCCGAGGTGATCATCTCGGTGAGCCGGGCGATGGACGGGGTGCCGGGGTGGTCCGGGTCGCGGAGCCGCTCGATGCGGTCGCGGTCGGGCCCGGCGAGGTTGCCGCGGACGAGGTCCGCGATGATCACCCGTCCGCCGGGGCGGCAGACCCGCAGCAGCTCGCGCAGCACATGATCGGGGTCGCCCAGGTTGTAGAGCGAGAACCGGGCCGTGACCAGCGAGAACGTGTTGTCCCTGTAGGGCAGGGCGGTGGCGTCGGCCTTGACCCGGACGTGGTCGGGCCCGAGCGGATGCGGCACCCGGTCCTCGCGGGTGGTGGCGACGGGCGGCGAGTCGCCGTCCGCGATCCGGACTGGACCGGTCCCGAACTCGACCGTGCTCATCCGCCGCGACGAGCCCGCTCCGCGCTCTGCGGAGGGAACGGCGGCGGGCCCGGGCCGCGCCGCCGCGGGCATCGCGTCGACCGCGGTGAGGTGCCCCACCTGCGGGCCGAGCGCCGCGGGCATCGGGCCGCGGCCGCGCGCCACGTCCAGGCACACGTCGTCGCGGCCGGGTTCCACGAACTCCAGCAGTCGCCTCAGATGCGGGGCGATCGCGCCGCTCTCCCGGATCGCGGTCACCGGATGCTCTCCCTCGCTCGGACCGGCTCCGGCGGACGGGGTCACACTCGCGAGAAGCCGGTTTCGCCTGTTATGACTCTCCGCCGGGGCGGGAAGTTCGGGACGGCGGGCAATTCGTCCGGTCCGAGTCGCCCGCCGCTACCGCATGTGGTTGCCGAACATGGTCATCGCCACGAGGACGAACACGATGAGCACCGCTGACCGCGTGGGCATGGGCAGCCGGAGCCGCACGGCGGCCCAGCGGACGCAGAACGTGGCGAGGAGCGCCACGACGACGAGGCCGATCATGCCTTCCCTGGTGACCATGCTGACCTTCCGTCCGGGGGGAGAGCCGCCTCCAAGAACGATAGACCGGTGGGGCGCGGTTTCCCCCGCGTCCGGACGGCCCGGCCCAACCCGGCTAATCTCGCTCTGTGGCAGATGCGAAGGAAGTAGACGACCGGGACGAACTCGACGGCCGGGACCGGCTCGACGGCCTCATGGCGAACCTGGCGCGGGGCCGGATCGCGGTCGGCCTCGCGGCGCTCGCCGTGCCCCGGCTGACCGGCCGGGCCATGGGCATGGGCGGCGGCGCCGACCCGGGCCGGGAGTACCTCGTCCGGGCGTTCGGCGCGCGGGAGGTCGCGCTCGGCGCGGGCTACCTGCTGAGCCGCGACGGCTCCGGGCGGGCGCTGTGGGCGCGGGTCGGGCTCGCGGTGGACGCCGCCGACACGATGAGCGCCGTCCGGACGCGCCCCGGCCTGCCGCTGTGGGCCACCGCCGGGGCGGTCGGCATCGCGGGCGCGGCGGCCGGGCTCGGCGCCGCCAAGGTCGCCCGCGACCTGCTCGGCTGACGCCCGCCGGATCGGGCGGGGGCGGGCCTTGCGCCCCCGAACCCGTGGTCCGGACGTGATCCCGCCCGTGTCATGGGTAGATCCTCCCCGTTTGCTCAGGACGAGCGGGGAGCGGCGGCATGGCGGCGGAGACGGCGGCGGTGCGGGACGAGCGGGACATGCCGGTCGGCCGGGATCTCTATGTCATCCTCGGCGCGCTCATGCTGGCGATGCTGCTCGCCGCGCTGGACCAGACGATCGTGTCCACGGCGCTGCCGACGATCGTCAGCGACCTCGGCGGGCTGAACCACCTGTCCTGGGTCGTGACGGCGTACCTGCTCGCCTCGACCGCGTCGACGCCGCTGTGGGGCAAGCTCGGCGACCAGTACGGGCGCAAGCGGCTGTTCCAGACGTCCATCGTGATCTTCCTGGTCGGGTCGGCGCTGTGCGGGCTCGCGCAGGACATGACGGAGCTGATCGTGTTCCGCGCGCTGCAGGGCCTCGGCGGCGGCGGGCTGATGGTGCTGGTCGTCGCGATCGTCGGGGACGTCGTCCCGCCCCGCGAGCGCGGCCGGTACCAGGGGCTGTTCGGCGCGGTGTTCGGCGTGGCGAGCGTGTGCGGGCCGCTGCTCGGCGGCTGGTTCGTGGACAACCTGTCCTGGCGCTGGGTGTTCTACATCAACGTCCCGATCGGGATCGTCGCGCTGCTGGTGATCGCGGCGGTGCTGCACGCGGGCGGCGAGCGGGAGCGGCACCGCATCGACTACCTCGGCACGCTGCTGATCGTCGGCTGGGCGGTCGGGCTCGTCCTGATGACGACGTGGGGCGGGACGCGCTACGACTGGCTGTCCGCCCCGATCATCGGGCTGGCCGCCGGGTCCGTCGCGCTGATCGCGGTGTGGGTGCTCGTGGAGCGCCGGGCCGCCGAGCCGATCATGCCGCCGAAACTGTTCGCGAACTCGGTGTTCTCGCTCGGCGCGGCGATCAGCTTCGCGGTCGGCTTCGCGATGTTCGGCGCGCTGACGTTCCTGCCGATCTTCCTCCAGGTCGTGCACGGGGTGTCGCCGACGCTGTCCGGGGTGTACCTGCTGCCGATGATGCTCGGCATGCTGATCGCCTCGATCGGCTCCGGGCAGCTCATCACCCGGTTCGGCCACTACAAGGTCTTCCCGATGGCGGGCACGCCGATCATCGCGCTGGCGCTGTACCTGTGCTCCGGCCTGGACGAGGACTCGACCGTCCTCGCGATGAGCCTGCGGTTCGCGCTGCTCGGCTTCGGGCTCGGGCTGGTGCTCCAGGTGCTCGTGATCGCCGTGCAGAACGCCGTGCCGTACGAGGACCTCGGGTCCGCGACGTCCGGGGTCACGTTCTTCCGGCAGATCGGCGGGTCGTTCGGCGTCGCGGTGTTCGGGTCGATCTTCAGCAACCAGCTCGCCCGGCACATCACCGACCTCGGGCCGCGGCTGCCGCGCGGGTTCGACCCGGCGGCCGTCCAGGGGAACCCGAGCCTGCTCGACCGGTTCCCGGCCCCGGTGAAGGAGGGCGTGCTGCACGCCTACGCGCAGTCGATCGACGCGGTGTTCTTCTGGGCCGTCCCGGTGGCGGCCGCGGCGTTCGTGCTGACGTGGTTCCTGCGGGAGGTGCCGCTGCGGGCCACCTCGGCGGCGCGCGACTACGGCGAGGGGTTCGGGGCGGCGCCGACCGTCCGGTCGTCCAGGCACGAGATCGAGCGCTGCCTGAGCGAGCTGATGCGCAAGGACCCGAAGGCCCGCGAGCTCTACGACCGGCTCGCCGCCCGCTCCGGGCTCGACCTGCCGCCGGGCAGCGTGTGGGCGCTGTGCCGGATCGCCAAGGACGGCACGGTCCCCGGCGCCGACCTCGCCGAACGCGCCGGGGTCAGCGTCGAGCAGGGCCGCCCGTACATCGACCGGCTGGTGGACGACGGCTACGTCCGCCGCGTCGACGGGACGCTCACCGTCACCCCGTCCGGGGAGGACGCCGCCGAGCGGCTGTTCCGCACCCGCCGGGAGGGCCTCTCCCGGCACCTGGAGGGCTGGTCGCCGGAGGACCATCCCGAGCTGACCGGCGTCCTGCGGCGGCTCGCTGAGGAGTCCCTCGGGGACGACGCGGACGGCGGCGTCCTCGGCCGCCGCCCCCCGGCGGGGCAGAGCGGCCCGGCCTCGGGATAGCAGGCCCGAGACCGACTTCACAGCCCGCGCGACGCGCGGGCGATGTAACCTCGTAACAACAGACCGAATCTCGCTCGGTTTCCCGGGACGGAACCCACCCCACCACTTGGAGGCGCAGTGGCCGAGGCGTACATCGTCGGCGCGGTCCGTACCCCCGTCGGCACCAAGAAGGGCGCCCTCAAGGACGTCCACCCGGCCGACCTCGGGGCCCACGTGCTCAAGGAGCTCGTCAACCGCACCGGGGTCGACCCGTCCGCGGTCGAAGACGTGATCATGGGTTGTGTCATGCAGGTCGGCCCGCAGACCCTCGACATCGCGCGCACCGCGTGGCTGTCGGCCGGGCTGCCGGAGAGCGTGCCCGGCGTGACGATCGACCGGCAGTGCGGCTCGTCGCAGCAGGCGATCCACTTCGCCGCGCAGGGCGTCCTGTCCGGCACGCAGGACCTCGTCGTCGCGTCCGGCGTGGAGCAGATGGCCAAGGTGCCGATGGGCGCCACCATCGTCCAGGGGATGGACTTCCCGTTCGGCGAGGGCTGGGCCGAGCGCTACGGCATGCAGGAGATCTCCCAGTTCCGCGGGGCCGAGCTGATGGCCGAGAAGTGGGATTTCAGCCGCGAGGAGATGGAGCGGTTCGCGCTGGAGAGCCACCGGCGCGGCGCCGCCGCCATCGAGGCGGGCTACTTCGACCGCGAGATCGCGCCGATCGCGGGCCTGACCAAGGACGAGGGCGCCCGTCCCGACACGACGCTGGAGAAGATGGCGGGCCTCAAGGTGCTGCGCGAGGGCGGCCGGATGACCGCCGCGCTGGCCTCGCAGATCTCGATCGGCGCGTCCGCGCTGCTGATCGCGTCCGAGGCGGCGGTGAAGCGGCACAACCTGACGCCGCGCGCCCGCATCCACACGCTCTCGGTGACCGGCTCCGACCCGGTCTACATGCTGACCGGCCCGATCCCGGCGACGGAGCGGGCGCTGGAGCGGTCCGGGCTGAAGATCGGCGACATCGACGTGTTCGAGGTCAACGAGGCGTTCGCGCCCGTCCCGATGGCGTGGGCGCGCGACACGGGCGCGTCGCTGGAGAAGACGAACCCGAACGGCGGCGCGATCGCGCTCGGGCACCCGCTCGGCGCGACCGGCGGCATCCTGATGACCAAGCTCCTGCACGAGCTGGAGCGCACCGGCGGACGCTACGGCCTGCAGACCATGTGCGAGGGCGGCGGCCAGGCCAACGCCACGATCATCGAGCGGCTGTAGCCCCCGCCGCGGCCCGCCCGCAGGGCTGGACGGGCGGGCCGCGCGCGGCGGCTGGAAACGGGGCGGCGAATGGACGAGACGGTCCTCTACTCGGTTGACGATCGGGTCGCGCGCATCACGCTGAACCGGCCCGAGGCACGCAACGCGCTCAACGACCAGATGATCGGGGAGCTGCTCGCCGCCTTCGAGCGGGCGGCGGCCGACGACTCCGTCCGCGTAATCGTGCTGACCGGGGCGGGCGACCGGGCGTTCTGCGCCGGAGCCGACCTCGGCGGCCTCGGCCGGGACGACCTGGCCGTGGCCGACATCCGGGAGAGCGCCCCGTTCCGCCTGTTCACCGCGTTCCCGAGGCTCGGCAAGCCGATCATCGCGCGGCTCGCCGGGCACGCCGTCGCGGGCGGCCTCGGCCTCGCCGCCGCCTGCGACCTGGTGATCGCGGCGGACGACGTCAAGCTCGCGACTCCCGAGGTCAACGTCGGCCTGTGGCCCATGATGATCATGGCGATCATCGACCGGAACGTCGCGCCGAAGCACGCCTTCAAGTTGTACTACACCGGCTCCCGCATCACCGCCGCCGAGGGGCGCGAGATCGGCCTGGTCACCGAGGTCGTCCCGCGCGCGGAGCTCGACGCCCGCGTCGACGGGCTGGCCGCCGTGATCGCGTCCAAGAGCCCGGTCGGCCTGCGGCGCGGCCGCGACGCCTTCTTCGCGGTCCAAGGGTGCCCGCTGGAGGACCAGGTCGCCTACCTGCTCGGCGAACTCGTCGGGCTGGCCGCCACCGAGGACGCCAAGGAAGGGATCACGGCCTTCCTGGAGAACCGTCCGCCCGACTTCAAGGGCCGCTAGCGGCCCGCGCGGGTCTCGGACGGCGTGCGGCCGAACCGGGCCCGGAAGTGCCGGGCGAACAGCGCCTGGCTGGAGAAGCCCCAGCGGTAGGCGACGTCCGCGATCGTCGTGTCGGCCGCGCCCGGCGCGGTCAGCTCGTCGTGGGCGCGCTGGAGGCGGCGCTCCAGGATGTACTTGGCGGGCGTCGTCCCCGCCGACTCGAAGATCCGGCCGAGATGCCGCGACGACACCGCCATCACCCCGGCGACCTGGCCCGGGGTGAGGCAGATGTCGTGCAGGTGCCGCTCGATGTAGTCCTTGGCGACGATGAGCTGCGTCCGGTACGCGGCGGGCGCGTCGCCGCCGCCCGCGCGCTCGGTGGCGAGCATCCTGATCAGGTCGAGGACGGTGTTCCGGGCGCCCTCCGGGCCGTCCGCGCCCGGGTTCTCCAGGACGGAGCGGAGCGCGCCGAGCAGCTCGCCCTCGCGGGCCGTCCCGCGCCCGAACAGCATGGGCGCGGCGACGCCGCCCGACACGCACTCCTCGACGAACAGGTCGCGCGGGACGTCCACCAGGAACTGCCGCATCGACGACGAGAACCCGAACAGGTACGGGCGGCGCGTGTCGTACACGACGAGGTCGCCCGCGGCGGCCGACAGGCAGCCGTGCTCGTGCAGGAACACGGCCTCGCCCTTGACCAGCAGCGTCGCGAAGACGGAGTCCTTCGGCGTGGACCGCGCGACCTGCGGGGTCCGCTCGACGGCGTGGGCGTTGCCGCTGATCTCCGCCAGCCGGACGTCGCCCAGGTCGAAGTTGGACTGCCGGGCGAGCAGCCCGTGCTCCGAGTAGGCGGACACGGACAGCCCGACCAGCGCTCTGCGGTTGTACTCCTCCCAGAACTCGATCCGCTCGCGCGGATCGACGTCCTCCGTGCTGGCCTGGGAGATCATCTGTGCGGGTCCCGGCATTGGTCTCTTCCTCCCGGTGACGGGCGGCCTTAGACGGAGCCTACGCCGCTTTACCCGTCAAACCGCCAGGTAGCCTCCGTCCACCGGAAGGATCGCGCCGGTCACGTAGGACGCGGCGGGCGAACACAGGAACGCCGCGACCGACGCGATCTCGCCCGGCCGCCCGTACCGGCCCGCCGGGATCCGGGCCAGGACGGCCGCCGCGGCGGGCGGGTCGTCCAGCAGGCCCCGGGCCAGCGGGGTGACCACGAAGCCGGGCGCGATGGCGTTGACCCGGACGCCGTCCGCCGCGTACTCGGCCGCGAGCGACTTCGTGAGCTGCGATATGCCGCCCTTGCTCGCGCTGTAGGCGGGGCGGTCCCGGCTCCCCGAGAACGCGAACATCGACGACACGTTCACGATCGACCCGCCGCGCCGGGCGAGCGCCGGACGGGCCGCCTGGCACGCCACCATCGTCGCGGTCAGGTTGATCTCCAGGACGCGGCGCCACCGGCCGAGGTCGTACTCGTCCCGGTCGTGGCTGACGCCCGCGCAGTTCACCAGGACGTCCAGCGGGTCGGTCTCGGCGATCAGCCGGGTCAGCTCGCCGTCGTCCAGCACGTCGTGCTCGACGACCCTGACCGCGGCGTGGCGCGGCAGCTCGTCCTGGTCGGCCGGCAGCAGCCCGAGCGCCGTGACCTCCGCCCCGAGCTCGGCGAACAGCACGGCCGTCGCCGACCCGATCCCGGACGTCCCGCCGGTGACGAACACCCGCCGCCCGGCGAACAGCCCCGGCGCGAACCCCTCCGTGACGTCGGTCATGGCCGCACCAGCACCTTGATCTCCTCCATGGTGTTCAGCAGCGTCTCGAACCCGTCGCGGACGACCTCGTCCAGCGGGACGACCGAGGTCACGATGGACGCGAAGTCCATGCCCTCCTCGGACGCGAGCCGGATCAGCTCGGGATGGCAGTCCCGGTAGCCGACCGACGCGATGATCGACTGCTCGTTGTTGACCAGCGCGAAGGCGTCGATCGCGAACGTCCCGCCGAGGCCGAGCAGGACGACCCGGCCGCCGCGCCGGGTGGCGGCGAGGCAGTCGTTCAGCGTCCGCTCCGCGCCGACCGCCTCGAACGCGAGGTCGGCGACGCCGGACGGCAGCTCACCGGCATCCACGACGTCCGCCGCGCCGAGTTGGCGCGCCAGCGCGCGGCGGGTCGGGGACGGGTCGCACCCGATCACCTTCCCGGCCCCGTACCGGACGGCGAGCTGCACGACCAGCAGCCCGATCGGGCCGAGCCCGACGACCGCGACGGTCTCGCCCTCCTGGAGCCCGGACCTGCGGACGCCGTGCAGCGCGACCGCCGCGGGCTCGAACACGGCCGCCTGCTCCAGCGGGACGTTGTCCGGCAGCCGGTGCAGCATGTAGGACGGCACGACCGCGCGCTCGGCGAGCCCGCCGTCGCCCATCAGCCCGGCGAACCCGAAGTGGCGGCACAGGTTGTACTCGCCCGCCGCGCAGCGCGCGCACTCGCCGCACCGGTAGTGCGGCTCGACGGCGACGGGGTCGCCGGGCTCGAACCCGGTGACGCCGGGGCCGACGGCGGCGACCGTCCCGCAGAACTCGTGGCCGAGGGTCAGCGGGGCGGCCCGTCCCGACTCGGGGTGCGGCTCCTTGACCGGGATCGCGTGCGGCCCGTCCGCGTATTCGTGCAGGTCACTGCCGCAGATACCGCAGTACGCGACGGTGACCGACACCTCGCCGGGGCCGGGCAGCCGAGGCGCGACGTCCTCGACCCGCACATCCCGCGGCCCATGCCAGACAGCAGCCCTCACAGCGTCACCGCCTTACGTCGCAGCACGGCGGGAGCTGTCTCGCGGAGGCCGAACGACAGCAGCACCACGAGCGCCGCCCCTCCCGCGGCGATGAACATGGCCGCGTCCAGTCCCCAGATGTCGGAGGCCCGCCCGGCGACCAGCGGGCCGAGGAACCCGCCCGCCAGCTCGCCCACGCCCATGATCACGCCGAGCGCGGTGGCGAGCGCGGCGCGCGGCACGGTCTCGGCCGGGATCGTCGCCATGAACAGCGTGAAGCAGCCGAGCCCCGTGTAGGTGAGGATCATCAGCGTGCCGAGCAGCACCGGGCTGTCCACGTACACGACGGCGATCGGGCAGCAGACGGCGAGCAGCGTGAACCCGATCAGCGCCTTGCGGCGGCCGATCCGGTCGGAGATCCCCGGGGTCGCGAAGCCCCACAGCACCCAGGCGACGCCGAGGCAGGTCATGACGGCGCTCATCGTCCCGGAGCCCCAGTCCTTCTCGTCGGTCAGGTACTTGGGGGTGAACGTGATCAGCGTGACGAACCACGTCAGGTAGCAGGGCGCGATCAGCATGCAGATCACGACGTTGCGCAGCCGCAGGACGTCCTTGACGGGCGTCTTCTCGACCGGCGCGGCGGCTTCGGCCTTGGCCGCGCGGGGCGCCCGCTCCAGCACGAACTTCGCGATCAGCGCGGTCACGACCAGGCCGGGGACGATCGTGACGAAGAAGGCCGTCCGCCAGCCGAACGTGTCCGCCATCCACACGACGACGACCGGCGCGACGATCCCGCCGAGCAGGCCCGCCGACGACCCTTGCAGCAGGCCCATGTTCAGGCCGCGCCGCGACTCCCGCGACGCCTCGACCATGAGCGACTGCGCCATCGGCAGCACCGCGCCCTCCGCGGTGCCCATCAGCGCCCGCGCCGCGAGCAGCCCGAGGAAGCCGCTCATCAGCCCGGACGCCGACGAGAACAGCGAGAACAGCAGGACCGCCGCGATCAGGATCGGCTTGCGCCTGCCGAGGCGGTCCGACAGGCTCCCGGCGAACATCCCCGCGAGCGCCCATGTCAGCGCGAGCACCCCGGACAGGACGCCGAGCTGCGAGTTCGACAGGCCGAAGTCGTCGTCCATGTACGGGGCGAGGAACGCGAGGGCCTGCCGGTCGAAGAACACGAAGCCGAACGCCAGGAACAGGACGGCCAGCAACCGGTTCTCGTACCGGTCCGGCGTCGTCGCGGGCGATGCGCGCTTCAGCAGGGTGACCATGGGCTACCTGAACAGCGAGTCGATGTAGTCCGCGCCCAGTCCGACCTTGTCGTAGTGCTTGCGGCACATGTCGATGTAGTCGTGGACGTCGAAGTACCCGGCGGTGTCGCCGTTCTCGTCCAGCCAGATGAGCGGGCCCTTGACGATGAACAGCGTCTTCATGGGCTCTTCGTGCTCGTAGGCGACGAGCGTGTGGCCTTCGCCGGGGGACTCGTAGACGAAGTCGCCCGCCGTCGCCGTCCAGGGGCGCTCCAGGTAGCCCCACTTGCCGGAGATCGTGTAGGCGAACACCTCGTGCGGGTGGTAGTGCCGGTTGACGAGCCCGGCCTCCTTGGACCGCAGGACGTCGGACCAGGTGTTGTCCTTGACGTTGATCCACAGGGGGCGGGACCCGACCGTCTCGGTGAACGGCACGTAGTACCGGTCGTCGTCGGTGGCCACATTCGGGATGTAGACCTCCGGCAGCGCGTCCGGCTTGAGGGAGTTCTCGATCGGCTTGAGGTTCTTCCAGAACTCCGAACCGGGGGTTTCAGGCATGTGAACGGCTCCTTTCACAGCACGTTGCCGTGAGTGAACCTCGCGCTCCCCACCCCCGTCTTTCCTTTCCCGGACGCCGGCGTTTGCAGATCCAGGACATCAGCGGGCCGGACGGCCTACGGCGACGCCAGTTCCGCGAGCACGGCCGCGTGATCGGACGGCCAGACGCCGCCCACGGGCGCGTCCCCCACGCGGCGCACGGCCTGGACGTGCCCGGCCCCGCCCGGCCCCGGCGGGCCGACGTGGATGTAGTCGATGCGTCCGGGCGGCTCGCGGGTGAGCGCGGCGTAGGGGTTGGCCGGGTCCCAGGTGGTCGCCGGGGCGGCCGGGTCGGCGTACTCCCAGGCGTCCAGGAGGACCTGTCCGGGGACGGGCGGCGCGGTGCGGTACCCGCCGAGCAGCCGCATCTCGTCGGAGTCGGGGAGGGCGTTGTAGTCGCCGGTGAGGACAGGCGGGAAGGGCGAGCGGTCCCGGAACCCGGCGACGAAGCCGGCCAGGGCGGCGACCTGGGCGCAGCGGACGGCCGACTCGTGCGGCCCCGAGTTGAGGTGCGTCGTGAAGAACGGGACCGGGTGGACGGGCGCGTCCACGAGGGCGAAGAGGGCCCGGTGGCCGTCGTCGCGGCCGCCCTCGGCGGGCAGCCGCAGGACGGCGCGGTCGGTGATCGGCCAGCGGCTGAGGACGGCGTCCCCGACGTCGGCGGTCGAGCCGTCCAGGCGGGCGTGCCAGCGGCCCGGGCGGTCCGAGGGCGCCCACGTCCAGTGCATGCCGAGCCGGTCGGCGAGCCATCCGGCCAGGTTCTCCCCGCCGTCGTCCCAGACCTCCTGGAGGCCGACGAGGTCGCAGTCGAGGCGCGCCAGGGTGGACGCGATCGCCTCCCGGCGGGCCTCCCAGGGGCCGAACCGCCACCACACGTTCCAGCTCAGAACCCGCATTCGGCCGCCCTCTCCTGGAGTTTCCTGGCCATGCGGGCATTCTGGCCTATTCGGGTGAGAGGCCCTCGTAGTAGGCGACCTGGGCGGGGTAGTAGTCGTCGAAGTCGGGCTTGGGGGCGTCCGTCATGGAGGCGGTGAGCATGTCGAGGTAGTACTCCCAGCCCGGACCGGTCGTGGTGACGTCCGTTCCCGGGTCGAGGTGGTGGAGGAACGTCAGCGTCGTCTCGCCGTCCGCCTCGGTGAGCCGGGCCTCCAGGTGCCAGCGGCCGTACTCGTCGACCGTCTCGACCTCCAGGCGGTGGGGCGGCTCGCACGCGAGGATGGTCATGTCGCTCTCGGGTGCGCCCTTCTCGTGGACGAGCGTGAGCCGCACCGTGGCGCCGGGCCTGCCGTCGCCGGTCCAGCTCGCGAACCAGCGCGCCGTCCGCTCGGACTCGGTGATGCTGGCCCACACGTCCTCGATCGGGGCCTTGTAGTGGCGTGTCAGTTGCAGGTCGGAGCCGGTCGCGGTGGTGAGCAACCGGCCGGTCGGCGGTGGTGTCATCCTGCGCTCCTCTTCGCGGTGTCGGTCGGTTCGGCGGCGGCTGCCCGCCGGTCGCGCCGGGTGCGGTGGACCTCGGTGTCCAGGGCGTCGAGCCGCTGCTCCCACGCCTCCCCGCGGACGGCCGCCAGCCACCGGTCGATCTCCCGGAGCGGTCCGGGGTCGGCGCGGTAGTGCCGCTCGCGTCCCGCCGTCTCGGCCGTGACGAGGCCCGCCTCGCGCAGCACGCGCAGGTGGCGGCTCACCGCCGGACGGCTGATCTCCGGGAACGCGGCGGCCAGCGTGCCCGCCGTGCGCGGGCCGCCGGTGGCGAGCAGCAGCACGATCCGGCGGCGCACCGGATCCGCCGCGGCGGCGAAGGCGTCCATGGGAACATGTAACCATCGTGTTACACGTCTTGTCGAGCGGGGCGGGACGGTCTACCCGCGCCAGGCGAACGCGCGGCCCGGGTTGACGGCCAGGATCGTGTGCACGGCGTCCTCGCCGACGCGGCGGGCGAGGGCGGCGGCCGTGTCGGTGAGCAGGGCGGCCGGGCCTGGGCCGCCGTTGGGGGCGCGGCGGTCGGCGGTGGGGGTGTCGGCGCCGAGCATGATCCGGTCGCCGTGCCCGGCCTCAAGCAGCGCGCGGACGAGGTCGCCGAGCCGCCAGTCGGTGGCGTGGGTGTCGCGGCGAGGGCCGTCGTAGGCGAGGTAGGCGCCGGAGGCGGCCAGTTCCGTGTGCAGGGCGGCGTCCGGGTTGCGGGCGAGGTGGCCCAAGATCACGTGCTTGGGCGGCACTCCGGCGGCTTCCAGCCTGGCGAGCACCGCCGGGCCGTGGGTGCCCAGTTCGAGATGGACGCAGACCGGCGCGCCGGTGGCCCGGTGGGCGGCTCCGGCCGCGTCCAGCGCCCGGCGTTCGTGCTCGTCCGTGCCGTGGTAACCGGCCGCCACCTTGATCACGCCCGCGCGTGCGGGGGCCGCCGCCGGGTCCGGTGCGCCGTCGTCGCGGCGCATGCCGACGGTGAGCTCCTCGGTGAAGAGCGCGGCGAGTGCGGCCGGTTCGAGAGCGGCGGGCCAGCGGGGCCGGGCCTGGGCCGTGGCGGTGTAGTGGCGTGCCTGGTGGAGGCCGGTGGCGGCGATGATGTGGACGCCCGTCCGCGCGGCGATGCCGGGCAGCCATTCGGCGCGGCGGCCCATCCCCGGCGGTGTCCACTGGACGAGGGTCTGCCCGCCCGCCGCCTTGAAGTCCCGCGCCATGGCCGATGCGGTGGGCTCCCGGTCGAGCGGGCCGCCGGTGAACGCGGGGGTTTCCAGCAGCAGGTGGTCATGGGCGTCGGTGACCCCCAGCTCGCCGGGTGGAAGGTCACCCCGCACGGTGCGGACCAGGCCCCTCATGCGTCCGTCCTCAGGTGTCCCTCGATGGCGGCGACGGTCAGGCACCAGGCCGCGATTCCGGTCATCTCCGGCCTCGCGTGCTCGCCGAAGCGCGATGTCGCGTCCTCCGCGATCACCAGCCGGTAGTCGCGGGCGCTCGCGTCGTAGATCGTCGCTCGCGGACAGTTCGGGTAGTTGCATCCGGCCACGACCAGCGTGTTCACGCCGAGATCGGCAAGGTGGCGCTGGAGCGGGGTGCGGTGGAAGGCGCTCCATCTCGGCTTGTAGATGACGTGCTCTCCCTCGGCGAGCCGCTGGGGTTCGTCCGACAGCAGGCGGTCGGGGTCCAGGGGCGCGGCGCCCGGCGGGGCCAGGTCGTCGGCCAGGCGAGAGCCCGGCGAGTGCGGGGCGACCAGGCGGGCGCCGGACGCGATCAGCGACCGGCGGCTGAGGTCGGCGTCGCCGCCGTCCGGCAGGTACAGCCGGACCAGGTGGACGATGGGGCGGCGGGCGTTCCGGAACGCGCGCGCCAGCCTGGCCACCGCCGGGACGACCCGCTGGGTGCCGGGCACCGCGTGCGGGCCCGAGATGAAGTCGGCCTGCATATCGATGGTGAGGAGGGCGGCGCGGGCGAAGTCGGGTCGCGTGTGCTCGTCGCCGGGCAGCGGGTGGTTGAGGGCGTCTTTCTCGATCACCCGGCGGACGTTACGGTTCGTCGGCGGGACGGGCTTGTACGTCGTTGCGCGTCCGTCCGGCGCGGGCGAACCGCCCGGGGGCGGCGGCGAACGTCCGGCGGAAATGGCGGTGCAGGTGGGCCTGGTCGTAGAAGCCGCTGTCGGCCGCCGCCCTGGCGACGCTGTGGCCCGCCGTGAGCAACTGCTGGGCGTGCCGGAGCCGGAGCGCGAGCAGGTAGCCGTGCGGGGTCACGGTGGTCACGGCACGGAACGCGCGAAGCAGGGTGAAACGTGGCATTCCGGCGAACTCGGCCAGTTCGGCGAGGCTCGGCGTGCGTCCGATGTCGGCGGCCAGATACGCCTGGACTCTGCGGATCTCGGCCGGCCAGGAGGTCTCGGACGGCAGGGCTCGCCCGCGTGTCGCATGCCTTTCCAGCACGAGCGTCAGCACATGGTGAAGCTGCTCGTAGGCGGACAGCGGAGAGGTGCCCGGCTCGTCCTCCAGTGACTGGTGTGTCCGGGTCAGGCGGGCGGCCAGCTCCGGGTCCTGGACGGTCGCGGCCGGGAACGTCGGCCGCCGTCCCGCGATCTCGGCGAGCAGATCGGCGGGCACGTAGAAGACCCGGTAGTCCCAGCCCTGCGGCACGGCGGGACGCCCGGCGTGGATGACCTCGGCGTCCAGCAGCAGCAGACCGCCGGCACCGACGCGCTCGTCCGCGCCCCGGTAGCGCACCGCCTCCACACCGCGGCCGATGACCGCGATGGCGTACTCGCTGTGCGCGTGCGGGACGAAGTGGTGCGTCCGGAACGACGCCGTCACCAACCGCACGTCACTGGCGCCGGGCGCGTACCGATGCCGGACCCGGTCCGCCGCGGACCGCTCACCTTTCATGCCGTCCACCATTATCAGCCCGGCGCACGGCTGACCGCACCGCCGACCGCACCGCCGACCGCGAGGGCGATCGGCGGTGCGGGCCGTATTCGGGACGGTTCGGTGGTGTTCATGGCGGGCCTCTATATTCCCAAAAGTGTTACTAATGCCGGTCCAGCTTCCGGTAAGGCTTCGTTTCGAATGAAATGAGATGTTGATGACCTACGCATGGGAACTTCGGCATGCATTCGGAAGGCCCCGAACGCGCGGCGGCCCCCTCGCGGCAGAGAGCCCACTCGCGGGAGAGGGGCGACGAGCGTTCTGCTGGTCGGCGCGCTCGGCTTCGCCGCGCTGTCGGGCTGCAGCGGCGACAACGAGCATCCGGCGGGGCAGCGGGGGGCGACCGAATCGGCCGCTCCCGGATCGAGCCGGTTCACCGTCGCGGGGACCGGCGATTTCCTTCTCCATGAACCCGTCACCAAACAGGCCGCCGCGGACGCCCGTGCCAGGGACAAGAAAGGCTTCGACTTCACGCCGATGCTCGCGCAGCTCAAGCCTTATATCGGCAAGGCGGATCTGGGCGTCTGCCATGTCGAGACGCCTTTGGCCCCACCCTCGGGGCCTTTCGAGGGTTATCCGATGTTCAGTTCACCACCGCAGATCGCGGACGCGATCCGCGGGGTGGGCTACGACACGTGCTCCACGGCGTCCAACCACTCGCTTGACCAGGGCGAACCGGGTGTCCGCCGGACGATCGACGACCTGAACAGGGTGGACCTCCGGCATGCCGGGACGGCCCGGAGCCCGGAAGAGGCGAAGCAGATCAACCTCATGACGGTGAAGGGCGTCAAGGTCGCGCAGCTCTCCTACACCTATGGGACCAACGGCATTTCGGCGCCCGGCGGGAAAACCTGGCTCGTGAACACGCCGATCAACCCCGACAGGGTCCTCTCGGACGCGGCGCGTGCCAAGCAGGCCGGGGCCGAGGTCGTGATCCTCAGCCTCCATTGGGGGACGGAATACCAGCACGCGGCCACGCCCGAGCAGCGACGCCTGGCGAGAACATTGCTGGCCTCCAACAACGTCGACCTGATCATCGGCTGTCATGCTCACGTCGTGCAGCCTTTCGAGCAGATCAACGGCAAATGGGTCGTGTACGGAATGGGGAACCAGGTCGCCAACCCGACCGCGAACGAGCAGACCACCCACGAAGGGCTCATCGCCTGGCTGACCTTCAGCCGGGACGCCCAGAAGCGGTGGAGGGCGCAGCCCGCCTTCGTCCCCACTCTCGTCACGGCGGGGCCGCCGATCAGACTCCGGACGCTGGGCAAGAATTCCGGTAACCAGGCGACCGTGGACCGCACGACCAAGGTCGTGCGAAGCCTCGGATTCAACGTCCCGATCGCGTCGCCGCCGAAATAGACCGTCAGCGGCGGGCCGCCCGCCGACGAGCCGCCTCGTGCGCCTCGCCCAGAAGGCGGACCGCCAACGAACTGGTCTCCGCGCCGGGATTGACGATCGAGACCCACCCCTGCGCGCGATACACGGGGTGGGGCAGGAGGGTGTCGGCCATCGCGAAGTCGACCGGCGAGTCCGCCTCCTCGCGCGGATCCTCCCCGAGGAGCTCGGTGAACGCGGGCCTGCCGACGTGGATGTTCAGCCGCCACCGATCGGGGCCGTCGAGGTCGCTCAGGCTGTCGTCGGGGTAGTTCTTCGTCACGATGGTGGCGTAGGGCTGCTCGCGCCGCGGCACCCGTCCATCGGGCGCGTAGTAGAAGAAGTGGTCGCCCCAGGCGATCTCCGGGAACTCGCTTCCCTCGGACGGCGCCAGCTCAAGCACCCCGTCGAACGCGCGGACCGCCGCAAGAATCTGCTCCATCATCATGGTTCAAGCGTGAACTTGAAGTACCTATGGAGGGTTCGGTCGTGAGCCACGATGTCCCGGCGGTGAAACCGCTGAGTACCGCGGCCGTGGCGGCGGCGACGGGCTATTCGGTCCAGCAGATCCGCGACCTGGAGGCGCGCGGTGTCATTCCGGCCGCCTCCCGGACGCCCAACGGCTACCGGGGCTTCTCCGCGATCCACGTTCGCGACCTACGCGCCTACCGGAATCTCGCCCACGCGGTGGGCCCCGTTGAAGCACGTCGAGCGATGCGCGACATCCGTTCGCTGCCGCCAGACCAAGCGGCGGCCCTCCTCTGTTCTTTCCACGCCCGCCTCAACCATGAACGAGAACAGGCACTCGCCGCCCGCGAGGCGCTGCGCGCCATTCGCGCGGAAGCGACGACCGACGCCGAACCCGGCGAAGCCGACTCGATGACCATCACCGAACTGTCACGAGCGCTGGGCCTGCGCGCGTCCACGCTTCGCTTCTGGGAGCAGATGGGCTTGGTAGCCCCAGAGCGGCTGAGGACACGAGCCGGAACGGCCCGCCGCTATCACCTCGCCGCGATCCGCGAAGCCCGCATCACCGCAGCCCTGCGAGCCGCCGGATACCGCATCCCGGACGTGCAACGAGCCGTTACGGCGATCCGAGACCTCCACGACGTGAAGCATTCCCTAGAGGCGCTCGACGCTCGCCTGAACACCATCGCCCAACGCGCCCTGTCCCTCCTGCGCGCAGGAACGACACTCTCTGAAATCGTCCAGCCAACCTCAGAGCAGCGAATTATCGCCTCTGAAAATTAAGGAATGATCAGTCGAGTCGTCGTCCCATTTTCGCCGACTGCCGATTGTATCCCTTCGTGTCCCACCATTCTTCCAGATGAGTGTGGACGAGGTGGACGAGCTGCCGGAGTCTTTCGGGAGAGGGCGCGGGCGAGGTGAGAACGTCCACCCAGGACTTGTCATGCCAGGGGAGCGTGACCACCCAGTGTTCATCTGGCCGGCCTTGGCGGCGTACGGTCAGCCGGTACGTCAACGTCGGCCCTCGGTCCGGATCGTGCTCGACCGAAAGGTCGGTGATGTCGAAACGGACCCCGTCGGCGGTGACGTACGAGCGACTCAGGGCCTGCTCGGCCTGCGTCTGTTCTTCCACAGGACCACCATTTCACCTCGTCCCGCGCCCGAACGCGGGCTTAGCAGGCCGACCCGGTCGTTGCGAGCTGGTTGACCGGGTAGGCGGTCAGAAGGTCGTTGCTCCCCGCCGGAGTGCCGATGATGGTGCGGAACTTCTCCCTCCGCGGGCACTGATTCGTGTAGGTGGAATAGCCGCCGCGCCCGTTCGGGTCACCGGACCAGATCGCGGTGCCGATCTTCCGGTCCATCGTTCTGTTCCAGCCGTGACGTGCCTTGATGTGCTTCCAGCCCCACGTTCGCGTGCCGCAGCGCAGGGTGAAGGTCTGCGGCCCCCGGTAGTACCTCTTGAGAATGTAATTGCGGCTGTGACTCCTGCACTTGGCGTCAAAACTGGTGGCCGCGCTGACGGTCTTCCCGGAGGTGTGGGACGCCGCGGACGCCGAAGCGCCGGTCGGAATCAGCAGCGCCGACGCGACGACGGCGGTCGACAGCCCTACCTTGACGGAAGTGGTGAGAAGCATGCTTTCCCCTCTGTTTCCCCGTAGTCACCAGGTCGTGAAGAGCCTTCTTCGGTGACCTTGCACAGGGTTCCAGCGCCGCCCACTCGTCGTCAATTTTTTAAATTTCAATCCAAAAATGAAGCATGTCAGTTCCCCTTTGTCGGGGTAGAGGTGTTTTTCGCCTTAGAGCGGCAGGTCAGCGATGCAACCGGCTGGGCGTTCCCGGCGGCCAGCGGAGCTGGTGACCGCGCATGCGAGTCAACGTCGGCCACCGCACGGACACCCCGTCCTCCACGCCCAGGCGCATGTAGAAGGCGAAAGCGAAGAAGCCCCCGAGGCCCGCGCTGCCGAACAGGAACGGCCGCAGCGCGTCCCCGGCAGGAATCATCAGCAGGACGCAGAGCACCGCGCTCACCAGGCACCCCACCGACAGCCACCGAAAAAGCCGCTGTCGCCGCCGTGCCCTCGCCAGCGAAGAAACCCGCACGGTCAGCGTCCTGCCGCAGGCGGAACACTGCAACCGCGTGTCCTCACGACCGTGCTCTGGCCGCTCCACGGGGACGGGATGAACGAGCCACTCCCGCTTGGCCACAAAGACACCAGAGGTAGTGGACGCTAAATGGCCATACCCGATCCCCGGCTTAGATCCCAAGGGCAGTTTGCTCATCGCCGCTCCTCCTGGCAGACACCTCAACGCTAGCCACGCCGTTCCACGTGTCCATTCCAGTATCTAGCCGATCCCGGCCAAGAAGGCGACCCCACAGCCCGGAGCGGCCGCCACTGTAACTGATCTAGCGCGATGAGTTACCAGTTTTGATCTGCCGGAAAGCCTGGCTAACCCGTCTCGCCCCATATGAATGACAGCCCCACCCGGATCAACGCAGTCCCGAACGTTTGACGAGATTGGTGCCGACGCCGTCCGGCTGAACCGGGGATCGAGGCTCCGCGGGGCGGTTCCGCCCTGCCGGCACGCAGATTGCGACCCGTGTGCTTACGAGGTGCCGCCAAGGCATCGAGGGGGCGCGCTGCGGTGTGGGGAGTTCATGGCCGGAGTGCGGCCGCTTCTTGGCTCGCACCAGCCTACATTACTGTATGTGATTAAACTTAACTCTAAGTGGTCGCTCCTCTTTGCGGGAGCAACGACGGCCGCGGCGCTGGCACTCGTGCCGGGCGCCGCACACGCGCAGCAGGTCAGCCGGACGTTCGCCTACACCGGAGCGCCGCAGACGTTCACGGTCCCGGAAGGGGTCTGCGAGCTGACGGTGGACGCCTTCGGAGCCGCGGGCGGCGACGCCGTCTACGGGTCTCCCGGAGGGCGGGGCGGTGAGGTCATCGCCACTGTCCCGGTCACTCCCGGGGACACACTGACGATCGACGTCGGCGGCGCGGGCACCGGCGGAGACGCCAATACCCGAACGCCCGCGCGCGGCGGCTACGGCGGGGGCGGCCAGCCCGGCGCGTTCAGCCAGGAGCGCATTCCCGGCAACGGCACCGTCGGCGGCGGAGGCGGTGGGGCGACGAAGGTCAGCGTCGCCACGGAACCGCTCATCATCGCAGGTGGAGGCGGCGGCGGTGCGGGCAGTTTCTCCGACACCTCAGAGGGCCGCGGCGGGGACGGCGGTCGTACCGGTACCAACGGCGGTACCCCGGCCCATCCCGGCGCGGGCCAAGGCGGCACCTCCGCGGGCAAGGGCGGCGCGGGAGGGCAACCGGTCTCGGAGTCCGACCAGGCCGGCCTCCCCGGCGGCGACGCGGTCGACGGCGTCGGCGGAGACGGCGCCGTGAACCTCCAGGACCCGCACATGGGAACGGGCGGCGGGGGCGGCGGAGGCGCGCAGGGCGGCGGCGCCGGCGGCTCCTCCTCGGCCAGCACCATGTATGCGGGCGGCGGCGCGGGAGGCTCAAGCCTCGGCCCCGCCGATGCCACCTACAACACCGGCGTCCGCCAAGGTGACGGTGAAGTGACACTCACCTACGACACCGAGTCGTGCGGCGTCCCGCCGACGCCTACGCCGACGCCGACGGAACCCACGCCGACGCCGACGCCGACAGAACCGACGCCGACGCCGACCAAGCCCTCTCCTACACCGTGTCCGAACGAAAAGCTCAAGGTCGAGAAGACCGCCGACCGGGCCAAGGTGCCGGTCGGAGGGACGGTGCACTATCGCATCCGCGTTACCAATACCTGCTCCGGCGTCTTCCGCAAGGCCGCGTTCACCGATGACCTGGCCGACGTCCTCGACAACGGCCGTCTCAAGGGACCGATCCACGCCAGCGTCGGCACCGCCCGCCTGACCGGCCACACCCTGACCTGGACGGGTGATCTGCAACCCGGTCAGACGGCCGAGATCACCTACACGGTGATCGCCTGCGACCCGGGGGTGCTGCGCAACCTTCTCACCTGGCACTGCAAGTCATCCGACAAGCGATGGAACTGCGTCGTGAAAACCAGCACCAAGGTTCATCGCAAGCACTGACCCATGGCGCAAGGGGCCCTGGGAATACCCGGGGCTCCTTGCCCATGGCCGAAAATGAGAAAGCCCCCTCCGTAGAGGGGGTGGATTCCAGGGGTCGTCGCAACACTGATGTCAGTTGGCTGGTGCCAGGAGCCTAGCGAGACGCTCGGCTGGGGTGTCCCAGCCGAGCGTTTTGCGTGGGCGGGAGTTGAGTTCGGCGGCGACGGCGTCCAGGTGCTGGCGGGTGTGGACCGACAGGTCGGTGCCCTTGGGAAAGTACTGGCGCAGCAGTCCGTTGGTGTTCTCGTTCGAGCCTCGTTGCCAGGGGCTGCCCGGGTCGCAGAAGTAGATCGGGATGTCGGTGGCCAGGCTGAAGGTATGGTGGGCTGCCATCTCCGCGCCCTGGTCCCAGGTCAGCGACTTGACCAGGTGCCGTGGCAGGGCGTGGACGGTGTCGGTCAGGGCGTCGCGGACGCGTTCGGCGTCGCGGCCGTGCGGCAGGTGCAGCAGCGTCACATAGCGGGTGGCCCGTTCCACCAGGGTGCCGATGGCCGACACGCCGTCCTTGCCGATGATGAGGTCGCCTTCCCAGTGGCCGGGTACCGCGCGGTCTTCGACGTCGGCGGGACGCTCGCTGATCATGACCATCGGGTGGGTGAAGCGGGGCTGACGGCGGGCGGCCTGACGGTGCGGTCTGCGGCGGGCGCGGCCCGACCGCAGCGCGCGGGTCAGCTCGCGGCGCAGTTCTCCGCGTCCCTGCACGTAGAGGGCCTGGTAGATCGTCTCGTGCGCCACGCGCATCTCCGGCCGGTCGGGAAACCGTCTGACCAGAGCGTGGCAGATCTGCTCGGGGCTCCACCGCTTGGCCAGGTGGTCATGGATGAAGTCGCGCAGTTCGAGGTTCTGCGGGATCTTGCCGGGCTTGGGCCGCAGCCGGCGGGCGTCGGCCCGGGCCTGTGCCGCGTAGGGCCGGTAATGCCACTGCTCGCGGGTCCCCTCGGTCCGGTTGCGGCGGACCTCCCGGCTGATCGTGGACGGACTACGGCCCAGCTCGGCGGCGATGGTGCGCAGGCAGGCGCCCTCACGCAGACGGTCGGCGATGTGGATGCGCTCGTCCTGGCACAGGTAACGGCGCGAGGCCGAGGCGGCCCGCACGGGTCGTGCGGGCCGCCTCGGCCTCTTCCTGCCTCCTTCGGGCCGACCGTGACGCCACTCTCGGCCGGTCCGCTCATGCACGCCCACCAGCCGGGACGCTTCCCTGTTGCTGTAGCCCTGTCGCACGAGCCGGAAGTATTCCGCTCGTTCGGCGCGCAGCTGCTTACGCCCCTGCGGCCTGCGGTCACCACGGATCTCGAAATCCATCGCACCCCTCGAACTGGGGTGTTGCGACGACCACTAGAACCTGAGGGGGGCCTGTGGGGGACGGCTATCGGTCGAGTTCGGCGGCCTTGATGCGGCTGATGAGCCCGGCTACGGCCGGGCGGCTGAACTGGAGGACGGGGCCGTGGGGGTCGGTGCTGTCGCGGACGCCCACGGTGGTGCCGAGGTCAGCCAGTTCGACGCAGGTACCGCCTTCCTGGCCGGTGTAGCTGCTCTTGCGCCAGGCGGCGTGTTTCAGGTCCTTCACAAGCCCTCCATCACCTCTCGGATCAGAGCTTCTGAGGCCATTTCGGTCATGGCCGCACTGCTGATGAGGTCCCACAGCTGTCGAAGCTGCTCCACATGGGAGCTTAGTTCGATCACGCGGCCGGTACCGCCTGCGCCTTCCACGAAACCGATCTCCGGCTCCCCCTCGCAGCCGAACAGCGTGAACCCGCTGGAAGGAAAAAGCTGAGCCTCAGCAGGGACGATCCGGATGCTGATGTTGGGCTCCTTGCCCAGTTCCAAGAGCCGAGCGAGCTGGGCCTTGGTGATTTCGTTGTCTCCGACGATCTTTCGGATCGTCGCTTCCTGCATTAGGACCACTATCCAGGGCGGGTTCTCCTGCTCCAGGATCTCCTGCCTGGCCATTCGCGTGCTCACCGCGCGGTCGAGCACGCTGGTGCGTTGCCCGGGTCGAAGCACGGCGCGCGCGTAGTCCTCGGTCTCGAACAGCCCGGTCACGGCGATGGACTCGTAGACGCGGATGGCGTTGGCGGTGCTCTCCAGGCTGGCGTAGGGGCGGAAGAAGGAGGGGATGCCCTCCTTGGCGGCGAGGGGCTGGAGCTCCTGGAACTGGTCGTCGGTGCCGAAGTGGGCGTCCAGGCGCTCGGCCAGTTGGAAGGACGGGGCCTGCGCGGCGGTCTCGACCTTGGAGATCGTGTCGTTGGAGTAGCCGATCGCGTCCGCCAGTTGCGACTGGGAAAGTCCGGCTTTGTCGCGAAGCTTCCGGAGCTTTGCCCCGAAAAGTGCTGCCGCCGACTCGGTCGGGTCGAGTTGCTTCCGATTCACCACGAGTTGCCCTCCGGAACTATCGAGTTCAACAAAACCGACCCCACTTCCGACGATAACGGGAACCTCCCACGATGTGCAGCGGATTGCTCACAAGAAGCGAAGGGAGTGGTGGGAGAAATGATCGTTTGGCGGAATGAGGTGGGGCGGGGGTTCGACATAACGGGATGTTTGGTTCGAGTGGAAAGGACGGTGGCGGCGCCGCGCGCGTTCCGGCGGGGCCTTCAGGCGGTGCCGGAGGCCGTCCGGGAGGGGCGGCTGATCGTCGAGGCGCAGGCGTTGCAGTGGGGGCTCGCCCGCGAGACGGTCGGCGCGGCCGTGCAGGTCGCGTCGGAGCTGCTCACGAACGCCGTCCACGCGACCCCCTATCGCGGGATCACCCTGCGGATGGGGCTCGCGGACGACGGCCTCTGCGTGGAGGTGTGGGATTCCTCGCCGGTGTGGCCGCGGCCGTCCACGCCCGACATGTCGGTTCCGCGCGGTCCCGTGGCGGACGACGCTCCCGACCCCGGCGGGTGGGGGCTCGGAATCGTCGACGCGCTCTCGGAGAAGAGGGGGTGCGGGACGAGTTCGAAGGAAAGTGCGTCTGGGCCGTCCTCAAGGCGAAGTTTCGGTAACCAACCGTTGGGTGTGCCCTGGGGCCGTCCGCGGAAGGTCTGCGACGTGGAGGACTGGTTCACACGGGAGATCACGGACGCCGGGCGGCTGCGGCTTTTCTGCTTCCTGGTGGCGTTCATCGCCGGTTTCCTCTTCATCCGGGTCAGCGTCCGGATGATCAGGGCGCAGGTGCGGTGGTGGCCGGGGAACGTCACGCCCGGTGGGCAGCACATCCATCACGTGGTGTTCGGGCTCGTCTTCATGTGCGTCGGCGGCGTGGGCGGGCTGGCCGTCGAGGACGGGTCGTCCGGCTGGGCGGCGGCGACGGCGGCGGTCTTCGGCGTGGGCGCGGCCCTGGTGCTGGACGAGTTCGCCCTCGTCCTGCACTTGGAAGACGTCTACTGGAGCCAGCAGGGACGCCTCTCAGTAGAAGTCGTGTTCATCACGATCGCGCTGTGCGGGCTGATGCTGCTCGGCCTGCGTCCGCTGGGCGTGGACGACGCCGCCGGAGACGGCTTCTGGGCCCTGGTCCTCGTCCTCCTGTTCGACATGTGCGTGGCCGTCGTCGCCCTGGCCAAGGGCAAGGTCTGGACGGGCCTCATCGGCGTGTTCATCGGCATCGTCGCGATCGTCGGGGCCGTCCGGCTGGCCCGGCCCGGGTCGCCGTGGGCGCGCCGCCGGTACTCGCCGGGCTCCCGCAAGGCCCGCCGCGCCGAGGTGCGGGAACGCCGCTACCGGCAGCCCCTCCAGCGGCTCGGGGACAGGCTGAGCGACCTCGTCGCGGGCCGTCCGTCGGCCAAGTAGGCCCGCAGGGCGACGGCGTCGAAGGCGACCGGCGTGAACGCGGGTGCCGATGTCCGCTGACGTGGTTTCCCGCGCCGACGTCGACGGCGGCTGACCAGGGGACGAGAAATCGTATACGGGAAACGCGAACTCTCCGGGGGGTGTGGACGTCTGACTGTTCGGTGGCCGTGGACGTCGGGGGACCCACGGCCACCACAGACCCCTCCCGGCGACGACCCGCCGATCATGAAGCCCGTGCTCTCCGCCTCCGCGCTGCTACTCTTCGTGTCAATTCAATGACTCTGAGTAAGCGAGGTAGTCGCATGAGTGCTCTCACCCGCTGCGTCACCGTGGCCGCGCTGGCCACGGCCGCCGTCGCCGCGCTGGCCCTGCCCGCCAGCGCCGGGCCCGCCGCCGCCAAGCCCGACCCCGCCAGCGTGATCAACTGCACGCTCTCCTCGGCGTCGAACACCGGGAGCGCGAACCTGGTGCCTCTGGTCACGGCTCCCGTCCACTGCCTGAGCCTCTGAGCCCGCGTTCCCGCCAGGCACCGGGCCCCGGCGCCCACGCGATCCGGCCCCGCGCTCACGTGCCGTACATGTCTTCGGCGCCATCTCACGAAGTGATATTCAGGTGGGAATGTCCGATCCGTTTGGCATGCTTGTTGCGTGAGCGCACACGCGATGAGTCCCATCCTCGTCGGCAGATCGGTCGAGTGGGCGCGGTTGGACGACGCCCTCGCCGCCGCGCCCGGGGCCGTGCTCGTCGGCGGTGAGGCCGGGCTCGGCAAGACGCGTCTGATCCGCGAGTTCGCCGCCGCCGTGGACGGCCGCCGCGCCCGCGTCCTCAGCGGCGGCTGCCTGGAGCTCGGCTCCAACGGACTGCCGTTCGCGCCGTTCACGACCGTGCTGCGCGGCCTCGTCCGGGACGTCGGCATCGACGGGATCGCCGGGCTCGTCCCGCGCGGCGACACGAGCTGCCTCGCCCGGCTGCTGCCCGAGTTCGGCGAGCCGGAGTCCGACGCCGCCTCCGACGAGGAGCGCGCCCGCCTCTTCGAGGTCATGCTCACCCTGCTGGAGCGGCTCGCCGAGAGCGGCCCGGTCATGCTCGTCATCGAGGACGCCCACTGGGCCGACCGCTCCACCCGCGACCTGCTGTCCTTCCTGATCCGCAACGTCGCCGACGCGCCCGTCCTGATCGTCGTGACGTTCCGCTCGGACGAGCTGCACCGCGCCCATCCGCTGCGCCCGCTGCTCGCCGGGCTGGAGCGGGCCGAGCGCGTCCGCCGGATGGAGATCGGACGGCTGTCCCGCTCCGACATCGCGTCCCTCGTCACCCAGCTCCTCGGCGACACCCCGCCCGCCGGGCTCGTCGACCGCGTCACCGCCCGCAGCGAGGGCAACCCGCTGTTCATCGAGGCCCTGCTCGACGACGACGGCACGATGCCGTGCCTGCTGCCCGAGTCGCTGCGCGACCTGTTGCTCGCGGGCGTCCAGCGGCTGCCCGAGGAGACGCAGGAGGTGCTGCGCGACGCGAGCGGCGGCGGCACCCGCATCGACCACGCCCTGCTCACCGCCGTCACCGGGCTGGACGACGCCGAGCTGACCCGCGCGCTGCGTCCGGCCGTGGCCGCGAACGTCCTGGTGGTGGACGGCGACGGCTACGCCTTCCGGCACGCCCTGATCCGCGAGGCCGTCAGCGACGACCTGCTGCCCGGCGAGTACACGCGGCTGCACAAGCGCTACGCCGAGGCCATGGAGAAGGACCCGGGCCTCGTCCCGCCCGGACGCCTCTGGGTCGAGCTGAGCTTCCACTGGGAACGGGCCCACAACAGCACGTGGGCGCTGGTCGCGTCCTGGCGGGCCGCCGCCGAGGCCCGCAAGTCGCTCGCCTACGCCGAGTGCCTGACCATGCTGTCCCGCGTCCTCAGCCTGTGGGACCAGGTCCCCGACGCCGTCGAGCGCATCGGCGCCGACCAGATCAAGGTCCTCCAGGACGCCGCGACCGCCGCCGACCAGGCGGGCGAGTTCGACCGCGGGATCAAGCTCGTCAACGCCGCGCTCCGCGAGCTGGAGTCCCGCGGCGACGAGCCCGAGCTGCGCGCCGGGCTGCTGGAACTGCGCGGCCGGATGCGCTACCAGATGGCGCGTCCCGGCTTCGTCGAAGACCTCAGCGCCGCCGTGGACGCGCTGCCCGTCGACCCGCCGAGCGCCCTGCGCGCCCGCGCCCTGTCGACGCTCGGGAACTACGTCCGCATCACCACCGACATCGCCAAGGCCCGCCAGACGGCGGAGGAGGCGCTCTCCATCGCCCGCGCGCTCGGCGACCCCGTCACCATCGCCGAGGCGCTGATCACCCGGTTCTGCGCCGACATCGACTACGAGTCCGACACCGGGCTGCTGGAGCTGGAGGAGTCCGCGGAGAACGCCGGGACGCACCGGGTGCTGCTCCGCTACTACGTGATCAAGTCGCACTTCCTGGAGGGCGCGGGACGGCACGAGGAGGCCGCCGCCATCGCCGCGCGCGGCAAGGAGCTGGCCCGGGAGTACGGGGTCGAGCGGACGCAGGGCACCTTCCTGTCCATCAACCAGGCCGAGCCGCTCGTGTCGCTCGGCCGGTGGGACGAGGCGCTCGCCGTCCTCAACCACGCCATGGAGCAGGACCCCGCCGTCACCACGCGGACGTCGCTGCTCGTCCTGTCCGGGTGGGTGACGCTGGCGCGCGGCGACATCGGGACGGCGCGGGCCCGGCTCGTCCTGTCCCGCGAGATCATGAACCTCAAGATGAAGTGGATGAAGACGCAGGACTACTTCACCACTCTCTGGCTGGAGGCGAACATCCTGCTCGCCGAGGGCGACGCCCGCGCCGCGCTGGACGCGGTGCGTCCCGTCCTCGACCACTCCGGCCTGCCGGACGACGCCCGCTACGCCTGGCCGACGCTGATCGCCGCCGCGGCGGCCTGCGCCGACCTCGGCGCCGCCGCCGACGACGACCTGCGCCGGGTGGAGGAGCGCGCGGCCGGGCTCGCCGTCTGCGGCCCGCTCCAGCGGGCGCACCAGCTCATGTTCGCCGCCGAGGTGGCCCGCGTCCGCGGCGTCCTCGACCTCGCCGCCTGGGACGCGGCCGCCGCCGCCTTCGAGGCGCTCGGCAACCCCTACCACCGGGCCCGCGCGCTGTTCCGCGCGGCGGAGGCCGCCGCCGCGGGCGGCGACCACGACGCGGCGACCGTCCGGCTGGAGACGGCGGCGGAGCTGGCCGCCGGGCTCGGCGCCGTCCCGCTCGGCGAGCTGTGCGCCGACCTGCTGCGCCGCACCCGGACGTCGCGGCGCGGCGACCCGTCCGCGCCGCTCGGCCTGACGCCGCGCGAGTACGAGGTGCTCCGCCTCGTCGCGCAGGGGCGCAGCAACCGCGACATCGCCGGGGCGCTGTTCATCTCGGTGAAGACGGTGAGCGTCCACGTCTCGAACATCCTCGGCAAGCTGGACGTGACGAGCCGCGGCGAGGCCGCCGCCACCGCCCACCGCCTCGGCCTGTTCGGCCCCGGCGACGGCAACGGCCCCGCGACCGGCACTGCGACCGGCGCTGGCATGGGCATCGGGGACGGCGCCGGGACGGGGAACGGGAACGGCCATGGGCGGGGCGCCGCCGCGGCGAACGGGCGCCGGATGCGGGCCGACCAGATGCGCGCCTGACCGGGCGCGGGCCTGAGGCGGGTCTGATCCGGAGGCGGGGATCTCCCCTCCCAGGATCCCCGCCGCCGAACCGTCGGACCACACGGGAACCAACGTGGCCGGCCGTCGCGGCCGCGGCCCGCGGAAGCAGGCGGTGCTTCTCCGCCCGGAGAGGCGACCCGGGGACCGTTCCGGCCACTGCCCAGTCTCCAGGTCGGAGGCCCTCCGGGCATCGGTCGACATACCGATCGGGGCGGACGAAAAAAGACGACGGGAACGGGCTGTGTTTCGTGACCCGTTCCCGTCGCCCGAAGATTCGGCTGGGAGACGGCCTCCGCGGCGTCCAGGAGACCCGCGAGGCGCAGTAAGCCTGGGTGAGGTCAGCGCGGCACGCGGGCCACGCAGAAGACGGTCTGGCCGAACGGCGGGCGGACGAACCGCTCGATGCCGCGCGTCAGCGGCACCACCGTCCGGTCGTAGATCTTGACGAGCTTCGGGTCGGGGTAGCCCGCCCCGCCGCGGCGGACCGCGAACCACCAGGCGATCCCGCCGAGGAAGTTGATCGGCTTCAGCACCTCCGGGACGAGCCCCGCCTCCCGGACGGACGCCTCCAGCGTCGCGGGCGTGTACCGGGTGACGTGCCCGACCTTCCGGTCGAAGTCGCCGTAGAGCTGCATGTAGCCGGGGACCCAGATGACGATCCGGCCGCCCGGCTCGGTGACGGCGGCGAGGTCGCGCAGCGCCTGGACGTCGTCCTTGATGTGCTCCAGGACGTTCATCATCACGACGGTGTCGACCTTGCGCCGGATCTTGATCTCGGCGGGCAGGGCGAGGTCGATGACCTCGACGTCCTCGTTGCCGTCGTGGCGCTTGCGCAGCTCGCCGACGCAGTACGGGTCGTTGTCGCTGACGACGAGGTAGTCGAGCCGTCCGGCGAACTGCTCGGAGAAGTGCCCGAGCCCCGACCCGACCTCCAGCATCGACCGGCCGACGTGCGGCGCGACCGTGTCGTACTCGTACTTGCGGTAGTTGCGGGCCTCGTCCCCGCCGAGATGGTTCTCCAGGGCCCCCTCACCCGCGGCGGGCTGGACGACGTCCCCGTCCGGGGCGGGCCCCGGCGCGGGCCGTTTCTGGCGGCTGCCGACGAGGTTGAGGAGAGTGCCTGCGATGGACTTCTTCTGACCAGATGACTGCATACTTCCCGCTCGCTGGGTGCGTGGGCGTTGGCTTCTTTTTCGCCGGATCGCTGACCTGATCCGCTTGAACCGGTCCGATCTCTGGCGCGAAGGCCGCTCAGTCTACAGTCGCCTTGATCTCCGTCGTCCGGGTTGGACGGCGGCGCGCCTGATACGGGTCATCCGATAATGCGGTGCACGTCGTCCCTCTCGCTCGGCCCCGGATCGCTTGGAGCGATCCACGGCCCGGGGATGGACGGGTCGAGGACGCCCTGCTCCACCCAGGTGAACTCACCGTCGAGGACGGCCCGCGCGAGCTTCACGTCCAGCGCGTCCGTGTTCCGCCACAGCCCCTCGAACAGCTCCTCGACGCGGACGCGCGCCTGCCGGCAGAACACGTCCGCGAGCTTCAGAGCGGAGGGCCCCGGCGCCGCGCCGTCCATCCCGAGCCCGCCGCCGTCGGCTTCGGCGTGGGCGCGGACGCACACCGCGCTCATCGCGAACAGCTCGGCGCCGATGTCGACCATCCGTCCGAGGAAGCCCTGCTTGTATTCGAGGCGGCCCTGCCAGCGTCCGGCCGCGTAGAAGATCGACCGGGCGAGCTTGCGGGACGCGCGCTCCACGTACCGCAGGTGCCGCGCGAGCGGCCCGAACTCGGCGTAGGAGTTCGGCCGCTGCCCGGCCCCGGTGACGAGCGTCGGCAGCCAGCGCGCGTAGAACCCGCCCGCCTTCGCCGCCGCCCGCGCCTTCTGCCCGGCGGACGCGTCCGGGTCGATGACGCCGCCCGCCGCGGCGAGGTGCGCGTCCACCGCCTCCCGGGCGATCAGCAGGTGCATGATCTCGGTGGAACCCTCGAAGATCCGGTTGATCCGCAGGTCGCGCACCAGCTGCTCGACCGGGACGCCGCGCTCGCCGCGCGCCACGAGCGACTCGGCCGTCTCGTAGCCGCGCCCGCCGCGGATCTGGACCAGCTCGTCCGCCGCGCGGTAGGCCATCTCCGACGACCACAGCTTCGCGAGCGCGGCCTCGATCCGGATGTCGCCGCGCCCGGCGTCCGAGAGCTGGGCGGACAGGTCGTGCATCGCCTCCATCGCGTACGTGGTCGCGGCGATGAACGCGATCTTGCGGGACACGGCCTCGTGCTCGCCGACCGGGCGTCCCCACTGCACCCGCTCCCGCGACCACTCCCGCGCGATCTTGGTGGCCCACTTGCCGGCCGCCGCGCAGCCGGCGGGCAGCGAGAGCCGTCCGGTGTTCAGGGTGGTGAGCGCGATCTTCAGGCCCGCGCCCTCCTTGCCGATCAGGTTCGCCTTCGGGACGCGGACGTCGTGGAACCGCGTCACGCCGTTCTCGATGCCGCGCAGCCCCATGAAGGCGTTGCGGTTCTCGACGGTGATGCCGGGCGTCGCCATGTCGACGACGAAGGCGGAGATGCCGCCCCGGTGGCCGTCCGACGTCGGGACGCGCGCCATCACGACGACGAGGTCGGCGACGACGCCGTTCGTCGTCCACAGCTTGACGCCGTTGAGGACGTAGTCGTCGCCGTCCGGGACGGCGGTGGCGCGCAGCCGGGCCGGGTCGGAGCCGACGTCCGGCTCGGTGAGCAGGAACGCGCTGACCTCGCGGGCGCAGCGCGGCAGCCACTCGTCCTGCTGCTCGGGCGTGCCGAACAGCTTGACCGGCTGCGGGACGCCGATCGACTGGTGCGCCGACAGCAGCGCGGCGAGCGCCGGGCTCACCGACCCGACGACCATCAGCGCGCGGCCGTAGTAGAGCTGGCCGAGGCCGAGCCCGCCGTGCCGCTCCGGGATCTTCATGCCGAGCGCGCCGAGATCGCGCAGGCCGATGACGACCTCGTCCGGGATGCGCGACTCCCGCTCGATCACCGCCGGGTCGATCTTGGAGGCGCAGAACTCGGTGAGCCGCGCGAGGAACTCCTCGCCCCTGCGCCGCGCCTCGTCCGAGGGGCGGGGATGCGGATGGACGAGATCGAGGCGGAAGTCGCCGAGGAAGAGCTGCTTGCCGAAGCTCGGGAGCCGCCATTCGGTCTCCCGCGCCTCCTCGGCGACCTTCCGGGCCGTCCGCTCGTCGACGTGGCCGCGCTCGGTGTCTGCGTGCATGGCAGGGCTGTTTCCCGTGGTCGGACCGGGAAACACTGCCCGTCCGGACAGCAGAGGTGATCCAACGGGCTGGACTGTCACCCAAAGACCTTGACCCAGCCAGGTCAGAGGGGTTCGCATTGCGTGATGGAAGAGCCACGCAAGCCCACTCTCATCGCCTCGGTGCAGCGTGCTCTGCGACTCATGGAGGCCGTCGCCGCGCATCCGAGCGGCGCCCCCGCCAAGCAGCTCGCGCGCGAGGCGCGGCTGCCCCTCGCCACCACCTACCACCTGCTGCGCACCCTCGCCCACGAGGGCTACGCGACCCGGCTGTCGGACGGCGTCTGGGTGCTCGGCGACCGCGTCGACACCCTGCACGGGCGGAGCCGGGCGCAGCAGCTCCTCGCCCGTGTCCGCCCGACGCTCAGCGCGCTGCGCGACGAGCTGGGCGCCGCCGCCTACTTCGGCATGCACGTGGACGACGAGATCCGCCTCATCGACGTCGTCGACGGCCCGCGCTCCCCGCGCGTCGACCAGTGGGTCGGCTTCCAGGACGCCGCGCACGCCACCGCCGTCGGCAAATGCGTCCTCGGCCAGCTCGACGACGACCGCCGCCGCGACTACCTGTCCCGGCACCCGCTGGTCGACCTCACCCCGAACACGATCACCGAACCGGGCCGCCTGTTCCGCTCCCTCGAAACGGCGAACGGCCTGGTGGTGGACCGCGAGGAGTACGCCTTAGGCACGGGCTGCGCCGCCGTCCCGGTCACCGACGCGACGGGCACCGCCGTAGGCGCCCTGGCGGTCTCCTGCCCCCCGCGCCGCCTCCCCACGATCGAGAAATCGGTACACCTACTCCGCGCGACCGCCAACCGCCTCCAACGAGCCCTCTCCCTCTGACCTCCCGTTAGGTGACCGTTTTGTGTCGGGGGTGGGGTTCGGCGATGCTGGGGGAGTGTCAACGGAGACTCTGAACGGCGCCGCCGAGTTGCGCGCGTTTCTGCGCGGGCTGCCCGGGGTGGACCAGGTGGGGGCCGAGGAGCGGGCCGCGCGGCTCGCGACCCGGTCCGTCAAGACGACGGCGAAGGCCGAGGCGATCGACCTCGCCATCTCGATGGTGGACCTCACCACCCTTGAGGGGGCGGACACGGCGGGCAAGGTGCGGGCGCTGTGCGCCAAGGCCGCGCATCCCGATCCGGCGGACGCGGCGGTTCCCCGGGTGGCGGCGGTGTGCGTGTACTCGGACATGGTGGACGTCGCCGTGCGCTCCCTCGCCGGGACGGACGTCAAGGTGGCGAGCGTCGCGACCGCGTTCCCGTCCGGGCGGGCGCCGCTGGAGGCCAAGCTCGCCGACACGCGGGCGGCGGTCGCGGCCGGGGCGGCGGAGATCGACATGGTGATCGATCGGGGCGCGTTCCTCGCGGGCGACTACTCGAAGGTGTTCGACGAGATCACGGCGGTCAAGGAGGCGTGCGGCGGGGCGCACCTGAAGGTGATCCTGGAAACGGGCGAGCTGGTCACGCTGGACAACGTCCGGCGGGCGTCGTGGCTCGCGATGCGGGCCGGGGCCGACTTCATCAAGACCTCGACCGGGAAGGTGTCGCCCGCCGCGACGCCGCCGGTGACGCTCGTGATGCTGGAGGCCGTCCGCGACTATCGGGCCGCCACCGGGCGGCAGGTGGGCGTCAAGCCCGCGGGCGGGATCCGGACGACCAAGGACGCCATCCGGTATCTGGTGCTCGTGAACGAGACCGCCGGGCCGGACTGGCTGTCGCCCGAATGGTTCAGGCTCGGCGCGTCCAGCCTGCTGAACGACCTGCTGATGCAGCGCCGCAAGCTCGCGACGGGCGTCTATTCCGGTCCCGACTACTTCACGTTGGACTGATCATGGTTTTCGAGTACGCGCCGGCGCCCGAGTCGCGGGCGATCGTCGACATCCGCGGCTCCTACGGGCTGTTCATCGACGGGGAGTTCGCGGACGGGCACGGCGAGCCGTTCAAGTCGGTGAATCCGGCCGATGAGAGCGTCCTCGCCGACATCGCGTGCGCCGACGAGTCCGATGTCGATCGGGCGGTCGCGGCGGCGCGGAAGGCGTACGAGAAGGTCTGGGGCCCCATGCCCGGACGGGAACGCGCCAAGTACCTGTACCGGATCGCGCGGATCGTCCAGGAGCGGGCCAGGGAACTGGCGGTGCTGGAGTCGATCGACAACGGCAAGCCGATCCGCGAGTCGCGCGACGTGGACGTGCCCCTGGTGGCCGCCTGGTTCTTCTACTACGCGGGCTGGGCCGACAAGCTCCCCTACGCCGGGTTCGGGCCCGACCCGAAGCCGGTCGGCGTCGCGGGCCAGGTCATCCCGTGGAACTTCCCGCTGCTCATGCTCGCCTGGAAGATCGCGCCCGCGCTGGCCTGCGGGAACACCGTCGTGCTCAAGCCCGCCGAGACGACGCCGCTGACCGCGCTGCTGTTCGCCGACATCTGCCGCCAGGCCGAGCTGCCGCCGGGCGTCGTCAACATCGTCACCGGCGCGGGGGAGACGGGCCGCGCGCTCGTCGCCCACGACGGGATCGACAAGGTCGCCTTCACCGGCTCCACCGAGGTCGGACGGCAGATCGCCCGCGTCCTGGCCGGGACGGACAAGAAGCTCACCCTGGAGCTCGGCGGCAAGGCCGCCAACATCGTCTACGAGGACGCCGCGCTCGACCAGGCCGTCGAGGGCATCGTCAACGGGATCTTCTTCAACCAGGGGCACGTGTGCTGCGCCGGGTCGCGGCTGCTCGTCCAGGAGTCGGTGGCCGAGGAGGTCCTGGAGCGGCTCAAGGCGCGCATGGCGACGCTCCGCGTCGGCGACCCGCTGGACAAGAACACCGACGTCGGGGCCATCAACTCGGCGGCGCAGCTCGCCAGGATCCGCGAGCTGTCGGCGGCGGGCGAGGCGGAGGGCGCGACCGCCTGGTCGCCGCCGTGCGAGCTGCCCGCGCAGGGGTTCTGGTTCGCGCCGACCGTGTTCACCGGGGTGGCGCAGTCGCACCGGATCGCGCGGGAGGAGATCTTCGGGCCCGTCCTTTCGGTGCTGACGTTCCGGACGCCGGACGAGGCCGTCACCAAGGCCAACAACACCCCGTACGGGCTGTCCGCCGGGATCTGGACGGAGAAGGGCTCGCAGATCCTCTGGACGGCCCAGCGCCTCCGCGCCGGGGTCGTCTGGGCCAACACGTTCAACAAGTTCGACCCGGCCTCCCCGTTCGGCGGCTACAAGGAATCGGGGTTCGGCCGCGAGGGCGGACGCCACGGCCTGGAGGGGTACCTGAATGTCTGACCGGCTGGCCGTGCGCAAGACGTACAAGCTGTTCATCGGCGGCGCGTTCCCCCGATCCGAGTCCGGCAGGTCCTATCCCGTGCACGACGCCAAGGGACGGTTCGTCGCCAACGCCTCGCAGGCGTCCCGCAAGGACGCGCGCGACGCCGTGTCCGCCGCCCGCAAGGCGTTCGGCGGCTGGTCCGGGCGCACCGCCTACAACCGGGGCCAGATCCTCTACCGCGTCGCCGAGATGCTGGAGGGGCGCCGCGACCAGTTCGCGGACGAGCTGCGCCGCGCCGGGGCGTCCAAGCAGGCCGCCGCCGCCGAGGTGGACGCCGCCGTCGACCGCTGGGTCTGGTACGCCGGATGGGCCGACAAGCTGTCCGCCGTGGCGGGCGCGTCGAACCCGGTGTCCGGGCCCTTCTTCAACTTCTCGACGCCCGAACCGGCCGGGGTCGTCGCCGTCGTCGCGCCCGACTCGCCGCTGCTCGGGCTGGTGTCCGTGGTCGCGCCCGTGATCGTGTCGGGGAACACGTGCGTGGCGGTCGCGTCCGAGCCCGCGCCGCTGCCCGCGATCACGCTGGCCGAGGTGCTGGCGACGTCCGACCTGCCCGGCGGGGTGGTGAACCTGCTCACCGGGCGGCGCGTCGAGATCGCGCCGTGGCTCGCGTCCCACATGGACGTGAACGGCGTCGACCTGACCGGAGTCGCCGCCGAGCACGTCCGGGGGCTGGAGGAGGAGGCCGCCGGGAACCTGAAGCGCGTCCTCCGTCCCGGAAAAGACGCGTGGACGGACGATCCCGGAACCGCACGCATGACGGCGTTCCTGGAGACCAAGACCGTCTGGCATCCGGTGGGCGCCTGATCTGAAATCACGGCACGTGTGTAAAGGGTCACAAAGCGTGGAATAGAACTCCCCGTAACTGATCATCACTGGGGGGAGATCAGTGCCTACCAAGACCGCATCGCGTACGACGCCGAGCCGAGGTACGGCCGGGCGTACGACGAAGAGCACATCATCGACCAGCAAGTCCACGACGGCCCGCAAGCCGGCGGCGAAGCGCACGTCGGCCGCGCGGTCGTCGTCGACCAGCCGTTCCACCGGGACCACGGCCCGGCGCACGTCGGCGGCGTCCAGCCGGACGTCGACCGCCGCCGCCAGCCGGGTGACCAAGGCCGCGAGCCAGGCCAAGACCGCCGCGACGCAGATGAAGTCGGTGGCGACCAAGGCGTCCTCGTCGGCCAAGGCCATGACGGCGATGACCAAGGCCATGACCAGCGCGACGAAGGCGATGACCGACGCCGCGAAGGCGATGGACGCGGCCGCGAAGGTCATTACCAAGACCGCGAAGTCGTCCGCGAACGGGGGCACGACGGCGCGCAAGAGCACCGCGTCCCGCTCCGGGACGACCCGCAGGACGGCCGCCGCGTCGAGCCGTTCGCGGTCGACCACGTCGGCCCGGACGTCCACGGCCCGCAAGCCCGCGTCGAAGTCGTCGTCGAGCACGGCGAAGAAGTCGACGACGGCGCCGAAGTCGCGGACGAGCGCGGCCCGCAAGCCGGCCTCGTCCAGGACGACGGCGTCCACCAGGTCCAGCACGTCGAAGGGGTCGGCCAGATCCGGCACGGCCCGGACGACGACCCGGACGACGACGAGCCGGACCACGGCCGCCCGCAAGTCGCCCGCGCGCCGCGCGGTCGACGCGGCGCGCTCGGCCGCGGCGTCGGCGGCCCCGGCGATGGGCGAGTCGAAGAACGGGCTCCAGCACTCCACGCGGACGGACGGCGGGTTCCTCAGCGGGCTCACCGACTCCGGCCGCGGACGCTGAACGCCGCAGGCCGTGGACGAGAAGGACATCCTGGCCCGCATCAGCGACTACGTCGGCGAGGAGCAGCTGCTCCGCGAGCGCTACCAGCGCGACGAGCTCGGCCGTGAGGAGGAGCACCGGCGGCTGGAGCGGCTGGAGGTCGCGCTCGACCAGTGCTGGGACCTGCTCCGCCGCCGCCGGGCCCGGCTGGAGGCCGGCGAGGACCCGGGCGACGCGGACGTCAGGCCGCCGGACGAGGTCGAAGGCTACCTGCAGTGACGGCGGAGACAGCTCGCCCGCGGCCGGGCGGCCGGGCCGCGCGCGCCACGCTGCGGTTCGGCGTGTCGCTCGCGCCGGACGCGTCCGTCCCGCTGGTCCGCATCGCGCAGGACGCGGACCGGTACGGGCTCGACCTGCTCGGCGTCCGCGACGAGCCGTACCGGCGCGGTACCGCCGACGCGCTCGCGCTGATGGCGACCGCGCTGGCGGCCACGTCCCGGATCCGGGTGCTGCCCGCCGTGGCGTGCCTGCCGCTGCGGCCGCCCGCCGTGCTGGCGAAGACCGTCGCGACGCTCGACCTGCTGAGCGGCGGCCGGGTCGAGCTCGGCCTCGGCGCGGGCCGGGCGCCGGACGGCGTCGACGCCTACGGCGGGGCGCGGCTCGGCGCGGCGGCGGCACGCCGTGCGCTGGAGGAGGCCGTGCAGGTCATCCGGCTGCACTGGAGCGGGCAGAACGGGCTCCGGTTCGGCGGCGAGCACTACCGGTTCGCCGCGGCGCAGCCGGGCCCGCCGCCCGCGCACCAGATCGGCGTGTGGCTCGGCGTGACCGGGCCGCGCGGCCTGGACCTCGCGGGCCGGGTCGCGGACGGCTGGATCGCGCCGTCGTCGCTCGTCCCGCCGAAACGCCTCGCGGACGGGCAGCGCCACCTCGACCAGGCCGCCGCCGCCGTCGGCCGCGACCCCGGCGAGCTCAGGCGCGTCTACGTCCTGGAGGGCGCGATCGAGGGCGGCGACTCCCGCGGCTTCCTGCACGGCCCGCCGCGCCAGTGGATCTACGAGCTGACCGAGCTGGCCATCGGCCACCGCGTCGACTCGTTCCTCTACGGCGGCGACCCGGAGCACCTCCCGGTCTTCGCCCTGGAGATCGTCCCCGCCGTCCGCGAGCAAGTGGCCCGCGAACGAGGAGCGGTGTTCGCGACCTGAGCCTTACATGCGTTCCGGGGTGGGGACGCCGAGGAGGTCGAGGCCGGTCACGAGGGTGCGGAGGGTGGCGGCGCAGAGGGCCAGGCGGGACGCCTTCGTCTCCTCGTCCGGGGCCTTCAGGACCGGGCAGTTCTCGTGGAACGTCGTGTAGGCGTCGGCGACCGCGTAGATGTAGGTCGCGAGCCGGTGCGGCTCGGTGGTCTCGCCCGCCTGCTGGACGACCGCGCCGAAGCCGAGCAGCTCCAGCGCCAGCGCCCGCTCGGCCGGGTGGCCGAGGACGATCGGCCCGGACGCCTGCTCCGGCGTGAGCCCGCCCTTGCGGAAGATCGACCGGATCCGCGCCACGGCGTACTGGAGGTACGGGCCGGTCTTGCCGTGGAACGAGATCATCCGGTCGAGGTCGAAGACGTACTCGCTGTCGCGGGCGACGGACAGGTCGGCGTACTTGACCGCGCCCATCGCCACGTCCCGGACGATCGCGGCTCGCGTCGCGTCGTCGTACGGCTGGTCGTGCTGGATCTCGTCGAACACGGCGCCCGCCCGCTCGACGGCCTCGTCCAGCAGCTCGGAGAGCTTGACGGTGCCGCCCGCCCGGGTCCGCAGGAGCTTGCCGTCGGTGCCGAGGACGTTCCCGATCTGCGCGTGCTCGGCCCGGACGTCGTCGTTCAGCCAGCCCGCCATCCGCGCGACCGCGAACACCATCTGGAAGTGCAGCGCCTGCGTCGTGCCGACGACGTAGATCATCCGGTCGACGTGCTCGGTGTCGACCCGGTACCGGATCGTGGCGAGGTCGGTGGTGGAGTAGTTGTAGCCGCCGTCGCTCTTCCGGATGATCACCGGGAGGGGCTCGCCCTCGCGGCCGGTGAAGCCGGGCGGGAACGCGCACAGCGCGCCCTCGCTGACGACCGCGATGCCCTTCTCCTCCAGCTCCCGGACGGTCGGTTCGAGCAGGTCGTTGTAGAAGCTCTCGCCCCTGAT
Organism: Actinomadura decatromicini; assembly: GCF_008121305.1. NCBI lineage: Bacteria > Bacillati > Actinomycetota > Actinomycetes > Streptosporangiales > Thermomonosporaceae > Actinomadura > Actinomadura decatromicini. Next base: position 955,382 of record NZ_VSRQ01000003.1, on the reverse strand, counting down.
GTCGGCGTCGGACAGCGTGACGCCGAGCTGCCCGTAGACGGCGTTGAAGTACCGCTTGGACACGTCCACGAGGACGTTCCAGAGCCGCAGCGTCTCGGCGTCGCCCGCCTGGAGCGCGACGACCCGCCGCCGCGACCGGTCGGCGAACGCCTCGTCGGAGTCGAACTTGCGCCGCGCCGCCTGGTAGAACTCGGTCAGGTCGCTGACGGACGAGTCGCCCCGCGCGGCGGCGTCCTCGCCGAGGTCGAGCAGGTGCTCGATGAGCATGCCGAACGGGGTGCCCCAGTCGCCGACGTGGTTGTCGCGGATCACCTCGTGGCCGAGGAAGCCGAGGATCCGGGCGAGCGCGTCGCCGACGATCGTGGTCCGCAGGTGGCCGACGTGCATCTCCTTCGCCACGTTGGGCGAGGAGTACTCGACGACGACCTTCTGCGGCTTGTCGACGAGCGGGACGTCGAGCCGCTCGTCGTCGAGGGCGCGCTGCGCGGCGGCGGCGATCCAGTCGTCGCTGAGCGTCAGGTTGATGAAGCCCGGCCCGCTGACCTGGACGTCCGCCACGACGTCGGCGGTGTCGAGGTGCGCGACGATCTCGTCGGCGACGTCTCGCGGCTTGCGGCCCAGCTTCTTGGCCAGCGGCAGCGCCACGTTGGCCTGGAGGTCGGCGAACGACGACGGCCGGATGACCGGGTCGGCGTCCGCGTACGACGGTCCGAAGGCGGCGCTGAGCGCGGCCTGGACCCGGGCGGCGAGCACGAGTTGCGGATCGGGCATGTCCCAAGGCTATCGGCGTCCCGCCGCCCGCCGAACCAGGTTTCGCGACCCGGTCAGGGCGCGGCGGGCGGCTCGCCGCGGTCGGGTTCGGGCTGGTCGGCGGGCGGTGCGGGCTCGGCCGGACGGTCCCCGGGCTCGGCGGGCCGGCCGTCCGTGCCGTCGCGCTCGCCGTGCGTCCAGCGGCCGAACCTGGACGTCCGGGTCAGCGCGACCTGCTCGCGGATCCGCTCGACGATCCGCCCGGCGGCGAGCCGGTGCGCCAGCTCGCACGCGGACGTGATCGCGCGGGCCCTCGACGCGCCGTGCGCGATGACGACCGTCCCGTTCAGGCCGAGCAGGACGCCGCCGCCGTAGGTGTCGGGGTCGAGGCGGTCGCGCAGGTCCTGGAGGCGGCGGCGCTGGAGCAGCGCGCCCATCCGGGCGGCGGGCCCGGCCGTCATCGCGTCCCGGACCTCGGCGAACGCGGTCCGGATCGTGCCCTCCATGGTCTTCAGCGCGACGTTGCCGGTGAAGCCGTCCGCGACGATCACGTCCACCTTGCCGGCGAGCAGGTCGTGGCCCTCGACGTTCCCGGCGAACTCCAGGCCGTGGCCGCCGCCCGCGAGCAGCTCGTGCGCCCGCTTGGCGACCTTGTCGCCCTTGCCGGGCTCGGCGCCGATGTTGAGCAGCCCGACCGTCGGACGCTCCAGCCCCAGCAGGATCTGCGCGTACGCGGTGCCGAGCGCCGCGAACTGGACGAGCCCCTCCGGCTTGACGTCGGCGGTGGCGCCCGCGTCCAGCAGGATCGTGGGCCGCGGACGGGTCGGCAGCGTCACCGCGATCGCCGGGCGCAGCACGCCCTGCTGGCCCTTCAACCGGAGCCGGGACGTCGCGACGACCCCGGCGGTGCTGCCCGCCGACACGAGCGCCGACGCCCGGCCCTGCCTGATCAGATGGCACGCGATCGCGATGGACGAGCGAGGCTTGCGCCAGCTCGCGAGCGCGCCCTCGCCCATGTCGAGGGCCTCCTCGGCGTGCACGATCGGGATCTTGCCGATGGCGCCGTGCCGGTCCAGCTCGCGGCGGATCCGCGGGGCCTGCCCGACGAGCACCACGCGGACGTCGTGCTCGGCCACCGCGTCGATCGCGCCCGCGATGATCTCCTCGGGGGCGTGGTCGCCGCCCATCGTGTCCACCGCGACGGGCAGCGGCCGCACCGGCGCCCCGCGGCGAGGCGCCGCGGGACGCGACGGCTCACCGGTGCCGGTCATGGCCGCTCCAGGAGGGTGAAAGGGAAACGCTGCGATAGTTGCAGCTCATCGCATCGTAGGACGTTCTCTCACCCGTCTTGACCGCGCCCGGCCGGAGTGGCGATCATCACCCCGCTCTTGTCTACCCCTGCCGGCCCTTGCAATCGGGGCCGAGGCAGTGCGCGTTCTCCACGACCGGACGGCCGTCCACGAGGATCGTGTAGTAGCTCTTGTGCGTCTTCTCCTCGCCGGTGCCGAGGACCTCGACGGACTTCTGGTCCGAGGTCGTCCCCGTGCAGGACACCCGCAGCTTCGACTTCGTCCAGCCCGGCAGGTCCCTGCATTTCAGCGGGGACGACAGCGACACGCCGCGCTTCTCCAGCTCGGCCGCCGCCGTCACCGGCAGCGCCTTGCGCAGCGCCGACTGCGTCTTGTACTGCAGCTCCCCGCGGGTCGCCAGCAGGAACGCGACACCGCCGCCCACCAGCGCGAGCACGAGCACCCCGGCCGAGCCCAGGATCAGGGCCCGCCTGCGGTTCGCGCCGACGACCCGGCGGCTCAACTCCACGGCCTTGCGACGTATATCCACGTCGACAACCTCACCGAGGGTACGGCGTTGTATGCGCAGCGTGATTGCATTTTCCGTTCCGTATGCGGATTCCTTGCCAGAACCGCGGTGCGACGAGCGGTGCGGCCGTCGGTGCGGTCATCCGCAGCCGATGCCCAGGCAGTTCTGCCGGAGGACCTCGCGTCCGGCGATGGTCACGACGTAGCTCTCGCGCGGACGGTCGGTGTCGGCGTCGTAGGCGACGCCGCTGACGACGACCGGCTCGCCCGCCCGCGTGCGCGCCGTGCAGTTCACCCGGACCATCGCCTCGGTCTCCCGCTTGGGCGACGTGCACTCGGGACGCTTCCGCAGCTCGATGCCCTGCGCCTTCAGGTCGTCCACGACCCCGTCGCTGACGGCGTTGCGATACGCGCCCTCGGAGATCCGCTGCATGACCTTGCACCCCGACACCGTCAACGCGAGCACCAGAACCGAGGCGACAACCCGAACCGCCGTCACGGCGTCCTGCCTTTCTGGGTAGCGACCCCCAGACTCCCGAGTGGGAGGTGCCGTGATCCTCGCTTCGCTGCGGTCACGGCACCTCCTCTCTGACCCTGGCCACCGCTTTCGCGATGACGTCGGGGTGGTCGAGGGCGATCATGTGGCGGGCGTCGGGGAGTTCGACGCGGCTGCCCAGCGGGCTCAGCTTCGTGAGCCGTTCGTGGCCCTCGGCCCATTCGCGCTGCTTGGCGGGACGTCCCGCGTCGGCGAGCGCGGTCAGCACGACCAGCGGGATGGCCGGGAACGTCGTCCGTGAGCGCAGCCGGGCCAGCGCGACCGCCATCTCCCGGTAGGCGACCTCCTCGGCGAGGACGGTGCCGAGGACGGTCCCGCGCCCGTAGACGGAGCGGACGACGCCGTCCGGGACGGCCTCCCCGCGGCGGCTCGTGTGGCGGAGGGCGAGCCGCCGTCCGAACGGCCCGGCGACCCGGGCGAGCCGCGTCGCGTCGAGGACGGCGCCCGCCGCGCCGCAGACCGGCGTCAGCGCGGCGCCCAGCGGGAGCGGGGCGCGCGGGGCGCGCTCGAAGCTCGGGTCGACCAGCACCATGCCGAGGACGTGCTCCGGCGACGTCCGCGCGAGGGCCTCCGCCGCGAACGCCGCCATCGAGTGCGCGAGGACGATCACCGGCCGCCCGGCCCGCTCCGCCAGCGCCGCCATGATCCGGGCGTCGCGGTCCAGCGTGGGACGCCGGGCGGCGGCCGGGCTGAGCCCGAGCCCCGGACGGTCGTGGACGATCACGCGGAACTCGGATCGGAGCAGGTCGACGGACGGCGTCCAGTCGAACCAGGCGCCGCCGAGCCCGGAGCCGAGCAGCAGCGGGACGCCGTCCGCGGGCCCGGACTCGACGACGTGGACCCGCTCGCCCCCGGCGCTCACGATCTCCGTCACCGGCTCGCCTCCTCCATCACGCCGGGGGCGGCCCGGCGGCCGCGGACCGTGTCCCGCCAGTCGGCGTACAGCGCCCACGCGATCACCAGGAGGCCCAGGCACAGGACGCTGATCTGCGCCCGCTGGACGATCCCGAGCCACTGCCCCATGTACATCGCGACGAGCGTGCCCAGGGCGAGCACCGACTCGGCCAGCGCGAGCAGCCAGCCCCAGCGGGCGAGCGCGGGCCACCACCCGTACCGGCGGGCGGCGAGCGACAGCAGCAGCAGCGCGGCCACCCCGCACACGATCACGGCGCTGCTCGTCACGGAGTGGAACTCGTGGGAGAACGACACGTGCCCGGACCGCTCGCGCAGCGCGCACCACGTCTCCAGGCTGGGCGCGCAGTCGAGCGGGAAGGAGGCGTCGCCGATGGCGCACACGCCGAACAGGCCGAGGAACGCCCATCCGGCGGTGGCGAGGGGCCTGCGGCTCAGCCTGCGCAGGGTCTCCAGCGCCACGAGGATCGACAGCACGCCGGTCACGAGGTCGCCCGCGCTGTAGACGGCGTGGAACGGCTGGTCGACGGCCGAGAGCTCGCTGACGTAGCCGTTCAGGAAGTCGAGCTTCGGGCTGAGGAGGTTCTCCAGCAGGAAGGTCGCGTAGCTGACGCCCGCGACGGCGGCAAGGACGATCACCCGCGCGGGAACGACGCCCGGCCCGTCACGCTGGTCGGAGTTCACCGAGCCCCCTCACGCCGCCCTGTCCTTGCCGCGCCCTCGCCCAGTATTTCCCAAGATCTTGTCAGCAGGTGACACGGGGTGAAGGTTCCCCGTGTATCCGCTGGTCGGGCCGTGCCACCGGTGTCGCGGAGGCACGGATCGCCGCCCGCGGAGGCGAACGCGCGGCCGGAGGGTGGAGAAGTCAGGCTCCCGCGGTCGTTGTACTGGCCGCGGGACGTCCACGATGATGTCGGGGCGATTTGCCGGGATCGTCCCTGACCGGCTTTGTTCTCACCGGGTAGGGGGCATCAATTCGTAATGAACCCATCCCAACGGGTTGAATGGGGGGTGTACTGCGCAGTACCGATCACGGTCCGTGACGCCGCACCGGGGGTCCGCCTCCCCGTTGACAGCAAGGAGTACCAACACGTGACACTGGTGAACGACGCGGCTCCCGCGGTGCGATCCACCGGGCGCAAGTTCCGTGCCTTCACGGCGAAGCACCTCGACGAGCTCACCGCTCGCGCGGGACTCTCGCCCGCGCAGCGCCTCGCGACCCGCGCGGTGGCCACCGTCCTGCCCTTCCGGACGAACGCCTACGTCATCGACGAGCTGATCGACTGGGACGCCGCGCCCGACGACCCCATCTACCGGCTGGTCTTCCCGCAGGAGGACATGCTTCCGCCGGACGACGTGGCGCACCTGTCCGACCTGCTGCGCCGCGAGGCGCCGAAGGCGGAGGTCGAGGCGGCCGCGCACGCGGTCCGGATGCGGCTGAACCCGCATCCCGCGGGGCAGCTCGAACTCAACGTGCCGAGCTTCGGCGACGGCAAGATCCCCGGCATGCAGCACAAGTACGACGAGACGGTCCTGTACTTCCCGAAACAGGGCCAGACATGCCACGCGTACTGCACGTACTGCTTCCGCTGGGCCCAGTTCGTGGGCGAGGCCGACCTCAAGATGGCCGGGGACGACGTCACCGCCCTGCGCGACTACCTGGTCGCCCACCCGGAGGTGACGAGCGTCCTGTTCACCGGCGGCGACGCCATGATCATGGGCGAGCCGGTGCTGCGCCGCTACGTCGAGCCCCTGCTCGACCTGGAGCAGCTCGAATCCATCCGGATCGGGACGAAGTCGCTCGCCTACTGGCCGCAGAAGTTCGTCACCGACCCGGACGCCGACGACATGCTCCGCCTGTTCGAGCAGGTCGTCGAGTCGGGCAAGAACCTCGCGTTCATGGCGCACTTCACCCACCCGCGCGAGCTTGAGCCGCTCATGGTGACCGAGGCGTGCCGCCGCATCCGCGACACCGGCGCGGTCATCCGCACCCAGGCCCCCCTGATCCGGACGATCAACGACGATCCGGCGGCGTGGGAGACGATGTGGCGCGTCCAGACCCGGATGGGGCTCGTCCCGTACTACATGTTCGTCGAGCGCGACACGGGGCCGCAGGACTACTTCGCCGTCCCGCTCGCCCGCGCTTATGAGATCTACCGGGACGCCTACAAGAACGTGTCCGGCCTGTCGCGGACCGTGCGGGGCCCGTCCATGTCGGCCACGCCGGGCAAGGTCTGCGTGGACGGCGTCGTCGACCTGTTCGGGGAGAAGGCGTTCGCGCTGCACTTCATCCAGTGCCGCGACGCCGAACTGGTCGGCAAGCCGTTCTACGCGCGGTACGACCCCGAAGCGGTCTGGCTGGACGACCTCAAACCGGCCTTCGCCGACAGCTTCCCCTGGGAGAGGTAACCGCGTGCGGTGGCGTGCCCGCCGTCCCTCCGGGGACCCGGGCGGGCACGCCACGGCCAAGAGGGCCCCTCAGCGCAGGTGCCGCCACAGCGCGAGGACGGCGGCCAGCGTGGCCGCCCCGCACACCGCCATGACGTGCGACGGGGCCAGGACCTCGCCGAGCGCCCCGGCCGCGCCGATGCCCGCCGCCTGGCCCGTCATCAGGCCGGTGTTGGAGAGGCCGAGCGCCTGCCCGCGGACCCGCTCCGGGACGGCGTCCACCAGCCGCCGCTGGACGGTCAGCTCGTAGCCGAGCCCGAACGTCCCGGCCGCCATCAGCGCGCAGGCCGCCGCGAGGCCCGGTGCGAGAACGAACGCCAGCAGCGGCGCCCCGGTCAGCGCGGCGAGCGGGAGGGTGAGCCGCTCCCGGACGTCCGGCCGGATCAGGCGGCCGACGACGAAGTTCCCGGCGAACATCCCGGCCGCGGCGGCGGACAGCAGCAGCCCGGCCCCGTGCGCGCTGCCGACGTCCGCCGCGTAGGGGACGGTCATGCCCTCCGCCCCGACCGACAGCGAGATCGGCAGCCAGGCGCACAGCAGCAGGCCGCGGACGCCGCGGTCGCGGAGCAGCAGCCGGTTCACCCGCCAGGTCTCGCGCCGTCCCGGCGGCCGCCTCGGGGGCGGGCGGCGGGACGTCCGGGAGCCGGAACCGGGCGAGGACGGCGGCCAGCCCGGCGCTCACGGTGGCGAGCCAGAGCGTCCCGGTCGTGCCGAGCACCGCGAGCAGCAGCCCGCCCGCCGCCTGCCCGGCGATCTGCGCGCCCGCGCTCGTCATCGTGAACAGCGAGCGGCCGAGCACGTACCCGTCGCCGGGCAGCAGGGCGGGCAGCCTGGCCTGCACGGTCGCGCTGCCGACCGGCGCGAGCAGCCCCACCGCGAAGAGCAGCGCGAGCGTCGCGGGCACCGGCGGCTCGCCGACCGCCAGGACGGCCGTGACGGCGAGCCGCAGCAGGTGGAACGCGGTGAGCAGGCGGCGCGCCGGGACGCGGTCCGCGAGCGAGAGCAGCAGCGCTCCGCCCACCACGTACGGGAGGAAGCCCGCCGCGAAGATCAGCGCGGCGGCGACGGTGGAGCCGGTCCGCTCGAACGCCTGGACGGACAGCGCCAGCATCCGGACCGAGTCGCCGCCCACCAGCAGCGTCTGCAGGGCGAACAGCGTCCGGAACTCGGGGACGGCGAACACGTCCCGGTACCGGAACGAGTCCTGGACGGAGGCGGGGGAGGAAGCGGTCATGAGGGCGACTCTGCGGCCCGGCCCCCGTCCCGGGATAATGTTTCGCGGAGGAACGAAACATGAACCGGATCGAGGTCGGCCCGGCGGACCTCGCCGCCAGCCGCTTCGGGCTCGCCCCGCTGCTGGAGACCCTGAACGCGCTCGGCCTGGCGGCCGGGCGGGTCCCGCCCGGCGCGCTGCGCCCGTGGGTCGAGCGGGCCCGGCCCCGCTACCTGGCGATCGCGGACGACCCGGCCGTCCGGGCGCTCGTGTTCCTGCGCCGCCGCCACGGCTACATGGCCGACTTCATCAGCCCGCCGCCCGCCCGTCCGAACCTCACGGTCGCCGAGCAGCTCGCCACCACGCGGGCGACGCCGCTCGACCAGGCGCGCGCGGAGATCGCCCGCAACCTGGCGGGGCTGCCGGAGCCGGACGGCGTCGTCCGGTCCGTCCTGGACGCCCCGGACATGGTCGGACGGCTCGCCACCGCCCTGGAGACCGCCTGGGACGCGCTGCTGGAGCCGGACTGGCCGGTCGTCCGGTCGATCGTGGAGCGCGACATCGTCCACCGCGCCGGACGGCTCGCCGCCTACGGCTGGGCCGCGGCGCTGGACGGCCTGTCCCGCCGGGTGCGCTGGCGCGACGGCGCGATCGAGGTGGACCTCCGCGGCGGCGGCGACACCGCGCACCGGCTCGGCGGCGCCGGGCTGATGTTCGTCCCGGTCGTGTTCTCCGAGCTGGGCCTCGCCGTCGAGCCCGGCTGGCCGTACACGCTGATGTACCGGGCGCGGGGAGTGGCGGCGCTCTGGGAGAGCCGCGAGCCGAGCCCCGGCGACGCCCTCGCCAAGCTGATCGGCCGCACCCGCGCCGACCTGCTGCGGCTGCTCGCCGACCCGGCGACGACGACCTGGCTGAGCGCCCGGCTGCGGGTCAGCGTCGGCGGCGTCGGCGACCACCTCGCGGTGCTGCGGGCGGCCGGGCTCGTCACGCGGCAGCGCAGCGGGCGCTCCGTCCTGTACCGGCGGACCGCCGTCGGGGACGTCCTCGCCGACGCGCCCTGAGCCGCCCTGAGCCGCGCGGGCCGCCCCGTGCCCGGGGCGGCCCGCGCCGCGTGTCAGGTGCCGTAGACCGGGGTGATCACCGCGCGGGCCAGCGTGTGCGCGGTGACGTTGAAGCCCACCGCGGCCGGGGACGAGTCCGAGTCGATCCCGAGCGACTCCACGTCCAGGGCGTGCACGGCGAACACGTAACGGTGCGGGTCGCCGGGCGGCGGGGCCGCGCCGCCGAACGCCTTCACCCCGTAGTCGTTGCGGGCGTGCACGCCGACCTTCGCGTCCGGCGTCCCGGCGCCGCGCGGCAGCTCCGTCACGTCCGCCGGGACGTCGAACAGCGACCAGTGCCAGAAGCCGCTGCCGGTCGGCGCGTCCGGGTCGTAGCAGGTCACCGCGAAGCTCCGGGTCCCCTCCGGGAACCCGGACCAGCGCAGGTGCGGCGACTCGTTGCCGCCGCCGAACCCGCCCTGGTCGAAGACGTGCGGGTCGGGGAGGCGCTCGCCGTCCGCGATGTCGTCGCTCTCGACGGTGAACGACGGGACCTCGGGCAGGAACTCGTAAGGGAGCGGCGGCTTGCCGGACATGGCGACCTCCTATTTCGGACTTCCGGTTGTCGCCTCCATCTCTATCAGGGGACGTCACGCCCACACGTCGCACCGGCACGTCACGTCGTCACGTCGTCACGTCGTCACGTCTTCACGTCTTCACGGCTCCCATCGTGAACCCGGTGACGAACCGGTCGAGGAACAGGTTGAACAGGAACGCGATCGGCACCGCCGTGACCACCGTGGCCGCCTGGAGCGACTGCCAGAAGAACACGTCCCCGCGGACGAGCTGCGTCGGGACGCCCGTGCTGACCACCATCTCCGGGCTCGCCGACACGAACGCCAGCGCGTACACGAACTCGCTGGCCGTGAGCGTGAAGCTGAACACGACCACCGCGACGATCCCCGGGAACACCAGCGGCAGGACGGCCCGCAGGAACGCGCCGAGGCGGCTGTGGCCGTCCACCATGGCCTGCTCCTCGACGTCCTTCGGGACGGCCTTCAGGAAACCGATCAGCAGCCACACCGACACCGGCACCGTGATCGTCGGATACACGACGATCATCGACCACAGGGTGTCCTCCAGGTGCAGCCACACGACGACGCGGGTCAGCGACAGGAACAGCAGCGACGGCGGCACCAAGTACACCATGAAGATCGCGATGCCCATCGGCGTGCCCCACGGCCGGTCCAGGCGCGCGAGGGAGTACGCGGCGGGCAGCGCCAGCGCCAGCGTGATCGCGACGACCGCCGCGCCGACGATCAGGGTGTTCCCGACGAACGTCAGGAACGGCGTGTCGCTGAACAGGAACGTCACATGGTCGGGAGTGGCGGGTTCGTTGAAGTAGAACGGGTTGCTCTCCGGGTTGTAGAGGTCCTGGTTCTGCTTGAACGCGCTGACGACGCTCCACAGGAACGGCAGCGCGCACACCAGCGCCGCCAGCACCGCCGACCCGTACACGCCGGCCCGCGCCGCGACATGCCGCCGCGCATACTTCCGCCGCAACGCCGCGACATCACTCATCCCGCCCTGCCCTTCCGGGGGCCGCTGGAGGCGGGATGATCCTCGCTCCGCTGCGGTCATCCCGCCTCCAATCGCCGGACGGCTCGCAGGATCGCTACGGCGCCCGCGAGGAGGAGGGGGAACAGGAAGAGCGCGATGGCGGCGCCCTGGCCGACGTCGCCGCCCTCGATGCCGCGGAAGTACGCCCACGACGCGAGGACGTCCGTCGAGTGCGTCGGGCCGCCGCGCGTCAGCACGAACGGGACGGTCATGTCGGTGAACGTCATGATCGCGCCGAACAGCCCGGCGACCGCGATCACCGGCAGCGTCAGCGGGATCGTCACCTCGACCATCCGCCGCCAGAACCCGGCGCCGTCGATCCGCGCCGCCTCGTCGATGTCGCGCGGGATCGCGACCAACCCGGCCATCACGATCACGGCCGCGAGCGGCGTCAGCCGCCACGTCTGCACCGCGATCACCGACGCCATCGCCGTGCCGGGACGCCCCAGCCACACGACGTTCCCGTCGATCAGCCCGAGATGCCGCAGCACCCAGTCGACCGGCGAGTAGATCGAGTCGAGGAACCACAGCCACGAGATCGTCGACAGCGCGACCGGGGTCGTCCACGGCAGCAGCACCAGGAACCGGACGAACCACTTCCCGCGGAACTCCGCGACCAGGACGTTCGCCAGGATCTTCCCGAACACCACGATCAGCGCCATGCTGACCAGCGTGAACACCAGTGTGTTCCGCAGCGCCCGCCAGAACACGCCGTCGTCGAAGACCGCCGTGAAGTTCCGGAACCCGACGAAGTCGAACGACGGGTCGCCGGTCGTCACGTCCGAGAACGCGAACGCGACCGCCAGCAGGAACGGGACGCCGACCAGCGCCGCGATGTAGACGACCGACGGCAGCAGCATCGCCCACGCGAGGAAGCCGTCGCGGTCGGCGAGGCCGACCTTCGGCGCCGCCGCGTCCCGCACGGCGACCGGTTCGGATTCGGTCCGCGCGTCCGTCACGGCGCCCCTCCGATCGGCACGGCGGACGTCCGCGCGCCCGACCCGGCGTCGAAGAACCGCAGCCGCTCGCCCGGCACGGCGAACTCGTGCGTCTCCCCGGCGTCCAGCGGCGTCACGACGGTCGACGGGAGGCGGGCGATGACGCGCGTCTCCTCGCCGACGCCGGTGACCGTCCCGTACACGTGCCGGTCGCCCGACAGGTACTCCATCCGCTCGACGCGCAGCGGCATCGTCACCCGCGACTCCGCCGGGACGTTCTCCACCGGCAGCAGATGCTCCGGACGGAACCCGACCAGCCGGTCGTCCCGCCTGACGAGGTTCATCGGCGGCGAGCCGATGAACCGCGCCACGAACGTGTCGGACGGGTCGTCGTACACCTCGCGCGGCGTCCCGACCTGCCGGACGCGGCCCTTCTCCAGCACCGCGATCCGGTCGCCGAGGCCCATCGCCTCCGCCTGGTCGTGGGTGACGTAGATGGTGGTCGTCCCGACGTGCTGCTGGAAGCGCTTCAGCTCGTCGCGGGCCGTCGCGCGCATCTTCGCGTCGAGGTTGGACAGCGGCTCGTCCAGCAGGAACACGGCCGGATCGCGGACGAGCGCCCGCGCGAGCGCCACCCGCTGCCGCTCCCCGCCGGACAACTGGCGCGGCTTGCGGCGCAGCAGCGGCTCGATCTCCAGCAGCTCGGCGGCCCACGCCGCCTTCTTCCCGCGCTCCTCCTTCGCCATCCCCTCCGCGCGCAGCGGGAAGACGATGTTGTCGAACACGGTCTTGTGCGGGTACAGCGCGTACGACTGGAACACCATCGCGATCTTCCGGACGCGCGGCGGCAGCCCGTTCACGACGTTCCCGCCGATCAGCACCTCGCCCTCGGTCGGCTGCTCCAGGCCCGCGATCGTCCGCAGCAGCGTCGTCTTGCCGCACCCGGACGGGCCGAGGAGCACGAGGTACTCGCCGGGCTCGGCGGCCAGGTCGACGCCGTCCAGCGCGCGCACCTGATCGGCTCGGCCGCGGCGCGCCCTGAGCTGCCCGTCGAAGGTCTTGACCAGCCCTTTCACCTCAACGGTAGTGATCTGCCCCGCCCCCCTCAACCGCCGACGAGGCCGCGGCCCCGCCAGTTCTTGAAGATCGCCTCGGCGCGGCCCGCCGCCTCCGCCACCGCCTGCTTCGGGGACGCCTGGCCGCGCGCCGCGCGGCCGAACATCGTCGGCAGCACGTTCGTGTTGAAGATCTCCCCGATCGCCGGGTTGGACGGGCCCGGATAGCCGATGTTCGCGGTCCACGACGTCGCCGTCTTCAGCAGGGACAGCTTGTTCGCGGGCTTCGCGCCCCACGGGTCGTGGTCGAGCCACCCGTCGAGCTGCGGGACGAGCGACGGCCACCCCGGCAGGTCGTACAACTCCGAGTTGTACGTCACGGCCGGGAAGTTCGCCGTGTAGTGCAGCAGGAACTCCTTCGCCGCGTCCGGGTTGCCCGCGTGCTTGGGCACGATCCACTGCTGGATGACGTGCTGCGCGGCCAGCGACGCCTTCGGGCCGCGCAGCGCCGGGACGAAGAAGATGTCGTCGCCGATCGCCCGGTTCGCGCCCATCGCGGTGCGCCACGCCGAGATCGAGTTCAGGATGTAGGACGACTTGCCCGCGATCAGCGCCTGGTTGTTGGACGCGGGCACCCACGAGAACACCTCGCTGGTCTCCGCCTCCTTGAACAGCCGCGCCATGTACTCGACGGCCGCGACGGTCGCGTCGGAGTTCAGCACGACCTTCTCGTTCTCGTCCTGGACGGCCCCGCCGTACGACCACAGCAGCGCCCGCGCCGCCATGTTGGAGTCGGTCTCCGGGGACAGGCCGATCCCGCACGGCACGCCGGTCTGCCTCTTGATCTCGGCGGCGCCGCGGAGCAGGTCCTCCCAGCTCGCCGGGCCGTTCGGCATGCCGACCTTCGACCACATCGACTTGCGGTAGTCGCCGGGGTCGGGGGACCAGCCGGGGCAGTAGCAGTAGAACCGCTTCGTGTTCGGGTTGAAGCTCGACTTGCGGCACAGTTCGAGCTGCTGCCCCCACCGCCGGTTCGCCTCCTGCACGACGTCCGTCAGGTCGAGGACGGACGGCTCGTACTGCGAGAACGGCGCGATGTGCTGGATGAGGTCGTGGCCGCGTCCGGCCTGGATCTCGGACGCGGCGCGGCGGGGGACGTCGACGGTGTTGATGTGGTCGACCCGGACGTCCACGCCGACCTTCTTGCCCCAGTCGGCGAGGAACTTGTCGAACCATTTGTCATGCCGCGGGACGAAATGGCTCCACATCAGAATGCTGAGGGAGCCGCCCAGCTTCTTCGCGGGGGAGGTGAACACCTCCTTGGGCGCGTCGCCGGTGCCCTTGGCCTGCGGGCCGCTGGACTCGCTGGCGCATCCCGCCAATAACCCGGCCGCGCCCGCCGCCCCGGCCGCGAGCGCCGAGGACGACAGGAAGCCGCGCCTGCTGATTCCGTGGGAGTCGGTGTGGGGAGACAGCCCCCCGCGAATCGTGCTGGTTCCGTGGGAGTCGGGTGTGGGGGTCTCGGGGGCCGTCCCCGCCGGGGGGACGTCGAGCCGGTCGGCCATGGGTGCACACTCCCTCGCCGTGAAGGTCTCCCCTCGAAGGTAGATCGGCGAGGCCGTCTCATCCAGAGACGATCTGGTAACTCCCTGTCACTCCGGTCTCAACGAGTCACATGCGTGACACGGCCGAAGCCCGTTACATCCCGATAGTGCGCCGTTACTCGACAGTGCGCCGTTACTTGCCGGTGCGCCGTTACTTGCCGGTGGCCTCGACGTAGGCGGCGATGACCTCTTCCGGGTCGCCGTCCATGTGCATGCGGCCCTCGTCGATCCAGATGACGCGGTCGCAGGTCTCCTTGACCACGTCGAGCTGGTGCGCGACGAGGAAGACCGCGCCGGCCTCCTTGCGCAGCTCCTCGATCCGGCGCTTGCTCTTGACCTTGAACTTGGCGTCGCCGGTGGCGAGGGCCTCGTCAATGAGCAGCACGTCGTGCGTCTTGGCCGCCGCGATCGCGAACCGGAGCCGCGCCCCCATGCCGGACGAGTACGTCCGCATCGGGTACTGGATGAACCCCTCCTTGAGCCCGGCGAAGTCGACGATCTCCTTGTACTTCGCCTTGGTCTCGGCGGGGGACATGCCCATCGCGAGGCAGCCGAGGACGATGTTGCGCTCGCCGGTGAGGTCCTTCATGAGGGCCGCGTTCACGCCGAGCAGGGACGGCTGGCCGTCGGTGTAGACGCCGCCGCGGTGCGGCGGCAGCAGCCCGGCGATCGCCTTCAGCAGCGTCGACTTGCCGGACCCGTTGGTGCCGATGATTCCGACGGCCTCGCCGCGGTAGGCCACGAACGACAGGCCCTTGATCGCGTGGACCTCGGTCATCGTCGGACGGTGCTTGCGGCGCAGGATGCGGGAGAACGCGGAGGCCGCGTTGCCCTTCCCGCCCGCGCCGTACACGCGGTAGACGATGTGCAGGTCATCCACGACGACGATCGGCTCCCGGCGGGAGTCGATCTCGACGGCGTCGAGGGCCTTGCGGGGCCTCGTGTCAGCCACGGCCATATCGCTCCTCCGCCCGGTAGAAGAACATGAATCCCCCGACCAGCATCACCACGGCCCAGATGATGGCGTACAACCACAGGTGTGCCACCGGCACGGGTGTCGCCTGGTCCGCCGGCGCGTTCTCGATGAAGGCGCGGTACTTGCCGAGCAGCATGTAGCGGCTCAGCTCCACGTACACGTGCGCCGGATTGATCTCCAGCAGTTTCGCGATGACGGGGTACCGGTCGAGCTTGGAGCCGGGCTTCATCATCAGCGGCAGGCTGAAGATCACTCCGGACATGTAGAGCCACGTCCGCATGATGAACGGCAGGAGCTGGGTGATGTCGCGGTTGAACGCGCCCAGCCGCGCCATCACCATGCTGATGCCCACGTTGAACATCAACTGGAGCGCCACCACCGGAACGAACATCACCATGTTGAGGGTGATCGGCTCACCCCAGGCGAGGATGATCGCGAACAGCACGACCAGGGACAGCAGCAACTGCTGGAACTCGACGACCGCGATCGCGAGCGGCAGCGTGGCCCGCGGGAAATGCAACGCCCTGATCAGCGACAGGTTGTCGCCGACCGACTTGGCTCCCGACGTCACCGACCGCTGCGTAAACCCGAAAAGGAAGACACCTGTCACCAGGAAGGGGATGAAGTCCTTGATCCCGCGACTGGTGCCCAGCAGCAACCCGAAGATCAGGTAGTACACCGCGGCGTTCAGCAGCGGCGTGAGGAGCTGCCACAACTGACCCAGGCGCGAGTCGGTGTACATCGAGATGTTCTTCGCGGAGGCGAACGCCCAGATGAAGTTGCGCCGGGCCCACACCTGCTGGAGATACGTGCGCAGCGGGGGGCGCGCGGCGCTCTGCCTCAGCCCGTACCGTGCGGCGTAGTCGGACAGCGACTCGTTCACGTGAGGAGGCTCCGCGATCGTGCCGACCGACTCGCCACCCGGGGAACCGAGCCGTTCCGGGTGACTCATGTCGCGAAGCCTATTGCAGTCGGTGAGTCGAGAGTGACGTTCGCCCGCATGTGACCCCCGATTTGAGATCTTTACGGAATCATGTCGCCGTCCAAGGGGATACCCCCGGGATGCGCGTCAACCATTCACGGCGCATCGCCGCGCCCGCACGCTCCGTCGTCATGCCCTGGTCCCCCCCGAAGAACACGCGGCCGCGGACGGCCGAACCGCGCTTCCCCCTCCTGGCGAGACTCGGGCGGGCGGACCGGTGGGCGTTCGACCGGGTGGCGGCGGCGCGGCTGCCCGGCCTGGAGTACGTCCTGCCGCGGCTGTCCCGGTTCGCCGACCACGGGGTGCTGTGGTTCACGACGGCGGGCGTGCTGGGGCTGACCGGGCGCCACCGGCTGCGCCGGGCCGCGCTGCGCGGCTCGATCGCGATCGCGGTGGCGAGCCCGGTCGTGAACCTCCTCGGGAAGCAGGCGTTCCGCCGCAAGCGGCCCGTCGTCGACCTCGTCCCGCCGATCCGGATCCGGTGGAAGCTGCCGACCTCGCACGCCTTCCCGTCCGGGCACTCGGCGTCGGCCGCCGCGTTCGCGACCGGGGTCGCGCTGGAGGCGCCGGGACGGGTTGCCGCGCCGGTCGTCGGGGCGGCCGCGGCGGTCGCGTTCGCCCGCGTCTACACGGGCGCGCACTACCCGGGCGACGTCCTCGCCGGGCTCGGGATCGGGGCGCTGGCCGCGTGCGGGACGCGGCTCGTCTGGCCCGCCCGGCCGCCGGTCGCGCGGGTGTCGGTGACCATGGACGCCGACGGCCTGGTCAAGCCCGACGGGGAGGGCCTCGTCGCGGTGGTGAACTCGGTCTCGGGCGGCTCCGGCGGGGCGACCGCCGCGATCCTGCCGGGACGTCCCGACCTGGCGGCCGAGCTGATCGAGCGGGAGCTGCCCGCGGCGGAGATCGTCCGGCTGGCGCCGGACGCGGACGCCGACAAGGCGCTCGCGGCGGCCGCCGAGCGCGCCCGCGTCCTCGCCGTCGTCGGCGGCGACGGCACCGTGAACGCGGGCGCGCGGGCCGCGCTGGAGCACGACGTGCCGCTGCTGGTCGTCCCCGGCGGGACGTTCGACCACTTCGCCCGCGCGCTCGGCCTGGAGTCGCCGGCGGACGCGGTCGCCGCCTACCGGAGGGGGCGCCTCGGCCGCGTCGACGTGTCCTACGTGACGCCGGCGGACGGCCGCCGGGACGACGCGGACGAGCAGGTGTTCCTCAACACGGCGAGCTTCGGCGCCTACACCGAGCTGGTCGACCGGCGGGAGCGGCTGGAGAAGCGGATCGGGAAGTGGCCCGCGCTCGCGATCGCCGCCGTCCGGACGCTGCGCCGCTCCGAGCCCGTCGACCTCGTCCTGGACGGCCGGCGCCGGCGCGTCTGGCTGGGCTTCGTCGGCAACTGCGGCTACGGCGCGCGCGGCGCGACGCCGACCTGGCGGGACCGGCTGGACGACGGCCGCCTCGACGTCCGGATGATCGCCACCGGGCGGCGCGTCCCGCGGGTGCGGGCCGTCGCGGGGGTGCTGGCCGGGCACCTGCCCCTCATCCCGGGGTACCGGTCGTGGCGGGCGACGGGGCTGGAGGTGGTCGCGCCGGCCGGCGGGCTGCGGCTGGCCCGGGACGGCGAGGTGTCGTCCCTGCCGAGGGCGGTGCGGTTCGGGAAGCACGCGGGCGCGCTGCGCGTGTTCGTCCCCGCCGACCAGGGGTAGGGGACGGGCTGGCCACGAGGAGGGGCCCGGAGATGACGAGCGACGGCACCGAAATCGGGATCGACCCCGGCGAACTCAGCGAGGACGACCTGTTCCGCGAGCTCGGCCACCTGTACGAGACGCGGCTCGACGCGCTCAGGCACGCCGCCGACCAGGCGTACGGGGAGCACACGCGGCGGATGAACCGGCTCGAAGCCGAGTATCTGCGCCGGCGTCCGGGACGCGAGATCGACCCGGAGCGGCTGCGCGAAGGCGCCCGCGCCCGCTGACCCGCCCTTGACGGCTCCCGTTCGTCGGGAGTTCGTCTCGGCCGGGTAAAAGTACGGGCATGGTCGCCGGTTCCCGGGCCGGGTCCGTTGCAGGATCGTCCTCGGGGGTGTGTTCCGTGACGGGGACCCGGCCCGACCGGAGACGGCGGCGGCAGGGGCGGCGGGATCGCGGGCGCGAGCCGGGACTGCGCGAGTGCGCCCGGCGGTGGTGGCCGTTCGTCGCGGGCACGATGGCCGCGACCGGGCTGCTGCTCGGCGCCTACTTCTGGTTCCCGCCCGTCCCGGCTCCGTCGCCGCTGTCCGCCGGCGGAGAGCCGGTCGGCCCGTTGCCGGACGGCATGGAGGGCACGGACGGCACGGACGGCGCGGAGCGTCCCGGCGGGCCGATGAGCAGTTACACGACGCGGTTCACGCCGGGGGAGCCACGGGTCCGCAACATCGAGCTGGCCGCGCGGATCCTGGACGGCCAGGTCGTCCAGCCCGGCGCGACGTTCTCGTTCAACGACGCCGTCGGGCCGCGCACGCGGAGCCGCGGGTACGTCCCCGCGCCCGCGATCGTCGGGCCGCGCCTGGTGGCGGACGTGGGCGGCGGCATCTGCCAGGTGTCCACGACCCTGTTCAACGCCGTGTTCCGGGCCGGGCTGGACATCCGCAGGGCGCGCGCGCACTCGATGTACATGTCGGAGTACCCGGAGGGGCTGGAGGCCGCCGTCTCCTACCCGGACCTCGACTTCACCTGGCGGAACGACACCCGCCTTCCGGTGCGCGTCCAGGTGGCGCACACGGGGTCGTCGCTGACGGTTAGCCTGTGGGGCGAACGCCGGTACGAGGTGCGTTCGGCTGTTTCGCAGCCGTACGCGTTCGCGTCGCAGGGGACGGGCGTGCTGCGCGGGCGCGGCCGCTCGTGCGTGCCCGCGCCCGGCCGTCCGGGCTTCGAGATCGACGTGTGGCGGACGCTCCTGCTGGACGGCCGCGAGGTCGGGCGGGAGCGCTTCCACACCGAGTACCGACCGCAGGCGAAGGTGGAGTGCCGCTGAGCCGCCGGGACGGACGCGCGTGGCAGTGTGAGGGTATGGCGGTACGAGAGGGAACACACGAACTCGGGCCGGACGACGGGCGGCTGCTGATCAGGACGGGCCGCAGCGGCCTCGGCCGCCGCGCGGGCCACGACCTCACCATCGAGGCCACCCGCTGGACGGCGGAGGTCGAGGCCCGCGAGCCCCTGTCCGCGTCGTCGGTCGCGGTGACCGTCGAGGTGGACGGCCTAGAGGTCAGGGACGGGACCGGCGGCGTGAAGCCGCTGACCGACCAGGACCGCGCGGAGATCAAGAAGAACCTCCGCTCGGTGCTGGACGTCCGGCGGTATCCGCGCATCACGTTCGCGTCCACGCGCATCGACGACGCCGGGGAGCGGATCGAGGGCGATCTGACAATCATGGGCCGGGTGAAACCCGTGCAGGTCAGGGCCGCTCTGGAGGGCGACGACCGGGTGCGGGGCGGGGTGACCGTCCAGCAGTCGCGGTGGGGGATCAAGCCGTATTCGGCGTTCTTCGGCGCGCTCAGGCTGGCCGACGACGTCGAGGTCGAGTTCGACGTCCGCCTTCCGGGCTAGCGCGTCCGCCTTCCTGGCTGGCACGCCCGCCTTCAGGGCTGGCGGCGGGCGCGGGCGGCGCGCGTGAACTGGTCGTCCAGGCTGCGCGGGAAGGGCAGCATGCGGTGCATGTGCCGCCAGGGCGCGAACTGCCGGACGGCGTTGAACCCCGCCGCCGTGACGACCCGCTCCACGTTCGGCCCTGGCGCGCACGCGGGATACACGTCCAGGTGCGCGACCCGTGCGGGAAGCCCGGCGGGCCTCACCGGCGACACCAGCGTCATCGGCGGCCGGACCCGTTCGGCGGACGCCATGTCCAGCGCGTAGGCGACGAGTTCCCGCGTCTCCGCGTCGGGCCCGCTGTGCACGATGAGCCACCCGTCGACGTCGACCGGCTCCGCCGGAGGATCGGTCAGCGTCAGCGGCGCGACCTCGTCCGAGACGCGGCGCAGGTAGGCGTCATGGGCGGGGGCCAGCTCCTCCAGGACGAACGTCCGGTCGAAGCGCGGCGGGACGGCGGGCAGCAGCGGCGCGTAGGCGTCCCAGCGCAGCAGCCGCGCCAGATGCGTGAGCCGCGCGCCGGGCGGCGGCGCGGGATCCAGGTCGCCCTTCAACCCGGCCGGGAAGGCGTCGACGATCACCTCGCGGACGCCGCCCGGCAGCTCGGCGCCGGGGCGCACGACCCGCCAGCCGCCGGTGACGCGCGGGTCGGCCGCGAACGGCGAATCGGTCACGGCGGTGACGGGGCCGTCCAGCCGGAGCGTGCGCAGCGCCGCCCGGAGCCGGGTCAGATGCCCGAGGCCGCCGCCGGACACATGGCAGACGATCACGGCGGACGATCACCGAGCCGCGTCGAGGACGCCGAGGTACCCGGCCGTCTCGGCGGCCGGGGTGAAGTCGCGGCGGATCCGCTCCGCGCCCGCCGCGCCGAGCTTCGCCAGCTCGGCGGCGTCCGCGCGGGCGGCGCGGTCGATCGCGGCGCGGCAGCCGTGCGCGTCCCCGGCGGGGAACGTGAAGCCGATGTCGTCGTCGGCGAGGTCGGCGAGCCCGCCCGCGTCCGACGCGAGCAGCGGGACGCCGAGCGCCGCCGCCTCCAGCGCGACGTTCGGCATCCCGTCGTAGAAGGACGGCAGCGCGACCAGGTCGCAGCTCGCGTAGACGGCGGGGAGGTCGTAGCGGTCAAGGAACGGCAGGAACGAGTGCGGGAGGCCCTCGCCGCGCGCGGCGAGGGCCTCCGTCACCTGCTCCTCGACCTCGCCGACGAGCAGCAGGTGGAAATCGTCCGCGCGGCGGGACGCGGCGAGCGCGTCCAGGAAGAAGCCGACGCCCTTCTTGACCTTGAGCTGCCCGATGATCCCGATCGTGCGGCGGCCGTCGCGGACGTGCTCGTCCCGCCAGGCGCGGGCGCGCTCGCGCTCGGACGGCAGGACCTGCCACTCCGACGTGTCCACGCTGTTCGCGACGAACGTGACCGGGACGCCGGGTGCGAGCGCGGCGACGAGCGGCGCGTGCGAGCGGGCGACGACGCACACCCGCGACGAGGCGCGCAGCGCGTCCGCCAGCACCCCGCGGCGCCGCATCGAGAAGGCGCCGACGTCGATGTCGTTGCCGCGCAGCAGCGTCACGAGCGGCGCGTCCAGCAGCGCGGCCAGGACGGGCGCGGCGAGCGTCGCGTACACGCCGCCGAACGCGACGACATGGGTGTAGCCGGTGAGGTTCTCGGCGGTGATCGTCGTCCACAGGCGGCGCAGGGCGTGCTCGGAGTCGTCGCCGAGCGGGGCGGTGATCAGCCGCCCGCCGTGCTCGCGGGTGACGCCCCACGGGCGGGCGCGGCGGGTCAGGTGCGCGACGTCGACCTCCACCCCGGCGCCGCGCAGGCCCCGCACGATCCGGTCGCAGGACTGCGCCATGCCGCCCCGGCTCGGCGGGTAGTGGCCGGTGATCCACAGCACCCGGTGTTCGGACTCGGGCATCAGCTGTCCACGAAGCCGGTGTCGTCGTCCGATCCCCAGTCGCCGCCGTGCGCGTAGTCGTCGCCGGGGTTGAACGCGCCCCGGTCGAACTGGTCGAACGACGAATACCAGGCGGCGTCCTGGTAGGCGTGCGAGCTGCTCTGGTAGTAGTGCCG
Source organism: Actinomadura decatromicini (assembly GCF_008121305.1). Taxonomy (NCBI): domain Bacteria; kingdom Bacillati; phylum Actinomycetota; class Actinomycetes; order Streptosporangiales; family Thermomonosporaceae; genus Actinomadura; species Actinomadura decatromicini. The sequence goes on along the minus strand of NZ_VSRQ01000003.1, from coordinate 933,783 downwards.
CCGCCGTCCGCGCGCCCACGCCGGGTCGTGCGGGTCCTGCGAGCCGTAGCCCTGCGCGGCGAGGCACTCCGGGCAGACGCCGGACGGCGCGGCGTGCTCGGCGCAGACGGGCCGCCCGCACTGCCCGCAGGACGCGACGGCCTGCCGCCCGCAGCGCCCGAGGACGAAGAAGCCGGTGGTCACGGTGCAGCGGTTCACGTGGTCCTCCTCGCGGCCGTGCCCGGCGGCGTCCACCGGAACGGCTCCGTCGACACCTGCAGGATGCGGTCGATGGTCCGGTCGAGCAGCGGCTCGCGGAACTTGCCGCTGGCCCTGATCAGCAGCCGCCTGCCCTGCTTGACCTGCACCCGGACCGAGGCGGGCGGCGGCGTCCCGGGACGCTGGACGGCCGCGTCCTTGGCGAACCGCCGGGTCACCTGGACGAGCTGCACGGTCTTCCGCTTTGTCTTGATCTTGACCTTGCCGCCCGAGCCGCGCTGGCGCCGCCGACGGAACCGCACCCGGTCGGTGACCGAGAGTTCGAGCACGCTGCCGTCCCGCAGCTCGGCCCGCATCCGGAGCCACGGGTCCAGCGCGTACCACTGGTGCATCCCGAGGACCGGCGGCCGGACGGGCATCTCGACCTCGGGTCCCTTCTTCTCCGGCAGGTCCGGGCCGCGCATGTCCGCCGCGACGGACAGCGCCCCGTCCGGCGGCATGTCGGACGCGAGGATCCGCAGCATCGGCACCAGCACGCCCGGGACGCGCTCGTCCAGCCGCCACTTGCGCCGCCGGATCTCGGTCGTGTGCCGGGCGAGGCTCTGGATCACCGGCTCCCAGTCGTCCCGCCGCAGCGAGACCGCGAAGCCCTTCTCCAGGGTGAGCGCCCGGTGCAGCGGATGGAACCGCTCGATGGCGGCCTTCTGCTTACGCCAGAACATGACGAACCACCTATCGCTCTCGGTCCGGAGGCGTGATCGTGCCGCAGACAGCGTCGTAGACGGCGGCCAGCCGGGCGCGCGACCGCGCCCAGGTCAGGTCCGCCGCGATGTGCGCCCGGCCGCGCCGTCCCATCGCGGCGGCCTCGGCCGGGTACTCCAGCAGGACGCGGACGGCCCGCGCCAGCTCCGCCGGACGGTCCGCCGGGACGAGCCGCCCGTGCTCCCCGTCCGCCATCAGCTCGCGGACCGCCGGGAGGTCGGACGCCACGACCGGCACCCCGGCGGCCATCGACTCGATGACCTTCAGCGGCGCGCAGCCCTGGTCGAGGTTGCGGGCGCAGCCGGTCAGCGGCGCCACCGACGCCTCGGCGTGCGCGAGCCACGCGGCGACCTCGTGGTGCGGCAGCGTGAACCGCCAGTCGACCCGGTCCGCGACCCCGAGCCGCTCGGCCGCGCGGCGCAGCGGCTTCGCCCGCCGCTCGGGGACCGACGCGCACACGACGAGCCGCAGGTCCGGCAGGTCGGCGAGCCGCGCGAACGCGCGCAGCAGGACGTCGAGGCCCTGCCAGGGCTGGAGCGCGCCGACGTAGACGATGTAGCGGCCGGGCGCGTCCGCCGGGCGCTCCGACGGCTCCGGGACGTCCGCCCCGTTCGGGACGAGGTGGACCTTCGCGTCCGGCACCCCGAGGCCGCGGACCGCCGCGCCGATCACCCGCGACGGGACGACGACCGCGTCGCTGCGCTCCAGGCAGTGCCGCTCCAGCTCGCGGACCTTGGCGAGCGTGCTCGGCGCCGCCCACGGCCAGGTGTGCGCCATCTCGATCGACGGCAGCCCGTTGACCTCGTACACGACCCTGTGGCGGCGGCCTTCGGCGACGGCGGGCAGGGCGCTCCACGGGTCGCGGACGTGGCAGACCTCCAGCGTGCCGAGATGCGGCTCCAGATGGCCCGCGACCCACGCGGAGAACGCCTCGGCCCGGTCGATCAGGTTCGGCACCGGCTCGTCGAAGCGGGCGATCTCGCGCGTCCCCTCGCGCTGGTAGCGGGGCAGGTCGCCGCCGCCGATCGCGCAGAGCAGCCCGCCGTCGAAGCGGGCGAACAGCTCGTCCGCCATCTGCGCGATGTGCACGGCCGACCCCTTGCTGGACGGGAACCGGTCGAACGCGACATAGGCGGCGCGATGCCGCATCATCCGACCCGCACCCCCTCGTCGGCGCTGTCCACCCGCGGGGGACGGCCGCTTCTGATCGCGCGATGCCAGGCGATCTGGTCGGCGAGGCCGTCCGCGAGGGCGGTGGCGGCCGTCCAGCCGAGGAGGCGGCGGGCGCGTGCGGTGTCGGCCCAGGTGCGGGCGGCGTCCCCGGCGACCGGCGCCTCCCGCCGGATCTCCGCGCGGACGCCGAGCAGGCCGGTGAGCGTCCCGATGGCGGCGCGGAGCGTCACCGGCTCGTGGTGGCCGACGTTGACCGCGACGCCGGGCGGCAGGTCCGCGGCCGCCGCGAGGAGCGTCGCGGACACGACGTCGCCGACGTGCGTGAACGCCCGCGAGCTGCGGCCGTCGCCGAACACCGGCAGCGGACGGCCGTCGAGCGCCGCCTCCGCGAACCGGTGGAACGCCATGTCGGGACGCTGCCGGGGGCCGTAGACGGAGAAGTACCTGAGCAGGACGGTCCGGAGCCCGTCCCGCGCGGCGTCCCGGGCGAGGCGCTCCACCTCGACCTTGCTGGCCGCGTACGGGCTCGCCGGGCCCAGGGGGTCGTCCTCGCGGTTCGGCCGCCCGCCCGCCGACCCGTAGACCGACGAGCTGGACGCGACGACCACCTTCGGCCGGAGCCCCGCCGGACGGTCCGCGCACGCCGCGAGGAGCCGCCGGGTCGCGACGACGTTGTCCCGCCAGGCCGCCGCCCGGCCCTCGCCCCACGAGCAGCGAACCCCGGGACGTCCCGCGAGGTGCACGACGACGTCGGCGGCGGCGACGGTGTCCAGATCGTCCGCGGCGAGGTCGAGTTCGGCGGCGGCTACGCCGGGCCTGGACAGCGTCTCCGCCCACGTCCGCCGCGCCGTCTCCGGCGCGAGGGACCGTTCCGGCGCGTCGACGGCGAGCACCTCGTGCCCGGCGCCCGACAGCGCGTCGACCACATGGCTCCCGATGAACCCGGCCGCACCAGTAACAACCACCCGCACCCGGGGCACCTTATCCGCATCGCCTCATCCTGGACAGGGACACGAGTCCCTGATCAGCCGGAATGCGATCAAGGACGCGATCAGGGACGCGGATAGGGACTCGGTCAGGGACGCGGCTCCGCCGGGCGCCAGTCGCGCTGCGCTCGCGTGATCCGCTCCAGGGCGGCCTTGAACGTCCGGAAGGCGTCGTCGCCGAGGTCGGCGCGGTGGCGGTCCTCGATCCCGGCGAGGATGGCGCGGGCCTTGCCGATCTCGTCCAGGCCGTCGTCGGTCGGGACGACGAGCTTGGCGCGCCGGTCCTTCGGGTCGGCCTCGCGCCGGACGTAGCCGAGCCGTTCGAGCTCGTCCACGATGACGGTGACGATCTGCTTGTGCTGCCCGGAGCGCCGCGCCAGCTCGGTCGCCCGCGCGCCGGTCGGCGGCAGGATGGCGAGCACGGTGCCGTGCCGCGGGCGCACGTCGGGGTGGCCCTGCTCGGCGAGGCGGGTGAACAGCTCGTCCTGGAGGGCGCGGCCCAGCCGTCCGATCAGCATCCCGAGGTCCGGCTCCCGTTCGGCGTCGGCCATGGCGGCCTCCCGGTATTGGTCAGAATTATTGACTTTCTCAATTCATGACTATACCGAGAGGCCGCCCGGCGGCGGCTCGGCGGGGCCGGTTCGGCGGAGCCGGTTCAGCGGGGGCGGGCCACGCGGGTCTCGTCCCAGACGGGCTCGGCCGACTCGTAGACGGAGCCGTCCGCGCCGAAGACCAGGCAGCGGTCGAAGGCGCGGGCGAACCAGCGGTCGTGGGTCACCGCGAGGACCGTCCCCTCGTACGACTCCAGCCCTTCCTGAAGGGCCTCGGCGCTGGCGAGGTCGAGGTTGTCGGTCGGCTCGTCCAGGAGCAGGAGGGTGGCGCCGCCCAATTCCAGGAGAAGGATCTGGAGGCGCGCCTGCTGCCCGCCCGAAAGCGTCTCGAACGGCTGCTCGGCGCAGTGCTGCATTTCGTAGCGGGCGAGCGCGTTCATCGCGTCGTTGCGGAGCCGGGCGTGCTCGGTCATGACGATTTCGCAGGGCGTCCGCCCGGCGAGGTCGGGACGCGCGTGGGTCTGCGCGAAAAGGCCGGGGACGACCCGCGCGCCGAGCCGGGCCGTGCCCGTGAACGCGACCGGAGACGCGGGCGCCGCGCCCCTCGGCAGCGTTTCCGCGATGGCGGTGAGAAGGCGCAGGAAATGCGATTTCCCCGACCCGTTCGAACCGAGCACCGCGACCCGCTCGCCGAACCACACCTCGGCGTCGAACGGCTTCATCAGCCCGGTCAGTTCGAGGTTCTCGCAGATCACCGACCGTTTGCCGGTGCGCCCGCCGCGCAGCCGCAGCTTGAGGTTCTGGTCGCGCGGCGGGACCTCCGGCGGCCCCGCCTCCTCGAACTTGCGCAGCCGCGTCTGCGCCGCGCGGTACCGGGAGGCGAAACCGTCGTTGACCGTGGCCTTGGTGCGGAGCGTGTTGACGAGTTCCTTGAGTTTCGCGTGTTCCTCGTCCCAGCGGCGGCGCAGTTCTTCGAGGCGCTCGTTGCGGTCGCGGCGGGCGGCGGCATAGGTGGAGAAACGGCCGCCGTGAATCCACACGTGCCCCGCCTCGACCGTGACGATGCGCTCCGCCGTCCGGTCGAGCAGTTCCCGGTCGTGCGACACCAGCAGAACGGTCTTGGACGTTTCCCGAAGCCGGTCTTCGAGCCACCGCTTTCCGGGGACGTCGAGATAGTTGTCGGGCTCGTCCAGCAGAAGGACCTCGTCGGGGCCGCGCAGCAGCGCCTCCAGCGCGAGCCGCTTCTGCTCGCCGCCGGACAGGGTGCGCACCTCGCGCCACCGGCACGACTCGTACGGGACGCCGAGCGCCGCGACGCAGCAGGCGTCCCAGAGCACCTCGATCTCGTAGCCCCCGGCGTCGCCCCAGCCCGCGAGGGCCGTCGCGTAGCGCATCTGGGCGGGCTCGTCGTCGCGCTCCATCATGACCAGCTCGGCGGCCTCGACGGCGGCCGCCGCCTCCCGCACCCGCGGCGGCGCGACCGACAGCAGCAGGTCGTGGACGGACGAGTCGTCCCGCATCCCGCCGATGAACTGCCGCATCACGCCGAGGCCGCCGCTGTGCGCGACGGTCCCCTCCTGCGGCGGCGTATCCCCGGCGATCAGCCGCAGCAGCGTCGTCTTTCCAGCTCCGTTGGGGCCGACCAGCGCTGCCACCAGACCGTCCCCGACGCGGAACGACACGTCGTCCAGCAGGACGCGGCCGTCCGGCAGCGTGTGGCGGACGTGCCCGACCTCGACGTGTCCCATGGTCGTCGAGTCTCGGAAAGGCGGACCGACCCCGTCAAACCAATTACGGGACGGCCAGCGCCCGCACGTGCCCCACGACGGCGTCCAGGGCGACCTTGTCGGTGCCGCCGGTGGCACGGGTCGTGACCTCCGCGACGCCCTCCGCCAGCCCGCGCCGCCCGATCGTGACGCGGAACGGGATGCCGGTGAGCTCCACGTCGCGGAACTTCACCCCGGCGCGCTCGGCCCGGTCGTCGATCACCGTCTCGACGCCCGCCGCCCGGAGGCCCGCGTAGACGTCCTCGGCCGCCTCGGAGACCTCCGCGTCGTCGGCCTGCGCGACCACCACCGCGACCTGGAACGGCGCCACCGACAGCGGCCACACGATCCCGCGCTCGTCGTTGTGGGTCTCGACGATCGCGGCCATCGCCCGCTCGATCCCGATCCCGTAGCTGCCCATGATCACCGGGACGCGGCGGCCGTCCGGGTCGAGCACCTCCACGCCGAGCGCGCGGGCGTATCCGTCGCCGAGCTTGAAGATGTGCCCGACCTCGATCGCCCGCTGGATCTCCAGCCCCTCACCGCACCGCACGCACCGCTCGCCGGACGCGACCTCGCGCAGGTCGGCCCAGCGGCCCACCTCGATGTCGCGTTCGACGTCCACGCCGCGCAGGTGCGTGTCGTCGACGTTCGCGCCGGTGAACATGTCGCGGCGGCCGCGCAGCGCCTCGTCCGCGATCACCGGGAGGGAGACGCCGACCGCGCCGAGGCTGCCGGGCAGCGCGCCCAGCGCGGCCCGGATCTCGTCCGGCTCGGCGGCGCGGATCTCGGCGGCGCCGGTCGCGTCCACGAGCTTCTGCTCGTTGAGCGGGTGGTCGCCGCGCAGCAGGACGAGCGTGAGCGCCCCGTCCAGCACGTAGACGAGCGTCTTGACCTGCCGGTCGCCGGGCGCGTCATAGGCCAGCAGGTCTGCGATCGTGCGGACGCCGGGCGTGTCGAAGCGCTCGGGCCCGGGCAGGCCCGGCCCGTCGGACGCGGCGGGCAGCACCGAGGTCGCCCGCTCGATGTTCGCCGCGTACCCGCAGTTCGGGCAGTGGACGACGAAGTCCTCCCCGACCTCGGACGGGCACATGAACTCGGTCGAGCCGGACCCGCCCATCGTCCCGCTGGACGCGTCGCACGGCAGCGCCGGGACCCCGAGCCGCTCGAAGATCCGCGTGTAGGCGCCGTGGTAGGCGTCGAACGAGGCGTCCAGCCCCGGACGGTCGAGGTCGAAGCTGTAGGCGTCCTTCATCGTGAACTCGCGGGTGCGCATGAGGCCGCCCTTGGGGCGCGGCTCGTCCCGGAACTTCGTCTGGAACTGGTACCACTGCTGCGGGAGCTGCCGGTAGGAGTTCAGCTCCCGGGCGACCGTCGCGAAGATCTCCTCGTGCGTCATGCCGAGCGCGTGGTCGGCGCCGCGCCGGTCCTTGAGCCGGAACATCTCCTGGCCCATCAGGTCCCAGCGGCCGGACCGCCGCCACGGCTCCGCCGGGTGCAGGGCGGGCAGCAGCATCTCCTGCGCGCCGATCGCGTCCATCTCCTCCCGGACGATCTGGATGATCTTCGCCCGGACCCGCACCGCCAGCGGCAGCAGCGAGTAGTGCCCGGCGGTGAGCTGCCTGACGTACCCGGCGCGGAGCAGCAGCCGGTGGCTCGGCGCGTCCGCCTCCGCCGGGTCGTCGCGGAGCGTGGGCGCGAACATCTGGGACCAGCGCATCCCGAGAGGGTAGCGAAGCGCCGGCCGGCGGCCCGCCGGGAAGGCGACCCGTCAGGGAAAGCGTGATAACCAGGCGCCGCCGGTCAGTACCCTTGTTTGCCGTGAGTCGAGAAGGTGTGACGCCGCAGAGCGAGGATTTCTCCGCCTGGTACAACGAGCTGGTCGTGCAGGCGCAGCTCGTCGACCGCGGCCCGGTGCGCGGCACGATGGTCATCCGCCCGTACGGCTACCGGGTGTGGGAGCTGCTCCAGGCCGACCTGGACCGGCGGATCAAGGACGCGGGGCACGACAACGCCTCCTTCCCGCTGCTGATCCCGGAGTCCTACCTCAAGCGCGAGGCCGAGCACGTCGAGGGCTTCTCCCCGGAGCTCGCCGTCGTGACGCACGCGGGCGGCAAGGAGCTCGAGGAGCCGCTGGTCGTGCGGCCGACGTCCGAGACGATCATCGGCGAGTACATGGCCAAGTGGATCGACTCGCACCGCGACCTGCCGCTGCTGCTGAACCAGTGGGCGAACGTGATCCGCTGGGAGATGCGCCCCCGCCTCTTTCTGCGGACGACGGAGTTCCTCTGGCAGGAGGGCCACACCGCGCACGCCGACGAGGACGACGCCATGCGCGAGACGATGTGGGCCCTGGACGCCTACGCGGGCGTGTCGCGCGAGCTGGCCGCCATCCCCGTCGTCGCGGGCGAGAAGACGCCCGGCGAGCGGTTCGCGGGCGCCGTCCGCACGTACACGATCGAGGGCATGATGCGGGACGGCCGCGCCCTCCAGGCCGGGACGTCGCACTACCTCGGCACCAACTTCGCCAAGGCGTTCGAGATCCAGTACCAGGACGAGGCGGGCAAGCTGACGCTCGCGCACACCACGTCCTGGGGCATGACGACCCGCATGATCGGCGCCGTGATCATGACGCACGGGGACGACAAGGGGCTCGTCCTGCCGCCGCGGCTCGCGCCCTACCAGGTCGTGATCGTCCCGATCGGGCGCAAGGAGCAGGGCGAGCAGGCCGCCGCCGAGGCCCGCAAGCTCGGCGCGGCGATCAAGTCGATGGGCATCCGCGTCCACGTCGACGACAACCGCCCGCAGCTCTCCCCGGGCTTCAAGTTCAACGAGTGGGAGATGCGCGGCGTCCCCGTCCGGATCGAGCTCGGCAAGCGCGACATCGAGGCCGGCGTCGGCACGCTCGTGCGGCGGCTGCCGACGGTCGAGGGGCAGGGCAAGGAGCAGGTCCCGCTGGAGAAGCTGCCCGAGCTGCTCCCCGGCATCCTCGCCGACTTCCAGTCGTTCCTGCTGGCCAGGGCCGAGGCGTTCCGCGAGGAGCACACCGCCGCCGTGGCCGGCTGGGACGAGTTCGTCGCGCAGGTCGCGTCCGGCTGGGCCCGCGCGTTCCACTGCGGCGAGACGACCTGCGAGGACGACATCAAGGCCGAGACCGCCGCGACGCCCCGGGTCATCCCGGCCGACGCCCCGGAGGAGACGGGCGTGTGCGTGAAGTGCGGCCGCCCGTCCGCCTACGGCAAGCGCGTCATCTTCGGCCGCGCCTACTGAGCGCCGCCGCGAGCTCGACCCAAGGGCCCCTGACCGGAGCGGTCAGGGGCTCTGCCCGTCGGCGGCGCCGCGGCGGTGCGCCCTCAGCCGCGTCAGGTACGGCTGGACGAACCACGTCCACCCGCACAGCGCCAGAACGGCAGCCGCGGTGAGGGCCGTCCAGGCGGCCTCGTCCTCCAGCGACTCGACGATCAGCGTCGTCGCCGCGGTGATCGACACGGTGAGCGCGAACGCGCCGACGATCCCGAACCGGTTCGCACGCTTGATCAGCAGCGCCTTCTGCCCGAGCCGGAACAGGATCCGGTGCTGGAACACGGGCGCGATGAAGCAGATCGACGCGACCGCCGCGCCGAACAGCGCGATGTAGAACAGCGGGCGGCCGGTGGAGTCGACCTTGGAGAAGCGGGCGGAGAACGGCACGGTCAGCAGGAACGCGAACAGCACCTGCACACCGGTGACCGCGACGCGGAACCCCTGCAGAAGCTCCATCAGCTGCCGGTCGAGACGCTCGTGCTCGGTCTCGTTGCGAGGCTTGTCGGCGGAATCGGCGCTCATGGACGCGATCTACCCAGCACAGCGGGCGACAGTCCGCTATGTCAGTGATGTCCAACTCATTTGGACAACCGCCTAGGTGAGCGACGGCGGCTCCACGCGCAGCGCGAGCATCGACACGTCGTCGCGCAGGTCGCCGTCGCAGTAGTCGAGCAGCCCCCGCTCCACCCCGGCGAGCATCCCCTCCGGCGTGTCGCCCGCGTGCGCGGCGAGCGCCTCCAGCAGCCGCTCCTGCCCGAACTCCTGCCGCAGCATGTCGCACGCTTCGAGGACGCCGTCCGAATGAAGGATGAGCGTGTCGCCCGGGTTCAGCTCGACCGTGTCGACGCCGGGCTCGAAGTCCTCGAACAGGCCGAGCGGGACGCCGCCGCGCGACGCGGACCTGATCATCCCGTCCGCGCGGACCACGACCGCCGGGGGATGGCCCGCCGTGCCCAGCGAGACGACCACCCGGTCCGGCTCCAGGGTCAGCCCGGCCATCACGGCGGTGACGAACCGGTCCTCGTCGAGGAGGGCCTCGTTCACCATGCCGAGGACCTCCGCCGGGCGCGACTTCCACCGGGACGCGAGCCGGGCGCAGTGCCGGGCCGTCGACGTCACGGCCGCCGCGTCCTCGCCCTTGCCGCACACGTCGCCGAGGATGAGGCCCCAGCCGTCCTCCGTGCGGAACACGTCGTAGAAGTCGCCGCCGACCTCCGAGCCGTGCGTCGCCGTCAGGTACTTCGCCGCGACCCGCACGCCCGGGATCACCGGCAGCGCCTTCGGCAGCAGCCCCGCCTGCAGCGTCTCGGCCACCTCGGCGCGCCGCCGGTACAGCCGCGCCGCCCGGATCACGAGCGCCAGGTACCGGCCGAGCCGCTGCACGACGCCGAGGTCCATGAGGTCGAACGGGCCGTACTCGCCGCTCGCCGCCAGCGTGATCGCGCCGAGGGAGCGGTCGCCGTCCTCGATCGGGACGCTCAGCACCGACGTCACGCCGATCCTCCCGCAGATCGGCTGGCCGTCCGGGCACACCCCGAGCACGTCGAGGTTCTCCAGGTGCGGGCGCAGCGCGCTCTGCCGGGTCACGTACACGGTGTGCGGCAGCGTGTTCTCGGCGGGCTGGACCTCCTCCAGCATCCGCGCCGCCTCCACCGAGTGCTCGTCCTCCGGGCCCATCACGACCTGGCGGCGCAGCGGGGGCGTCGCGTTCGCGCCGGGGCCGGACGCCAGCGGGCCGCCGTTCGGGCCGGTCAGGTCGATGAACGCCCAGTCGGCCAGCTCGGCGGCGAGCAGCCGCGCGCAGCGCCGCACCGCCACCGTCTCGTTGAAGACCGGCTCGTCGAGGAGCAGCTCGCTGGCGGTGGCGAGGACGTCCATCCGGTGGAGGATCGTCGCGACCGCCTCGTCGTCCGTGGGCGCCGCGCCCGGGGCGGCCTTCCCCGGCGCCGCGTCCGCCCGCGCGGCGTCCGCCCGCGCCGACGCCGCCGCCGGGCGGCCCTTCGCCTGCTTCACCGTGGCCGGCCCCGAGGGCGGCTCGTCCGGCGGGGGGCTCAGCGGCCCGGCCGCCACGACGACCATCGGGTCGGGCTCGCCGCGGATCCACACCCGGGCCAGCGTCACGACCGCGTCCACCGGCCGGTCGCGGCCGAGGAAGCGGACCTGGACGCGGCGGCGGCGCCCCGTCCGGACGACCGCCGCGAGCTGCGACCGCACCGCCGCGCGGGTCGCCATGTCGCAGAACGCCGTGAACTGCTTGCCCGACACGTATCCGGCGGACGTGCCGAGCAGCGCCGCGGCCTGCCGGTTCGCCCGCCGCACGCTGGTGCCGCGGTCCAGCAGGAACAGCGGGACGGGCGCGTCCTGGAAGACGGTCCGCAGCACCCGCCGCTCGGTCTCGGCCGCCGCCGACCCGCCCTGCTCGCCGGTGTGCTCGGAGCCCATCGTCCGCAGCACGGTCAGCGCCAGCTCAAGCTCGACCAGGGCCGCGTCCAGCGTGGCGCGGAGGTCGGGTTCCGGCACGCCGGCGGCCTGGCGCAGCTCGCCGATGCGCCCCTCGAGATCCGAGATCTCACGTAGCAGGGTCTCGGGTTCGAGCTGGTCGGGCTGATCGCGCATCCGGTCTCCCTCTCGTCCGCGCATCAGGGTGGAACCAGGGGTCGCTGCCGTCCGGCCCCGGCCGGACGGATCCACGATCATCGGGACCACGGCGGTCGGAGCCGCTGGCCGCGGCCTGGCTCGCAGCTTATGCGCAGCTTCCGCATGCGCCTAGCGCCATGATCTAGGGAAGCCCCTGATGACCGACGATACGCTGGGCGAGCGCGGTGAGCTTCACATGGCGTGTCTGTGAGATGCGACGCATCTCGGCGAACGCCTCGTCCGCGTCGCATCCGAGCGCGTGCATCAGGATGCCCTTCGCCTGGTCGACGACGGCCCGCGCCTCCACCGCCTCCTGCAACTGCATCGCCGTCCGGTGCACGTCGTCGTACTGCTGGGTGTTCGACACCGCCGCGCTGCCCTGCGCGAGCAGCAGCGACGCCAGCGCGTGCCGCCCGTCGCCGAGCGCCTTCGGCGTCACCCCGTACAGCGTCAGCGTGACCAGGACCGGCGGGTTCAGGTGCGGGGACGTCGTGAAGCAGCGCACCCCGCGGCGCAGCATGTCGGCCATCGCGTCCGGCCAGCGGGTCTCGCCGAGGATGTCGTCGGACGACAGCGGGCGCCGGTCGAGCACGACGTCGAAGACCGGCCCGCGGCCGCGGGCGAGCTGCCGGTCGGTGACCTCCGCGAGGTCGGGATGGCTCGCCGCCGCCGCGAGCGGCTCCGGCCTGATCTCCACCGCGCCCGCCGCCGGGGACGCCGCGTCCGGGGTCGCGCTCTGCGGCGGGACGTGCGGCACGTCGTGCGCCGGGTCGGTCGGCAGGCCCGGCAGCTCCGGCAGCGCCCATCGCACGCTCGCCGCGCCCGCGCACCCCGGCACCACCCGCGCGGCCAGCTCCGTCACCCGGTGCAGGGTGCCGACGTCGGACGACTCCCCGACCATCCCCAGCCGCGCGATCTCCAGCGCGAGCTGGTCGGTCAGGACGACTTCGCTGGACTTCACCCCTCTGAGACTAGCCTCCCCGGCGGGCGGCGGGACCGGCGGCGCCTGGCCGTCGCCCCGTCCGTAACGTCGCTGGTCACGCTGGTTCATCTCGCCTTGCTCCACACCGCCGCCCCGTGGCTTGGCACCATCGTTCGCTAGTTGTTCGGCGGGGCCTTGCTGATGGCGGACAGCGGACCGCGCTGCCCGTCCGCGACCGCCAGGTCGCCGATGCAAAGGATCCCGATCGGACGGTGCTCGGCGTCCACGACCGGCAGCCGCCGGACGGCCTGCTCGGCCATCAACCGCGCCGCGGTGCCCGTGTCGTCGTCCGGATTGAGGGTCGTCAAGTCCGCCGTGCACACGTCCCCCAGGGGCGTGCGGGACGCGTCGCGACTCTCCGCGACACCGCGGACCACGATGTCGCGATCGGTGACCACCCCGCACAATCGTCCCGCGAACGTCACCAGGACATCGCCGATGCCCTCGTCCCGCATGATCCGCGCGGCCTCGTACAGAGTCGCGTCGAGCGGCAGTGTCAGCGGCTGCGCCGTCATCACGTCGCTGACCCTAGGTGGCATCGCGCGCACATCCTTCCAGTTCCCGGCGGCTCGCGTTCGCCCGTGTCCGCTCTACCCTATTTATTGCCTTGCACTCCTCCTTCGGGCCCGGGGGGCCCTCCATCGTCGTGCAAGGCGTGCGATCGCTGCATCGCTTCGGCTCGCCTTGGGGCTCGCTTCGCGATCAGGTTCTTGCTTCGCTCGAACCTGCCTTCGGACGCGATCGCGACTGTTTTGGCTGTTGCGGGGTGCTGTGGTGGCTGAGGTCGTTGCGGATCTTTTCCTTGCTGACGGTAGTTGTTCGGCCGCATCTTGTTGCTGGAAATGCAAGATCCCGCAGTCACTTCCGTGACTGCGGGATCTTCTACGGGAGAGGGTTACGCGGCTAGGACGTGGGCTGCTCGGTGGGTGGCCAGGGACTCGCGTAGTTGCTTGCGGCCTCGGTGCAGGCGGGACATCACGGTGCCTATGGGGGTGCCCATCATTTCCGCGATCTCCTTGTACGGGTAGCCCTCCACGTCGGCCAGGTAGACGGCGTCGCGGAAGTCCTTCGGGAGGGCGCGCAGGGCGCTGACGACCTCGGAGTCGGGGATGCGGTCGAGGGCCTCGGACTCGGCGGAGCGGAAGCCGGACGAGTGCGCCTCGGCCTGCGCGATCTGCCACTCCTCCAGCTCCTCGGAACCGGCGCGCTGGGGCTCGCGCTGCTTCTTGCGGTAGGTGTTGATGAAGTTGTTGGTGAGGATGCGGTGCAGCCACGCCTTGAGGTTCGTGCCCTCCTGGAACTGGTGGAAGTTCACGTAGGCCTTGGCCAGGGTCTCCTGGACGAGGTCCTCGGCGTCGGCGGAGTTCCGGGTCATCCGGACGGCGCTGGCGTACAGCGGGTCGGCGAGCGGCAGGACGTCGCGCTCGTAGCGCCGCGCGCTGTCGACGGTCGCGGGGCCCTTCGCGGCCCGGCGGACGGGCGTGTTCACAGCGGTCATCGTCGCTCCCCGTAGGTAGAGGCCCAGGTGGCGGGCCGGTTGCTGGCGCGTGTTCGGGGGCACGCGCGGACCGGGCGGGCGAACCGCCCTCCGTAATGTGGTACGTGCCACCGTTCCCGACGGGTTCGGATGGGCCGCCGGCCTCGTGCGGAGGGGCGGCCGGGAGTCCGCGTGGATCGGCTTTCGCCAGGGCGACCCCGGTTCTCCCGGGACGTCGCGGGCCGTGCGCGATCGGATCGCTTGCACCCGTCGGTGGTCTTCGTCAGGTAAGACGCACGGGAGGGGCCGGAAGGTTGCGCGCGGTCACGTGTCGTCCATCACATCCGGTCGCGTTCTGCTCGTACCGGTGCTGAACAGGCGATATAGGGGGTCCCCGGGAGGCGAGGGGCGACGGCTCCCGGGGACCCGGCGGTCAGTCGATCAGGTGCCCGAGCGCCCTCGCCACGAGCGTCCGCTGGTCGGCGGCGGCCGCCTGCTCGATGCCGAAGCCGAGCAGGACGGTGTTCTCGGTCGCGACCGACGAGACGGAGTCGATCAGCGCCTGGGCGCGGGCGAACTCGGCGGTGTTGCCGGGGCTGCCGGGCGGCGCGGGCTGGACCGTCCAGGGGCCGAGGCCGCTTTCGAAGCCCTCGGCGTCGACGGTCCCGCCGGTCGTGGTGACCTTGGTGTCGTCGATGAACAGGCCGGTTCCGCCGCTGCCGGGGTCGCTGACGTAGGCGATGGACACCTCGACCTTCTTGCCCGCGTACGCGGACAGGTCGTACGCGACCGGGACCCAGCCGTTGGAGTTGCCGGTGATGGCGTTCCACTGGCCGGACGATCCGGTGTTGCCGCAGGGGTTGCCCCGGGTGAGGTAGTGGCCGAGGAACGGATGCATGTCGAGGAGGTATCCCTGCTCGCACTGTTCCGGCACGGCCGTGCTCGTCCTCCCGTTCTTGTCGGGCAGCGTCGTCCAGTCCTCGGAGCCGGCGGTGTGCGCTTCGAGGATGACGTTGTCGAAGCCCGTCTCCGTGCTGTACGAGAGCTGGGCCTGGAGGGTCGGCGCCTGAGCGGCCGTGACCGAGGACAGGTCGATCGTCCGGGTCAGGCGGCGGTAGAGGCCGTCCTGGTGCGGGCCCGCGACGTACCACTGGCCCTCGACGGGCTCGGTGGGCGCCGCCGCGCCCGTGTAGTCGCCCGCCTTCCAGCTGGTGAACTGCGGGAACTGGGCCTTGGGCAGGACGGTCGAGGTCACCTGGAACCCGCCCGCCTCGTTCAGCGGGTTGCTCGGCGTCCCGGTGAGCTTGGCCGTGACGCCGTCGAACGGCTCCTTGTCGCCGATGAACGTCGTCGGCGCGCCCACGCGCTGCCTGTCGTACGCGCCCAGGTAGTACTGGAAGAAGTCGTCCGACAGGAGTTCGCAGTCGTCGCGGAAGTTGCCCTTCACGACGCACGGCTTCTCAGGGTGCCCCTTGAGGCCGTAGTAGATGCCGCCTCCGTTCAGGCGGCTGACCGGGCCGTAGTACCCGGTCGTCTCACCCGCGTGGAGGAGTTTGCCGCCCTCGTTCAGGTACGACCGGACGGACAGCAGCAGGTCCTTCTCCCGGTCCGCCACCTGTGAGTCGGGCTGGTCGCCCAGATAGGTCTTGACCGGGTCGTCGGCCGCGTCCTGAGTGAGGCGGTTGTCGCCCAGGTACCAGACGACCGCCTTGAAGTGCTTCAGGACGCCGAGGTCGTGCGGGACGCCGTCCTTGTCGATGTCCCAGACCAGCGGACGGTGCTTGGCGGCCTTGACCAGGTCCGCGTACTGCTGCGCGTAGCGGGGCTGGTTCGTCCCGGCCGGGTAGGTCGGGTTGACGCCGGTGTAGTCCTCGTCCGCGATGATCAGGACGTCCGCCTTGTTCTGGTCGCGGACCGTGTAGGTGAAGTGCTTGCTCTCGACGTTCTTGTGGCCCTTCTTGCCGGTGAACCACACTTCGACCTTGTCGCCGGGTCTCTGCCGCTCGATCTTGCCGCGGTACTCGGCGTAGTAGACGTTGTTCTCGTCTCCGAAGCGCTCGCCGCCGCGCCATTCGCGGACGTCCTCGGTGCGCGTGCGGCCGCCGTTGACCCGGTACTTCAGCTCCTTGTGACCGAGCGACCGGCGGATCACCGAGGCGACCTGCTGCGACGAGCCGTAGGACGTGGTGAAACCGTCCGTCTCGAAGTCGGGGGCGGTGCGTCCGACGGCGGAGACGGGCTCGTCCGGCTTCTGCGCCGACTTCCCGACCGACAGCGCGAACGGCAGGTTCTTCTGGAACTCCTTCGAGATCAGCTTCTCGTCGTCCGGGAACTCGAAGTCGCTGGCGCAGTTGCCGGGCTCCCACTCGTCGTTCGGGTCGGAGCGGGCGGCGGTCGCGCACGTCGCCATCTCCGGCGTGATCGACAGGGCGCCGTAGACGTTGTCGGCCAGGCCGTCGGTGTCGCCGTTCGTCGTGTAGAGCTGCGCGCCCAGCTCGGGCGTGTAGCCGGGGACGGCCGCGTGGTCGATGTCGCCGAGCAGCGCGTCGTGGATCACGTCGTCCGGGCTGCGGGTCAGGGCCTGCCAGCCGACGCCGTGCAGCAGCAGCTCGGCCGCCGAGTGGTAGTTGACCAGGTAGGACGGGCGGAGCTTCTTGTACAGCCCGACCTGGGCCTGCGTCTCGGGCTCGGAGCCCGCCGCCTTGCCCCGGTAGGTCTGGCCGGTGGGCTGGTCGGACGAGCCCTCGTTGTCGTAACCCCACCTGTAGGGGAAGTTGCGGTTGAGGTCGACGCCGTCCGCTCCGGTGATCTGGCCGTCGCCGTTGTTGTCGCGGGCGTTCTTGCGCCAGAGGCGGAAGCCGTCCTGGAAGGTCAGGTCGTAGCCGTCGACGTTGACGACCGGGATGAACCACAGCTCGGTCGTGTCGACGATCTTCGTCGTCTCGGGGTTCGTGCCGTACCCCTCGACGTAGTAGTGGAGCAGGCGCCGCACCATCTCCGGAGTGATCCACTCGCGGGCGTGCTGGGCGGCCTGGTAGACGACGACCGGGCGCTTGCGGTGGCCGCGGACGTCCTTGGTGACCTTGACGGCGGTGATCGGCTTGCCCTGGAGGGACGTCCCGATGTCGACCGCGGTGGCGATGGACGGGTGGTCGGCGGCGACCTTGACCAGCTCGTCGTGGATGTTCCCGGCGCCCGAGTAGGGGCGGAAGACCTTCGGGGCGGGGGCGGCCAGCGCGCGCTGCCGCGCGTCCTTGCCGCCGACCCTCTTCACCGTCAGGCCGAGGCCCTGCCGGTTGAGCGCGGTGGCCTGGGCCTGGCTCAGCACGGCCTCGACGTGGACGGTGTCCTTCTCGGCGCCCTTGGAGAGCCTGACGTCCTCGCGGTCGAGGCCGAGGCGGTTCAGCGTGCCGACCTGGGCGGAGGTCAGCTCGGCGGCGTAGACGTCCACGGCCGCGCCGGACGCCGGGGACGGCTTCGGTGCGGCCGCGGCGGGGGCCGCGTTGAACGCTCCGATCAGGAGCGCGGCGGCGGCGAGGACCGGGGTCAGTCTTCGGCGCCGGAACACAGTGCGCGACATCGCGCCTCCCTTGCAGGAGATCGACGTGGGGGCTGCGTGATCTTCTGCCGGGGGAGGAAAGGTGTCAATGGGCCTTTGGCGTACTAAGCCGCATTCGGTCATCCGGGCGTCGCGCGCGGTGAGCGGCGGTGTCCGGGAGCGGTCGCGGGACCCCTGCGCCGGGGCTTAGCGGAGGTGGCCCGCCATGATCGTCCGGACGAGCCGCGCCGCGAACTCCTCCGCCGCCGCGGGCAGCCGGGCGCCCGCCGACACCGCGTCCGCGCCCGCCAGCCGGGTGAGGAAGGCGTGCTGCTGGCAGCCGCCGAGCAGGGCCGCCGCGAGGAACGGCGGGTCGGTGTCCGGGGACAGGCGTCCCGCCCGCCGCTCCGCCTCCAGGTAGCCGATCAGCGCGGCGTGGCCCATCACCGGACCCGCCGTCGGACCGCCGGGAGGGCCGCCGGGTGCGCCGTGCGGTGCGGGCGCCCCGTCTTGGCCACTCTCGGCCCACGCGCGAGTCTTGGCCGCCGCGTCCATCTGTGCTTGCCCGGACTGCGGCGGGGCCGGGTGGGCTTTCTGGGCCTGCGCCCTGGCGGGGCCGTCGTCGCGCAGCCAGGCGATCAGCTCGGGGTCGGCCAGCACGGGGCCGGTCATCGGCAGCAGCTCGCCGTAGAAGCGGACCATGTCGGACGCCAGCCGGACGAGGTTCTCCTCCACCGTGCCCTGCCCGGCGGACGCGAGCAGCGCCGCCATCGCGGTGCGGGCCGTCCCGGTGACCTCGCCGAGCGCCGCCGCGAACAGGGCGGTCTTGTTGGCGAAGTGGTTGTAGAGGCTGCCCTCGGAGACCCCGGCGCTCCGCGCGATCTCCTTGGTCGTCGCCGCGACGATCCCGCGGGCGCGGATCACCTCGACCGCCGCCGCCAGGATCCGCTCCCGCATCGACCCCGCCGCGGTCGCTCTCGCCGTCGAGCCTGCCGCCACCGGGCCTCCCGTCGTTCGTCTCCATGGCCGTCACGCGTGGTCGTCACGCACAGGGCGGCCGTTGCGCAGAGGCCGCCTGCCCTGGACGTTAGCACGTCCCGCATAGATGAGTGAGCGCTCACTCGGAGAGAGTTCCGCTGACCTCCAGCGCGAAATGCTTACAAGAGGTAACGTCTCCTTTACTGCGAGTTGCCGGGAGCGTCTGCATCAGCTTCGCTCCCGGGGAGGGGGACCGCATGGTCATCACCGACCTGTTGGGTGTGGCGCGGATGGCCGCCATCACGCTGAACGGGCGCGGACGCATCAGCCACTGGGACGAGGTCGCCGCCGAGTTGTTCGGCGTCGACCGTCTCCAAGCCGTCGGACGCTCGCCCGCGTCGCTCCTGCGGCTCCCGCCGGAGAACCGGGGCGCGTTCGAACCGGGGATCTTCGGCCACGTGTGGTGCGGCGCCTGCGCCGTCCCGCGGGTCGACACCGGCGAGCGCGCCGAGGTCGGCTGGTGGGTGTACCCGATCGACGGCGGCCGGGCCGGGCCGGGCGGGCCGGACGTCAGCGTTCTCGCGCTGGCCGCCGACCTGCGCCGGCTCCGCCGGGACGGTCCCTGCGTCACCGTCGGCGACCTGCCCATCGAGCCGCCGGACGGCACCGTCAGGCGGGAGGCCGGGGCGCGGCTGCTGCGCGTCGAGCCCGCCCTCGCGCCGCCGGGCCACGCCCCGCGCGGCGGCGACGGCGCGGGCGAGGACGCGGACGCCGTGCCGTTCGCCGTCCGGCTGGCGGAGATGCTGGCCGCGATGAGCCCGGCTACGTCCGAGCGGATCGCGACGCGGGTGGTCGAACTCGGCCGCCCCGCCCTGTCCCTCGGGCTGACCATCCGGTTGCCGATCGTCCCGTGCACCGGGGGAGAGCCGCCCGCTCCGCCGACTCCATCCGAACGGCTCCCGGAGCCCGGCCCCGCCCCGGCCGAGCCCCGGCCCGTCGCCGCCCCGCCCCGGCGCGCGACGCGGCAGCCCCGACCAGCCCGCCCGCCCCGCAGCAGTCCATGCCCGGATGCGCCGCATCCGCCCCCCGCCCCGATTCCGCGCCCTGAAAAGGGATTGGAGACGAAGGCCGTGAGGGAACCCCTGACCTACCTCGGCGAGGCCGGACAGCAGATCGGCAGCTCGCTGGACCACCTGCAGGCCGCCCGCGCGCTGGCGGAGGTGCTGGTGCCGCGGCTCGCCGACTTCGCCGCCGTCGAGCTGCTGGAACGAGTCGTCGCCGACTCGGCGCCGCCGGTCGACGAGGTCGACGAGACCACGCATTTGCGCCGCGTCGCGGTCGTCCACAACGACGAGCCCGGACGCTGGGACGCCGTCGTCCCCGAGGACGAGGCGCTCCTCCTGCCGCCGGGGACGCCGTTCGTCCAGGCCATGCGCACCGGGCGTCCGGTGCACATCCCGCGCGTCGGGGCCGGCCGCGCCGAGCTGCTCGCCGCGTCGTTCGGCGGACGCGACCTGGGCCCGCTGCTCACCGGGCGGGCGCTGCTGATCGTCCCGCTGATCGCGCGGGGCCGGGTGCTCGGCACGTTCGAGCTGGTGCGCAAGCCCGACCGGCCCGCGTTCGAGGAGTTCGACCTCGCGATGGTGGACGAGCTGGCCCGCCGCGCCGCGCTCTGCATCGACAACGGTCGGCTGTACCGGCGCGAGGTCCAGGTCGCCGAGGAGCTGCAGCGCAGCATGCTGCCCGACGACCCGCCGGACGTCGCGGGCGCGCGGGTCCGGTACCGGTACCGTCCCGCCGAGCAGGCCGCCCAGGTCGGCGGCGACTGGTTCGACGCCATCCCGCTGCCCGGCTGCCGGCTCGGCATCGTCGTGGGGGACGTGATGGGGCACGGCCTCACCTCCGCCGCGATCATGGGCCAGTTCCGCACCGCCGTCCGCGCCCTCGCCGGTGAGGACATGCGGCCCGCCCGGCTGCTCCGCCAGCTCGACGGCCTCGCCCGCCGCCTCGGCGAGGACTACCTCGCCACCTGCCTCTACGCGGTGTACGACCCGGTCGAGCGGCGGTGCACGTTCGCCAACGCCGGGCACGTCCCGCCGGTGCTGGTGTCGGCGATCGGCGACAGCCGCGTGCTGTCCGTCCCGCCGGGGGTGCCGATCGGGGTCGGCGGCGAGCCGTTCGAGGCGATGGAGATCGAGGTCGAGGACGGGTCGCAGCTCGTCCTCTGCACCGACGGCCTGCTCGAACGCCGCGACCGCGACATCGAGCAGGGCCTCGACGAGCTGCGCGGCCGCCTCACCGGGGCGACCCCCGACCTCGACCTCACCTGCGACTCGCTGCTCGACACGCTCGCCGCGGCCACCCCCGCCGACGACATCGCCATCGTCGCGGTCGGCTTCGACGGCATCCCGAAGGACGACGTCGGCGCCTGGGAGCTCGAACCCGTGCCGAGCACCGTCCCGTGGGTCCGCGCGCAGGCCGGGGCGAAGCTCGCCGAATGGGGCCTCGAACCGCTGATCGAGACCGTCCAGCTGCTGGTCAGCGAGCTGGTCACGAACGCGCTGGTGCACGGCGCGGGTTCCATCGGGCTGCGCCTGATCAGGGGCATGACGCTGCTCTGCGAGGTCTACGACGACGGCGCCGACCTGCCCCGGCTCCGGCACGCCGACGCCACCGACGAGTCGGGACGCGGGCTCCAGCTCGTCAGCTTCCTGTCCGAGCGCTGGGGGACGCACCGCGCGGAACGCGGGAAGGTGGTGTGGTTCGAGCATCGGCTGCCCGGCTGAGCCGTCCGTGTTGCGGTTGTTGTCCGGCTCGCGGTTATGTGAGGTAAATGTTCCGGCGGCGACAGTTAGTTTCCAACGGCCTCGTCGGCTCAGATCGAAGGTGACGGACGCTCATCGAGGCCGACGGGGGAACGAGGTTGGGTTCCAGTCTGACGCTGCCCGTGCCGGAGACGCTCT
This sequence comes from Actinomadura decatromicini, assembly GCF_008121305.1. Classification (NCBI taxonomy): domain Bacteria; kingdom Bacillati; phylum Actinomycetota; class Actinomycetes; order Streptosporangiales; family Thermomonosporaceae; genus Actinomadura; species Actinomadura decatromicini. Next base: position 912,469 of record NZ_VSRQ01000003.1, on the reverse strand, counting down.
ACGCCACCTACGCGCTGGCGCTGCCCGCGCCGATCTCCGACCCCGCGGTGCTGGCCAGGGACGAGGTGACGCGGCACACCGGGCCGCCGTTGCGCGACCTCGTCCTCGGGATGCTCGACAGCCCCATGGTGACCCTCGACCAGCGCCCCGCGTCCGGGTTCCCGCCGCTGCCCCGCGACCTGCTCGCCGCCTACGGCGCCGCCGCCTCCGACCTCGCGGCGGTGGACGGCGCCGCCCACCTCCTCGCCGTCCGCGCCGCCTTCCGCCCGGGCCGTCCCCCCGCACACGAGTGGGCGGCCCGGGCCATCGCGGGCGCCCTCGGCGCCGCCGTGGACGCCCCCGTGATCGACGCCTTCACCCCGCAGATCCTCGGCCGGGACCACCTCCGCCGCTCCCTGCCCGGCCCGGACGGCGCCGTCCGGCTCACCGACTGGATGCTGCTCCCGCACACGGCGGGCCCGCGCGGCTTCTTCTTCACCACCAAGGGCCTCGGCCGGTACGGGCTTCCCGAGCTGCAGACGGAGGACGTCCCCGCCGACCTGGTCGAACCGTGGGGGCGCCTGCTCAACGGCCTCGCCCACCGCGTCCTCGACCTGTGGCTGGACGCGCTGCACGCCGGCGCCCTGGTGGTGGACGTCCCGGAGATCATCTCCGTCGGCCGCCGGGACATCGCCGCCGCCCAGGGGACGGACGACCCTGAGCGCGGCGAGGTGTCCGTCCGGCTGCGCCTGGACAAGAACGCTTTGACCGTCCTGCCCGCCGGGGACGATCCGGAGCCCGGAACCGAGCATCAGAGGAATGGAGGAAAGCAGTCCGTCCCCTCGGACGCCTCTCCGCAAGAGACCGCCCCCGACAGCCTGGAGGCCCTGTGCACCGCGCTTTTCGGCACCCCCGAAGGCCGCCGTTGAAACTTGCCGATGATCTTGAAGTGAGCGCAGGATCGACATCGTGAGATTCGGCCCGAGTGACCGTCCCAGTCCCGACGACCCCGGCCCCTCAGACCCCGGCCCCACGGACCCGCCCCCCTCGGGCGACACGGCCCCCGGCCGGCGTCCCGGCCCTTACCCGGGAGACGTCCACGTCGCGGGCCGCAGCACCTCCTCCCAGGACTCCTCACCCCCCTCCGACTGGGTCCCCGTCCAACCCCCGGAACCTCTGAGTGACGGCACCCCGGCCCAACCCCCGCAGCCGTGGTCCCAACCCGGGGCCCCAGCCACCCCAGAGTCCGCCCAGCAAGGCGGCGGCGCCCTAGGGGAGGCCCAACCGTGGTCCCAAGGCGGCCCGCAATCGCAAGGCGGCGGCGCGCCCGGGCAGACTCAGCCGTGGTCCCGAGGCGAGGCGACGTTCTCCGGCCCGGAGGCCGGTTCCGCGCCGGGACAGAGCCCGCCGACCTGGACCGAGAACCCGACGCCACCACCCGAAGCAGAGCGCGGCACCGAACAGGGCCAAACCCCGCAGCCCTGGTCCCAAGGCGCAACGACACCCCCGCCCCCGGACCCTCAAGGCGGCAGCACTCCGGGCCAGCCCCATCCGACCTGGTCCCAAAGCGAGGCGACACCGTTCGACTCGGCCCCTCAGAGCGGCGCGCCGGGCCAGTCCCATCCGACCTGGTCTCAAGGTGAGACGACGCCGTTCGAGTCTGAGGCCCAAAGGGGTGGCGGTGCGCGGGGGGAGATCTCGTCCGCCTGGTCCCAAGGCGAGGCGACGCCCTTCGGATCGGAGGCTCAGAGTGGCGGTGCGCCGGAGGAGACTCGGCCGAGCTGGTCTCAAGAGGCGGGCGCGTCGTCTGAGCCTGGGACCGGTGGTCTTCCGGCGGCCGAGTCGCCGTCCTCCTCCGGCTGGGAGCCGCATGCGCCGGGCGTGACCCCGCCGCCGACGTCCGAACCGCCGTCGCCTACGTCGCGGGATCCACTCCAAGGTGACGGCAGCGCATGGGAGCCTCACGATCCGGGTTCCGTCCCACAGGATGATTCGCTTTCGGGTGGGTCCGCTTCGGCCGGGTCGTCGACGTCGTGGCAGCCGCACGATCCGCGGATCACCCCGCAGGCCGGGGTGCCCACCGGCGGGGAGCCCGACGTGCCGTCGTCGTGGACGGTACGCGAGCCGTCCGAGACGGCCTTTAGCGAGCCGTCCACTTGGGAGGGCTCGGGGGAGGAGCCTCCGGCGGCGCTCCCGGACAGCGCGCCCAGCGTGCCCGCGCCCCGGGGCGGGGAGCCGCCCTACGGGAGTCCGGGCGGGTCTTCGTGGGAGCCGGGCGCCGATCCGCTCTCGAAGGAGCCGTCCGCCGGACGGCACGCACCGCGCGAAGACGAGCCGTTCCTCCCCAGCAAGGGTCTCTCCGTCGAGCCTCCCTCGGTGACCAGGCCGGACGTGACGACGCCGCAATGGGCGCCCGCGGAGGCGGCCGTCCGTCCCGGCCCGATGGCCGATCCCGGCCGCCGCATGGAATTGGCGGACGCGTTCGTCGCCGAATTCGTCGGAAGCACGACCTGGCGGGCGACGCTCGCCGTCCTGGAAGGGGCATTCCCAGGGCTGGGAATGGCGGCGAAGCTTTCCGGCCGCACCGACGAACTGTGGCGGACGATGGACGCGCTCGACCGGAAATCCGCGGCCGGAATCGGCGTCCCGGCATGGCTGGACGACGCGGGAATGGTCTTCGACCTGAGCGCTCACCTGGGCACACGCCCGTCCCGCACCTCACCGAAAGGCCCACCGCGAGCGTCGCGCCCATATGCCGGGGCATTCGTCATCGACACCCTCGACCCGCTTCGATATCACCGTGCGGTCGGCGGACCGCGAGCGCCCCGTCCACTCCCCGGAGAGGGTGAAGGGCTCGTCCCGAACGCGGCGGAGGACGACGACAGCGGCGTGGTGATCGTCGCGCATCTGGCGTCCGCGGGCGTCCGGGTCCTGGACTCGGCGGTCCTGTGGCGCTACGCCGGACGGGTCGTCACCGGGACGCTGCACGAACCGGCGCGTCCCGACACCCGCGCCCGGACCCGACGCGCGCTCCGGGCACTGCGCCGCGTGGTCTTCGTCGACCCCGAGCTGGGCCTCGGCCTCTGCCTCCAGGTCGACGCGGCGCGCGTCCCCCGGTGCCTGCTCGCGTTCGGCGTGGACCGGGCGGGCGGCGGCGCGCCCCGGTTCGTCCGGCCCTGATCAGTCGTCGGAGCGCAACCAGGACAGGTCGCTCCGCCGGTCGGCCGGAAGCTCGCGGAGATGGTCCACGAGCTGCCACGGCTCGGCTGGCGGCGCGTCCTGGTCCGGGAGGACGCCGCAGACGAGCGCGCTCTGCGTGCTGACCGCCGTGAACGGCCCGAACTGCGCGACCCCGCCGCCGCGCAGCGCCGCCAGTTCGGTGAGCAGCGCGTTCAACGCCGACGAGTCGCGCGGGTCGTACAGGCCCCGGACGTAGGAGAACAGATCCTCGGCGAGCACCTCGGGACGGCGGCCGGAGAGCTGGTAGACCGTCCCCCAGTAGGTCCCCGTCGCCTGCCCGGACCGCTGGTCGCGCACCCGGACCCGCAGCCCGTACTCGGCGGCGCACCGCTCGTACGCCTCCGCGAGCAGGGCCTCCGCCTCGCCCTCCTCGCTCAGCAGGACACCGGTGACGACGCCCTCCTCCCGGTCCAGGCGGTCGAGCATCTCGCGGTGCAGTTCCTGGACGTCCTGCTCCACCGCGTCCAGCGACCTTGCCAGGGCGTGCTGCGCGTCGCGGTCGAGATCGAGGCCCGCGAGGTCGTCGGAGATGTCGCCGAGCTGCTTCTCCAGCCGATCGACCCGCCCGCCGACGGAGTCGAGCCTGTCGACGACCTCGCTGGGCGCGGCCTCCGACTGCGGCGGGGGCGGCGGGATCGGGATTCCGGCGGGCTCGGTCGCCTCGTCCACCACCGCCTTGAGCGCGTCGTGGCGCCGCGCGAGCTCGGCCACCTGATTACGCAGTTCGCGCAGCTCAGCCTGTGCGCGGGGAAGCCGCTTGTCGGACGCCAGATAGAGCTCGCGCCCTCCGATCGCCAGACACAGCAGAACGAGGATCACGGTGGTCATGGTCCCGACGATAACCACCCACGGCCCCGCCCGCCGATCTCGCAACAGATCTCGTCCGATTGGCCCGTCATTTACCCCCGCCCCAATGCCCCCGCCCAGCCGCCCCAGCCCTTCCCCACCCACCCCGCGTGCTCCACCGTCGACGCCAGAAACGACGACCACAACCGGCCGAACGGACGTCCCCCGAACACAACCCGCCCACCGCCGTGACCCACGCCCACTCCGAGCCAACGGCGTCGGCGCACGAACTCGGCCCACGCCCCGCCGCCTAACCTGTGCGCCGCCTAACCTGTGCGCCGCCTAACCTGTGCCGTGCCTCAGGCTGTGCGCCGCCTGACCTGTGCGGTGCCTCAGGCTGTGCGGTGCGCAGCTTGTGGCTTGGTCAGCTGGCCTTCTGCTCGGCCTCGGGGCGTGCTGGGCCCAGGGCGTGCGTAGCCCGTAGCCCTCTTGATCTGCGGGCCGTCTGGTCTGGTCGTGCTGGGCTGTGGGTGCCCGGGAGTTGTCGGTTGGTGCGCCGAACGAGTTTCCGACGCGAGTTGTGGGGCGGGTGGGGGTTAGCCGAAGAGGCCGCCCAGGAGGCCGCCGAGGATTTCGGCTGCGCCGCCTGCGATTTCTCCGGCCACGTCTCCGGCGATGTCGCCCGCTATCCCGCCCGCCGCGTCGGCGATCACGTTGCCTGCCACTTGGCCCGCGTATCCGGCGACGGCGTTGCCGAAGGCGTCGACAGGGACGCCGCCGACGTAGCCCGCCACGTTCTGCGCATAACCGGCGACGTCTCCTCCGACCGCGCCGATGGCCATCCCGCCCGCGATCCCGGCCGCGGCCGCGCCGCCGACCAGGCCCGCCGCGGCGATGCCGTGGTGCCCGCGATGACCGTGGTAGTGCCCCGGCGGACTGTGATGGACGTGCATAGGCGGCGGCGCGGGATGACCATGGGCCGCAGGCGGGTAGGGCCCCGGGCCCGGCGGCGCCGGTGGCGGCGGACCGTTGTGTCCCGGCGGTCCGTACGGCGCTGGGCCTCCCGGGGCGGGTGGCGGCGGACCACCGGGTGCCGCGCCTACCGGCGGCGGCCCCCCGTATGGCCCACCGGGCGGAGCGCCGTGCGGGGCGTGCCCTGAAGGCGGCATTGGCGGGCCGCCATGTCCCGGCATGGGCGCGTGTGCGCCTGGGGTGCCCGGGAGTGGGGACGGAGGACCGCCGTGGCCGGGCGTTGCTCCATACGCCCCAGGGCTGCCGGGGGGCGGGGGAGGAGTGCCGGCCGGTCCGGGCATGGGTGCGTGTGCGGCCGGGCTACCCGGGAGCGGGGACGGTGAGCCGCTTTGCCCGGGCATGGGTGCGTGTCCCGCCGGGCCTCCCGAAAACGGGGAGCTGCCGTGGCCGGGCATTGGTGAGTGTGCGGGTGGGCTGCCGTGGCCGGGCATGGGTGCGTGCGGGGGCGCGCTGCCCGGGGGCGGCGGGGGGAAGCCGGGGCTACCGCCGCCGGGGTGGTGTGCCGGGTTGGGCGGGGGATACGCGGGGCCGCCCGGTGGGGGCGGGGCGTGGCCTGGGGTGTGCATGGGCGCGGGTGATTCGCCCGGCGCGGGTGCGGGTGGCGGGAACTGGACATTCCCCGGCCCGCCGTACTCGCCATATTCACCCGGCCCCCCGTAGGACGCGGCGGCGGGCTGTGCGGGTGATCCGCCCGGCGGCGGTGGGGGCGGCGGGAACGCTGAGGGGCCGCCGGGCGGTGGCAGGGGCGACTGGCCCGGGGGCGGCGTGGGGCCGCCGTGCGCGGCGCCGGGGCCGGACGCCGTGCGCGGCAGCGCGACCGCGGCCTCCAGCCATCGGGTGATCTTGGCGTTCCAGTCGGTCTCGGCGGCCTCCGAGTGCGGCACCTGGAAGACGCCGAACGACTCGTCCGAGGGGGTGTCGCGGTCTTCGGCGCGCAGGACGAACGCCATGCTGCGCGGGCTGGCGACGAAGCTCAGCCCGACCTTGTCGACCCGTCCCTGGAACGACGTCGGCGGGTTGAGGTGGATCTCCTGGTGGAACGGCAACTGCTGGGACACGCCCCGCAGCTTGGACGACTCGAACGTCACGTTCGTGATCTGGAAGCCGAGCCGGGCGATCGCGGCGAGCACCCACTGCTGCGACTCCAGCGGCTCGACCGAGATCGGGTCGACGTCGCCCGGGTCGGGCTGCCCCTTCGCGTCGACCTCGGTGCACATGCCGATCGTGAAGCCGGGCAGCTCGTGTCCGAGGACGGTGGTGAACGGCAGCTCGTACGGCAGCGGGATGGAGAACGAGAGGTCGCGCTGCTGCGCCGCGTCCAGCCGGAACCCTCGGGTGAGGGCGCCCCGGTACACCTCGGGGCCCGCCGTCTCGCCGCCGTAGCCGTCCTGCATGCGCGGCATGAGCGCGAGCGTGACGTGCCGGATCTCCACGGGACCGGAGCCGCCGCGCAGGTGCACCTTGCCCGCCACGACCCCGCCGGGCTTGCAGTTCGGCTCCGACAGGATCGTGTCGACCGACGGACCGCCGCCTGCCATCTGCCCGTACGACACCGGCCGTTCCCCTCTCCCGACCGCGGGGACGCTTCCCCGCGCATGTCAGCCCGCGCGAACCGGCCCCGCCGAGCGTCCGCGAGGAGTCCGCGGGGCCGGGCCGTCACGCGTTAGACCAGTCCAGCATGCCATCGGTTCACGCCACGAAACGGACAACGGAACCAACTCGTCCGGCATCCCGGGAAATGCCCCGACCGCCGATGTGACGCGCTATTCCTTTGTGGTGACCGTGACGGTCGCGTAGCCGAGTTTCTCCAATGGTTCGCGGATCTGGGCGGCGTCGCCGACGGCGATGACGGTGAGCGCCTCCGGGTCGATGTGCTTGCGGTACGCGCGGGCCACACCGTCCGGGGTGGACGCACGGACGGCGGCGAGGTAGGCGCTCGGGTAGTCGGTGCCCAGCCCGTTCGCGGACACGTCGGCCAGCTCGGCGGCCACGGAGCGGGCCGTCTCGTACTCGGCGGGCGCCCGGTCGGCCAGCGCGCGGACGGACGAGCCGTGCTCGTCCGCGTCGATTCCCCGGGACACGATGCCGCGCAGCTCCGTCAGCGCGTCCGCCACGGCGTCGGCCGTGACCTCGGTGTGCACGGCGCCCTGCGCGATGAACAGCCCGCAGTGCCGCATCCGCAGCAGCCCGGCCCGCATCCCGTACGTGTAGCCCTTCTCCTCGCGCAGCACCGCGTTGAGCCGGGACGTGAGCCCGCCGCCCAGCACGTGCGACGCGACCATCAGCGACGGCCAGTCGTGGTGGGAACGGTCGGGCACCCCGTGCCCGAACCCGAGGTAGGTCTGCACCGAGCCGGGACGGTCGACGACGACGATCCGCGCGGACGACTCCGGCATGACCCGGTCGGCGGTCGGCAGCGGCTCGCCCGAGGGGGCCCAGTCTTCCAGGGCGGCGCTGAGCGCGGTGTCGGGGTCGGCCCCGGACAGGTCTCCGGCGACGACCGCCGTCGCCTCGGCGGGCACCACCGAACCGTAGAAGGCGCGCACGTCCGCCCCGCCGAGAGCCTCGACCGGCCCGCGGCCGCCGCCCGTCGGACGGGACGCCCGCGCGTCCGCCGGGAACATCACCGCGCGCAGCTCGCGCATCGCGCGCGACCCGGGGTCGGCGTCCTCCTGGGCGATCTCCTCCAGCCGCTCGCGGACGAGGCGCCGCACGTCGGAGTCGTCCAGCGCGGGGCGCCGCACCACCGACGAGAACAGCTCCAGCGCCGCGCCGAGCCGGGTGACCGGGACGTCCAGCGCGATGCGCAGCGCCGTCAGGTCGGCGGCGGCGTACAGGCTGGCGCCGAGCCGCTCGAAAGCGGCGGTCAGCGCGGTGCCGCCGCCCGGTTCGGTGCCCTCCAGCAGCGCCCGCGCGGCGAGCGTGGCGACGCCGTCGCGGCCCTCGGGCTCCCGCCCGGCACCCGCGTGCAGCACGAGCCGGACCGCGGCGAGCTTGCGTCCGGGCAGGTCGCAGCGCAGCGTCGCCGGACCGGCCGGGACGCGGCCCGCGCTCGCGGCCGGGAACGCCCACGCCGGGACGGGCCCGGGGACGGGACGGGGCTGCAGCTCCAGGCCGCTGGTCACGAGGTGCCTCCGTAGGTCAGGGCGGTGCGGGCGCCGGGCGCGAGCCAGCGGCCCGCCATCTCCTTGATCGCGTCCCCGGTGACGGCGGCGGCGCGGCCGGGGGCGGTGAAGACCCGGGCCGGGTCGTCGAACTGGGTGGCGTTCTGCGAGAGGGCGTTGGCGAGGCCGGTGACGGTCTCGGTCTGCTCCAGGAAGCCGCGCTCGGCCTGGGCGGTGGCGCGGGCGGTCTCGTCGGCGTCCGGGCCGTGGGCGGCGAACCGTTCGAGCTCCTCGTCGAGCACGGCGGCGATCTTGTCCGGTTCCGGCCCGATCGCGTCCACGATCGCCAGGGACGGGCCGGACGCCAGCCGCGTCACCCCGGCCCACACCTCGGTGGCGATCTCGTCGCGCCGCACCATCCGGTCGTAGAGGCGGGACCCGGAGCCGCCGCCGAGGATCTCGACCGCCAGCTCGGCGGCCTCGACGTCGTCGCCGCCGTCGGTGGGCAGCGTGAACATCGCGAAGTAGGCGGGGGAGGGGACCTCCTCGTCGAGGGTCTCCTCACGCACGCCGGTCAGCGGACCGAGCTCGCCGGGCCGCGTGGGCGGCTTCGCCGGGCCCGCCGGCAGGCCGCCGAAATAGCGTTCGACCGCCTCGATGGTCTTCGCCGGGTCGACGTCGCCCACCACGGACAGGACGGCGTTGCCCGGCGCGTACCAGGTGGCGAAGAAGTCGGCGCAGTCTTCGAGGGTGGTGGCGTCGAGGTCCTCCATGGAGCCGATCGGGGTGTGCGCGTAGGGGTGGCCCGAGGGGAACGTCAGGTCGCAGAGCCGCTCGAAGGCCGTCCCGTAGGGCTGGTTGTCGTAGCGCTGGCGGCGCTCGTTCTTCACCACGTCGCGCTGGTTGTCGAGGTTGGCCTGGGTGAGCGCGGCGGGCAGCGTGCCCATCCGGTCGGCCTCCAGCCAGAGCGCGAGCTCCAGATGGCTGACCGGCACCGTCTCGTAGTAGTTCGTGCGCTCGAACGACGTGCTGGCGTTGAAGGCGGCGCCCGCGCTCTCCAGCAGCGCGGCGTGCTCGCCCTCGGCGACGTTCGCCGAGCCCTGGAACATGAGGTGCTCGAAGAGGTGGGCGAGGCCGGTGCGCCCGGCCCTTTCGTGGCGTGAGCCCACCCCGTACCAGATGTTCACGGCGGCCAGTGGTACGACATGGTCCTCGCAGACCACCACGCGCAGGCCATTGCCGAGCCTGTGCTCATGCAGCGGCTGTTCTGCCACGGAGCGCTCCCGTCCGTTCGAATGGTTCGGCTGGCGGACAGCACCGCGCGCGTCGGCGGGACGTGCCCAGGCGGCGGGCTTGATCTCGGTCTTCACCGTACCGGGTGCGCGCGGCCTCGGGAGCGCTCGCGCGAACCTGTGGATAACCCGGGAACCGAAGCCGGGAACGGGGCGGCGGAAGGCCGGGGCGGGAGGTCGGGGAGGCGCGCGGGCGGCGCGAAGATCAGGACGACGCGGACTCGTGGGCCGCGATCGCGTCCTCGAGGGAGTGGTGCAGGACGAAGATCTTGGTGAGCTGGGTGACGTGGAAGACCCGGCGGACCCGGTCGTTGACGCCCATGAACGACATCGTCCCGTCGCGCGCCCGGAGCCGGTGGTAGATGCCGACCAGCACGCCGAGGCCCGTGGAGTCGAGGAACGTGACCTCGCCGAGGTCGATGACGAGGTGCGTGCCGCCGTTGTCGATGATGTCCAGGAGCGCCTCCCGTAGCCGGGGGCTGGTGAAGACGTCGATCTCGCCGCTGATCTTCACCACCGTGAGGCCCTGTTCGACGCGGTGCTCGACGGCGAAGTCCACCGCCGCTCCTTTCTGCCGATGGTCGCCTCGGGGGCCGGGAGCCGGGGATCCGGGGGCCGGGCCCGAGTGGGGACTGTCTTGCTACCCGTGTGACGCGCCGTTACGCCCCGCCAACGGGATGTCGCACTCCGACCCCACCAAGCGCACCGGTTTCACACCGTCCGCCCACCCGCACGCCCAACTGCGCGTCCATGACGGACCTCAAGCGGTGCGGAACAGGGCCCACACCACTTTGCCGTGCGGCAGCGAACGCCAACCCCACCGGACGCTGAACGACTCCACCAGGTGCAGGCCGCGCCCCGTCTCGGCGATGTAGTCGGGCTCTTTGCGCCGGGGCGCGGCCCGGCTCGCGTCGATGATCCCGCAGAGCAGCCAGGGCGGCTGGTGGCCGAGCCGGAGCCTTATCGCGGACGGCGCGGAGCCGAGCGGGTCGGTCGGGTCGTCGTACACGCCCTCGTGGTGCACGTCGTGGCCCGGCCGACTGCGAAACGCCCCCCCGCTGTGCCGCAGTGCGTTCGTGACGAGTTCGGAGACGACGAGCCCCACGTCGTCGCTGAGTTCGGTGACGCCCCATTCGGTGAGGCGGGACACCGCGAAATGCCGTGCCTCGGTGACGGACTCGGGATCGGGCGCGACGGTGAAGGAGACCGTGTGCCCCTGCATCGCGGTCAATGCCGTCAGGGCAGTGTCCAGGGGATGTGGCAGGTCAGACGATTCCGGGACGGGCGTGGACCGCGCGGCATGGTCGTGCGAGCCGGCCGGCCCCACGACGGGACCCAGCTTCCATCGCGTGTCGTCGTGCGCGTGGCGTGACGTCATTCCAACCGGACCCCGCAGAGTGATCTTGTTGTGCCGCCGTGGATCGGAAGTCTCGTGCGTTATCCTGCGCATCGTAGCGTGCGAATGCAAGGCCCAATGCACGTGCATCCGCGTGGTGAGGGTGTGGGGCGGCGCGGGCGGCACGCAAGTGATCGGAGGTAACCGCAGGATACCGAGGCCAGTGGCACACTAGGTTCGCTGTCCGCCGAATAGCCGGAGGTTGGGCGTGACTCCAGAGACGCCGGGAAGCGGGTCGACCGTTCGCCGGATCCTGCTCGGGTCGCAGCTGCGCCGTCTGCGTGAGCAGAAGGGCGTGACCCGTCAGGACGCCGGCTACGTCATCCGCGCGTCGGAGTCCAAGATAAGCCGCCTCGAGCTAGGGCGAGTCAGCTTCAAAGAGCGAGACGTGGACGACCTGCTCTCGCTGTACGGCGTCAGCGACAAGACAGAGCGCGAGGCGCTGCTGCAGCTAGCGCGGGAGGCCAACACTCCCGGTTGGTGGCACCGTTACAACGACGTGTTGCCCGGCTGGTTCCAGACCTATGTGGGCCTGGAGGAGTCGGCGGCGTTGATCCGCACATATGAACTGCAGTTCGTTCCGGGACTGCTGCAGTCGGAGGGGTATGCGCGAGCGGTGATCCGCCTCGGCAACGCAGGTGCCGCCGAACACGAAATCGACCAGCGCGTGGAACTGCGCCTGCAACGCCAGGAACGCCTCACGGGACCGGAAGCTCCGCGCCTGTGGGCGGTCGTGGACGAGGGGGCGCTGAAGCGTCCCATCGGCGGTCCGGAGGTGATGAGAGGCCAGTTCGAGCATCTCATCGAGATGTCGAAACTGCCCAACGTCACCATCCAGATCATGCCGTTCAGGTTCGGTGGACACGCGGCCGAGGGAGGCGCGTTCACGATCCTGCGCTTTCCCGAGCAGGACCTGCCGGACGTGGTTTACGTCGAGAACCTCACCGGCGCCATGTACCTGGACAAGCGCGACGACGTCGACACGTACCTGCAGGCGATGGAACGCCTGTGCGTCGACAGCGCGACCCCGGAGCGCACCGTCGAGCTTCTTGGTGATCTTCTCAGAGAGACATGATGCTCCAGACCGACTACGACAACGGGATGCCCGCCACCGACCTCCGCGGGGCTCGGTGGCTGAAGTCCCGGCGAAGCAATTCCCAGGGGAACTGTGTGGAAATCGCCGAGCTGCCCGGCGGGCAGGTCGCGATGCGCAACTCCCGCCATCCCGAGGGCCCGGCCCTCATCTACACCCGTCACGAGATCGAAGCGCTCATCCTTGGAGCCAAGGACGGCGACTTCGACCATCTCATCGCCTCCCGTAACTGACACTCACCAGAAAACCCGCCAACCAACCGCCGCCTGACTCCCGTTCGAGGCGGCATGCCGAAAGGCGACGGGTCGACACCGGTCACCCAACGTCGACCCGTCCGCCACCACGCAGAGGCCACCCCATTGGCGCGAGGGTGGCCTTTCGCTTTGGTGCGTGTGCGTCTCAGCCGCAGTTGGCATAGGCGGCGGTACGGCCGTTGCCGCCGAACCGGACGCACGCGCCCGGCGCCTTCACATACACCGGCCCGGCGTACCAGGCGAACGACCCGCTGTCGACGACCTGGCTACCGCCCTGCTTCTGGATCCACACCGAGACCGGGGACTTGGTCCCCACGTGCTGCGTTTTCATCGTGACGGCGCAGTTGTACCCGGAGCTGTTGTAGAGCTGGTAGGCGGTGCCGCCGGAAACGCCCATGGACCGCTGCACGTAATAACCGCCTCCATGGCCGCCGCTGTTGCACGCGGCCTGCGGCGTGTACTTGTTGGCCGGTTCCTTAGTGGGAGTGGAGGCTCCGCCCCCTCCGCCCTTGGTCGACGTAGAGCCGGGCTGCTGCGGTGCCCCCGGTTGCTGGGACGAGTTGGGCCCAGCGGGTGTCGGGCTCTGCTTCCCCTGGGGCTGACCCGGTTTCGGCTTCGTCGGGTTCCGGGCGTCGCCTCCGGCCACCGCCCCCTGCCCGTCTTGCGCGCCGTTCTGGTCGGCTGCCGCGACCTGGTGGTCGTTGCCCTTGTCGTCACCCGACCTTGTCGCGGCCCATACGGAGCCGCCCGCGATGACGGCCGCCACTGCGGCGGCGGCCGCGATGGGAACGACGAGCCGACCCCGCTTCCTGCCGCCCGCCCCATGACCGCTGGACGAGCCGGAGGGGAACACTGGGGGCGCGCCACCATGACCCGCCTCGAAGTAAGACGGGGGCTGGGGCGCGGTCCTGTTCCTGGGCGAGGAGGGATCGGTGACCTGGTCCGGTGGCAGGAGCGCCCCGGCCATGTCGGACGGCGCCGCATGCGGATCCGTCGAGCCACGGCCCCGATCCCCGGCGGCGCTGTTCATCTCGGCCGGGAACGCGGGCAGCGGCTGGACGGGCGCCTCGGCCGCCGACGTGCCGCTCGCCGCCCCGACAAGGCGTTCCTGCGCTTGGCGCGCGGTGGGACGCTGCGCGGGCTCCTTGGCCAGGCACGCCGAGACGAGTTCGCGCATCGGACTGGGCAGGTCGCCGAGATCGGGCTCACCGGTCAGGATGCGGTGCATGACCGAGGCCATCTCGTCATTGCCGAAGGCGGGACGTCCCGTGGCGGCGAACACCATGGTCGTGCCCCAGGCGAACATGTCCGAGGCGGTGCTGACCTCCGCGCCCGTGAAGTGTTCGGGCGCCATGTAGGCGGGCGTGCCGACGTTCTGCGTCTCTCCGGCCGCGCCCAGCGCGCGCGCCACACCGAAGTCGATGACGCGGGGGCCGTCCGGTCCCATCATCACGTTGTGGGGCTTGAAGTCGCGGTGGACGATCCCCGCCTGGTGGATCGCGGTCAGCGCGGTGAGGGTACTGATGGCGAGCCGTTCCAGTGCACCGCCGGTACGTGGTCCGTCTGTCCGCACCACGTGATGGAGGGACAGCCCGGGAACGTACTCACTGACGATGTAGGGCTGGTCGCCCGCGACGTCGGCGTCGAGTACCTGCGCGGTGCAGAACCGTGCGACGCGCTTGGCGACCTCCAACTCGCGGACGAAGCGCGCGCGGGCGGAGGTGTCTCCGGCCAGGCCGCCGTGGAGGAGCTTGATGGCGACGTGGTCCACGGCGGGGACGTCCCCACCGGCGCCGACCCGCCGCCCCAGGAACACCGATCCCTGCCCGCCCTCGCCCAGGCGGCCCACGATCTCGTACCCGCCCAGCTCGATCGGGTCGCCCGACCGCAGCGGCAGGGCGTCCGGCATCGTCCTGTCCGTCACACCACTCGCTCCCCGTCACTCTCCGGCTCGGTCACTTCGGGCTCGCCGACCTGGACCGCGCACCAGCCTAGGGGCAGAGGATGATAGGCGCTTCCGCGGGCGGTTGATCTAGTGAGTGGCGCCGGGACGCTAAATGGACTACAGTCCGATTCATGGGAGGGGAGAACCGGTGACAGAGCGCGGCCCTGTCGGCGGCCGGAGCGTCGATCTTGAGCTGATGCGCACGCCGCCGCCCAAGGAGCGCGCGGACGCGGCGCGGAACCGGGCCAAGGTGCTCGAGGCCGCCGCCCGCCTGTTCGCCGAGCATGGCGTCGAGTCCGTCTCGATGGACGCGGTCGCCAACGCGGCCGGGGTCGGCAAGGGGACCCTCTTCCGCCGGTTCGGCGACAAGGCGGGGCTCGCCGTCGCCCTCCTGGACGAACGGGAACGCGACCTTCAGGACGCGATCCTGTCCGGACCGGCTCCACTGGGCCCGGGTGGGGTGGATGCGGTCGTTGCGCCGTCCGAACGTCTACTCGCCTTCGCCGACGCCTATCTGGACTACGTCCTCGACCATCTGGCCCTGGTGCGGATGTCCGAGACCGCCTCGCCGGGCGCCCGGTACCGCATCGGCGCGTACGGCTTCTGGCATCGGCACCTGACGATCCTGCTCGACCAGTCGGTCCCCGACGGGGACGGGCTGGCGCACGCGCTTCTGGCCGTCCTCGGTGCGGAGCACCTCACCGCGATGGTCGAGAGCGTGGGGGCGGAACGCGCGCGCGCCGCCGTCCACGCCCTCTTCGGCGCGGTTGGGGCCGGGCCAGGGGATTCCTAACGAAAAAGCTGGGTCAGGCCGGGTCGGGGCTACGCCGCTTGGTGCGCCGCTCCGCCCGGCCCTCTTCCCCGCCCGGCGGACCCTCCGGGGCGTGATTGCGTTCCAGCCGCGCGGCGACCGCGAGGGCGCGCAGCGACGTGGTCTTCACGTGTTCGTGTTCCCTGTTGGAGCGGGTCCTGGGGATGCTGCTCGGCACGGTTCACCTCCATGGATCGCGGACATGGGTGCTACCCGGCTCGCGGGCTTTCGCACAGTAGTTGCAACCGCAAGATCTTTCGGGCTATTCCGAGTGATCGTTCCGTTTAGGGCGCCGTCCGGATCCGGCCTCGTGCTGGCTATCTAGGTTGTATTCCTAACTAGCTGGCGTTACGGTCTAGCTAGTCAACCGATACGAGGAGGGCGGCCATGGCACCCGACCGCCGGGCCAGCTGGCTCAAGGGCGTCCTCGACCTGCTGGTGCTCGCGAGCCTGACCCGGGGCGAGAGCTACGGGTACGAGATCGCCAAGACGCTCGCCGACGCGGGCCTGGGGCAGATCAAGGGCGGAACCCTCTATCCGGTCCTCAACCGCCTGGAGGAGGCCGGTCTGGTCTCCGCGGAGTTCCGGGTCGCCGAACGCGGCCCGGGCCGCCGCTACTACCACCTCACCGACGAGGGCCGCGCGACGCTCACTGAGCAGAGCGCGCTGTGGCTCGCCTTCGACGAATCCGTGCGCACGATGCTCACCCAAGGAGCGGACCGATGACGAGCCCCTACTTCCAGGAACTGGCGCAGCGGCTATACGCCCGCGGGCTCCCTGCGGACCAGGTGGCGCTGACCGTCGACGACCTCGCGGCATACGTGACCGAATCCGGAACCGACCCGGTACAGGAGTTCGGCACGCCGGAGGAATTCGCCCCTCAGGTGGCACCGTCCGGGGAACAGGACGACGCCGCCCCTCCGTCCTCTGCCGAGACTTGGACCTGGAGGGCCGACGCCTTCCATGAACGCGACGTCCTCAACCGCTACGGCGACGAGGGCTGGGAGGTGGAGCGGGTGGACGGCGCGGGCCGCTTCGTCAGCCACCGCGATCCGGAGAACCCGCAGCGCTGGGAGTACCACCGCGAGACCGTCCTCCCGGGGCGCGGTCAAGCCGTCATCGACCGTTTGGCTCCGGACGGCTGGGAATCCTGCGGTACCTGGGTCTGCTTCGAGTACTTCAAGCGTCCCAAGGCCGCCACCATCGGGCCTGAGGCGGCTCTGCGGAACGTTCCCAGAACTCCAGCCGTATCGGCGTTCTGGAGCGGACATTTCAGGGATCTCATCGCTGCCATGACCATCGTCACCGTCGTCCTCTGCCTCGCCGGTCTCACGCTGGTGTCGGACCTCTCCTACAGCGATTTCGGTGGTTCCCTCACCGGCATGGTGGTGGGCGCTCTCAGCGCCTTGGCCATCTCGATCGTCGTCCGCGCCTGGCTCGCCCGCCGCCGCAAATCCTCCTGACGGAAATCAGCGTTTCGCTCGACCACTTCCCCGGCTGAGAAGCACGTGGGGTGGGAAGAAGTGGGGTTTTTGCGGTTGGTGGGATCCGGGGGGTTGTTCCCACGGGAGGGATGAGGACGGGACGCTCCCCGGCGGGCTGGACTGGGTACGTATTGCAGGACCGGTTCGCCCGCCGGTGCCTTGAGCGGCTCAGTGTGGAGTCCTTGCGGGCGGACGCGCTGAGGCCGTCTCGTAGGAGAGATACGTGATCAGAAAGCTGCTCGTCGCCAACCGGGGCGAGATCGCCGTGCGCGCCTTCCGCGCGGCCTATGAGCTCGGTATAGCCAGTGTCGCCGTGTACGCGCACGAGGACCGGTTGTCGCTGCACCGCCAGAAGGCGGACGAGGCGTACGAGATCGGCGAGCACGGGCATCCCGTCCGGGCCTACCTGGACGTGGACGGCATCGTGGAGACGGCGCTGCGGGTGGGCGCCGACGCCGTGTATCCGGGTTACGGGTTCCTGTCGGAGAGCCCCGAGCTGGCGAAGGCGTGCGTACGCAACGGCATCACGTTCGTGGGGCCGTCGTCGGCGGCGCTGAGCCTGGCCGGGAACAAGATCGAGGCGGTCGCGGCGGCGCGGCGGGCGGGGCTGCCGGTGCTGCGGTCGGCGACGCCGGAGGCCGGACGCGAGTTGGACGCGGCCGACGATGTCGGGTTCCCGCTGTTCGTGAAGGCCGCGGCCGGTGGCGGAGGGCGCGGGCTGCGCCGCGTCGACAACCGGGAGGATTTGCAGGCCGCCGTGGACACCGCCCGTAGGGAGGCGGAGAGCGCGTTCGGCGACGCCACGGTCTTCCTTGAGCAGGCGGTGGATCGTCCCCGCCACATTGAGGTGCAGGTCCTCGCGGACGGTGCCGGGCACGTGGTCCATCTGCGTGAGCGTGACTGTTCGGTGCAGCGGCGCCATCAGAAGGTGGTGGAAATCGCGCCCGCGCCCAGGCTCGACCCAGAGGTGGCGCAGCGGCTTTGTGACGACGCCGTGCGTTTCGCAAAGGAAATCGGCTACGAGAACGCGGGCACCGTGGAATTCCTCGTGGACGACCGCGGTCAGCACGTGTTCATCGAGATGAATCCGCGTATCCAGGTCGAGCACACCGTGACCGAAGAAGTCACCGGTGTCGACTTGGTGCAGAGCCAGTTGCGCATTGCGGGCGGCGAGACACTTGCTGACCTCGGTATCGCGCAGGACGAAGTGACCGTGAGCGGTTACGCCGTCCAGTGCCGGATCACCACGGAAGACCCGGCGAACGGGTTCCGTCCGGATACGGGGAAGATCTCGGCGTACCGGTCGCCGGGCGGCGCGGGTGTGCGTCTCGACACGGGTACCGCTTATGGCGGCGCGATCATCAGCCCCCATTTCGACTCCCTGCTGGTCAAGCTGACCTGCCGCGGACGGACGTTCGAGGAGGCCGTGCGGCGCGCGCGCAGAGCGGTCGCTGAATTCCGCATCCGGGGAGTGGCGTCCAACATTCCGTTCTTGCAGGCGCTGCTAGATGAACAGGACTTCCGCGCAGGCGGCGTGACGACGTCCTACATCGGCGACCATCCCGAACTGCTCACGGCACGGTCGAGCGGTGACCGCGCTACGCGGCTCGTCCGGTATCTGGCGGACGTGACCGTCAACAAGCCGCACGGTGAGGCGCCCACCGACCTGGACCCGGCGACGAAGCTCCCGGCGCTCTCCATGGACGGCCCGTTCCCGGAGGGTTCGCGCGACCGGCTGTTGGCGCTCGGCCCGCAGGCGTTCGCGCAGCAGCTCCGGTCGCAGAGCGCTCTGGCCGTCACGGACACGACGTTCAGGGACGCGCACCAGTCGCTTCTCGCGACGCGAGTACGCACATACGACCTGCTCGCCGCCGCTCCTTACCTCGCCCGAATGACGCCTCAGCTTTTCTCCATCGAAGCGTGGGGTGGGGCAACGTACGACGTCGCGCTTCGCTTTCTCGGAGAGTCGCCCTGGGACAGGCTCGCCGCGATCCGTGAAGCCGCACCGAACCTCTGCATTCAGATGCTCCTGCGAGGCCGCAACACCGTCGGCTACACGCCCTACCCGGACTCGGTGGCGCGGGCATTCGTGAAGGAAGCGGCCAGTACGGGAGTCGACATCTTCCGTGTGTTCGATGCGCTGAATGACGTGGAACGGATGCGTCCGGCCATCGAAGCGGTTCTCCAGACCCACGCCTTGGTGGAAGGGACCCTCTGCTACACGGGCGACCTGTCGTCCCCGAACGAGCGGCTCTATACCCTCGACTATTACCTGCGTCTAGCGGAGGAACTCGTCGAGGCGGGCGTCCACATCCTGTGCATCAAGGACATGGCCGGACTGCTCCGCGCGCCCGCCGCGTACACACTGGTCAAGGCGTTGCGCGAACGGTTCGACCTGCCCGTCCATCTGCACACCCACGACACGGCGGGCGGGCAGATCGGCACCTACATCGCGGCCATTCAAGCGGGGGTCGACGCAGTCGACGGTGCCGCCGCGCCCCTCTCGGGGACCACGAGCCAGCCGCCGCTCCAGGCGATCGTCGCCGCGACCGACTTCACCGAGAACGCGACCGGCATCGACCTGGGTGCGCTGACCTCCATGGAGCCGTACTGGGAGGCCGTCCGGAAGCTGTACGCGCCGTTCGAGATGGGGCTGCCTTCACCCACCGGACGGGTGTACCGGCACGAGATTCCTGGGGGGCAGTTGTCGAACCTGCGGCAGCAGGCCGTCGCGCTGGGCCTCGGTGACCGCTTCGAGGAGATCGAGCGGTTGTACGCGGCGGCGGACGCGATCCTCGGACGGCTCGTGAAGGTCACCCCGTCCAGCAAGGTGGTCGGCGACCTGGCGCTCCATCTGGTCGCGGCGGGTGCCGACCCAGACGACTTCGCCGAGAACCCTGACCGCTACGACATCCCTGACAGCGTCATCGGTTTCCTGAACGGCGAACTGGGCGACCCGCCAGGCGGCTGGCCCGAACCGTTCCGCACCAAGGCCCTCGAAGGACGCCAGTACACGCCCGCCCGTGCCGAACTCACCAGCACGGAAGAGAAGGCTCTGGCTGGGGCGGAGGTACGTGACACGCTCGACCGTCTCCTCTTCCCCGGCCCAGCGAAGGACTACCGGGAGGCACGCGCGGCCTACGGCGACCTGTCCGTACTGCCCACCGGCCCCTTCCTCTACGGCCTGCGCACAGGGCACGAGGTCGCGTTCGACCTCGAACCGGGCGTGCGGGTCCTCGCCGCCCTGGAGGCGGTGGGCGACGTGGACGAGGCGGGCGTCCGGCAGGTGATCTGCACGGTGAACGGGCAGCTCCGCACCCTGTCCGTCCGGGACAAGTCCGTGGCGTCGGACGCGCCGCCGGTCGAACGCGCCGACCCGGACGAGCCCGGCCACGTCGCCGCGCCCTTCGACGGGTCGGTGACGCTCCGCGTGGCGAAGGGCGACGAGGTCGCGGCGGGCGACGTGGTCGCCACGATCGAGGCGATGAAGATGGAGGCCGCGATCACCGCGCCCGTTGCGGGAACCGTGAACCGGCTGGCCGTCAAGGGGGCCACACCCGTCCAGGCGGGCGATCTGCTGCTGGTGATCGCCTGAGCGGACCGAGAGGGTCAGTTCGGGGAGTGCGCTGCGGCGTAGTCGGCGAGGGACGGTTCGAGCAGGTCGAACGCGGTCCGCGCGGACGCGGTGAGGGCGGCGGCGATCTCGTCGTCGCTCTCACCGTCCAGGGTGCGGCGGAGGGTCTCCTGGAACAGGACGCGGTGGACGCCGCCGAGCTGCGCGGCCACGAGGCGGGGGAGCGGGTCGTCCGGGGCCGCGCCCGTCTCCTCGGCGAGGACGGCGGCCAGGGCGGCCTCGCGCTCCTCGTGGAACTCGCGGAGCCGCGCCACGAGCGCCGGGCTCTGGACGAGCATGCGCGCGAAGTCGGGGCGGGAGAAGCCGATCACCGGGTCGCGCCGGTCGACCGCCCGCTGGAACTCCCGGCGCAGCGCGGTGAGCGCGGGCTCGCCGGCGGGCCGCTCGGCGACGATTGCGGCGAGCCGTCCGACGAAGGCGTCGCGCAGGTCGAGGGCCAGGTCCTCTTTGCGGGGGAAGTAGTTGGTGACGGTCATCTTCGCCACCTGGGCCGCAGCGGCGACGTCGGCGATCGTCACCCGGTCGTAGCCGTGCCGCAGGAAGAGGCGCGTCGCCTGGTTCGAGATGTTCTGCCGCGTCTGCTGCTTCTTCATCTCCCGGAGTCCCATCAGGTCATTGTTCCATGGGCGACCTAAATTTGTAATAAGTATATTTCTAGGCTCGTTCAAAGTTTAGGTCGCGAGACTATCGGGTACCGAGACCGGGTGACCCGTTCCCGCCCGGCAGGACGAGCAAAGGACACCGCCCTGAACGCCAGCCACGCGCCCAGCGCGACCCCCCGTGCGACCGTGAACGTGAACCTGGTCGATCCGATGAAGGACTACCTCTCCCGCATCGGCCGCACCGCGCTCCTCACTGCCGAGCAGGAAGTCGACCTCGCCAAGCGCATCGAGGCCGGACTGTTCGCCCGGGAGCGCCTCGAAACCCTGGGCGACGACCTCAGCCTTCAGGACAAGGAAGACCTGGAGTGGATCGCCGCCGACGGAGCACGCGCCAAAGAGCACATGGTGGAGGCCAACCTCCGTCTCGTCGTCTCGCTCGCCAAGCGCTATATGGGCCACGGCCTGCCGCTCAACGACCTCGTCCAGGAAGGCAACCTCGGGCTCATCCGCGCCGTGGAGAAGTTCGAGTACCGGCGCGGCCTCAAGTTCTCCACCTACGCCGTCTGGTGGATCAAGCAGGCGATCAGCCGCGCGCTGGCCGACCAGAGCCGCACGATCCGCATCCCCGTGCACGTCGTCGAGGTGCTGAACCGCATGACGCGCGTCCGGCGGCGGATGATGCAGGACCTCGGCCGCGAGCCCACCGCGCGGGAGCTGGCCGTGGAGCTCGACATCACGGCGGAGAAGGTCGAGTGGCTGCGCAGGCAGGCGCGCGAGCCGCTGTCCCTGCACACCCCCCTCGGGGAGGACGGCGACGGCGAGCTCGGCGACGTCATCGAGGACCCGGACGGCGGCGACCCCGCCGACGTCGTCGCGTCCTCGATGCTGCGCGGGCGGCTCGACGCCGTCCTGGAGACGCTGACCGAGCGGGAGGCGGGCGTGATCTCCCTCCGGTTCGGACTGTCCGGCGGCGAGCCCAAAACCCTGGAAGAGGTCGGGCGCGTATATGGGGTTACCCGGGAGCGAATCCGGCAAATCGAGTCAAAAGGGATGCATAAACTGCGCCATCCGTCTCGCCGCGAAACCCTCGCCGACCTGCTTGGATAGGGCGAGCGGGAACAGTCGCCGTACGCCGGTGTGACACGGAACTCGTCCCGCTGTGGGTGGCAGCGGAGATGATCTCCGAGGACACTTCTCGTGGACGTGCACGGCGGCTGAGAGACGGGAACGATGGCGAGGCGGTTCGGACGGCGTGGGCGGGTCACGCGCGCCACGGTGAGTGTCGCCGTGGCGTTTTCGCTGATGCAGTCCGCCGCCTTGGCGGAGGCGTCCGGCGGTGCGTTCACCGCCCCGACGGCGGTGGCGTCCACACCCGCGGTGGTTCAGCCGCCGACCGGGCCGTTCGACTCCGCGAAGCTGCGCGCGACCCTCGACGCCACGCGCGACGCGGGGATGTACGGGCTGTTCTCCGCGGCGCAGGACGGGAGCACCGGGTGGAACGGCGCGTCCGGGGTCGCGGACGTCCGGACGGGTCGTCCCGTCACCCCCGGCATGCGGCAGCGGATCGGCAGCATCACCAAGTCGTTTTTGGCGACCGCGATCCTCCAGCAAGTTGAAAAGGGCCGCATCGACCTCGATGCGCCGGTTGGACGGTATCTGCCGAACCTTTTCCCGGTGCGTCCCGGGAAACAGGTCACCGTGCGGATGCTTCTCAACCACACCAGCGGTATCGGCGACTACGTCCTCACTGCTTTTCCTTCATTGAAGGCGCTGTCTTCCAAGAGCCTGGACGAGTATCGCTTCCGCTACATTCCGCCGGAGCAGCTCATCGAGTGGGGCCTGCAAGCACCGCGCACCGGTGAGCCAGGGGAACGGTGGTCGTACTCCAACACGAACTACATCATCGCCGGACGGCTCCTGGAGAAGGTGACCGGGACGACCGCCGAGGAGTACATCAACCGGCACGTCATCGCCAAGGCCGGGTTGAAGGAGACGTACTTCCCGTCCGGTCCGCGGATAGCCGGGCCGCATCCGCGCATGTATCTGTCGCTCTACCAGAGCATCAAACCGCCCCGCGACTACAGCACGTTCAACATGAGCTGGGCTTGGACGGCGGGCGCGCTGGTCTCCACCACGAACGACCTCAACCGCTTCTACCGCAAGCTCCTCACCGGAGGGCTCATCGGCAAGGCCGCGCTGGGGGAGATGCAGCGGACCGTCCCGGCGAAGGACGCGGACGGCAACCTCCTCATGAACTACGGTCTCGGCATCTACTCGCTCGACCTCCCCTGCGGGACGTTCTGGGGCCACGACGGCATCGTCTTCGGCGGGGGCACCCAGTCGCTGTCGTCCGCGGGCGGGGAGCGCCAGGTCTCGGTCGCGTTCAACCTGACGATGTACCAGCAGCTCGACGCGAACGGGATGCCCGTTCCGCATCCGATCGACAGCGCGCTCGCGGCGCACGTCGTGGAGGCCCTGTGCGGCAGCCGTCCCGCCGCGCGGCCCGAGGAGCCGCAGCGGCCCGTCCAGTTGCTGCCGCTGCAGCTGGCGCGCGCCGGGCGCTGATCTTCAGGTCAACGCCCTTTTCTGCGGGCTGACCTGCGGGTCCGGAGAACTGTCAGTGGCGGGTCCTAGCGTCTTCGGCATGCCGAGCGCAACGAAGCGAATCGCGGCCCTCATCGACGAGTGCGACGCCCTCGCGGTGGCCGAGGCCGTCCGCGACCTGGACGTGGCCGACCGCCGCGCGGTCGCCAGGGCGCTGCCCGGCCACCTCAGGGAGGTGCGGTCGCGGTACGAACCGTGGGACGACATCCTCGACCACGCGCCCGCCTTCCGCGCGGCGGGCGCCGGCACGATGACCGGCGCGTCGGCGGTCGCGGCCTGGCTCAACCGGCGCGAGTTCAGCACCCGCTGGTCCGGTGATCACGGTGACACCGACCTGCTGCTCTCCCTCTGGGACGACCGCGACGAGACCTGGCTCGCCGAGCTCGCGCGGCGGCTCACGCTCCGGCTGCGCGGCCCGCGCCACGTCGGGCTCGACCTCGTCCTCGCGCTGCTGGCCGAGACCGGGATCGAGCCGCCCGAGCACGACCCGCTCGTCGTCGGCTGGGTGGCGTCCGCGCCGCCCCGCGCGAAGGACCCGCTGCTCCCGTTCCTGCTCCCGCGCGTCTTCGAGGCGGACGGCGTCGGCCGCGAACTGCGCGACCGCTCGTCCTGGCCGCGGACGCTGGCCACCCTCGCCGCCCGGGGCGACGTCGACCGGCGCATGCTGCTGGACGGCTGCGTCCGCCGGTTCCTGCGCGGCGGGACGGCCCTCGACCTGCGCTTCTTCGTCCGCCTGCACGGCCTCCTCCTGCCGGGCGACCCGGCCGCGCGGGAACGCGAGATCAGCGCCCGCGCCCGCGACTACGCGCGGCTGCTGCCGTCCGCGCCGGGCACCGTCGCCGACGTCGCGCTCGGGCTGCTCAAGGAGGTGCCCGCGCTGCCGTCCGAGCTGGTCGTCGAGGCGCTGGACGGCGTGCTGTTCCGGCCGGAGGCAGGGCTCGTGAGGTCCGGTCTGTCGTGGCTGGAGCGGACCGTCCAGCGGCGCCCGGGCCTCGCGGCGAGCTGCGCTCCCGCGCTCGCCCGCGCGTTCGGGCACGAGTCGTACGCGGTGCAGCGGCGGGCCGTCCGCATCGCGCTCAAGTTCCCGGACGGGGTCGACGGCCGGGCGATCGCCGACGCGGTCCCGCTGCTTCCCGCCGACCTCGGCGCGCAGGTCGCCGCCCGGTTCAGCGGCGACGTCGCCGATCCGGGCGCGGGCGGCGACGTGCCGCCGCCGCCCGCGTTCGTCCCGCCTCCGCCGCGCGAGCCGCTGCCTCCGCTTCCGCCGCCGATCACCACCGTCGCGGAGCTGGCCGAGGCCGTCGACGCCTTCCCTGCCGGCTGGGCGGAGGCCGAGCGGATGATGGACGGGTTCGTCCGGCTGACGTGGGACGACGCGGACGCCGTGAAGGCGGCGCTGAAACCCGTCCTGCAACCCGTCTTCTATCCGGGGCTGGAGTCCGACCAGCGGTGGCGCGGCCCCCGCGAGTGGATGATGGCGACCGGACTCCTGCTGACCGGCTCCGGCCCGCTGTCCGAGGGCTGGCGGCGCCGGCTTCCGCCCGCCCGCGTCCTCGGCGGCCCGAACCTGCTCTACCTGAGCCGGTGCGCGGAGCTGTACGCCGCCGTCGAGGACGGGACGCTGCCCCCGCTCCTCCTCGGCACCCCCACCGAGGCGACCGGGCACCTCGACCCGCTGGCGCTGGTGGAACGCCTCGAACGGCTCCAGGAGGCGGGCGCCGACCCCGGCCCGGCCGACCTCCAGCAGGCCCTGCTGCGGCTGCCGCGCGAGATCGACCCGGACGCGGTGAAGCGGGCCGCCGCGCTGACCTCGTCCGCCGGGCGCGCCGTCGCGCGCCTCCTCGCGGACGGCGGGCTGCCCGTCCCCGCGGTGTCGATGCGGCCGTTCGAGCGCGGCGCCCCCGAGCCGGTGATCAGCGTGCCGCCGACCGGGCTGCCGCTGGTCGACGCCGTGTTCACCGCACCGCCGGAGCACTGCGGCGACGGGCACGGCTGGTTCCGGGCGACCTGGCCGCGGTTGCTGCCGTCCCATCCGGAGGTCGTCGCGGCGCACGTCCTGCCGCTCCTCGCGGAGGGCCGGTACGCCTTCGAGATCGGGGCGCCGGTCGAGGAGGTGATCGAGCTCGTCCCCGGCGACGGGCCGTTCGCCGAGGCCGTCGGGCATTTCCTGGCGCGGCAGCTCACCGCGCGCCGGAGCGGGCGGGCCGACCTGGCGCTGCACACGATGGCCGCCCGGGGCGACCTGCCCGCCGCCGCGTTCGGCCGCCACCTCGGACGGCTCGTCCTCGACGGCGACATCCGGCTCGTCCGGATCATCGACGCGCTCGAACGCGCGGTGGACGTCGGCGCGCACGCCGCCGTCTGGCAGACGATCGCCGCCGCCCTGCCCGTGCTCTGCCCGGAGCCGGGGCAGCGCCCGGTGCACGGCCTCGACCGCCTGATCGCCCTCGGCCTCCGCACCGCCCGCTGGTCGAACGCCCGCGCCCGCATCCCCGAACTGGACGCGCTGGCCGCCCGCAAGGGCAGCACCAACGTGGCCCGCGAAGCCCGCGCCCTCTCCACCCACCTGGCCGAGGGCCGGTGATCGAGTGGGTTGGGCGGCGTGGCCGACGGGGTTCGTGCGTTGGGTGTTCGTGCTGGTGGGTTGGCGAGGGTTAGTGGAGGTCAGAGGGGTCGGTGTTGGCGCCGCAGAGGACGACCATGACCCGTTCGTCGGGGGAGGGGCGGTAGGCACCGGTACGGAGGGCGGCGATGGCTGTGGCGGTGCCGTGCTCGACGGCGAGGCGGTACTCGTCCCAGACGAAACGGCGGGCCTCGACGATGGCCTCCTCCGTGACCAGGACGGGGCGCACGTCCGTCCGTGTCGCGACCGCGAAGGCGATCTCGCCGAGCCGGGTGGCGCCGAGGGAGTCGGCGGCGATGCCGGAGACGTCCACGTCGACCGGGCGCCCGGCGGCGAGAGCGCGTTCGAGGGTCGGGATGCGCTCCGGCTCGACGCCGACGACGCGGGCGTGGCCTTCGAGGGCCGTGGCGACGCCCGCCATCAGGCCGCCGCCGCCGACCGCGAGGAGGACGGTGTCCACCTCGCCGCCGGTCTGCTCCAGGATCTCCACGCCGAGCGTGCCCTGGCCCGCGCAGACCTCGGGCAGGTCGTAGGCGTGGCAGAACAGGGCGCCGGTGTCGGCGGCCCGCTTGGTCGCGGCGTCCTGTGCCTCGGCGTACCGGGTGCCGACCTGGACGACGGTCGCGCCGAGCGCGCGGAGCCGCGCGACCTTCACCGCGGGCGCGGTCTCCGGCACGAACACCTCGGCCGGGACGCCCGCCCGCGCCGCCGCGTACGCAAACGCGAGCCCCGCGTTGCCGCCGGACGCCGCGACGATGCCGCTCCCGGGGAGGCGCGCCTCGTCCCGCGCGGCCAGGACGTGGTTGAACGCGCCGCGCGCCTTGAACGACCCGGTGTGCTGGGTCAGCTCCAGCTTCAGCCACATCCGCGCGGCGGGCGCGAGCGGCCCGGGATCGACCTCGATGACCGGGGTCCGGCGGATCTCACCCGCCACGCGGGCGGTCGCGGCGTCGACGTCCGACTGAGCGATCACTGGGATTCCCTCCGGCCGATATCAGTACCGAACCAACCTTGGCACATGACACCCCCAACCAAGCCACCCAGCTCAGCCACCCAGCCAAGCCACCCCCCATTCACCATCCCCACCAGGGCGGGGCAGCGGGTGGGCCGGGACGGGTGGTTGCGGCCTGGCACCGGCACGCCCACCGAAGTGATGCGCTGGGTGTGCAGGGGAATCTTGGCGGCTCGGCAACGGCACCCTCGATCGGATCCTGCTGGTCAACGCGGGGGACGGCGTGTCCGCGATCGCCGCGGCGGCGGGCATCTATGCGTCGGCGTCATGCAGTGGGTCGGTTGGGAAGGGGCGGTCGTCAAAGAGGGAGGGTGGCGGCTCGGTGGAGGAGGGATTTGCGTTCGGGGGCGTTGCGGGTCAGGGCGGCGGCGCGCTCGAACTCCGCGCGGGCCTCGGCCGTCCGGTCCAGGCGGGCGAGGAGGTCGCCGCGGACACTCGGCAGGAGGTGGTAGTCGCGTAGGGACGGCTCGTCCAGCAGCGCGTCCACGATCTCGAGGCCCTTTTCGGGGCCGTCCGCCATACCGACCGCCACCGCGCGGTTCAGCTCCACGACGGGGGACGGGGCGACGCTGGCGAGGATCCCGTACAGGGACGCGATCTGCGCCCAGTCGGTGTCCTCCGGCGCGAGGGCCTGGGCGTGGCAGGCGGCGATCGCGCCTTGCAGGACGTACGGCCCCGGCGGCTCGCCGATCTTCTTCGCGCGGAGCAGGGCGGCGAAGCCGCGGTGGATGAGGAGGCGGTCCCAGCGGCCGCGGTCCTGCTCCAGCAGCGGGACGGGCTCGCCATCCGGCCCGGTGCGGGCCCGCGTCCGGGACGCCTGGATCTCCATCAGCGCGACGAGCCCGTGCACCTCGGGCTCGCGCGGGGCCAGCTCGGCGAGGACCCGGCCGAGCCGCAGCGCCTCCCGGCACAGGTCGGCCCGCAGCCAGTCGTCCCCGGCGGTGGCCGTGTAGCCCTCGTTGAAGATCAGGTAGATGACCTCCAGGACGGACGACAGCCGCGCCGCCCGGTCCGGGCCCTCGGGCACCTCGAACGGGACGCCTGCGTCGGACAGCGTCCGCTTCGCCCGGACGATCCGCTGCGCCACCGTCGCCTCGGACACGAGGAACGCCCGCGCGATCTCGTCCGTGGTCAGGCCGCCGAGCATGCGCAGCGTCAGCGCGACCCGCGCCTGCGTGGACAGGACGGGATGGCACGCGGTGAAGACGAGGCGGAGCACGTCGTCCTCGATGTGCTCGTCGTCGGGGACGTCGAGCTCCGGCGGCGCCTGGGTCTCCAGATCGCGTCCGATCTCGGCGAGCTTCGTCTCGAAGCGCTGGTGGCGGCGGATCCGGTCGATGGCGCGGCGCTTGCCGACGGCCATGAGCCAGGCCCCCGGGTTGTCCGGGACGCCTGACTCGGGCCACTGTTCGAGTGCGGCGACGAGCGCGTCCTGCGCGAGTTCCTCGGCGAGCCCGATGTCGTTCACCATCCGGGCGAGTCCGGCGATGATGCGGGCGGCCTCCAGCCGCCACACGGCGTCGATGCTCGCGTGCACCCCGGATCCCCGCGCGGGCACGCCGTCGGAAGTCGTCACGCCGCGATGACAACACCCCCACCACCCCGCACGCAAGCTGAGCGCCAGCTCACCGCACCATATGAGCCCGCCGCGACCCGACGCCCGTGCCTGGCGTGATCCGGTGTGTGCGCCCGGCGGCGGCCGACTGACTGAATCCGGCGGCAGTCGATGACGGGGGTGTCGATGACGGGGGTTCAGCAGCGGCTCGCCGACTGGACTCGGTGGCACCCTGCCGCTCAGGCCTCAGGCCTCAGGCCTCAGGCCTCAGGCCTCAGGCCTCAGGCCTCAGGGTGCAGGGCGCAGGGCGCAGGCCTCAGGGCGCAGGGCTCAGGGCTCAGGCCCAAGGCCTCAGGGCGCAGGGCGCAGGCCTCAGGGCGCAGGGCTCAGGCCCAAGGCCCAGGGCTCAGCCATGGCGTGGGAGTCGGTGGTGGTTCACCGCGTGGGCTCGGGGTGGCCTTCCGTGTGGGCTTGTGGCGGTTCGTTGGGTGGGCCTGGTAGTGGCTCTTCGGGAGAGCTCGTGGGAGTGAGCGGCCCGCCGGGCAAGGGGTGGGCTTGCGCGGCGGGCCGGTGTGGGCGTGTCGGGTCAGGCGCCCGGGAAAGGGTCTTCGGGACCGAAGACCTGCTGGATGATGCCCTCGCCGTCGCCGACGATGGAGTAGAAGCGCTTGGAGAGTTCGATCGCCTCCTCGCGGCTGCGGACCTCGATGAGGGCGAAGCCGACGACGGCCTCCTTGGCCTCGGCGAACGGGCCGTCGGTGACGGTGATCTTGCCGCCGGAGGAGGCGATCCGGGTGCCGCCCGGCTCCAGGCCGCCGGTGGCGAGGAGCACGCCCGCCTTGGAGGTCTCCTCGATGAACTTGCCCATCTCCGCCATCATCGCCTCGTCCGGCGGGGCGGCGTCGGAGTTGTCGTCCGTGGTCATCAGCAAGAACCGCATCGCGGGCTCCTCTCTCGGGGACCGGGTCCCTCCCGGGCCTTCACTAGCGCGTCGAACGGGTCGGTCCCGGATCGACATGTCAGCCGGACTTCTTTCAGAATTTTCCCGGAACCCGTATCGTTCCAGGTCACAGGCGATGCGCGGACGATCCCCGTGCAGAACCGCCGAGAAGGATACGAAGTAGGACAATCTTCCGGTGGGCAAGTCAGCGATTAACGAGTAACTTCGTCCGGTAGTAAGGTTCTTTCGTCCGAGGAGGCCCTCCCGTGGGAGACCCGGCACCGGGTGACGGTGCGCAGAACGAGCCCCGGATCGACAGCACCGTCCCGCAGTCCGCGCGCATCTGGAACTACTGGCTCGGCGGCAAGGACAACTACCCGGTCGACCGCGCCGCGGGCGACCAGTTCGTCGCCGTCTACCCCCAGATCGTGGACGTCGCGCGCCATTCCAGGGCGTTCCTGAGCCGCGCCGTCCGGTACCTGGCCGCCGAGGTCGGGATCAGGCAGTTCCTCGACATCGGCACCGGGCTGCCCACCGTCGACAACACCCACGAGGTCGCGCAGCGCGTCGCGCCCGACGCCCGCATCGTGTACGTCGACAACGACCCGCTCGTCCTCGCGCACGCCCGCGCGCTGCTGACCAGCAGCCTGCAGGGCGTCACCGACTACATCGACGCCGACCTCCGCGACCCGCGCCGGATCCTGGAGGAGGCCGCGAGGACGCTCGACCTCGACCGTCCCGTCGCGTTGATGCTGCTGAACATCCTCGGGCACGTCCCCGAGTACGACGACGCCCGCGCGATCGCCGCGGAGCTGATGGGCGCGCTCCCGCCGGGCAGCCACCTGGCCGTCGCGGACGGCACGGACGTCCTCACCGGCGAGGCGTTCCGGTCCGCGATCGACCTGTGGAACGACGCGAGCGAGACCCCCTACCACCTGCGCACCCCGGAGCTGATCGCCGGATACTTCGAGGGCCTGGAGATCCTGGAGCCGGGCGTCGTGTCGGTGTCGCGGTGGCGGGCCGAGCCGGGCCCGTTCGGGCAGCCCGCCGAAGTGGACGAGTTCTGCGCCGTGGGCCGCAAGAAACCGGACGGCCCGGCATGAGCGAGATGAGCACCGGCGACCCCTGGGACGAGGCGGCCCCGCTGATCCCGCCGCAGGGGCCCCGGACGGCGGGCCCGACCGTGCTGCGCATGCTGGTCGGCGCGCAACTGCGCCGCTACCGCGAGGCGGCCGGGATCTCCACCGAGAAGGCGGGCTACGAGATCCGCGGCTCGCACTCCAAGATCAGCCGGATGGAGCTGGGCCGCGTCGGGTTCAAGGAACGCGACGTCGCCGACCTGCTGACCCTCTACGGCGTGACCGACGAGGGCCGCCGCGAACCGCTGCTCGACCTCGCCGACCACGCGAACCGGCCGGGCTGGTGGCAGGAGTACG
Organism: Actinomadura decatromicini; assembly: GCF_008121305.1. Lineage (NCBI taxonomy): Bacteria > Bacillati > Actinomycetota > Actinomycetes > Streptosporangiales > Thermomonosporaceae > Actinomadura > Actinomadura decatromicini. The sequence continues at coordinate 881,647 of NZ_VSRQ01000003.1, read as the reverse complement.
GCGACATCGTGCCCACCTGGTTCGAGCCGTACCTCGGGCTGGAGCAGGGCGCCGTGGTGGCCCGCGTGTACGCGGTGCAGGACGTCCCGGAGCTGCTCCAGACCCGCGACTACGCCCGCGCGCTGGTCACGGCGAGGCACCCGGACGCGTCCGCGGACGAGGTCGAGCGCCGGGTCGAGCTGCGGATGCGCCGCCGCCGCGTGTTCGAGCGCCCCGACCCGCTGAAGCTGTGGGCGGTCGTCGACGAGGCGGCGCTGCGCCGCACGGTCGGCGGGCCCGAGACGATGCGCGACCAGATCAGGTTCCTGGCCGACATGGCGCGGCTGCCGAACGTCACCGTCCAGGTGCTGCCGTTCGCGTGCGGCGGGCACGCGGCGGAGGGCGGGCCGCTGACCCTGCTGCGGTTCGCCGAGCCCGAGCTGCCCGACGTCGTCTACATGGAGCAGCTCACCGGCGCGGTCTATCCGGACCGTCCGGCCGACATCACCCGGTACCGGGACGTCCTGAACCGGCTCGGGGTGCAGGCGGAGCCGCCCGTCGAGACGCAGAGCATCCTGCGGGACGTCCTGCACCAGGTCGTCTAGCGGCCGTGCGGGCGCGGGCGGTAGGCGGCGATGATCACGCCGGTCGTGAGCGTCGCCGTGTCCGCGAGCTCGAACGCGGCGGTGAAGCCCGCGTGGTTGAGCGACTCGCCCGGCCGGTCGGTGCCGACGAGGACAGGATGGATCCACAGGCGCAGCTCGTCCAGCAGGCCGTGCCGCACAAGCATGCGGGAGACGGGGCCGAAGCCGTACTGGAGGATGTCGAGGCCGTCCCGCTCCTTGAGCTTGGTGATCTCCGCGACGGCCTCGTCGCGCGGGATCGCCGTCGTGTCGCCCCACCCGGGCTTGCGCAGCGAGTCGGACACGACGTAGTGCGGGAGCGTGGTCATCCGGACGCCGAAGTCCCCAGCGGCGTCCCCCATCGCGGGCCACGCCTGCGAGAAGCCGTCGAACGTCCGGCGGCCCATGAGCAGCGCGCCGCAGGAGAACAGCAGGTCCCGGGCGTAGGCGGCGGCCTCGTCCTGGAAGTAGGGCGCGGTCCAGTCGTGGGGCCGCTGGACCACGCCGTCCAGCGACACGTAGGTCGAGCTGATGATCTTCCGCATGAGCCTCCCCCGAGCGCGCCGGGCCAGCCTAGGTTCGGACGGGCCGATTCGGCGGCGTGTCCTTATCTCGGGGAGGTCTGCGAACGGTCAAGGACTCGTCACGGTGTCTTGTGGCCCGCGCCACGCTGAATGATCATCGGCGGACGTGCGGCCGCGGGGACCCGCGCCCGGCCGGATGGCCGATGACCGGACGGGTCCTCCTCGCCGCGCGCCTGCGAATGGGGGACGAACGGTGACCGCACCCGCCCTGCGGCTGGCCCGCGCGCACTGGACGCCTCTCGCCGGCATCGCCCTGCTGACGCTGGTCTCGGCGCTGCTCGCCGTGCTCGTCCCGGCCCGGACGGCCGCCGCCTACGACCGCGCGGCGGCCGGCGCGGTGGCGGGCGCCGACGTGCAGGTGCGGGGCAAGTCGGGCGGCGCCGCCGCGTTCGGGCGGATCTCGTCCGGCGAGGCGATGGCGTCGGCGGCGGTCGGCTGGCGGTCGCTGCTCCCGCCGTCCCTGGCCCGCGTGACCGGCGACCCCGAGCCGTCGATCGCCACGGCCGACCTGACGGCGCTCGGGAGGTTCAAGCGGCCGCGCATGCTCACGCTGAACTTCGCGCCGGACGCGACGAGGCGGATCCGGATCGTGGCGGGCGCGCCGTCCCTCCCGTGGGGGTCCGCGCGACCAGGCGAGATCGGCGTCCTGATCTCCAAGACCTACGCCGACCTGCTCGGCTACCGTCCCGGCGACCGGATCGAGCTCGCCGAGCGGAAGGAGCCGGGGACGATCCAGACCCGCGTCGCCGGGGTGTACGTCCCGCTGAACGCCGCCGACCCGTACTGGGCGCCGCACCCGAGCATGCTGCAGCCCCAGAAGGTCACGATCGACAGCGAGGGGACGAAGGCCGAGCTGGGCACCGCCCTGATGGACGGCGACGGCTACAGCACCATCACCCGGACGTCGCCCCGGCTGCTCAACTTCACCTGGCGGTTCCCGGTGCGCCCCGGCGAGGTCGACGCGCGCAACGCGGACTCGGTCGCCGCCGCCCTGGACGCCTACCGCTCCGCCGTCTCCGGCCGCGCGGACATCTTCCCCTGCACCGTGAGCACCGTCCTCGACACCCGGCTGGACGGGTACCTGGGCCGCCTGCACGCCGCGCAGTCGGTCCTCGCGCTGGCGTTCGGCGGGCTCGCGGGCGTCGCCGCCGGGGTGCTGCTGCTCGCCGCCGGGCTGTTCGGCGAGCGGCTGCGTCCCGCGCTCGGGCTGATGCGGGCACGCGGCGCGGCGGCGCGGCAGCTCGCGCCGCTCGGCGGCGGGCTCACGGCGGCGGCGGTCGTGCCGTCCGCCGCGCTCGGCTACCTGGCCGGACGGCTGCTCGACGCCGGTCCGCCGCAGCCGTCCTCGGCGTACGCGGTCGGCGCGCTGGCCGTCGCCGTCCTCGCGGTGGCGGCGGCCGGCGCGGTGCTCGGCGCCCGGCGGGCCTCGACCGGCGCGGACCGGCGGGACGACGTGGCCGCCGCCCGCCCGTCCCGGCGGCGGCGCGTGGTGGAGGTGCTGCTGATCGCGCTCGCCGTGACCGGCGTCGTGCTGCTGCGCCGCCGCGGCGCGGGCGCCGGGGCCGATCCGCTGGTCGCGGCCGTCCCGGTGCTGCTCGGCGCGGCGGCCGGGGTGCTCGTCCTGCGCGGCTACCCGTACCTGCTGCGCGCCGCCGGTCCGGCGCTGCGCCGCCGCCGCGGGACGGTCGCGTTCCTCGGCCTCGCCCGCGCCGGACGGCAGAACCCGGTCGGGGCGCTGCCGCTCGCCGTCCTGCTGCTGGCCGCCGCCGTCGCCGGGTTCGCCGCGACGGTGAACGCCGAGCTGCGGGCCGGGCAGGCCCGCGCGTCCTGGGCGCGGACCGGCGCGGACGCCCGCGTCGCCGCCGGGCCGCTGGACGACGCCGCGCTCCGCCGCATCCGCGCCGTGCCGGGCGTGACGGGCGTGGTCACGGCCCGGGTCATCGAGAACGTGTCGATCGCGACGGACCCCGCGCCGATGACCGTGATCGGCGTGGACCTCGGCGTCTACCGCAAGCTCGCGCCCGGCGTCCCGGACGTGCCGCGCTCCGGCGTCGTCATGTCGCCGCTCGCCGCGCAGACGATCAAGTCGGGCTCGGTGGTGCTCAGCCGCCCCGGGCTGGACCCGCTGCGCGTCACGCCGTCCGGGACGGTGGACCGCTTCCCCGGGCAGGACGCGGGCACCGCGTTCGTGATCGTCCCGTACCGGCTGGTCGCGGAGGAGCACGGCTTCCCGCGCGAGGTCTTCGTCGCGGGGAAGCACATCGACGCGAAGGCGCTGCGGGCGGCCGTCCCGGGACGCGACGTCCGCATGCGGCAGGACGAGCTGCGCGCCCTCACCGGCGGCCCCATGGTCGGCGTCGTGCACGGCACCTTCCGGGACGGCGCGCTCATCGCCGGCGCGTTCGGCCTGCTCGCGGTGCTGCTCGTGCTGGTCGCGGGCGCGCAGGCCCGGGGCCGCGTGACCGCCACCCTGCGCATGCTCGGGCTGAGCAGGCGGCAGAGCCGCGTCCTCGCGCTGGTGGAGATCGCGCCCGTGCTGCTGTGCGCGGTGGGCGCGGGCTGGGCGCTGGGCCTCCTGCTGCCGCAGATCACCGGCCCAGCGGTGGACCTGCGCCCCTACACGGGCGGCCATTCCGTCATCGCCTACGTCCCGGGCACGCCCGCGCTGCTCGGCCTCGCCGGGGCCCTGCTGCTGGCCGCCGCGGCGACCGTCGCGGTCGACCGCGCCTTCGACGCCGACCCCGGAACGGTGCTGAGAACCGGCACCTAAAGGGTGATTTGTCCTTATTGCGAAACAGTTTCGAATAGTCAAAGAATCATCACGGCCCCTTGTGGTACCGGTCACTTTTCAATGATCATGAGCGGCCGTGGGACGACGGGGGCTTGTACTCAGGCGGATGGCCGGCGACCGCGCGCTCGTACTGGCCGCGTGCGCGACGGCCCTGTTCGCGACGACCGTCCTCGCCGCGCTGGTCGGCTACACCGGGTCGGTCACCCGCGAGGGCCTGCGGCGCACGCTCGCGGACGCGACGTTCGCCTCGGTCGGCACGACGATCGGCACCAACGTGCCCCCGGACGGCCTCGGCGAGGTCCAGAAACGGATCCGGACGGCGCTCGACCAGATCTACGGCGACGTGCCGCTCACCATCTCGATGAGCGTCCGCAGCGACTCCTACACCCTCCCCGGCCAGGAGAAGAGCGACCACCCCGACCTGACCGCGTTCGAGACCTACACCGGGATCGAGAAGCACACCCGCCTCAGCACGGGACGCTGGCCCGCCCCGCCCGCCGGGTCCGCCGAGACCGAGGCGGCGCTGCCCGGCCCGGCCGCCCGCGCCATGCGCGTCGGCGTCGGCGACGTCCTCACCCTGCGCGGGCGCGTCGACAAGAAGTCGGTCGTGAAGGTCCGCGTCGTCGGGCTGTTCGACGTCCCCGACCCCGAAAGCTACTTCTGGCAGGGCGACAAGCTCATCACCACGGGCATGGAGCGGCTCGACTACACGACCTACGGGCCGTTCGTCGTCCGTCCCGAGGTGTTCGCGGAACGGTTCACCGGGACCGGCGCCGACGCCCGCTTCACCGTCATGCCGGACCTGCGCGACGTCCGCTCCGGCGACCTCGGCCCGCTCGGCGACCGGGTCGCCGCCGGGCCCGACACGTTCAAGCGGGCGGGCGGCGGCGCGCAGTTCTCCGTCGTGACGAAGCTGCCCGAGCTGACCGGACAGTTGCGCGTCGCGCTCCAGGTGGCGCGTTCCACGATGCTGATCCCGGTGATCCAGCTCGTCCTGCTGGCGGGCTGCGCGTGGCTGCTCGTCGCCCGGCTCCTCGCCGACCACCGGCGCAGCGAGGTCGCGCTGCTGCGCACCCGCGGCATGGGGATGCGCCAGCTCGCCGCGCTCGGCCTCGGCGAGGGGCTGCTGATCGTCCTGCCCGGCGCGCTGCTCGGCCCGCTGCTCGCCGGGCCGCTGCTGCGGCTCGCCGGGCACGCGCCCGCCGTCCGGGCGTCCGGGCTGCGGCTGGACGCCGGGCCCGCCGCGCCGCTCTGGATCGTGTCGATCGCGCTGGCGCTGGCCTGCGCGGTCGCGCTGACCGTCCCGACGCTGCGCGGCGCGAACCGGACGTTCGTCGAGACCCAGGCCGGGATCGGACGGCCCGGCCACGGCGGGCTGCGCGGCGCGGGCACCGACCTCGCGCTGCTGCTCGTCGCCGGGCTCGCGATCTGGCAGCTCACCCGGTACGGGGCGGACGGCGTGGGCGGCGGCACGGCCGGGATCGACCCGTTCATCGTGTCCGGCCCGGCCCTGGCGCTGCTCGCGGGCGGGGTGCTGCTGCTGCGGACCGTCCCGTTCGCGTCCCGCGCCGCCGAGCGGCTCGCCACCCACGGCAGCGGCCTCGTGACCGCGCTCGGCACCCGGCAGGTCGGACGGCGCAGGCTCCGCTACGCGGGACCGGTCCTGCTGCTGGTCATGGCGATGGCCGTCGGGATCCTGTCGGTGACGACGATGGCGACCTGGCGCCGGTCGCAGACCGACCAGGCCGACTTCCAGGCGGGCGCCGACCTGCGGCTCGGCGTGCCGACCGGCGGCGTCGCCCCGACCGCGCTCGGCCAGACCGGGCGGTTCGCCGCGGTCCCCGGCGTCACCGCGACGACGCCGGTGCTGCGCGTCGACGCCGACCTCGGCAATGAGCCGACGACGCTGCTCGCCGCCGACACGCGGGCGCTCGGCCCGCTGCTGCGCGTCCTGCCGGGGCTGAAGGACGACCTGCGCCTGGACGAGCTGGCCCGGCAGCGTCCCGCGACCGTCGGGCTGACCGTTCCCGGGAAGCCGAAGAAGCTGCTGTTCGACCTGCGGCTGACCCGCACCGGGAAGCCGCCGGTCGAGTTGAAGGGCGTCCGGCACACGATCGGGGTGACGGTCGCCGACGCCCGCGGCCTGACGCGCGAGGCGAAGCTGACCGGGCTCGTCCCGGACGGCAAGGACCACACCCTCGCGCTCGACACGGCCGAGCTGGCCGGGCCGGGCGGCGTCCTGTCCTACCCGCTGTCGGTGCGCGGCCTGCACTACTCCTTCGACGAGAACGCGCCCGAGGGGGCTTTCGACCTGCGGCTGGCGCGGGTCGCCGGGGAGGGCACCGGGGACGCCCCGCGGCCCGCGAACGGCGCCTGGGACGCCTTCACCGACGCGGCGACCGAGAAGGGCGACCCGCTCAAGACGTCCATGAAGAAGAATTCGGACGGGCTCGCGACGCTCCAGGTCCCCGCCACGCCGATCGTGGACCAGGGCGGCTACTCGTTCCAGCTCATGGGCACCGTCCACGCGATGCTCGGCGCGGGCGAGCCGCCGTCCCACACCAGGCAGAACGCCAACCTCCAGCCGCTCCTGCCGGGCGTGGTCACCGCGGAGACGGCGCGCCGCGCCAAGGTCGGCGTCGGCGGCACCGTGACGGTCAGCACCGTCGACGGCGACCAGCCCGTCAAGGTCGTCGCGATCGCGCCCGCGCTGCCGAGCGTCCCGCCTGACCGGCCGGGCGTCCTCGTCGACCTGCCGACGCTCACCCAGCGCAGGCTCGCCCAGGACGGCGACGCCGGGCCGAACACCGTGCCGCGCGAATGGTGGGCGGCGGTGCGGGACGGCCGCACCGGGCCCGGCGTCCGGGCGCTCACCCGCGACCCGTCCTGGGGCGAGGTCGTCGCGGACCGCGCCGAGCTGCACTCCCGGCTCCGCGACGCCCCGCTCGGCGCGGCCTTGCAGGGCGCGCTCGTGCTCGGCTTCGGCGCGGCGCTCGCGTTCGCCCTCATCGCGTTCGTGGTGAACGCGGCGGTGACCGCGGGGGAGCGGGCCCGCGAGTTCGCGGTGCTGCGCGCGATCGGCGTCGGGCCCCGGCAGGTCGCCGGGGTGCTCGCCGTCGAACAGGCGTACCTGGTCGCGCTCGGGCTGCTCGGCGGGACCGTCCTCGGCGTGGTGGTGGCGCGGCTCGTCGTCCCGCACGTCGTGCTCAGCGTGCAGGCCGCGCAGCCGTACCCGCCCGCCGACCTGATCGTCCAGTGGCCGGTGGTGGCGGCCGTGCTCGCCGGGGTGGCGGCGGTGCTCGGCCTCGTCCTCGCCGCCGTGATCCGCCTCCTCGGCCGCCGCGAGCTCGGCACGGGCCTGCGCGTGGGGGAGGAGCGATGACCGCAGCGAAGCGAGGATCATGGCGATGCCCGCCCGGGGGTCTGGGGGGCGGCCCCCGGAAGGGTAGGGAGCGGTGACGCGGCTCGTTCGGGCGCAGTGGGTGCCGCTGGCCGCGCTCGCCGCGCTGACGTTCGCGGCGGCGCTGCTCGCCGTCGCCGTCCCGGCCCGGACGGCCGCCGGGTACGACCGCGCCGCCGTCGCCGCGATCGGGCCCGGCGCCGACGTCCGGGTGCAGGGCCGGGCGGCGGGCGCGGCCGCGTTCAGCGCGGTCCCGAGCGACGCGGCCCTCGGCGCGAAGTCGCTCACCTGGCAGCAGCTGCTCCCGAAGTCGCTGAAGGACATCACCGGCGAGCCGGAGCCGTCCGTCACCTCGGACGCCTTCCTCATCGACGGCGAGTTCGCCCGGCCGCGGCTGCTCTACCTCGGCTGGGACCCGCGCGCGTCGGAGCGCGTCCGGCTCGTCTCCGGCATTCCGCCGATCAACCCGCCCGGCGCGACCGGCGGCGACGTGAAGGTCGTGCTCGCCAAGCGGTACGCGGACCAGATGGGCTACAAGGTCGGTGACCGGCTGGCGCTCGGCGACTTCAAGGCCCGGGTGAACGGGCTGTTCGAGCCGGTCGACCCGGCCGACGAGTTCTGGCTGCCGCGCGCCCGGATGCTGCACCCGGTCATCGAGAACATGCCGTCCACCGGGATCGAGGCGGACGCGGGCACGGCGCTCATCGACCAGAACGCGTACGCCCGGCTCACCACCGATCCGGCGCGCAAGCTGCTGTTCAGCTGGCGGTTCCCCGTCCGCAAGGACGCCGTCCACGCCGGGGACGCCGACGGCATGGCCGACGACCTGGACGCCTACCGCTCGGCCGTCGCGGGACGCTCCGACATGTTCCCCTGCGAGATCCGCACCGGGCTGGACGTCACGCTCAAGGAGTTCGCGGCGCGGCTGCACACCGCGCAGTCCGTGCTCGGGCTGGCGTTCGGCGGGCTCGTCGCGGTCGCCGCCGGGGTGCTGCTGCTCGCCGCCGGGCTGCTCGGGGTGCGGCTGCGGCCGCTGCTCGGCCTGATGCGGGCGCGCGGCGCGTCGCTGGGCCAGCTCACCGGCCCGTCCTGCGGGCTGGTCGCGCTCGCGGTCGTCCCGTCCGCCGCGCTCGGCTACGCGGCCGGGCGGCTCCTCGGCGCGGGCCCGCCGCAGACCGGCTCGATCCTCGCGATCGGCCTGCTGGTCGCGGCCGTGCTGCTGGTGTCGGCGACGATCGTGGCGCGGGAGCGGAGCGGCGGGCTCGGCTCGGTCGCCGACCGGCGCGACGACCTCGGCGCCGCCCGCCCGTCCCGCTGGCGGCGCGCCGTCGACCTGCTGCTCGTCGTGCTCGCCGTCGTCGGCGTCGTGCTGCTGCGCGAGCGCGGCCCGGACGCCGGGACCGACCCGCTGGTCGCCGCCGTCCCGGTGCTGCTCGGCGCGGCGCTCGGCGTGCTCGTGCTGCGCGTCTACCCGTACCTGCTGCGCGCCGCCGGGCCGTTCCTGCGGCGGCGCAGCGGCGCCGTCGCGTTCATCGGGCTCGCCCGCGCCGCCCGGCAGAACCTCGTCGGGGCGCTGCCGGTCGCCGTCCTGCTGCTGGCCGCCGCCGTCGCCGGGTTCACCGCCACCGTGGACAACGCGCTGAAGACGGGCCAGGTGCGCGCGTCCTGGGCCGAGGTCGGCGCGGACGCGCGGGTCGAGGCCGGGCCGCTGGACGACGCGGGCCTCCGGCGGATCCGCGCCGTGCCGGGCGTGACCGGCGTGGTCCGCGTCCGGACGATCGGCCGGGCCGGGATCACCGACGACCCGGCGCCGCTGACCGTCGTCGGCCTGGACCTCGACGCCTACCGCAGGCTCGCTCCCAAGGTGCCGGACATTCCCGGCACGTCCGGGGTGCTGGCCTCGCCGCTCGCCGCCGACACGCTCGGGACCGGCACCGTGACGATCAGCCGGGCCGGGATGGATCCGATCCAGGTCAGGGTGGCGGGCGAGGTCGAGCGGTTCCCGGGGCAGGACACGGGCAGCGCGTTCGTGATCGTCCCGTACGCGATGGTCGCGAAGTCGACGGGCTTCCCGTCCCAGGTCTTCGTCGGCGGCCACGACCTGGACGCCAGGGCCCTGCGCGCCGCCGCGCCCGGCCACGCCGTCACGATGCGGGAGGACGTCCTGCGCGACATGACGCGGCTGCCGCTCGTGTCCGTCGTGCACGACACGTTCCGGGACGGCGCGCTCATCGGCGGCGCGTTCGGGCTGCTCGTCGTGGTGTTCGTGCTCGTCGTCGGCGCCCGCACCCGCGCCCGCACGATCGCCCACCTGCGCGCCCTCGGGCTGAGCCGGCGGCAGAGCCGGGCCCTCGCGCTGGTTGAGATCGCGCCCGTGCTGCTCTGCGCGACGGCCGGCGGATGGGTGCTCGGCCTGCTCCTTCCCGAGATCACGGGGCCGGTCGTCGACCTGCGCCCCTACACCGACGGCTACGCCGTGACGGCGCACGTCCCGGGCGTCCCGGCGCTGCTCGGGCTGATCGGCGCGCTGCTGCTCGCCGCGGCGGCGGCGCTCGCCGTCGACCGTGTCTTCGACGCAAGCCCCGGAACCGTCCTGAGAACGGGGGACTCATGACCGATACGACCAAGGCGCCCGACCTCGCCGAGCTGGAACGGCGCGCCACCGAACGCGGGCCCGCCTACGGCGAGGGCGCCCACATCGTGTGCGACAACCTCGTCCGCATCTACAAGACCGACGGCGTCGAGGTCGTCGCGCTGCAGGGACTCGACCTGCTCGTCGACCCCGGCGAGCTGGTCGCGATCGTGGGCGCGTCCGGGTCGGGGAAGTCGACGCTGCTGAACATCCTGTCCGGGCTGGACGTCCCCACCGCCGGGGTCGCCCGCGTCGCAGGGTCCGACCTGCTGACGATGGCGGCCAAGGAGCGGCTGAACTTCCGCCGCCACCGGGTCGGGTTCATCTGGCAGCAGACGTCCCGGAACCTGCTCCCGTACCTGACGGCCGCGCAGAACGTCGAGCTGCCGATGCGGTTCGCCGGACGGTCCCGGCGCGGCCGGGCCACCCGCGCCGCCGAACTGCTCGGCATGCTCGGCGTCGGGGACTGCGCGGGGCGGCGTCCCGAGGAGCTGTCCGGCGGGCAGCAGCAGCGCATCGCGGTCGCCGTCGCGGTCGCCAACGAGCCGAAGGTCGTCCTCGCCGACGAGCCGACCGGCGAGCTGGACACCGCCACCGCCGCCGAGGTGTTCGGCGCCCTCCGCCAGGTCAACGAGGAGTTCGGCACGACCACCGTCGTCGTCACCCACGACGCGCAGGTCGCCGAGCGCGTCGACCGGACGATCGGCATCCGCGACGGCCGGACGAGCAGCGAGGTCCGCCGCCGCTCCGCCGAGGACGGCACCCGGCACGTCGCCGAGTACGCCGTCCTGGACCGGGCCGGGCGCGTCCAGCTCCCGAAGGCGTTCACCGAGGCGCTCGACATGCGCGACCGCGTCCGCCTCGACCTGGAGACCGACCACGTCGGCGTCTGGCCGGACCGCGAGGAGACCGAATGACCGAGCCCATGGTCGCCGTCGAGGCGCTGACCCGCGTCTACAGGAGCGGCAAGATCGAGGTCCCGGCGCTGCGCGGCGCGTCGTTCACCGTCGCGCCCGGCGAGATCGTCGCGATCAAGGGCCGGTCCGGCTCCGGCAAGACCACCCTGCTCAACCTGCTCGGCGGCCTCGACTCCCCGGACGGCGGCACCATCCGCGTGGACGGCCGCGACGTCGGCGCGCTCAGCGAAAACGACCTGCTCGCCCTCCGCCGCGACCACATCGGCTACATCTTCCAGTCGCACGGCCTGATCCCGGTGCTGTCGGCGGCGGAGAACGTCGAGGTGCCGCTCCGCCTCGCCCGCACCCCACCCGCGGAACGCGACGAACGCGTCCGCGTCCTCCTCGCCCTGGTCGGCCTGGCCGACCACGCCCTCCAGCGCCCCTACGAACTGTCCGGAGGCCAGCGCCAGCGCGTAGCCATCGCCCGCGCCCTTGCGAACCGCCCGCGCCTGCTCCTAGCCGACGAGCCGACCGGCCAACTCGACTCCGAAACGGCCGCCGCCATAATGCCCCTCCTCCGAGCCGTAGTAGCGGGCGAGGGCGTAACCATCATCGTCGCCACCCACGACAACACCCTCCTAGCCCAAGCCGACCGAGTCCTAGACCTCCAAGACGGCAAAATCACCGAAACCCCCGTCCCCGCCTGACGCTCCCCTGGGATCGCGTACCCCGACGCGGAGTGGGGGTGTTCTCGGTTGCCGGGCTGGGCGGGTGGGAAGTGACCGGTCATGGCGACTGTGGTGTTGGTGGGGACCCTCGATACCAAAGGGGCCGAGTACGCGTGGCTTCGTGAGCGGCTGTGGGAACTCGGGTGCGAGGTCGTGCTCGTGGACGCGGGGGTTGGGGCTTCCCAGGTCGGAGCCGACATTCCGGCGGGGCAGGTCGCACGTGCCGGGGGCGGCTCTTTGGACGCGCTTCGGGATGCCCAGGATCGTGGGGCCGCTGTCACTGTGATGGGTGTCGGGGCGGCGGTCGTGCTCGGTGAGTTGGAGCGGGTGGACGCCGTGCTCGCCGTGGGTGGGAGTGGCGGGTCTTCCATTGCGGCTCGGGCCGTCCGGGACCTGCCCATCGGGGTGCCGAAGCTGATCGTGTCCACGATGGCGTCCGGGGACGTGACGCCGTACGTGGGCGCCAAGGACGTCACGATGATGTACAGCGTCGTGGACATCGCGGGGCTGAACCGGGTGTCGCGGCTGATCCTCGGGAACGCGGCGGCAGCGGCGGCCGGGATGGCGAAGGCGTACGCGGCGGGGGTGCCGGAGGCGGATGAGCGTCCGCTGGTCGCGGCGTCGATGTTCGGGGTGACGACTCCTGCGGTGGACGCTGCCAGGGAGCGGCTCGATGAGCTGGGTTACGAGGTGCTCGTCTTCCATGCGACGGGGGCTGGTGGGCGCGCCCTGGAGGGGCTCGCGGAGAGCGGGCTGCTCGCGGGGGTGCTCGACCTGACGACGACGGAGCTGGCGGACGATCTCGTCGGCGGCGTCCTGTCGGCGGGGCCCGAGCGGCTCACGGCGGCCGGGCGGCACGGGATCCCGCAGGTCGTGGCGCCCGGCGCGCTGGACATGGTCAACTTCGGGCCGCGCGAGACCGTCCCGGACGTGTTCCGGGCGCGGAACCTGTACGTCCACAACCCGACCGTCACGCTCATGCGGACGACGCCGGAGGAGATGGCCGAGCTGGGACGGCGCGTCGCGGCGAAGCTGCGGGAGGCGACCGGGCCGACCGCGCTGTTCGTCCCGCTCGGGGGCGTGTCGGCGCTGGACGCGCCCGGCATGCCGTTCCACGATCCGGCGGCGGACGCGGCGTGCTTCGCCGAGCTGGAGGGCGCCGTCGAGACGGAGAAGTTGGACATGAACATCAACGACCCGGCGTTCGGCCGCGCCATGGCGGACCGGCTGCACCGGATGATCAGCGAGGGCCGATGACCGCGGCCAGGGGGAGGGCGTAGTGGAGCGGGAAGAGGTGCTGGAGCGGCTGCGGGCGGTGGTCGCGTCCGGGTGGCCGATCGTCGGGGCGGGGGCGGGCACGGGGCTGTCCGCCAAGTGCGCGGAGGCGGGCGGCGTCGATCTGATCATCATCTACAACTCGGGCCGCTACCGGATGGCGGGACGCGGCTCGCTCGCGGGCCTGCTCCCGTACGGGGACGCCAACCAGATCGTGGTCGACATGGCGTCCGAGGTGCTGCCCGTCGTCAAGGACACGCCGGTGCTCGCGGGAGTGTGCGGCACCGACCCGTTCCGGCTGATGCCCGTCTTCCTCGACCAGCTCAAGGCCATGGGGTTCGCGGGCGTGCAGAACTTCCCCACGGTCGGGCTGTACGACGGGGTGTTCCGGCAGAACCTCGAAGAGACCGGCATGGGGTTCGACCTGGAGGTCGAGATGGTGCGGCTCGCGCACGAGCGCGACCTCGTCACCGCCCCGTACGTGTTCGACGAGGCCCAGGCGCGGGCGATGGCGGAGGCGGGCGCGGACGTCCTCGTCCCGCACGTCGGGCTCACCACCAAGGGCAGCATCGGCGCGGGCACGGCCCTGACGCTGGACGAGGCCGTCGCCCGCGTGCAGGCGATGCAGGTCGCGGCGGCGGAGGTCCGGCCGGACGTCCTCGTGCTGTGCCACGGCGGCCCCATCGCCGAGCCGGACGACGCCGCCTACGTCCTGTCCCGCGCCGAGGGGGTCGTCGGCTTCTTCGGCGCGTCGTCGGTCGAGCGGCTGCCGACCGAGCGCGCCATCACCGAGCAGGTGGCCGCATTCAAGAATCTGGAGATCTGATGCTGCGCAATCCCGGTGTCGTCCCGACGATGACCTTCGACTGGGGCTCGATCAAGTGGCTCGTCACGCCGTCCGGCGTGCCGGGCGCGCAGAGCACGCTCGGCGAGGTGATCGTCAATCCGGGGCGCGGGCACGCGCGGCACAACCATCCGGGCGCGGAGGAGGTCATCTACGTGATCTCCGGCGAGGCGACCCAGATGGTGGACGACAAGGAGCCGTTCACGATCCGGGAAGGCGACGCCGTCCATATCCCGAAGGGCGTGTGGCATTCCACGTACAACACGACGTGGCGCCCGCTGAGGCTGATCGTGACGTACACGCCGGGCGGCGAGGAGAAGGCGCTCGAAGGCGCACCCGATTTCCGGCGACTGGAGACCGGCGCCGTGCCGGAATGGCGCCAGGACTAGGCGGTCAGTCCGCGTTCCATGAGTCGAGGCCCGCTTCGGTGAGGAGGGTGTCGAACGCGGCGTCGGCGGCGCCGGTCAGCGGGCCGCGCGGGCCGAGGGTGGACGGCCGGACGGGCGGCGGGGCGGCGCGGCGGTAGCGCATCAGGGCGCCGGTGTAGCCGTCGTCCAGGGCGGCGGGCGCGGTCGCGGCGAGGTCGGTGGCGAGGCCGGAGAGCGTGACGATCTCCGGGTCGTGCGCGTTGACCAGGCCGCCCATGCCGCGTCCCAACGCGTGCGCGGCCTGCGCGACGGCATCCGAGGCGGCGGGGTCGGAGGAGGCGGCGGCGATGATCCGCTCGGCCTCCGTGCGCGGGTCGCGGGGGGCCGGGCGGCCGAGCGTCCGGGCCATGGCGCGGCCGTCGACCTGGAGGTCCCAGCAGCCGGACGCGCCGCACGGGCAGCGCAGCGCCGGGTCGGCGAACGGCAGGTGGCCGAACTCGCCGCCCGCGCCGGTCGCGCCGACCATGGGACGTCCGTCCATGACGAGGACGCCGCCGACGCCGACCTCGACCGTCAGGTGCAGCACGACCCGCGCCTCCACGCCCGCGCCGCGCCGCGCCTCGGCGAGCCCGGCGAGCGTGGCGTCGTTGCCGACGAGGAGCGGGACGCCCGGCGGCCGCAGCGGTTCGAGCCCGACGTCCTCCCAGCCCATGCCGGACGCCTGGACGATCGTCGTCCCGCTGACCGCCGCCGCGACGCAGACCGACACCGCGCGGAGCCGCCGTCCGTAAAGGGCCCGGCGGTCCGCGACGCGGGCGGCGAGGTCGTCGAGGACGGCCGGGGTGCCGGAGTGGCGGCCCGCGTCCTCGCTGACGACCCGTCCGCCGAGTTCGACGCACGCGACCCGCCATCCCTCGTGGCTGATGTCGACCACGCAGACGAGCGGGCCCTCGGGATGCGGGACGAACGCGGGCGACGGGCGTCCGCGCCCGCCGGTGCGGGGCGGCGCGTCCTCCTCGATCAGCCGGGCCGCCTTGAGCCGCGCCGTGATCTCGGCGGCGGACCCGCTGCTCAGCCCGAGCGCGCGGGCCGCGTCCGCCCTGGTCGCGGACGGGTGCGCGTGCGCGTGCCGCAGCACGGCGAGCGCGCCCTGGCTGCGCAGGGCTCGTGCCGAGTGCGCGGTCGTGGTCGGCTGAGTCGTCGGCTGCATGGTGACATCCTGGCCCGCCCGAATTATCCTCGTGACACGAGCATAATCTGCGGAGGCGCCCATGGACGACACCGCGACGCTGTGCCGGACGTCCGGCACCTACGGCCTGTACGCGACGCTCGCCTGCCTCGGCTACCTGCTCACCGCGCTCGGCGCGATCCTCCCCGAGCTGCGCGAGGAGCGCGGGCTGCCGCGCGGCGAGGTGGCCCTCTACCCGTCGGCGTTCGCGCTCGGGCTGGTGATCGTCGGGCTGGTCGGGCACCGCGCGGCGGCCCGGCTCGGGGCCGCCGCGCTGCCGGCCGCGCTGGCCGCGCTGGTCGGCGGCGCCGCGATCATGACGGTCGGCGGCGGGCGGCTCGGCGCCGGGCTCGGCGCGCTGGTGCTCGGGCTTGGCGGGGCGGGGCTCGTCCAGCTCGTCCCGGCGGGGCTGCGCGCCCTGCACGGCGGCGACGGGACGATCCCGATCGGCGAGGCGAACGCGGTCGGGAGCACCGCGTCCGTGCTGTCGCCGCTGCTGATCGGCGCGGCCCTCGCGCTCGGCCTCGGCTGGCGGGTCGCGTTCGCCGGGCCGCCGCTCGCGCTCGCCGCCGTCCTGCTCGTCACCCGGCGGGCCACGGCCCCGGCGCCCGACGAGAGCGAGGCGGCCGAGGCCGGACGGGCGCCGCGCCCCTTCCGCAGCCGGTGGACCGACCTCGTCCTCGCGGTCGGAGTCGAGTTCTGCATGGTGTTCTGGGCGGCGGACTTCCTCCGCTCGGTGAAGCACCTCGGCTCCGGCACGGCGACGACGTTCTCCGCCGCGTTCGTGGTGGGCATGGCGGCCGGACGCGCGGCGGCGGGCCCGCTCGTCCGCGCGGCGGGCCGCCCCGACCGGCTGCTCGCCGGGGCGGCCCTCCTCGGCGTCGCCGGGTTCGCCGTGCTGTGGGCGTCGCCCGCGCCGCTCGCGGTCGGCGGGCTGCTCGTCGTCGGGCTCGGCGTCGCGCTGCTCTACCCGGTGATCCTCGGGCAGGCGCTCGGCGCGTGGCCGGACCAGCCCGTCCGGGCGGCGGCGCGGTGCGCGCTCGCGTCCGGCGTGGCGATCGGCGCCGCCCCGCTGCTGCTCGGGACGCTCGCCGACCTCACCACGCTGCGCGCCGCCGTGTTCGTCGCGCCCGCCCTGCTCGCCGTCCTGCTCCTGCGGTGCGGATGGCGGCTCAGAACGGTCAGAACGGCACCGGCATCGTGACGATGCCCGCGTGCGCGAGGATCGTCCCGGCGTCGTCCACCGGCGGGTGGATCACGCTCATCAGCCAGCGCTTCACCCACTTGCCCTCCTTGCCGGACAGCGCGATGACCCGGTCCCAGCCGCGCGTGTAGACGGCGCCCGCCGCGCCGAGGTCCACGTCCGTGACGTAGGGGGCGGGCGCGAAGTCGATCAGCGGGACGCCGAGCAGGTCCGCCGCCGCGTTGTGCCCCGCCGTCTTGCCCATCGGGACGGCGTGCTGGCAGCTCTGCACCGTCCAGTGGCCGCCGTCCATGCGGGCGGCGGCGACGTCCCCGGCGGCGAACACGTCGCCCGACGCCCGCAGGTGCGCGTCGACCGCGAGGCGGCCGAGCCGGTCGCGGTCGCCGGGGATCCGCGCGGTCAGCGGGCTCGCCTCCATGCCCGCCGTCCACACGACCGCGTCCGCCGGGATCCGCGACCCGTCGGCGAGGACGGCCCCGCCGTCGGTCACCTCTGTCACCGTCGTGCCGAGCCGCCGCTCGATCCCCAGTTCGTCGAGGGCCGTCTCGATCGCCGGACGCGGGCCGAAGCCCAGGTCGGGGGCGACCTCGTCCGCCTTCTCGACGAGCACGACCCGGCCCCGTCCGGCCAGCTCGGTCGCGATCTCCAGCCCGGCGAAGCCCGCGCCGACGACCACGGCCGTGTACCCGGCGCGGTCGCGCAGGTGGCCGCGCAGGCGGCGGGCGCCGTCCAGGGTGTCGACGTCGAACAGGCGCTCCGCGCCCGGCAGGCAGGGCCGGACGAGGCGGCTGCCCGCCGCGAGCACCAGCCGGTCGTAGCCGATCGGACGGCCGTCCGCGACGACGACGTGCCCGTCCACGTCGACGTCCTGCACCGACGCGCGGACGTGCCGCACCCCGACCGGCTCCAGCACCCGTTTCAGCGGCACCGTCGCGAGGTCGGGCTCCGGCTCGTACAGGCGCGGCCGCAGGACGAGGTCGTCGCCGGGCGCGACCAGCGTCACGCGCAGGTCGCCGTCCCCGCGCACCCACGCCGCCGCGGCCGCGCTCCACACCCCGGCGAAACCGCCTCCGACGATCACCACATGCGCCATGTCCATCTCCCCATTCGGTCGGTTGGCGGGAGGTAGACACGGCAGGGCGCTCAGATGTGACTGAGTTTCTCCGGATTCGCGACGCGCTGGATCGCGGTGATGCGGCCGTCCTCCTCGATCTCGACGGTGTCGACCCAGACGACGCGGCCGTCCCGGTAGGTGGCGAGCGCGGGCTCGCCGCCGATCTCGACGGGCGCGACGCGCTCCACCCCGTAGTGCTCGGTGATCCGGGCCAGCAGCCGCGCGACCCGCTCCGCGCCCAGCACCGGACGCCGGGACGCGACGACCTTGCCGCCGCCGTCCGCGACGTAGACCGCGTCCGGATGCAGGAGTTTCACGAGGCTCGCGAAGTCGCCGTCCTCCGCCGCCGCGCGGAACGCCGCGAGCACCCGCTCCCGCTCGGCCCGGCTCGCCTTCGGCCGCTGCTCGCGCGCGTCCGCGACCCGCCTGCGGGCCCGCGACGCGAGCTTGCGGGACGCCGCCGCCGACTTGCCCAGCACGTCCGCGACCTGGTCGAACGGCACGTCGAACACGTCGTGCAGGACGAACGCCACCCGCTCCGGCGGGGACAGCTCGTCCATCACCAGCAGCATCGCCGTGCTGACCGAGTCGTCAACGGCGATCCGCTCGGCCATGTCGCCGCCGGTGGGGAGCGGGGCCGGGAGCCACGGGCCGGGATACGCCTCGCGCCGGACCCGCGCCGACCTCAGCACGTTGTACGCCAGCCGCGCCGCGATCGTCACGAGCCAGGCGCGCTGGTCGGTGACGTCCGACCGGTCGGCGGCCTCGGCGCGCAGCCACACGTCCTGGACGACGTCCTCCGCCTCAGCGACGCTGCCGAGCAGCCGGTACGCCGCGCCGAAGACGGCGGGACGGTGCGCCTCCCAGTCGAGATCGTCCACGCTCAGGACGTCCTGCCCCGGACGTACACCCAGGCGCCGTCGTGCCGGACGAAACGGCTCACCTCGTGCAGCTCGCCGGGCGTGGCGCCGTCCAGGTAGTGGGCGCGGAACTCCACGACGCCCTTGTCGTCGTCGGGCCCGCCGTCCTCCGTGCGGACGATCTCCAGCCGCACCCAGCGCAGCCCGTCGTCGAACCCGACCCGCTCGGGGCGCGTCGCCGGATGCCAGCTCGCCAGCAGGTACGCCTCGTCGCGCTCGGCGAACGCGCTGAACCGCGACCGCATCAGCTCGGCCGCGGTCAGCGCCCGGGCCTCGCCCCGGTGCAACCGTCCGCAACACTCCCCATACCGCGTGCCGACCCCGCACGGACACTTCTTCGCCACGCCCCCGATTCTGCCCTGCCGAATGACATGCGGCGCTTGCCGGGCAACGGGCGGGCGGCGACGATGAGCGCCATGGCGTCCAGCGACCTCCCGGAAATCGACAGCACGCGCCCGCATCCCGCGCGAATGTGGAACTACTGGATCGGCGGTAAGGACTACTACCCGATCGACCAGGAGGTCGGCGAGCAGATCGCGGCGGCGTTCCCCGGCGTCGGTGACATCGCCCGCCATTCCCGGGTCTGCCTCGGCCGGATGGTGCGGCACCTGGTCGCGGAGGAGGGCGTCCGGCAGTTCATCGACATCGGCACCGGGCTTCCGACCCACGACAACACCCACGAGGTCGCGCAGCGCGTCGCTCCCGAATGCCGCGTCGTTTACGTGGACAACGACCCGCTGGTTCTGGTGCACGCCCGCGCCCTTCTCGCGGGGAGCCCGGAAGGGCGGACCGACTACATCGAATGCGACGTCCGCGATCCCGGCCGCATTCTCGCCGAGTCCGCGCGGACGCTCGACTTCGACCGTCCGATCGGGCTGATCCTGTTCGGAATCATGGGCAACGTCATCGACGACGACGAATCGCAGGCCATCGTCCGGCGGCTCGTGGACGCGCTGCCGCCGGGCAGTTTCGTGGCGTTCAACGACGGGACGGGCGTCCTCGACCGGGAAGGGCGGGAAGAGGCGATCCGGCTCGCGGTGGAACAGGGCTCCAGCCCGTATGTCGCCCGCACCCCGGAGGAGATCGCCCGCTATTTCACCGGCCTCGAACTGCTGGAACCGGGGATCGTGTCGACGTCGCGATGGCGGCCGGAGGCGGCGCCGTTCGGCCCGCCGCCCGAAGTCGACGCGGTCTGCGCCCTGGCCCGAAAAGTCCCCTAGGATTCGCGGATCGGTCAGGACCATTCGAGGAGCCGACGATGCCCCCTTCCGGTGTTACTCCGGGCGACCCTCTCCTTGACCCGGACGGCGACCCGAGCGGCGAGCATCCGCCGCCCCTGGTCGCGGACGCGCAGGGCCGGTTCCGCACCGATGTCCCCTCTCCCGCGCGGACCTGGAACTACTGGCTCGGCGGCAAGGACAATTACCTGATCGACCGGCAGATAGGGGACGCGACCGCCGCGCTGAACCCGGAACTCGTCCCGCTGGCGCGCGAGTCTCGGCGGTTCCTCATCCGCGTCGTACGGCACTTGGCGGCGGAGGAGAACGTCCGCAACTTCCTCGACATCGGGGCCGGATTGCCGACCGAGTCGAACACGCATCAGATCGCGCAGCGGACCGCGCCCGATTCGCGCGTCGTCTACGTCGACAACGATCCAATGGTGCTCGCTCATGCGCGTGCTCTGATGCGCGGGACGACTCCCGAAGGCGTCACCGACTACATCGACGCCGATTACCACGACACGCGGCAGATTCTGGCGGAGGCGTCGAACGTCCTGAACTTCAGCCGGCCGATCGCCGTGATGTTCATGGGCGTGCTGGGATTCTGCCAGGAGTACAGGACCGTCAAGCGGATCGTGGCGGAGACGATGGCGGGCGTGCCGTCCGGGAGTTTCCTGGTGCTGTGGGACTGCACCGACACTTCCGAGGACGCGATGCGCGGCACCAAGAAATACGCCGAGTCGGGGACGCTGCCCTATCTGCTGCGCAGCGTCGACGAGCTCGACGCCCTTTTCGACGGACTGGAGAAAGTCGATCCGGGCTTGGTGTCGATCGCGCAATGGCGCCGGGACCCGGAGCATGACGGGCCCGACCACGTCCACGCCTATGGCGCGGTCGCCCGCAAACCCTGACTATCGCGTTCGGCGTGCGCGGCGGTGCGCGGAGACGCGTTCCCGCGTCGCGCAGCGGCGGGAGCAGTACCGGCGCGGCGGGCCGCTGCCCTGGGTGAGGAAGACGTTCCCGCAGGTCGGCGACGCGCAGACGCCGCCGGGCGGGCGCTGCCCGTCCCACACCAGGACGGTGAGCGCCAGGCAGGACGAGGCGAGGAACCACTCCGCCCAGGGCGCGTCGTCGTGACCGTCCAGGTGGGGGTGCCAGGGGGTGCGCCCGGCGTGTGAGGTCAGGCGGAGCCGTCCGGTGCTGCGCTGGAGCAGATCGTTGAGCGTCGTGGCGGCCTGGTCGACGTCTTCGGCCGCGAAGACCTCGCGTAGGAGGACGGCCACGGCCCGCATCTCTTGGACGTCCCGCGCGCTGAGGTCTAGAGGGTCGTCCTCGCCGTGGGCGCGCAGGACATCGGCCACCGCGCCGGGCTCCGGATCTTCCTCGGAGAGGACGTTGACCAGCGCGGACGTCCTGCGTGCGGTGGCCGCCACGGAATGCCGCGACGACCAGTCGGAGGGCGGCTGCATGCCGTCGAGTGTAACGCTTCTCGACAAGGTTTGCGTTACCTGCGTAACGTGACTGCGGTGCGAAACCGTTACGCCCTCGGGCTCTACACGGCGGGCGCGGCGGCGGCCCGGACCGGTGACGAGATGTCCGGACCCGCGCTGATGCTCGCCGGGCTCGCCGCCACCGGCTCGGCCGCCGCCGGGTCGTTCCTGCTCGCGGGCGTCACGATCACCGCGGCGGCGGGCGGGCCGCTGCTCGGCGCCGTCCTCGACCGGTCGCCCCGGCCGGGCCGGGTCCTCGGCCGGGCGCTGGCCGGGTACGCGGCGGCGCTGGTCGTGGTGCTGCTGTGCGTGGGGCGGGCGCCGCTCGCCGTCCCGGTGGCGGTCGCGGCGGGGGCGGGGGTGCTCGGGCCCGCGCTGTCCGGCGGGTGGACGTCGCAGTTGCCGCGCGTCGTCCCGCCGGACGGGCTGGCCCGCGCCAACGCCTTCGACGCGATGACCTACAACGCGGCGGGGCTGGTGGGGCCCGCGCTGGCCGGGGCGGTCGCCGCGATGGCGGGTGCGTCCGGCGCGGTGGCGGCGTCCGCCGCGCTGATCGTCCTCGCGCTGCCCGCGGTGCCGCTGGCCTCGGGCGGCGCGCGGACGGCTGAGCCGATCGGGGCGGCGCTCGCGGCGGGGTTCCGGGCGATCGTCCGCACACCGGCGCTGACCAGGGCGACTGTTGTTTCGGTGGTGTCGTGCGCGGGGCAAGGGATGTTGGTCGCGTGCGTCCCGCCGCTCGGCCTGCGGGCCTTCGGCGCGGCGGACCGCGGGACGATGCTGCTCGCCGTCCTCGCCGCCGCCGCGCTGGCCGCCAACGCGGTGGTGGCCCGGCGTCCCGCACGGTGGCGGCCGGACACGGTGATCGCGGGCAGCACGGTCGTCCTCGCGGGGGCGCTGGCGCTGGCCGCGTCCTGTCATCCGGTGGCGCTCGTCGCGGCGGCGGTGCTCGCGGGCCTCGCCGAGGGGCCGCAGCTCACCGCGCTGTTCGCGGTCCGGCACCGGGAGGCGCCCGCGCGGCTGCGCGGGCAGATCTTCACCACCGGCGCCAGCCTGAAGATCACGGCCTTCGCGCTCGGCGCGGCCGTCGCGGGACCGCTCGCCGACCGCGCGCTTCCCGCCGCCCTCCTCACGGCCGCCGGGGTCCAGGTGGTTGCTTTTGTTGCGTACCACTGCCTCACCCCTAGGAGCGCTGTGCGGGGAGGAGGAGTTTCAGGGTCTGGCGGGCGTCGCGGCGGCGTTCGGGGGAGCGGGCCGCGATCGAGGTCAGGGCGGTGACGGCGACGGTCGCGGCGTAGAGCGCGCCGGCCGCGCCGAGTGCCGAATACAGGTGCTGGACGATGGCGTGCACTGGGCCTCCTGCTGTCGTTCCGGGAGGTCAGGTGTCGCATTTCCGGAGGGTTTCCGGCGACCGTTCCGGCGCTCGCCGGACGGTGGATACGCTGTTCAGTCCCGCTTTGGCGGGTTTTCCGGAGTCGACGCGGGTTCGGACGGGATCGATGGGCGCAGTGGACCACGCAGGCCGTTTCTTCGCCGAACTGTCGGCCGTCAACGACGCGGCGGGACGTCCCACGCTGGATTATCTGGTGCGCCGATGCCGGGAGCGGGGGATCGCGGTCAGCGATTCGACGGTCAACGATTGGCTGAAGGGGGCGAGCGTCCCGTCCCGGAGGTCGCAGCGGGCCTGCCTGGAGATCGTGAAGATCCTGGAGGCGATGGCGCTGCAACGGACCGCCGGATTCGTCAAACGTCCCGACGGGTGGTGGCAGGGCCTTCTGGGAAAGGCGCGCGAGCAGCGGGCGGAGAAGCGTGGCGGGCGTCCTCCTCGTGCGAAGGAAACGCGGCGGGGGCCGATGATGCTGCCCGCCGATGTGCCCGACTTCACCGGCCGCGACGACGCCGTCCGCGAATTGACGTCCTGGCTCGAACCCGGCGGGGAGGGGACGGTCTCCGTGGTCAGCGGAATGGGCGGAGCCGGAAAGACCGCGCTGGCCGTGCACGCCGCCCACCGAGTCCGGCACCGATTTCCGGGCGGAGTCCTGTTCGCGGACTTACGCGGCTACAGCCCCGAAACTCCCTGGGAAGCAGGTGCGACCGCCGAACATCTGCTCCGCGCGCTCGGAAAGACCGAGGCCCTTGCCACACCGGAAGAGGCTGTGGGCCTGTGGAGGACGACACTGTCCCGGCTGGAGACGCCATTGCTGGTCGTCCTCGACAATGCCGCGACCGCCGGGCAGATCTCCGCGCTGATTCCCGAACCGCCGCACCGCCTGCTGGTCACCTCGCGCAATACCCTTTCCGCCCTTCCCGGCCGCCGCGTCGACCTGGCCCCCTTCGACGCCGAAGGGTCGGTGACCCTCCTCGACCGGGCGCTCCGCCGCACGAATCCCGAGGACGAGCGCGTCGCCGCGCGGCCGGACGACGCCCGCCGCCTGGCCGACCTGTGCGGGCACCTGCCGCTGGCGCTGCACATCGTCGCCGCCCTCCTCCGGGACGACCCGGACACCCCGCTCGCCGCCCAGGCGGACGAGCTGACCGAGGCCCACGACCGGCTCGACCGGCTGCGCTACGACGACGCCGACGAGCAGGGACGCCCGCTGGCCGTCCGCGCCGCGTTCGACCTGTCGTACCGGCGGCTGGACGCCGCGCAGGCACGGGCGTTCCGCCTGCTCGGCGCGATGCCCGGCGCCGACACCGACCTGGAGACCGCGTCCGCCGTCATCGACCGCGCCGACACGGGTCGCCTGCTCGCCGACCTGACCCGGCTGCACCTGCTGCGCCGGAACGGGGGCAAACGCTGGGACATGCACGACCTGATCCGCCTTTACGCCGCCGAACTCGCCCGCGACCACGACGATGATGCGGCCCTCGACCGTCTGCTGGAGCACTACCAGCGGATTCTCGGGCTGGCCACCTGCTGGCTCGGCCCGAATGCCAACCCGCGCAGCGAGCGTTTTCCGGACAGGAGCGAGGCGCTCCGCTGGTTGGACGACGAAAGCCTTAATCTCGCCGCCTCAGTGGCCGCCGCCCACGCCGACGAGCGCTGGGAACAGACGTGCGCGATGGCGGCGGAACTCGTCCACTATTGGGAGTTCCGGCGGCATGTCCGCGAATGGATGAGCGTCGGGACGCTCGCCCTGGACGCGGCTGAGCATCTGGGGCCCGAAAAGGTCCACGCGGCGTCGGGAATGCTCGGCAACGCCTACCGGGTGGCGCGCCGATACGACGAGGCGATGCCGCATCTGCGCCGTTCCCTGGAGCTGGCGCCAGATCGCCCGGCAATGGGACGGGCCCGCCACAACCTCGGTCTCGTCCATGTCTGCCTGGGCGACTATGTCGAGGCGGAGGAGTGCCACCGGATCGACATGGAGATCTGCTGGGAATCCGGGGATGTGTACGGTTCCGGCGAAGCGCTCACGGCACTGGGCGACGCCCTGCGAATGCGGGGCGAACATGAGGCGGCAGCCGACACACTCCTGCGCGCCGTTCTGATGTTCTCCCGGCTCAGCCATCCCGAGGGCGAGATCCGAGCGCGGACAAATCTCGCTCTCACCCTCCTGGGATGGCACCCCGGACGGTACGGAAGCTGCGGCATCTGGCACCTGTGCCACGCCCTGCGACTCGCGCGAAACTTGGACCACCAGCACGCCGAGGCGATCGTCTTCTTGAACCTGGCGGCCGCCTACCTTGAGACGTGCCCGGCCTGTCACGGCCGCGCCGCGCTGAACTGCGCGACCCACGCCGCCGCCCGTTACGAGCGGCACGACGACCGGCACGGCCTCGCCAACGCCTGGCGGAACCTCGGCCAAGCCCAACGGGCCGTCGGCGACCCGGCAGGCGGACGCCGCACACTGGAACGGGCGCGCGCCGCGTTCGAGGCGCTCGGCGCGTCCGAGCAAGCCGAAAAGGTCGCGGAGCAGCTCACCCGCCCGGACGAGGGCCCCGAGCACATTCCCGGCTGCCTCGGCGGGAAGACGGGAATCCACCTCTCCTGGCTGGACGAACTGCCCGACTCCGTCCTACGCGGGGACCACCGCGTCCTGGACGGGATGGTGTTCCTCGACTTCCGGTACGCACTCTGGCAACCGGCCGCCGATCAGGACGAGGAGCGGCGCAGGAGATAGGTGTCCATGATCCAGCCCTTGCGGGCGCGGGCCTCCGCGCGGGTCGCGCGGATCCGGTCGGCGACCTCCGCGACCGGGCCCTCGATCAGGATCTCGTCCGGCGTGCCCAGGTAGGCGCCCCAGTAGATGTGGAAACCGTCGCCGACCTCGGTGAACGCACAGGCAGCGTCCAGCATGACGAGCACGTCGTCGGCCGTCGCCCCCTCGGCGGCGAGCCGCCGCCCGGTCGTGACGTGCACAGGACGTCCGACCCGCGTCAGCCCGACGCGATGCCGAGCGGTGAGCGCCGAAATGCTGCTGATTCCCGGGATGACCTCGTAGTCGAACTCGGCGTCGATCTCGTCCAGAGCAGCGAGCGTGCTGTCGTAGACGCCGGGATCGCCCCAGACAAGAAGCGCGCCGGTCTCGCCCTCGGCCAACTCATCTCTGACGAACGACTCGTAGATCTCAGCCCGACGCGACCGCCAGTCCTCAACGGCGGCGGTGTAAGCGGACGCGGTCCGATCGCGCTCAGGATCACGGGCCTCAACGACCCGATACGGCTCACGCCCGTGCGCGGCGATCAGCTCCCGACGCAACCCGGTGAGATCCTCCTTGGCCTCACCCTTCCCAACGAGCAGAAAGGCGTCCGCCGCGCCGATGGCCTTGGCCCCCTGCAACGTCAGATGGTCGGGATCCCCCGCACCAATACCAATGACCAGAAGCCGCTTCACCCGGACAAGTCTGCCAGAACCACCCATTCAGAGTGCCTGACGCGGTCACCGGAGGGCGGCGAGGAGGCCCGTGAGCCGGTCTGATCCGGTTCGTGTCGCGATCGTCTCCAGGTCGGCGGCGACTCGCTCCGCCTCGCCCGCTTCACCGATCTGGAGATAGGCCATCGCGAGCTGGTACACGAAATCGCCCGCCCACTCCGAGGCCCGCATGTTCGCGGGCAATCCGTCCAGTCCGGCCTTCAGGTGCTCGATCGCGACCGCGTTGTAGGCGGGGTCGGTGCGGCCGAGGATGCGATAGGCGAGTCCGTGCTCCAGAACGAAGAAGCCGGGAGCGAAGTAGTAGTACTCCCACGGACGGGCCACGTCGGGACGCACGTCGACGACCGCGGCCGCCGCCTGCTCTGTCAGTCGCCGCACCGCGTCCGCTTCGCCCACCGCCGCCAGCGCACGCGCCTCCTGGTACAGGTCGTACACCCGGCCCACCGACCCGGCGCGAAGCCGCTGGGCCGCCTGGGACAGGCCGATCATCGCGCCGATCTGCCCCCGCCGCTCAGCGACATAGCCCTGCCAGCTCAGCACCTCTCCGACTATCTGCTGATTGCCGGACTCCGTCGCCCATTCCAGGGTCCGGCCGAGCGATTTCAGTGCATCGCCTGGCCGTCCGACACTGGCGTACAGCCACCCGCCGAACTGCGACCATTGCGCGGCGACGTCGAGCAGGTCGTTCCGGATGGGCCCGCGCG
This sequence comes from Actinomadura decatromicini, assembly GCF_008121305.1. Lineage (NCBI taxonomy): Bacteria > Bacillati > Actinomycetota > Actinomycetes > Streptosporangiales > Thermomonosporaceae > Actinomadura > Actinomadura decatromicini. The sequence goes on along the minus strand of NZ_VSRQ01000003.1, from coordinate 854,771 downwards.
CCTCGGTCACCATCGAGGTGATCGACTTGAGTTGGACGCGTACGGCGGGAAGGACCGCGGCCGATCCCACGGAATCTTCCAGACGGCGTTGCCCGTCCAGGACGCGGGCGAGCGCTTCGACCGTCGCGGGGTCGACGCGCAGGGGCTTCCGCGCGGCATGGCGAAGGCGGTCGGCATCGCCCGCCTTGACGCTCGTAGGGCGCTGCGGCGGACGCCTGAGGCCAGCCAGCTCGCCGCCCGCGCCAAGGAGCTCGTCGAGGCGCTTGGCCAAGTCCTCCGACGGGCCGCCCAAATCGCGGGCCACCTTCGACAGGTATCCGACGTTGCAGGGCACTGCCTTGGCCAGTCGGCGCAGGCTCACGTCCTGCTCCTGCATGAGCTGCCGCATGCGCTCGCCGAAAGTCATGATCTCACCCGCTTCGCGCCGGATGGCCGTTGCGTGTTGCCCCGCGCCCGCCGACAGGCAACGCGGTAACGGCTTCCACGCTAACGCCGGACGCGGTCTGGTGGTGGGCGGAAGGTGTCGCAGGACACAAAGACGGCCCCGGCCGGCGGGCGAACGCCAGGTGTTCCGGGGCCTGACCGGACATAGGAGGTCCGGCTGGCGATGACGATATCCGAGAAGGTGGCACGGCTCCGCGAAGAGAATCCGGGATGGCAGATCGAGCATGACGAGAGCAGGCCCGTGCCGTGGCTGGCCGTCCGCGAACCGTCGGAGAAGTGGACGGGCGGGCATTCGGTCGTCGAGGCGAAGCTGCCCGGGTACTTGGGGCGGCTGATGTCCCAGGCCATTGATCTGGCGGCGTTGGCGTCCGGCAAGGAGGCTCTGCCGTACGTGGAGCGGATGGAGCACTTGACGTTCCTGCGTAAGTGGTTTCCGGAGTGGGCGTTTGAGGTGTGCGAGAGCCAGCCGGTTTGGCATGGGCAGCGCAGTTACGTGGACTATGCCGAGCGGGCCGCTGCCATCACCGAGGTGCGTGGCAATGATCCCAAGGAGTTGGCGTTGCTGCTGTTGTGGCTGCCGCGCGTCGAGGCCGGGATAGGCGAGGGCAGGGAGGGTGAGCGGTGAGCGCGGCGCGCCTCGCGCGTGAGGCCGAGCGGCAGATCGCCGGGTTCGCGGTGTACGAGTTGCCGGACGGCTCTTGGCGCGCGGTCTCCCAGCGGGACGGCGCGCGGGTGGTTGAACACGAGCGGTGGTGCGAGCTGGCCTGGGCGTGTGTCTCGTCGCGGATCGCCGACGAGTTGCGCGTCGCGGGTGAGGAGTTGGCCGCGCGGATGTCCGAGCCCGGCCGCGCCTGGCGCAACGAGCCCAGACCTTTCAAGTGAGCCAGGGGCGGCGCCGCCGGTCGACACCCCCTGGTCCCGGCCGCGCCGCCCCTTCCCGGCCCCGGACCCCGTCCTCGAACAGGAGGCTTGCTGATGGCTGACTGCTGCAACTCCACCCCGAGCTACCCGCCGTGCCACTGCCCAGCGGGCTGCGACTGCGACCACCTCGCCCGACTCACCGCCGCCGGAGGCATGAGCATGGTGTTCGGCCCGGCTGAGCGGCTCGACGCGGCCGTCCGCCGCATCGCCCCGCAAGTCTCGGTCGCCCTCGTCCGCGATCAGGAGACCGGACTGACCCGCGTCCACGTCACCTACCGCAGCCGAGGACCGTTGATTCTCGGCTGGGACGGGCGCACCTACCGACGCTGGTCGTCCGACGACGGCTACGGCGCGATCCTCCCGTCCGACCCGGACGACGCGGCCCGCCGTGCCGCCGAAATGCTCGGTGCCCGCATCCCGACCGCCAACCCGCGCCCCTTGAGTCGGGTCGAGTCGCTGAACTATGCGGTCGGTGCTCGGGGTTGGGGGGGCTAAGCGGTGGTGTCGACTATTTGGGGGTTGGTCATTTGGCCGTCCAGGATTTCTATTTCTATTACGGCCGAGAAGGGGGCGCTTGGGCGGAGGGCGGCCAGGCGGGCGATTCCGTCTTGGGTGACCATCTTGGCGGCGGCCAGGCTGCCCAGGGTGCCGCATCCGGCTAGGACGATGACGCGGCGGTCGGCGTGGAAGGGGCTGGGGAGCAGGCTGATGACGGCGAAGTCGCGCGTGGTCTTGGCGTGGACGACTTGCTGGGCGAACACGTGGCCGTCAGAGTTTCTGATCATGTCTGCCCGGTCCGGGTAGAGCCGAAAACTGTAAGGCAGGGTGACTTGGCGGTCGAGTTCCTTGTACAGGTCGTTCGCGTTGGGGCCGCCGATGACGACCAGGTCGCTTGGGGCATCCCGGCATCGGGAGAAGTTCTTGGCCCGGATTATCCGGACGGTGGGCACACGTAAGACCTTGCGTAAGTACTCGGACACCAGCATCGCGGCCATTGCGTCGCCCTCGTAGAGGGTCGGTAACGGGGTGTCGTGCCCTGGTCCGTCTGGCTGAACGATCACGACCTCGTCGGGTCTGCGCAGTCGCCATACGCGCCGGGCCGGGCCCATGGTCTGCCGACGTTGGTAGAGGCCCTTCGCCGCGGCACCGGATAGGAAGGCCAGTAGTGAGGACAGTAGGTTGAGCGCCAGTGCGGAAGTCATGGCCTCGCCTCTTCTTCGGATGCGCCGTCCGACCATTCCTTCGAGCGGCTGCGGGTGCCCATGGTTCCAACGCGGAACCCCGGCCGTTGCATTACCGTTGATCAACTGCGGCGAGGTCGTCGGGCGGGAATGGGGCTCTCCCAAGATCGTCGGGCGGCTCCGGTACAGGTCAGATGGGTGATCCGTGCAGGAACGGGTTGGAACCGCTCATATAGGCTGGTCGCCGCAGTCGTGCCGGGACGAGGAGGCCAGTGGACGCGCGTGTCGTCACCGTTGTGGGCATCGGCGCCGACGGATGGGACGGGCTCCCGGAGCGCTCCCGCGCCGCGCTGCGGTCGGCGGACGTGCTGCTCGGCTCCGGCCGCCAACTCGACCTCGTCCCCGCCTCGGATGCGGAGCGCGCGGAGCGCGTCGTCTGGCCGTCGCCCCTCCTGCCCGCGCTCCCCGGCCTGATCGAGGAGCACGAAGGACGCGCCGTCGTCGTCCTGGCCAGCGGAGACCCGATGTTCCACGGCATCGGCTCCGCGCTCGCCGAACTGCTCGGCCCGGAGCGGCTGCTCGTCCTGCCGCACACGTCGTCGGTGTCGCTGGCGTGCGCCCGGCTCGGCTGGCGGCTCGACCGCGTGGACGTCGCGAGCCTCGTCGGACGTCCGGCGGGCGCGCTGAACGCGCTGGTCGCGCCCGGCCGCCGGATCCTCGTCCTCAGCGCGGGCCGGGAGTCCCCATCGGTCGTCGCCGCCCTGCTCGCCGGACGCGGGTTCGGGCCGAGCCGCATGACGGTTTTGTCCGACCTCGGTGCGGACGGGGAGACCGTCCAGCACGGCACCGCCGCCGAGTGGACGGAACTCGCCGCGACCGCGCTGAACATCGTCGCCGTCGAATGCGCGCCCGGTCCGGACGCGGCGCCGCTGCCCCGCACGTCCGGGCTCCCCGACGCGGCGTTCGACCACGACGGGCAGATCACCAAGAGCGAGGTCCGCGCGGTCACCCTGGCGCGGCTCGCGCCGCTGCCCGGCGAACTGCTCTGGGACGTCGGCGCTGGCGCGGGCAGCGTCGCGATCGAATGGGCGCGGGCGCATCCGTCCTGCCAGGCGGTGGCGGTGGAGAGCCGACCGGAGCGCGCGAAGCGGATCGAGCGGAACGCGACGAGCCTCGGCGTGCCGGGCGGCGTGCGGGTCGTCGAGGGCGTGGCGCCGGGCGCGCTGGACGACCTGCCGGCCCCCGACGCCGTCTTCGTCGGCGGCGGCCTCACCGTCCCCGGCCTGCTGGAACGCTGCTGGGACGCGCTGCGCCCCGGCGGACGGCTGGTCGCCAACGCCGTCACCCTCGAATCGGAGGTCCGGGTCGCGCAGGCACGCGAGACGTACGGCGGCGACCTGGTCCGCGTCAGTGTCGAACGGGCCGCGCCGCTCGGCGGCTTCACCGCCTGGCGTCCCGCGATGCCCGTCACCATCTGGACGACACGGAAGGAGGCGGTATGACCGCAGCGAAGCGAGGATCATGGCGCCGACCCCTCGGGGGTCTGGGGGGCGCCCCCCAGAAAGGCAGGGCGGCATGACGGTGTATTTCGTGGGGGCTGGGCCTGGGGCTGCTGACCTAATCACTGTGCGTGGGTTGCGGGTGCTGGAGGCTGCGCCGGTTTGCCTGTACGCCGGGTCGCTGGTGCCGTGCGAGTTGCTGGATGCCTGCCCGTCTGGTGCCCGGCTTGTTGACACCGCGAATCTGAACCTGGACGAGATCGTCGCCGAGTTGACCGCCGCGCACCGTGACGGTCTCGACGTCGCGCGGCTGCACTCGGGCGACCCGTCGGTGTTCAGCGCGGTCGCTGAGCAGGTGCGGCGGCTGGACGCGGCGGGGGTGCCGTACGAGATCGTCCCGGGCGTCCCGGCGTTCGCGGCGGCGGCCGCGTCGCTGGGCCGGGAGCTGACCGTCCCCGGCGTCGGCCAGACGGTGATCCTGACCCGCACGTCCGCCCGCGCCACCCCGATGCCGGACGGCGAGGACCTCGCCACCCTCGGCGCGAGCGGCGCGACGATGGTGCTGCACCTCGCCGTCCAGCGGATCGACGAGGTGACGGCCGAGCTGCTGCCGCACTACGGCGCGGACTGCCCGGTCGCCGTCGTCGCGCGGGCGAGCCGTCCGGACGAGCTGATCCTGCGCGGCACCCTCGCCGACATCGCGGGCCTGGTCCACGAGGCCGGGGTGAAGCGCACCGCCGTGATCGTCGTCGGACGGGTGCTGGCCGCGTCCGCGTTCCCCGGCAGCCACCTCTACAGCGCGGAGCGGGAACGAGTGTGAGGCGCGTCCTGATCCTCGGCGGGACGGCCGAGGCCAGGGACCTCGCCGCCCGCCTGCACGGCGTCCCGGACGTGCGCGTCGTGTCGTCGCTCGCCGGGCGCGTCGCCGACCCGCGCCTCCCCGTCGGCGAGGTGCGCGTCGGCGGCTTCGGCGGGCCGGACGGCCTCGCCGCCTGGCTGCGCGAGCACCGGATCGACCGGCTCGTGGACGCCACCCACCCCTTCGCGGAACGCATGAGCGCCTCCGCCGCGCGGGCGTCGGAACGGGCGGGGGTTCCGTTGCTCGCGTTGCGGCGTCCCGGCTGGCGGGAGGAGGACGGCGACGACTGGCGGCGCGTCCCGTCGCTGGCCGACGCCGCCGCCGCGCTGCCGTGCGGGGCCCGCGCGTTCCTCACCACGGGGCGGCGCAGCATCGAGGTCTTCGCCGCCCGCGCCGACGTGTGGTTCCTCGCCCGGTCGGTCGACCCGCCGGAGAAGCCCGTCCCGGACAACGTGCGCGTGCTGCTGTCCCGAGGCCCCTACACGCTCGACGGCGAGCGGGCGCTGATCCGCGAACACAGCCTCGACGTGCTGGTCACCAAGGACAGCGGCGGCGCGATGACCCGCGCCAAGCTCACCGCCGCCCGCGCCGCCGGACTGCCCGTGATCATGGTGGACCGGCCGCCCGTCCCGGACGGCGTGGCTGTGGCCACCGACCCGGCGGAGGCCGTCCGCTGGGCTCAGGGGTAACGGCGCGGCGTGTGGACGGCGCCGCGCTCGGTCACCCGAGTTGTTGACGACCCGACGATGACCAGGCAGCGCATGTCCACCTGATCGGGATCCAGCTTGCCGAGCGTCGTCACGGTCACGCTCTCCTCCGGGCCGCCGACGTCGCGTCCGACCACCACCGGAGTTTCGGGGGAGCGGTGTTCGAGGAGCAGGTCGCGGGCCGCCGCGAGCTGGTGCCTCCGGCGGCTGGACGACGGGTTGTACAGCGCGAGCACCAGGTCCGCCGAGGCCGCCGCCGCGAGCCGCCGGGCGATCACCTCCCACGGTTTGAGCAGGTCCGACAGCGACAGGACGCAGAAGTCGTGGCCGAGCGGCGCGCCCGCCCGCGCGGCGACGGCCTGCGCGGCGGTCAGCCCGGGGACGACCCGCACCGGCACGTCCGGGAAGTCGTCCGCGGCCTCCAGGACGGCCGTCGCCATCGCGAACACGCCCGGATCGCCGGACGAGACGACCGCGACCCGCGCCCCGTCCCGCGCCAGTTCGAGGGCGTGCCGGGCGCGGTCGTCCTCCACCCGGTTGCCGGTCGGGTGGCGGCGTTGCCGCGCGTTCGGCGGGACCCGGTCGAGGTAGGGGCCGTAGCCGACGAGGTCGGTCGCGGACGACAGGACGTCCTGCGCCTCCGGGGTGAGCCACGGCCGTCCCGCCGGGCCGAGGCCCACGACCGTCACGCTCCCCGGACCCTCGGGGCGTGCCGGCTCGGGAGCGGTGAACGACTCGCTTGCCGGGCTGGTCAGCAGGGCGAGCGCCATGTACGGGACATCCGCCGGATCGACGTCGGCCAGCGGCACGACCCTCTCCCGGCCGGTCGAGGCGCGTTCGACGTACCAGGCTTCGGGGAGCCGTCCGGCGTCCTCAAAAGCCTGCCTGACCTTGGGGAACGTCCGGCCCAGCTTGAGGACGGCCGCCGCGTCGGCGGTGCGGAGCCGGTCCGCCAGCTCGTCGCCGGGGAGCGTGCCGGGCAGCACGGTCAACGTCTCCTCGCGCTCGACCAGCGGACGCCCGGCGGCGGCCGACGCCGCGCTCAGCGACGTCACGCCCGGCACGACCTCCGCCGGGTAATGCGGCGCGAGGCGTTTGTGGAGGTGCATGTAGGAGCCGTAGAACAGCGGGTCGCCTTCGCTGAGGACGACGACCGTCCGTCCCGCGTCCAGGTGCGCGGCGAGGCGGGCGGCGCAGTCGGCGTAGAAGTCGTCGAGCGCGCCCTGATACCCGCCGGGATGGTCGGTCGTCTCCGTCGTCACCGGATAGACGAGTTGCTCCGCGATCTGCCCGTCGCGCAGGTAGGGCGCGGCGGCGGCGCGGGCGATGCTCCGCCCGTGCCGCGCGGAATGGTAGGCGACCACGTCCGCCGCACCGATCAACCGGGCGGCCTTCACCGTCACCAGTTCAGGATCACCAGGGCCGACGCCGACCCCGTACAGCCGTCCAGCCATCACTCCGCCTCACTGGCAATCGCATTTATGGCCGCCGCCGTCATGGCGCTGCCGCCGCGGCGTCCGCGCACGACGAGGTGCGGGAGGTCGCTCGCGGCGAGCGCGTCCTTGGACTCGGCCGCGCCGATGAAACCGACCGGTATCCCGAGGACGGCGGCCGGACGTCCCGCGCCCCCGTCCACCAGCTCCAGCAGCCGGAACAGCGCGGTCGGCGCGTTGCCGATCGCGACGACCGCGCCGTCCAACCGGTCGAGCCAGAGGTCGAGCGCCGCCGCGCTGCGCGTCGTGCCGAGCCGTTCCGCCAGGCCGGGGACGCGCGGGTCGCCCAGCGCGCACACGACCTCGTTGCCCGCGGGCAGCCGGGCCAGAGTGACGCCGGACGCCACCATCCGCGCGTCGCACAGGATCGGCGCGCCGTCCAGCAGCGCCGCCCGCGCCCGCGCGACGACACCCGGCGACCAGGCCAGGTCGCGGACGAGGTCCGTCATCCCGCAGGCGTGGATCATGCGGACGGCGACCCGCGCCACGTCGTCCGGCAGGCCCGACAGGTCGGCCTCCGCGCGGATGGTCGCGAACGAGCGCCGGTAGATCTCCGCGCCGTCCCGGATGTAGTCGGTCACCGTTCCGCTCTCTTCAGGACGACCGGCCCGCGGGGCATCCCGCAGTTCCGGTCACAGCCCGTCCAGTGGACGGGGGTCTCCGGGGCGCGCGACAGGCCGCCGACCCAGCGGTGGGCCGCGCCCTGCACGTCGCCTTCCGATTTCGCGCAGCCGGGGCTTCCCGTGCAGGCCGTCACTCCGACCCAGGGCGAGTCGGGGTCGGTGGCGAAGCCGTGTTGGTGCAGGTGGACGGCGTGCCGGTGCGCGTCGTCGCGTCGCAGGTCACGCAGGACGATGCTCCGCCACGGCGTCAGCCGCACTTCGTCCGCGATGTCGGCGAGGGCTTCCATCTGCGCGCCGGACAGGCGTCCGAGCGGCGGCACGACCTCCAGCGCGACCAGGCCGTCGCGCTGCTCGACGAAACCCGCGTGCGGTGCGGGCGGGGCGGGGACGCGCTGCGCTTCGGCCAGCGTCCCGCCGAGGAGGCCCGCGACGCGGCGCGGGCCGTCCGGGACTTCGGCCAGCTGCCAGGCGTCGCCGCGAACGTCGAGAAACGCCTCCGCCGCCGCGATCATGACCGCGACGGGATCGCCGGACAGGACGAGCCGGTGCCCGGCCAGGAGCACGCCGCCGGGAGTCAGCGTCACGTCGGCGCCCAGGGACGCGACGTCGCCGGAGCCGTCGTCCAGCGCGAACAGGAACCGGCCTGGCAGCCCGGCCAGCCGAGAACGCCCGCACAACTCAAGGTCGAGCGCCGTGACCAGCGGATCCGTGGCGAGGACGCCCCGCACGCCGCGTCCGCCGAGCGGGGACGCGACGATGTTGCGCACCCGTTCGTGCGACGCGGACGGCAGCAGCCCGGCCGCCGCCAGCCGCTCCGCGAGCGCCGCCGGATCGCGCACGCCCCGCACCTGGAGGTTGGCCCGCGACGTCAGCTCGACGACGTCCACGCCCAGCTCGCGGGCCGCGCCGCCGACCGTCCTGAGCCGCGCCGCCGACACCGCCCCGCCCGGCGTGCGGACGCGGGCGAGCGCCCCGTCGGCGGCGTCGTGGGTCTGGAGCGCGCCGGGGCACGCGTCGGCACGCGACCGCCCCGCCGCACGGACATCTGGCATGAAGGCCACCTTTCTCGGACGCCGCGCGCTGCCGTAGTCTGCTGATCGACGACGGCAGTGGAGGAAGCCGGTGTGAATCCGGCGCGGTCCCGCCACTGTCACCGGGGAGCGACCCCCGCTAACGGCCACTGTCCACGCGGACGGGAAGGCCGGGGCGAGCGCTGATCCGGGAGCCAGGAGACTCCCGCCGTCGTGACACCCGCGACCGGGGCGAGGACCCCAGGGGGAGGACCCGTCATGTCCACCGTTCTGCTGCTCTCCACGTCCGACACCGATCTGCTGAGCGCCCGCGCGTCCGGCGCCGGCTACCGGCTGGGCAACCCCGCCCGGCTCGCCGTGGCCGACCTTCCGCCGCTGCTCGACGGCGTCGACCTGATCGTCGTCCGCCTGCTCGGCGGCCGCCGCGCCTGGGAGGACGGCCTCGACGCCCTTCTGACCGGCACCCGCCCGGTCGTCGTCCTGGGAGGAGAGCAGGCGCCAGACGCCGAGTTGATGGAGCTTTCCACCGTTTCCGGTGGGGTGTGTGCCGAGGCGCATGCCTATCTCGCGCATGGCGGGCCCGCGAACCTCGCCGAGTTGCACGCGTTCCTCTCCGACACCGTCCTGCTGACCGGGCGCGGGTTCGCGCCGCCGCAGGCCGCGCCCACCTGGGGGCGATACGAGCGAACGTCCCGCGCCACCGAAGGCCCGGTGATCGGGGTGCTCTACTACCGCGCCCACCACATGGCCGGGAACACCGCGTTCGTCGAGGCCCTCTGCGCCGCCGTCGAGGACGCGGGCGGACGCCCCCTGCCCGTCTTCTGCTCGTCGCTCCGCACCGCCGAGCCCGCGCTGCTCGACACGCTCCGCGAAGCGGACGCGCTGGTCGTGACCGTCCTCGCGGCGGGCGGGACGCGGCCCGCGACGGCCGGGGCGGGCGGCGACGACGAGGCGTGGGACGTCGGCGCGCTCGCCGCGCTGGACGTCCCGATCCTCCAGGGCCTCTGCCTCACCACGTCCCGCGCCGACTGGGCGGACAGCGACGACGGCCTGTCCCCGCTCGACGCCGCCTCGCAGGTCGCCATCCCGGAGTTCGACGGCCGCATCATCACCGTCCCGTTCTCCTTCAAGGAGATCGACGAGGACGGGCTCACCGTCTACCGGGCCGACCCCGAACGCGCCGCGCGGGTCGCGGGGATCGCCGTAAGGCACGGCCGCCTCCGGCACACGCCGCCCGCTTCGCGCCGCCTGGTCGTGATGCTGTCGGCGTATCCGACGAAGCACTCGCGGGTCGGGAACGCGGTCGGCCTCGACACCCCGGCGAGCACCGTCCGGCTCCTCGCCCGGCTCGGCGAAGCGGGCTACGACCTCGGCGAAGGCTTCCCCGGCGTGGCCGACCAGGACGGCGACGCGCTCGTCCACGCGCTGATCGCGGCGGGCGGCCAGGACGAGGACTGGCTCACCGAGGAGCAGCTCGCGGGCAACCCCGTCCGGATCTCCGGGGCGTCCTACGAACGCTGGTACCGGACGCTGCCCGCCGACCTTCGCGACGACATGGAGCGGCACTGGGGCCCGCCGCCCGGCGAGCTGTTCGTCCAGGACGGCGACATCGTCCTCGCCGCCCTCCGCGCCGGGAACGTCGTCGTCATGGTGCAGCCGCCGCGCGGCTTCGGCCAGAACCCCATCGCGATCTACCACGACCCGGACCTGCCGCCGAGCCACCACTACCTGGCCGCCTACCGCTGGCTGTCGGACGAGTTCGGCGCGCACGCGATCGTCCACGTCGGCAAGCACGGCAACCTGGAATGGCTGCCCGGCAAGGCGGCGGGCATGTCCGCGTCCTGCGGTGCGGACGCGGCGCTCGGCGACGTCCCGCTCGTCTACCCGTTCCTCGTCAACGACCCGGGCGAGGGGACGCAGGCGAAGCGCCGCGCGCACGCCGTCCTGGTCGACCACATGGTCCCGCCGATGGCCCGCGCCGAGACCTACGGCGACATCGCCCGCCTCGAACAGCTCCTGGACGAGCACGCCACGATCGCCGCGATGGACCCGGCGAAGCTCCCCGCCATCCGCGCGCAGATCTGGACGCTGATCCAGGCCGCGAAGCTCGACCACGACCTCGGCCTGGACGACCGTCCGCACGACACCGAGTTCGACGACTTCCTCCTGCACGTCGACGGCTGGCTGTGCGAGGTGAAGGACGCGCAGATCCGCGACGGCCTGCACATCCTGGGCGAGGCGCCGACCGGCCCGCAGCGCGTCGACCTGGTGCTGGCCATGCTGCGCGCCCGGCAGATGTGGTCGGGACGCGAGACCCTGCCCGGCCTGCGCGAAGCCCTCGGCCTCACCGAGGACGGCACCGGCACGCGCGCCGACGTCGACGCCGCCGAGGCCACGGCCCGCTCCCTCGTCCAGGCGATGGAGGACGCCGACTGGTCGCCCGACGCGGTCGCACAGATCGCTGCGAAACACGGGGAACTCGTCCGGCGGGTGCTGGAGTTCGCGGCGACGGAGGTCGTCCCGCGCCTGGCCCGGACCACCGACGAGATGGACCACCTGCTCCACGCCCTGGACGGCGGCTACGTCCCGGCCGGGCCGAGCGGGTCGCCGCTGCGCGGGCTCGTCAACGTCCTGCCGACCGGGCGCAACTTCTACTCGGTGGACCCGCGCGCCGTCCCGAGCCGCCTCGCCTGGGAGACCGGGCAGGCGATGGCCGACTCGCTGCTGGAGCGCTACCGCGCCGACCACGGCGAGTGGCCGCGCTCGGTCGGCCTGTCCGTCTGGGGGACGAGCGCGATGCGCACGGCGGGCGACGACATCGCCGAGGTGCTCGCGCTGCTCGGCGTCCGCCCGGAGTGGGACGAGGCGTCCCGCCGCGTCACCCGCCTCGAAGCGATCCCTGCGGACGAGCTGGGCAGGCCGCGCATCGACGTGACGGTCCGCATCAGCGGCTTCTTCCGGGACGCGTTCCCGCACGTCGTCGCGATGCTGGACGACGCCGTCCGGCTCGTCGCCGCGCTCGACGAACCGGACGAGGACAACTACGTCCGCGCCCACGTCAAGGCCGATCGGGAGCAGCACGGCGACGAGCGGCGCGCGACGCTCCGAGTGTTCGGCTCCGCGCCGGGCGCGTACGGGGCGGGCCTGCTGCCGCTGATCGACAGCCGCAACTGGCGCGACGACGCCGACCTCGCCGAGGTGTACGCGGTGTGGGGCGGGCACGCCTACGGGCGCGACCTCGACGGCGTCCCGGCCCGCGCCGACATGGAGAGCGCCTACCGGCGGATCGCCGTCGCCGCGAAGAACGTCGACACCCGCGAGCACGACATCGCGGACTCCGACGACTACTTCCAGTACCACGGCGGGATGATCGCGACCGTCCGGGCCCTGACCGGGAAGGCGCCGGAAGCCTACGTCGGCGACAGCACGCGCCCGGACGCGGTCCGCACGCGCACCCTCTCGGAGGAGACCGCGCGGATCTTCCGGGCCCGCGTCGTGAACCCGAACTGGCTGGCCGCGATGCGGCGGCACGGCTACAAGGGCGCGTTCGAGCTGGCCGCGACCGTCGACTACCTCTTCGGCTACGACGCGACCACCGGCGTCATGGCCGACTGGATGTACGACCGGCTGACCGCCGCCTACGTCCTGGACGACGAGAACCGCGCGTTCATGGCCGAGTCCAACCCGTGGGCCCTGCACGGCATCGCCGAGCGGCTCCTCGAAGCCGCCGAACGCGGCATGTGGGAGCACCCGGACCCGGACATCCTGCAACGTCTCCAAGAGGTCTACCTCAAGACCGAAGGCGACCTGGAGGACGACACCAGCCGCTGAGCCGCCTCCGGATGCCCGGCCCAGTGCAGGTGCAGGTAGGACGCGGTGATCAGCTCGTCGCCGAACCCGTCGCCGCCGTCCTTCCAGCGGAACAGCGGGGCGGCTTCGGCGGCGACGGCCGTCCGGTGGAACTCGTGGCCGTGGAACCGCTCGCCCGGACGGGTCAGCGGCGACTCCGCCACGGCGACCGCCTCCCGGTAGCCGAGCGTCAGCCGGGACGTCATGCGCGCCCGTCCCGGCACGCGCCCGCACATGGCCCGCCCGTCCAGCTCCTCGCACAGGTAGAGGAGGCCCGCGCACTCGGCGGCGATCGGGCCTCGGAACGCGGCGACGGCCGCGCGCAGCGGCGCGTTCGCGGCCAGGTCGGCGGCGTGCACCTCGGGGAACCCGCCGCCGAGGACGAGCGCGGCCGTCCCGTCCGGGAGGGCCTCGTCGCGCAGCGGGTCGACGACCGCGACGTCGGCCCCGGCCGCGCGCAGCAGCTCGGTGTGCTCCGCGTAGGAGAAGGTGAACGCCTCCCCGCCCGCGACGGCGACGACCGGACGGCCCGGCAGCGGCTCCACCTCCGCGCTCGGATCCCAGAGCCGGTCCGGGAGCCGGGGAGCGGTGGCGGCGAGCCGCATCAGCGCGTCGAGGTCGCAGGAGCGCGCGATCAGGTCGCCCAGCCGTTCGACCGCCCGCACGGCCTCCGTCTCGCGCTCGGCGGCCGGGACCAGGCCGAGATGCCGGGACGGCGTCACGACCGCGTCGTCCCGGCGGAGCGCGCCGAGCACCGGGACGCCGGTCGCGTCCAGCGCGCTCCGGCACAGCTCCTCGTGCCGGTCCGACCCGACCCGGTTCAGGACGACCCCGGCGACCCGCACGCCCGGCTCGAACGTCGCGAAGCCGTGCACCAGCGCGGCGACCGAGCGGCTCTGCCGGGCCGCGTCCACGACGAGGACCACGGGCGCGCCGAGCAGCCGCGCGACGTGCGCCGTCGACGCGAACCCGGTGTCGCCGCGCCCGTCGAACAGGCCCATCACGCCTTCGACCACGGCGACGTCGCACCCGGCGGCGCCGTGCAGGAACAGCGGCGCGATCCGGTCCTCGCCGACCAGCCACGGGTCGAGGTTGCGGCCCGGACGCCCGGCGGCGAGCGCGTGGTAGCCGGGGTCGATGTAGTCGGGTCCGACCTTGTGCGGGGACACCTGCAGGCCGCGCGCCCGGAGCGCCGCGATCAGCCCGGTCGCCACCGTCGTCTTCCCGCTCCCGGACGACGGCGCCGCGACCACCAGCCTCGGGATCACCACTCGATTCCCCGCTGCCCCTTCTGCCCGGCGTCCATCGGGTGCTTGACCTTGCCCATCTCGGTGACGAGGTCGGCGGCCTCGACGAGACGGCCGGGCGCGTCCCGTCCGGTGACGACGACGTGCTGGTCGCCGGGACGTCCGGTGAGCGTCTCGATGACGTCGTCCAGGTCGAGCCAGCCCCATTTCAGGGGGTAGGTGAACTCGTCCAGGACGTAGAAGCGGTGCGTCTCGGCGGCCAGCTCGCGCTTGATCTGCGCCCAGCCCTCGCGGGCGTTCGCGGCGTGGTCGTCCTCGGCGCCGGGCCGCCGCAGCCACGACCAGCCCTCGCCCATCTTGTGCCACGCGACCGGACCGCCCTCTCCGCTCTCGCCCAGCACGCGCAGCGCCTTCTCCTCGCCAATCCGCCATTTCGCCGACTTCACGAACTGGAACACCGCGACCGGCCAGCCCTGGTTCCATGCCCGCAGCGCCATCCCGAACGCGGCGGTCGACTTGCCCTTGCCGGGCCCGGTGTGGACGATCAGCAGCGGCCGGTTGCGGCGCTGCCGCGTGGTCAGTCCGTCGTCGGGGACGGACGCGGGCTTCCCCTGGGGCATGATCAGGCCGCCTTCCGGTGCTCGCGGACGATTCCGTCGAGGTCGCCCAGCGGGACGAGCCGCGCCCCGAGCCGGGCCGCGAGCCGTCCCGCGAGACCGAGCCGGACGGGCCCGTCCTCGCAGTCGACGACGACCCCGGCCGTCCCGGCCAGCAACCCTGCTGCGCGCGGCACGTCGCCGTCGGCCGTCGCCCGCCCGTCCGTGACGACCACCAGGAGCGGGCGGCGGGACGGGTCGCGCAGGCGTTCCGTGCGGAGGACCTCCGCCGCTCTGACCAGCCCGGCGGCGAGCGGGGTCCGGCCGCCGGTGGGGAGCGTCCGCAGCCGCGCCGCGCCCGCCTCCACCGACGACGTCGGCGGGAGGACGACCTCGGCCGTCCGCCCCCGGAACGTGATCAGGCCGATCTTGTCGCGGCGCTGGTAGGCGTCGAGGAGGAGGCTCAGCACGGCCGTCTTCACCGTGGACATCCGGCGGCGGGCGGCCATCGAGCCGCTCGCGTCCACGACGAACAGGACGAGGTTGCCCTCCCGTCCCTCCCGGACCGCCTCGCGCAGATCGTCCGCGCGCAGCAGCAGGCCGGGCCCGGAACGCCCGCGGGCGTCTTGGTGCGGGGCGGCGGCCAGCAGCGTCGCCACCACGTGCGGGTCGTGGATCCGCCCGGCCGGGCGGCGCGAGCCGGTGACGCGGCCCCGCTCCGTCCGCGACCGGGACCGGCGCCCGGCCGCGCCGTCGCCGACGCCCGGCACCTCCAGCAGCGGGACGGCGTGCGGCGCCGCGACCCCCGCCACCTGCTCACGGCCGCCCGCGCGCCCGTCCCCGCCGGGCTGTTCCGCCGGGGCCTCGGAGCCGCCGTCGCCCGGCGACGACGGTTCACCGCCCCCGCCGGGCGGTTCGCCTCCACCGCCGTCCGGCGGCGGGTCGTCGTCGGGAGAAGCGCTGTTCAGCAGGTCGTCGAGCAGGGACTCGTCCAGGCCGGGCGCGTCGAACGGGTCGCGGCGGCGGCGGTGCGGCAGCGCCAGCCGGGCCGCCGCGCGGACGTCGTCGGACGTCACCTCGTCCCGGCCGTGCCAGGCGGCGTGCGCGAGCGCGGCGTTCGCCGTGACCAGGTCGGCGCGCAGGCCGTCCACCTCGAACCCGGCGCAGATCGCCGCGATCTGCTCCAGCCGCTCGTCCGGCAGCCGGACGCCGCCCAGCCGGTCCCGCGCCGCCGCGATGCGCTCGGCGAGCGCGGCCTCCTCGGCGGACCAGCGCGCGGCGAACGCGGCCGGGTCCGCCTCGAACGCGAGCCGCCGCCGGACAACCTCGGCCCGCTCCCTCGGCTCCCGCGACGCCCGCACCTCCACCGTCAGCCCGAACCGGTCGAGGAGCTGCGGGCGCAGCTCGCCCTCCTCCGGGTTCATCGTTCCGACCAGCAGGAACCGCGCCGCGTGCCGCACCGACACCGACTCGCGCTCGACGTAGCAGGTGCCGAGCGCCGCCGCGTCCAGCAGCAGGTCGACCAGGTGGTCGTGCAGCAGGTTCACCTCGTCCACGTACAGGACGCCCCGGTGCGCCGCCGCGAGCAGCCCCGGCTCGAACGCCTTCACGCCCTCGGTCAGCGCCCGCTCCACGTCCAGGGACCCGGCGAGCCGGTCCTCCGACGCCCCGACCGGCAGCTCCACCAGCGCCGCCGCCCGCCGCGCCGACGGCCCGCCCAAGGCGTGCGGACCGTCCGGGCAGGACGGGTCGGGCGCGGCCGGGTCGCAGGCGAACCGGCAGCCCGGCACCGTGTCCACGGCGGGGAGCTGCGCGGCGAGCGCCCGCACGATCGTCGACTTCGCCGTCCCCTTCTCGCCGCGCACCAGCACCCCGCCGACGCGCGGGGACACGGCGTTCAGCAGCAGCGCCAGCTTCAGGTCGTCCATCCCGACGACGGCGGTGAACGGGTAGGTGGCGTTCAAGCGGAGACCTTCCGGTTGACGTGGGCGACCCGCCAGCCGTTCCCGGCGGCGGACAGTTCGGTGGTGGACAGCGGCGCGACGTCGAACCGGTCCCCGGCGGTGACGTCGATCCCGAGGACGAGCGCGACCGCCGCCCGGATGACGCCCGCGTCGCACACGACGACCCCGCGCGGGCCGGCGGCGAGCCAGCCGGTGACGCGCCCGGCGAGCGCGGCGCGGGTCTCGCCGCCGTGCGGGACGGCCCACGGGTCGGCCAGCCAGCGGGCCAGCCCGTCCGGCTCCTCCACCGCGACGTCGGCGTAGCGGCGGCCCGCCCAGCGGCCGTGGTCGGCCTCGGCCAGCTCCGCCGCCGGACGCGCCCCGGCGAGGCCCAGCGCGGCGGCGGTCTCGCGGGCGGCACGGGCGGGCGACGTCCACGCCGGGCCGTCCGGCAGCGTCCCGGCGAGGGCCCTCGCCCTGGCCAGGCCGGACGCGTCCGCGGGCGCGTCGGCCGGGAAGCGCGCCTCGCGCATCCCGGCCGACGTCGCCTGCCGGACGAACAGCACCGCGTTCCCTACGGACGGCACCCCGGTCAGGCGGGCACCGGGGCCCGCGCCGGACGGGCCGCGCGGTCGCACGCCCAGCCGAACGCGACGCCGAAGACCGTCCAGAACACGAGCTGCGTCCCGAGCGAGACGAGGCGGAACTGCCACAGCAGGGTGGCGGGGAAGCCGTCCGGCACCTCGTCCACCCCTGGCAATAGCGTCGCCGCGACGACGACCGGGGCGAGGAACGCGGCGACGGCGGCGGTCCACCGCGGCCACGGCCCGCCGCCGACGCGCCGTCCCGTCGTCACCGCGATCGCGGCGGCGAGCAGGCCCACCCCGATCATCGCGAGGTAGAGGAGCGTCCGGCTGGTGATCGTGTCCGGGTCGCCCACCGCGGGCGGGTTCGCCGGATACTTCACGAACGGGACGAGGATGACCGCGGCGAAGGCCGTCCCGGCGGCGGCGAGCGCGAGCCCGCCGTCCGAGCGGGGCCCGACCCGTCCGCGCAGGCCGGCGTAGACCAGCGCGAACACGCCGCCGACGGCGAGCCCGTAGAGGCCGGTGGCGAGGAACAGCCCGGCCTTCTGCGCGCCCCGGCTCACCTCCACGCCCTCGTGCTCGTGCTCGTGCGCGGCGGTGCCTTGGTCATGCGAATGTTCGGCGGAGGCGGCGGCCTGTTCGAGGGCGATGGCGTCGTCGATCCGGGGCTCCCCGGCGGCGAACGCGAACACGCCCGCGACGAGCCCGGCGAGCAGGCCCAGCAGGACGCCCCTGACCAGCAGGGTGCGGATCATGGCGCGGCTCAGTGGCAGGGCACGCCGAGCAGATGCCGCCCGTCGTGCATCAGCTCGTGCAGGAAGCCGCCCGTCTGCGACACGGCGCCGTTGTCCATCAGGACGAGGTAGCCGAGCAGCAGCAGGACCGGGACCGCGAGCAGCCACGGGCCGAGCCGGGGAAGGGGGATGCGTCGTTCTGGAGCCGACAGCGAGCTCACGGTGTACCTCCACTGGGGATCGTGCGCGTCCCGGACGATGAGGTCGCGGCTGCCCGAGTGACCTGGCTCCCGGGATCGTCGTCCCGGATACAGTGGCGCGTCCGCACCGGCATCTCACCGGATTTCCCTCGGACAACCGTGAAGTCAGACGGAACGTACGTTCCCCATCCCACCCCTGTCAATGAGGTGTGACATTCATTCCACCCCGAAAAGCGGTTCGTCGGGGGAGCGGATGTCCTGGCTCGGGAGGCCGTTCGGGTGCTCGCGGCGGACGCGGTCCACGCAGGAGAGCGCGATGTTGAGGTGCTCGCGCTTGCTGGTCTCGTAGAACGCCGACGCGGACGCCGACAGCTTCGGCGAGGCGTGCAGCGGCTTGTCGGAGACGCAGAGAAGTGTGGCGTTCGGGATGCGGTAGCGGAAGCCGTTCGCCGCGATCGTCGCCGACTCCATGTCGACGGCGACGGCCCGCGACGCCTGCATCGCGGCGAGGGTCGCGGCCTGGTTGAACTCCCAGTTCCGGTTGGCGGTGGTGTGGACGACGCCGAGCCGGTGGCGGGCGTCGCGCTCGTCCAGCGCGTCCAGCAGGAACGTGTTGAGCCGGTGGTTCGGGATCACCGGGACGGTGAGCGGCAGCACGCGGTCGAGGACGTGGTCCTCCCGCAGGTAGGAGGTGGCGAGGACGAAGTCGCCGAGCCGCTGGTGGTTCCGCAGCCCGCCGCAGTGCCCGATCATGATCATCGCGTCGGGGCGGAGGACGGCGAGGTGGTCGGTCACGGTCTTGGCGTTGGACGGCCCGACCCCGATGTTCACCAGGCTCACGCCGTCGTGGTGCCAGGCGGGCATCTGCACGTCCGGGCGGGCGGGTCCTTCGGCGTCCGGGAACCGTTCCCTGAACGCCTCGACGTGCATCGCGTAATTGGTGAACAGGACGTAGCGGCCGAACGACTCGGCGGGCGTTCCGCAGTAATGCGACAGCCGG
This sequence comes from Actinomadura decatromicini, assembly GCF_008121305.1. Classification (NCBI taxonomy): domain Bacteria; kingdom Bacillati; phylum Actinomycetota; class Actinomycetes; order Streptosporangiales; family Thermomonosporaceae; genus Actinomadura; species Actinomadura decatromicini. The sequence goes on along the minus strand of NZ_VSRQ01000003.1, from coordinate 835,857 downwards.
TCCAGAGAGAGCGCCATGCGCTCCGGGCCGAACAGGAACAGTTTCTTCGCGCGCAGGTCGAAGCGCTCCTCGTCGAGCGCGGCGAAGAACTCCGGATCGGTGAACGGGAGCGCCCGCCGCGACGGGCGCGCGGTCACCGCCGCGCCCTTGCGGAGCAGCGTGGTCAATTCGCGCCGCAGATAGTCGCGGATGGCGGCCGGACGCGCGAACTCCCCGGTGATGCGCGGATTGTGCTCCGACCAGGGACGGACGACCTCCAGCATCGGATACCAGCCGTCCGCGTCGACGCCGTCGAGCACGTCGAGCAACCGCCCGACGCCCTTGCCCACCTCGGCGGGATTCAGACCGGCCCCATCGACGACTTCTTCCACGCTGGCACCGTACAACGCGGCCGTCGGCGACCGGATCACTCGGGGGCGGGCAGCGCCGCCGAGCTCGCTCGCGGGCGTGTGCGCGGAGGGGCCCAGTCCCATTTGCCCGTAACCGGCGACTGAGCGTTCACCGATCGGAACAGCGCGTATAGGACGTGGCCCCAGGTGTTTCCCGAAGGTCCGATTTTCACAATCCGGGAAAGATCATTTCGGTGGGCGGTGATGAGGCCGCGCGGGCCGCTTGATCGGTCCCCGGCTCGGACGGAGTGGTCCGGCCCGTGAAATGCGGTGGTGCGAGCGCGTCGCCGCCGGCCGGACCGATCGACCATTCGAGGCGTGGTCCAATTCGGATGTTAACAGGGGCCCTGGCGGACCCCTGTTCCCGCGCTCCGGTCAGAAACGGTCAAAAGTGGTCAGTATGGGTCGCGGCCGGTCAGAACTGGTCGTCGTCCACGGCGTAGCGGCGCGCGCCCCTCTTCAGCGTCCGCGCCTCGCGCTCGGGCGAGAGTTGCTCGACCACGCTGATCCCGGGCCGTCCCGCCTCGACCGCGAACCGCGCGGCGGTGGTGACCGTCGTCTCGCCGGGCGTCCACACGGTGCTGACGAGGCGCAGCGAGGCGAGCAGCCGGGCCGGGGAGACGTCGCAGACGACGTAGCCGCGCTGGTTCCCGATGTACTTCCAGTGCGGGCTCTCCGCCATGATCGGGTCGTACTTCCTGTGGAACGGCACCGGGTCGGAATCGCCGCCGGAGGTGATCGACGTGCCGGTGATCTCCGCGCCCACGACCGGGGAGTCCGGGTCGTCGAAGTCGGGTTTCAGGTCGCACACCCAGGTCGCGTGCCGGTCGCCGGTGAGCACCACCGGGTTGGACGTCTCGCCGGAGCCGAAGTACTCCAGCAGGCGGCGGCGCTGCACACGGTAGCCGTCCCAGTTGTCGAAGTCGAAGACCTGCTCGGGCCCGACCTTGCGGTCGTTGGACGCCCACATCACCTGGTTGGCGAGCAGGTTCCACCGGGCGCCCGAGTCGGACAGGCCGTCCAGCAGCCATTCCTCCTGCTCGGCGCCGGTCATCGTGCGGTCCGGGTCGTTCGCCTCGGCGAGCGTGGTCGGCTGGTCGTCGCGGTACTGCCGGGTGTCGAGCACGTGGACGGTCGCGAGGCGGCCGAAGCCGACCCGGCGGTACAGCCGCGCGTCGGCGCCGTGCGGGCGGGCCGACCGGCGCAGCGGCATGTGCTCGTAGTACGCCTGGAACGCGGCGGCCCGGCGGGCGAGGAACTTGTCGTGCGGCTGCTTGGCCGGGTCCTGCGGGATCTCGCCGGCCCAGTTGTTGTCGACCTCGTGGTCGTCCCAGGTCGCGATCCAGGGGAAGGCCGCGTGCGCGGCCTGGAGGTTCGCGTCGGTCTTGTACTGCGCGTGCCGGTTGCGGTATTCGGCCAGCGTGTACGGCTCGCCCTTGCCCTCGTGGGTGCGGACGGTCGTCGTCTTCGGCACCGACTCGTAGATGTAGTCGCCGAGGAAGGCGAGGAACGCGATGTCCTCCTCGGCGAGGTGGCTGTACGCGGTGAAGTAGCCGTCCTGCCAGCTCTGGCAGGACGCGAACGCGAACCGCAGCCGCCGGTTGACCGCGCCGTCCTCCGGCGCGGTGCGGGTCCGGCCGACCGGCGAGACCTCGTCGCCCGCGCGGAACCGGTAGTGGTACTCGCGGTCCGGGCGCAGCCCGGCGACCTCGGCGTGCACCGAGTGCCCGGACTCGGGGCGGGCCGTGACGACGCCACGGGCGCGGATCCGCTGGAAGCGCTCGTCCTCGGCGACCTGCCAGCTCACCGGCACCGGAGTGGACGGCATGCCGCCGCCGTCGACGGGCTTCGGCGCGAGGCGCGTCCACAGGACGACGCCGTCCGGCAGCGGGTCCCCGGACGCGACGCCCAGCGTGAACAGCCCGGACGGCAGGGGGACGCCGCCGTACGAGCGGACGGCGGCGAGCGCGCCGTCCTCGCCGACCAGCGCGGGACCGAGCAGGACGTGCCCGGCCGCCAGCGCCGAGGCGGCTCCGCCGGTGGCGAGGAAGCGACGGCGGGGAAATCTCTCCGACATGCGACCCTCCTTTTTGGATCAATATCGGAGGATGGCCGCAATTCGGGTGACGCGGTTGAAGATGCGTGCCGACACCGGGACGACGATGGCACGAAACGACAAAACCCTTTTGTCAGAGGGGCGGGCGGGGCAGCGGCGGGAGGGCCCGTTCGACCGCCTCGCCGATGGCGAGCAGCCGGGCGTCCGACGACACCGGGCCCACGATCTCCAGCCCGATCGGCAGGCCCTCGCGGGACATCCCGGACGGCACCGACAGGCACGGCAGCCCGGCCGTGCTCGGCGGGTCGGTGTTGCGGATGTAGGTGAGGAACGTGTCGACGGTGTTGCCGTTCAGCTCGACCGTCCGATCCTCGCCGGACGGGCGGTGCGGACGGGCGGTCAGCGGCGTCGTCGGGACGACCAGCGCGCTCAGGCCGTCGTCCTCGAAGTAGCGGGCGTAGGCGGCGCGCAGCGCCGGGCGGTGCACCGCGATCGCCTCCCGGTACGCGGCGGCGGACACGACGTCGGCGTCGAGCACCGACTCCAGCGTCTCCCGGACGGCCGCGACCGAGACCTGCCCCGCCAGCCCGCGCAGCGTCATCGGCACCGAATGCTGGTAGAGGTAGGCGGACAGCTCGCGTCCCACCTCGTACAGGACGACGGTGAAGCTCGCCAGCTCGTTCAGCCGCAGCAGGCCGGGGACGTCCCGCTCCACCAGCACCGCTCCGCGCGCGGCCAGCTCCGACAGCGCGCGCTCGGTCGCCACCGCGACGTCGAGGTCGAGGTCGTCGTAGAAATGCCCGGTCGGCACCCCGAGGCGCAGGCCGGACAGGTCGACGGTCAGCTCGGGGTCCGCCCCGGCGGGCGCGCAGAGCGCGTCGACCAGCCGGACGTCCGCGACCGACCGGGCGATGGGACCGAGCGTGTCCCTGGAGGGCGAGATCGGCACCACGCCGCGCGGGTCGTAGCGCCCGTGCGTCGGCCGGAACCCGACGCACCCGCACAGCGCCGCCGGGATGCGGCACGACCCGCCCGTGTCCCCGCCGATCCCGAACGGGACCAGCCCGGCCGCGACGCCCGCCGCCGTCCCGCCGCTGCTCCCCCCCGGGATGCGGGTCTCGTCGTAGGGGTTGCCGACCGCGCCGAACGCGGGGCTGTTGCACGTCATGCCGAACGACAGCTCGCCGAGGGCCTGCTTGCCCATCAGCGTCCCGCCCGCGCCGAGCAGCGTCTCCGCGAGCGGCGCGGTGCGGCCCGGCCGCCAGTCGCGCAGCGCCGGGGTCGCGGCCGTGGTCGGCAGGTCGTCGGTGTCGATGACGTCCTTGAGCGCGAACGGCAGCCCGTGCAGCGGCCCCGTCCGGGTCCGGTCGCCGCCCGCGACCGCCCGCCGGACCAGGTCGGGCTCGTGCGAGATGTAGGTGTTGAGCCGCGCCAGCCGATCGGTGCGCTCGATCAGCGCCTCGGCGTACTCGGCGAGGTCGAGTTCGCCGTCGCGCAGCATCCGGACCGCGTCGACGGCGGACAGCCAGTGCGGGTCTTCAGCCATGGGGACACCGTCCTACAGGGCGGGCCGGAGCGCGAGGCCCGTGTTTCACTCCGTGGATCAGCCCCCCGAAAACGGCGCTCTCAGGCGTCGTAGTCGACCGTCAGCCGGTCGGTGACCGGGACGGACTGGCAGGTCAGCACGTACCCGGCCGCGACCTCCGCCGGTTCCAGCGCGAAGTTGCGGCGCATGTCGACCGCGCCGTCCACGACGCGCGCCCGGCAGGTGCCGCACACCCCGCCCTTGCAGGCGAACGGCAGGTCCGGGCGGAGCCGCTGCGCCGATTCGAGGACGGTCGCGTCCCGCGGCTGCGCGACGGTCGTGGACCTTCCGTCGAGCACGACCGTGACCTCGCTGGCGGGGCCGGTCGGTTCGGGACGCCGCCGGTCGGGTTCGGGCGGCACCTCGTCCACGTGGAACAGCTCCTGGTGGACGCGCTCGTCCGGCACCCCGAACCCGCGCAGGACGCGCCGCGCGCCGGTGACCATCCCGAACGGGCCGCACAGCCACCAGTGCGCGACGTCCTCGACGGGGACGAGGCGCGGCAGCAGCACGCGCAGCCGGTCGGCGTCGAGCCGCCCGCTGAACAGCTCCGCCTCGCGCGGCTCCTGCGACAGGACGTGCGCCAGCTCGAACCGGTCGGGGTGCGCGTCCTTGAGGTCGGCCAGCTCGTCGGCGAACATGACCGTCCCGCTGCGCCGGTTCCCGTACAGGACGGTGACGCGGCTCGACGGGTCGGCGGCGAGCGCGGTCGCGGCGAGCGACAGCACCGGCGTGATCCCCGAACCGGCGGCGATCAGCACGTGGTGCGCGCCGCGCTGCTCGGGGAGCGTGAACGTCCCGGACGGCGGCAGCACGTCCACGACGTCGCCGGGACGCACCTCGCGCACGAGCCACGACGAGAACAGCCCGCCCGGGATCTCGCGGACGCCGACGCGCGGCGCGGCCCCGGCCGCCGCGCAGATCGAGTACGAGCGGCGCTCCTCGCTCCCGTCGGGCAGGACGCGGCGCAGCGTGAGGAACTGCCCCGGCCGGAAGTCGTAGAGGTCGGCGAGCTCCGGCGGCACGTCGAAGGTGACGGCGGCCGCGTCGTCGCACAGCCGCTCGACGCCCGCGACGCGCAGCGGATGGAAGCCGCGCCGCACCGTGGCAGTCGCCATTCAGATCTCCTTGAAGTGCTCGAACGGCTCCCGGCACGCCTCGCAGCGGCGCAGCGACTTGCAGGCCGTCGCACCGAACCGGGACAGCTCGACCGTGTCGGCGGAGCCGCAGCGCGGGCACTCGACGCGCCGGGTCGGCCCCAGCGTCAGCGGGATCGGCCCGGACGCGCGGCGCGGCACGCTCCCCGGCGGGGCGACTCCGGCCGCCGCGAGCTTGCCGCGCCCCGACTCGCTGATCCAGTCGCTCGTCCACGGCGGATCGAGGACGGTCCGCACGCTGACGTCGGCGTATCCGGCCTCCGCCAGCCGCGACCTGAGGTCGTCGCGCATCGCGTCCAGGGCGGGGCAGCCGGTGTAGGTGGGAGTGATCGTCACCTCCACGCGGCCCGCGCGCTCCGTCACGTCGCGCAGGACGCCCAGCTCCGCGAGCGTCAGCATCGGCAGCTCCGGGTCGGTGACCGTCTCGGCGACGGTGCGGGCGCTCACCATGCCGCGCTCACCATGCCGCCCCCGGGTGGGCGCGGGCCACGCTCTGCATCTCCGCGAGCAGGTCGGCCAGGGCCGGGGTGTGGTCGCCGCTCCTTCCGGCTATGCGCGGCGGCCGAGGTTCGGGGAGCCGGAGCGTCGCCGTCGCCAGAACTTCGCCGATCACGGCGTCGAACTCGGTGCGCACGCCGGACGGGTCGACGCCGACGCCCGCGCCCGCCATCCGCCGTTCGACGTCGTGGACGCCGAACAGCTCGCCGGTCAGCGGCCACAGCTCGTCCACCGCCCGCTGCGCGCGGGCGTGGGAGAAGTCGGTGCCGTCGCCGAGGCGGACCGTCCACAGCGCGGCGTGGTCGCGGTGGTAGGCGACCTCCTTGACGCCCTTCGCCGCGATCGCCGCGAGGACCGGGTCGCGGGACGCGCCGAGCCGGTCCAGCAGCGCCAGCCGCCACGTCGAGAACAGCAGGAGCCGGACGACGGAATGCGCGAAGTCCCCGTTCGGGACCTCGGTCAGGCGGACGTTGCGGAACTCGGCCGCGTCCCGGAAGAAGGCCAGGTCGTCCTCGCCGCGCCCGGCGTCCTCGGCGGCGCCTGCGCGGGCGAGCAGCAGTCGCGCCTGGCCGAGCAGGTCGAGCGCGACGTTCGCGAGCGCGACCTCCTCCTCCAGTTCGGGCGCGTGCGTGCACCACTCCTGGAGCCGGTGCGACATGATCAGCGCGTCGTCGCCGAGCATCAGGCAGTAGGACGCGAGGTCGCCGCGGTCGACCCCGTCCGGGACGGCCGTGTCGACGGCCGCCAGCGGGTCGTGGAACCCGGTGCCGAACGCCCAGCGGGCCTCGTCGTTGTCCTCGGCGATCGCGCCGAGCGCGTTGTCGAACGACATTGCGGACCTCAGATGTGCGGGACGTTCTCGGGAATGTCGTAGAACGTCGGATGCCGGTAGACCTTGTCGCCGCTCGGGGCGAAGAACGGGTCCTTCTCGTCCGGGCTGGACGCGGTGATGTCCCGCGCCTTCACCACCCAGATGCTCACGCCCTCGTTCCGCCGCGTGTAGAGGTCGCGGGCGTTGCGCAGCGCCATCGTGTCGTCGGGCGCGCGCAGCGACCCGACGTGCACATGGTTCAGCCCGCGCTTCCCCCGGACGAACACCTCGTAGAGCGGCCAGTCCTTGTCCATCACGCCCTGCCTTTCTGGGGGACGACCCCCAGGCCCGAAGATCCTCGCTTCGCTCCGGTCATCGGGCCTTCTCCGCATACGCGGCGGCGGCCTCGCGGACCCAGGCGCCGCCCTCGTGGGCGGCGCGGCGGACGGCGACGCGCTCGGCGTTGCAGGGGCCGTCGCCGCTGATCACCCGTTTCAGCTCCGACCAGTCGATCTCGCCGAAGTCGTGGTGCCCGCGCTCGGCGTTCCAGCGCAGGTCGGGGTCGGGGAGGGTGACGCCGAGCGCCTCCGCCTGCGGGACGGTCATGTCCACGAACCGCTGCCGGAGCTCGTCGTTCGTGTGCCGCTTGATCTTCCACGCCATGGACTGCGCGGTGTGCGTCGAGTCGGCGTCCGGCGGGCCGAACATCATCAGCGACGGCCACCACCAGCGGTTCACGGCGTCCTGCACCATCTCGCGCTGGGCGCCGGTGCCGCGCATCAGCGTCATCAGCAGCTCGTAGCCCTGCCGCTGATGGAACGACTCCTCCTTGCAAATGCGGATCATCGCCCGCGCGTAGGGGCCGTAGGAGCTGCGGCACAGCGGCACCTGGTTGCAGATGGCCGCGCCGTCCACCAGCCAGCCGATCACGCCGACGTCCGCGAACGTCAGCGTCGGGTAGTTGAAGATGGACGAGTACTTCTGCCGCCCGGAGATCAGCTTCGCGGTCAGCTCGGACCGGTCGGCGCCGAGCGTCTCGGCCGCCGAGTACAGGTACAGGCCGTGGCCCGCCTCGTCCTGGACCTTGGCGAGCAGGATCGCCTTGCGGCGCAGCGACGGCGCGCGGGTGATCCAGGCGCCCTCCGGCTGCATCCCGATGATCTCGGAGTGCGCGTGCTGCGCGATCTGCCGGACCATCGTCGCGCGGTAGGCGTCCGGCATCCAGTCGCGCGGCTCGATCCGCTGGTCGCGGGCGACCGTCCGCTCGAAATGCGCGGCCTCGCCCTGGGGCTCGGCCGCGCGGGCCTCGGCCGTCCCGGTGCTCGGAGCCATCCGGCCTCCTCGAATTACCGACCGTCCGTTCAGTCAGAATATACCTCGCGAACCGGGCCGGGGAGAAGCCTCGGGGCGCCGGGACGCTGCGATAATGGCCGCCGTGACCAGGACGGACGGCGGCGGGACCAGCGGCGGAGCGGTCGGCGGCGGGGGGACGGCCAGGCGCGGCCGGCCCGGCTACGACCGGGAGTCGCTGCTGCGCGTCGCCGTCACCGTGTTCAACGAGCGCGGCTACGACGGCACCAGCATGGACGAGCTGTCCAAGCGGCTCGGCATCAGCAAGTCCGCGATCTACCACCACGTCTCCGGCAAGGACGAGCTGCTCCAGCTCGCCGTCGACCGCGCGCTGGACGCCCTGTTCGCCGCCGCTGACGAGGCCGTGACCGTGGAGGGCCGCGCGATCGACCGGCTGGAGCACCTCGTCCGGGCCAGCGTCGGCGTCCTCGTCGAGCAGCAGCCGTTCGTCACCCTCCTGCTGCGGGTGCGCGGCAACACGGCCGTCGAGAAGCGGGCGCTCGCCCGCCGCCGCGAGTTCGACCGGCTGGTCGCCGGGCTCGTCGAGCGGGCCGAGGCGGAGGGCGACATCCGCCCGGACGTCGCGCCGCCGGTCGCCGCCCGCCTCCTGTTCGGGCTCGTCAACTCGCTCATCGAGTGGTACCGGCCGCGCGGCGGCGCGGCCGCCGAGGAGATCGCGGACGCGCTCTGCAAGGTGGCGTTCGACGGGCTGCGCCGCCGCGGCCCGGCCGCCGGTTGAATCCGGCACCGCCCCGGGGCTGCGCCGTCAACAGAAAACGGCCTTAGTTGCATCCTTAAAGGGAACTCGCAAATTCAACTGTTAAAAAAGTCGCGGGTGCTGAGGTTGACGCTCACCTGGGCCGGGATTACTCTCACACCGCAGATTCTCGGCCGAGGATCGTCATTGAGGCTCTGACCACGAAAGACGTCGTGAAATTCGATGCCAGATGACAACGGCGGTGTGGCCGGACGTGCGATGACAGCACATTCCTCCCCACAACTTCACTTGAGAGATCCCGACCCATGATGAACGCAAAACGACTCGCGATCGTGCTGGGCGCCGGGCTGGTCGTGCCGGCCGTGGCCTCCGCCACCGCCATGCTCGCGTCTTCCAGTGCAGTGTTCGCGCCCGCGTCCGCCAACTCCGCGGCCGACGCCGACCCCGCTCCCGCTCCCGCCGTCCCGTCCGCCCCCGTGACCATGGAGGTCGAGACGGTCAACGGCTCCGGCTGCGCGGCCGGCACCGCCAAGGTGACCCCCTCGGGCGACAACACCGCCTTCACCGTCAGCTACGAGCAGTACGTCGCGTGGGCCGGCGGCCAGGCGCCGCCCGCCTCCTTCCGGAAGAACTGCCAGCTCAACGTGCGTGTCGACGCGCCGGAGGGCTGGACCTACGCGATCACCGGGATCGAGCACCGCGGATTCGCGCACCTGGAGCCGGGCGCCACCGGGCTGCTGCGCGCCAACTACTACTTCCAGGGCGACAGCCGCTCCAAGGCCGTGGCCCACGACTTCACCGGTCCGTACAACGACTCCTGGAAGATCCAGGACAAGATCGCTCCCGCGGACCGCATCTTCGCTCCGTGCGCCAAGGAGCGCAACCTGAACATCAACACCGAACTGCGGGCGGCCGCGGGCGACTCCGACGGCAAGTCGAGTTTCGTCGCGATGGAATCGAACTACGGTAACTCGCGCTACCAGCTCGCGTGGAAGCGCTGCGCGGAGTAATCGACTCGTTCCGCCAGCAAGACCGAGAGAGCAGCGGCGGTGGTCGGCCCGGTACGGAAATCGCGTACCAGGCCCGGCCACCGCTCGCATTTTTCCAACGAAGTTCAGCCTTCTTTTCCGGCGTCGTCGAACAGCAGCGCGCCGAGCCCGCGCCGCACTCCCGGCGATTCGCGGACGCGCCGGACCGCGAGCAGCGTCCCGGCCGCATAAGGCTCCGCGGAATCGCCCGCGGCGTGCCGCATGACCAGGCGCTCGCCCTTTCCCGCGAACACCGCCTCCGTGCTGACCGAGAAGCCCGGCAGCCGCACCGAGTGGACCCGCGTCCCGCCGACCTCCGCGCCGCGCGCCTCGGCCGGGCCGTGCAGCTCGTCCAGCGGGACGCCGCCCTCCGGCCGCCGGATCTCGCCCAGCGACTCGGCCAGCTCCCGCGCCGTCCCGGACGGGACGTCCGGCTTCGTGTCGCTCGCGTAGTCGATGATCTCCCAGTGGTCCAGTTTCGCGGCGGCCAGCGAGGCGGCCCGCTGGAGCAGCGCGGCCATGACCGAGAAGTTCCCGGCCGCGATCACGCCGACGCCGCGCTCCCGGGCGAGCCCGTCCAGCTCGGCGTAGTCGGCGGCGGTCAGCCCGCTGGACCCGACCACCGCGTGCACGCCCGCCTCGACGGCCGTCCACACGTTGCCGCGGACGGCGGCGGCGCTGGTGTAGTCGACGAGCACGTCGAACTCGGCGTCCCGGAGGGCGTCCGCGACCGAGGCGTGGACCCGGCCGTCGCCGTGGCCCACGGCGTCGGCGAGGGTCCGCCCGGCCGCCGAGCGCGACACCCCGGCGGTGAGCGCCAGGTCGTCGGCCCGGTCGACGGCGGCGAGGATGGGCGGCGCGGTCCAGCCGGTCACCCCGGCGAAACAGACTCTGATCATGCCGCCACTGTAGGCAGCGGTCAGCCGTCCCGGGGGGCGGGCTCGAACAGCTCGACCAGGTTGCCGGCGGGGTCCGCGACGAGGATCTGGCGCCCGCCGGGCCCGCTGACCAGGTCGCTGCGGAACGCCGTCCCGGCGGCGGTCAGCCGCGCGACCTCGGCGTCGAGGTCGGCCACGATCAGGTGGACGCGGTTGCGCCCGGGGACGGCGGCGTCCGCCGGGGTGGCCCGGGCGCCGGACGACGCGGGCCCGGACAGCAGCAGCCGCAGCGGCCCGCGCACGACCTCCGCGAACGCGGGCGCGGCGGTGAAGCCCGGCGCGAAGCCGAGACGGCCGGTGTAGAAGTCGACGGCGGCCTGGACGTCGTCCACGATGTAGCGGACGCCGACCTGCTCTTGCGCTTCGGTCATGGTTGAACCTCCGGGTCAGGGCCGTATGCGAGGACGGGCACCAGGTGGCGGACGCGCGTGTCGATCTCCGTGACCGTGCGGGCGAAGGCGTCGCCGTCCTCCGCCGCGGCCGGGTCGGGGACGCTCCAGTGGGCCAGCCGCGGCCGGCCGCCGAACTCCGGGCAGACCTCGCGCACCCGGTCGCACAGGGTGATCACATGGTCGAACCGGCGGGCGGCCAGGTCGTTCAGGGCGCGTGGACGCTGCCGCGCGATGTCGATGCCGTAGCGCTCCCTCAGCAGCTCCACGGCCGCCGGGTGGACGCGCTCCGCCGGACGGCTGCCGCCGCTCGTCACCTCGACGCGCCCCCGGGCGTGGTGGCGCAGCAGCGCCTCCGCGACCGGTGAGCGGGCGCTGTTGCCGGTGCAGGCGAACAGCACCCGCGCCCGTCCGGACGATGGCGGCGGCGGAGCCGGTTCGAGCCGCAGCGCGGGATGCAGCGCGGGATGCAGTGCGGGATGCAGTGCGGGATGCAGCGCGGGATGCAGCGCGGGATGCAGGGCACCGGCGGTGGCGGCGAGCGCGTCCGCGCAGCGGTCCAGGTCAAGGCGGTAGTAGCTGTCGCGGGCGTCGAAACTGCTCCGCCGCGCGGTGACCAGCCCGCCGCGGCGCAGCAGCCGCAGGTGGTAGGAGACGAGGTTCTGCGGCTCGCCGACCCGGGCCACCAGCTCGCGGACGCGGTGGTCGCCGCCCGCCAGCTCGGCCAGCAGCCGCCACCGCAGCGGGTGGGCGGCCAGCCGCACGAACTCCGGCGGCTCGGCGGCGCCGACTTCGTCGCGCTCCGGGAGCACCATGCCCCGACAATACATCAAACTGGTTTGATGTAGTTGGCGGTTGCGTCCGGGGCGGGGGAGGGTTCATGATCTGGTCATGATCTCCATCAGGAAGGGCGGCGACGCCCACGCGCGATGATCGCGCTCGCGCGGCGCGAAGACGCCGCCGTCCCCGCCGTCGATTCTCGGAGCGGGAATCCCCGCGACCAGTGGCGGGAAGCAGTCAAGATCAGGCAGGAATGGCTCGGCCACGGCCTGTCCACGGAACCGGCCGACCGGCTCACCGCCGAACGCGGCCTCAAGGCGATCTACGCGAAGATCTCACGTCCACGGCCGAAGATCGTCTGGGTGGACTCTCCGGAGGCGGCGATTCCGCTGGTCACCGGCCTGCCCACGCTCGGCGACCTGTACCGGGGGATCCGGCGGCCGGCTTCGAGGGGCGCTCCGCCGGTGGCGAGCGACGTGGCCATGGCCGGGGCGAAGTTGCGCGGAGCGCTCAGCTCGACCGTGATCCACGCCGACCCGGAACTGTCCCTGGTGCGGAAGAGCAAACGCGGTGAGCGGTGGCCCGAACTGCCGCCGCTGGACGCGATCCGTGTCGGGATTCCGTTCGGTGTCGTCCTGCATCAGGGAATCCGGGTGGCGCTGCACCAGAGCCTCGCGACCGGTTTCCGCGTGCCCGTCCGGGACGCGCTGGGCAACGGGCCCGTGCCGGTGTGCTGGTACGGGCAGCAGGACGCACCGTGGATCGCGTACTACGACGTCCTGCACCGGCTCGGCCTGGCCCGCTACAGACCGGACGACCTCGACCACCTCGCCCACTGGGCCGCGCTCGCCCGCTCGTGCGGGTGGTGGTGGCCAGGCGAGGACGTGTGCGTCGTGGTCGAGCGTCCCGAGGCGGTGAGCGTCGAACCGGTGCCCGGGACGTGGCACGACGAGGTCCAAGTCCGGAACGTTCGCTACCGGGACGGCTGGCAGCCGGTCTGATCGATGTCCGTCGTGGCGGTGGGCCCTCCTACGAGCCCACCGCCACCCGTTTGCGCGCGTACTTCACGGCGGCGGACAGCGTCGCGATGTCGTAGGCGCCGACGTGGCGGCGCCCGTTCACGAAGAAGGTCGGGGTGCCGGAGACGCCGCTCAGGTCGGCGGAGTCGACGTCCTCCGCGATCCGCGCGGCGCCCGTGCCCGAGCGCAGGTCGCGGCGGAAACGCTCGACGTCCAGGCCCAGTTCCTCCGCGTACCGGACGAGGTCGCGCGGCTGGAGCGCGTCCTGCCGGTCGAGCAGCAGGTCGTGCATCTCCCAGAAGGCGTCCTGCGCGGCGGCGGCCTCGGCGGCGTGCGCGGCGAGCTGCGCCTGCGGGTGGATGTCGTTCAGCGGCAGGTGCCGCCACACGTACCGGACGTCCCCGTGGTCGGCGAGCAGCTCCCGGATCACCGCCTCGGCCTGCCCGCAGTACGGGCACTCGAAGTCGCCGTACTCGACGACCGTGACGGGCGCCCGGTCCGGCCCCCGGACGTGGTCGCGGCCCGGGTCGACCGGCGCGGCCAGGTCGACGATGCTCTCCGCCGTGCCGAGCAGCGCCCGCAGCCGCAGCCGCGCGGGCAGCAGCGCCGCGACGCGGACCACGGTCCACGTGACGACCGTCGCGGCGAGCGCCGCGAGCAGCACGCCGATCTTCGCCTCCTCCAGCTCGTCGCCGGTGAACGACAGCGTCGCGATCAGCAGCGCGACGGTGAACCCGATCCCGGCGATCGCGCCGCCGCCCGCGACGGCGGCCCAGCCGACCGGCGGGCGCAGCCGCCCCTCGCTCACCCGCCGGACGAGCCACGAGAAGCCGACGATGCCGACCGGTTTCCCGACCACGTAGCCGACGAGGATGCCGAGCGTGATCGGGGACGTGAAGGCGCGGCCGAGGAACCCGGCGCTGATCGGGACGCCCGCGTTGGCCAGCGCGAACAGCGGCACGATCACGTAGCTCGTCCATGGGTGGATCAGGAGCTGGAGCCGCTCGTTCGGGGAGATCGCGGCGGCCACGCCGGTCCGCGCGGACCGGGCGAACTCCGGGGTGGGCTGCTCGCGGAACAGCCGGAACACCTCGGTCGCGCGCTCCAGGTCGCTCCGCGCCGCCGGGTGCGCGTACGTCAGCAGGCCCATCGCAAGGCCGACGACCACCGGCTCCACCCCGGACGAGTACAGCGCCCCCCACGCGGCCACGCCGAGGACGAGGTACACCGCGACCTGCCGGATCCCCAGCGCGCGGACGACCACCGTCGCCGCGAGCAGGCCCGCCGCGAGCAGCAGCGGCGGCGCCGAGACGTCCTCGCTGTAGACGGTGGCGATCACGAGGAGCGCGACGACGTCGTCCACGACCGTCGCGGTCAGCAGGTACGCGCGGAGCCGGGCCGGGAACCTGCGTCCGACCAGCGCGAGCACGCCCAGCGCGAACGCCGTGTCGGTCGACATCGCGATGCCCCAGCCGTGCGCGGACGGCCGTCCGGCGTTCACCGCCAGGTAGATCCCGACCGGGACGAGCATCCCGCCGATCCCGGCCGCGAGCGGCAGCGCGAGCCGCCGCCGGTCGCGCAGCTCGCCCATGTCGAACTCGCGGCGCGCCTCCAGCCCGACGACGAAGAAGAACACCGTCATCAGGCCGCCGTTGACCCAGTGCCGCAGGTCCTGCGAGATCCCGGCGCCGCCGAGCCGGACCGACAGGTGCGTCGACCAGGCCCGCTCGTAGGACGCCTGGTCCGCGTTCGCCCAGGCCAGGGCGGCGAGCGTGGCGGCCAGCAGGACCACCGCGCCGCCGGTCTCGGTGCGCATGAACTCGCGGAGCGGGGTGCGCAGGTTCCGCGCCCATGCCGTCGTCCGTCCGGCGAACGGCCCGGCCGCCTGGCCTTCCGTCATCGCTCCGTCGTCACGCGCAGCCACACCATCCCGCTGAGGTCGAGCCAGGCCGCGTCCGGTGTGCGAACCAGGCGCAACATCACATGATCGCATCCGGGGCAGCGGGCGACCATGCCGGGCGCGCGGTCGTACACCGCGAGCGCGGCGACCGGGCCGGTGCGGCCGCAGTTGACGCAGCGTCCGGCGGCGTCGGTGACGTCCATGGCGAGCAGGGCGAACAGCTCGCCGAGCGGCCCGGCGAGCGCGTTTCCGTCCACGTACTCCGGGTTTCGCGCGGTCATGTCGATCAGCCTCCGCTCAGCCGAACCGTTCGGTCTTGATCCGGCGCGGGTCGTGGCCGCGGGCGACCAGCAGGTCGGCGGCCGCCTCCACGAATCCTGTCGGTCCGCACACGAAACAGTCGCTGTCCAGGCCGACCCGCGCGAGGTCGGCGGGGGCGAGGCGGCCGGGCGGGCGCGGCCAGCCGTCCGGGGCCTCGCGGGTGTAGAGGAGCGCCACGTTCAGGCCGTCGTCGGGACGCCGGAGTTCGTCGGCGAAGTACACGTCGGACGGCGTCCGGACGGAATAGAGGAGCGTGAACGGCGTCCCGTCCCCGGATCGGCGGCGCGCCCGGATCATCGCCATCAGTGGCGCGATTCCCGACCCGCCTGCGACGAGCAACACAGGCCGTACCGGGGGGTGTGGGGGGTCGTCCCCCCACACGAAACCGGCCCGTTCCGTTCCGGGCCGCCAGACGAACCAGCCGCCCACCGGGCCGCGAAGCTCGACCGGGTCTCCGAGGCCGATGACATCGGTCAGATAGGGGGACACCTCGCCGTCCGCTATCCGCTGGACGGTCAGTTCCACCCGGTCGGGTGCGGAAAGCGAATAGCTGCGCTGCGCGGTGTACCCGTCGTCCGCGGTCAACCGCAGGTCGACGTGCTGACCGGCTGTCTGGCCGGGCCAGTCCGGGACGTCGAAGACCAGCGTGCGCGCCGTCTCGGTCTCCCGGCGCGCCTCGGCGAGCCGCGCGACGCGCCAGGCTAGTCGCCCTGGTACCGCTGCTCGCGCCATGGGTCGCCGTAGTCGTGGTAGCCCGCGGACTCCCAGAAACCGGGCTCGTCGTCGGTGAGCAGCCGGATTCCGCGCACCCATTTCGCCGACTTCCAGAAATACAGGTGCGGCACCAGCAGCCGCGCCGGTCCGCCGTGCTCGGGCGCCAACTCCTCGCCGTTGTAGCGGTGGACGATCCACGCCTGCCCATCGAGCAGGTCCGCGAGCGGCAGATTGGTCGTGTAGCCGCCGTAGGAGTGGACGAGCGCGAAATCGGCCTCGGTGTCGACGTCCGCGAGCAGGGCGTCCACCGACACACCCTCCCATTCGGTGCCCAGCTTGGACCATTTGGTGACGCAGTGGATGTCGACCTTCGGCCGTTCGGCCGGCAGGTCCAGGAACTCACGCCACGTCCAGCGGTGCTCTCGGCCCGTCTCCGTGGTGACGGTGAACTCCCATTCGTCCTCCCGCATCCGCGGGGTCGGGCCCGCCGACAGCACCGGGAAGTCGTTGGTCAGGTACTGCCCCGGCGGCAGCTCGGCGGCGGACTCGCGCCGCCGACCGTGAAAGCCGGGCGAGACGGTCCCCATCGCAGCCTCCTCAGTCGAGTGGGACGGGGGTTTCGTTGGATCGTCCCCGCCGAGGGCGGGGTGACGCGAAACCGCGCCCCATGAGGCCCCAAAGAATTCGGCCAGGCCGGGGCGGCTCGCCTTCGGGAGACGGCTCGGGCTTGGTCACGCGTGGGTCCGCCTGCGGGTCATCGCCTGGAGCGCCGCGGTGGCGTCGAGCAGCGGCGGCACGAAGCTCGCGCGCGTGCCGGAGGCGGTCACGGCGGTCCTGATCTCGGCGGCGGACGCGGTCGGGAACAGCGACCAGAGGAGCGCGATCGTCCCGGTGACGAAGGGGGCGGCGACGCTCGTGCCGCTCCGGGCGAGCGGCGGGCCGTCCGGGCCGAGGCTCGTCACCCGGTCGCCGGGGCCGCCGAGGCCGCGCCGCCCGATCGAGCGGCCGAGGTTGGAGCCGCGCATGGGACGTCCCGTCCGGTCGTAGGCGGTGACGGGCAGGACCCAGGGGTGGCCGGTGAGCGCGTTGCTCCCGGCGGCCCGGTCGTCGCCCGCCGCGACGACGATGAGCACGCCCTGCCGCGCGGCGTGGTCGAGCGCGTCGACGAGCCGCCG
The DNA here is from genome assembly GCF_008121305.1 of Actinomadura decatromicini. Taxonomy (NCBI): domain Bacteria; kingdom Bacillati; phylum Actinomycetota; class Actinomycetes; order Streptosporangiales; family Thermomonosporaceae; genus Actinomadura; species Actinomadura decatromicini. Next base: position 819,029 of record NZ_VSRQ01000003.1, on the reverse strand, counting down.
CTCGTGGTCGGGACGGGGCCGGTCCATGGCGGCGCTGACGTTCACGACGCGGGCGCCCGCCGCGGCGCAGGCGAGTATTCCGGTGGCGACGTCCTCGGGAGTGGCGGTCGGCGTCCGGCCGTTCCCGGAATGGTCGGTGAAAACCGCGTGGACGTAGATTGTGCATTCCGGGCAAATGGCGGGAGCGCCGGAGTCGCGCCGCGCGGCCAGGATTCCGGCGATGAAAGTGCCGTGCAGGCAGGCCGGGTGGCCGGGCCGGGCGCAGGTCGCCTCATGCCCGCCCGGCGTGCCCACGACGCGCGCGCCCCACAGGGCCGGATGCCCGGACAGGACGGGCCCGTCGACGATTCCGACGCCAATACCGGGACTTCCGGCGGAGCGTTCCATCAAAGGGCCGAGACCGACCAGAGAGAGCGAATCCATGAAACCCGACCACCCCCAGGCGCGGTCCGTGGCAAAATCATCGTGACAGCGCCCATGCTTGATCGCAAGGTCGGGAAAAGCCATTAACCGAGGTCGGAGGCGGCCGGAACAGGCCAGTGCAGAACGAAACGGCGGAACTGCGTTCCGTCAGCCGCGGACGAAGACCCGGTGGATTCTGACGGGCGTCGCCGGCTCGCCGTCGTCGGGGCCGTTCTCGCCCGGGATGATGCCGCCCTTGACGATCCGGTCCAGAACGCGGAGACCCGAGGTCACCTTGCCGAGGACGGTGTACGCGGGCGGGATGTCGGCGCGCGAGTGGACGATGAAGAACTGACTTCCGTTGGTGTCCGGGCCCCAGTTGCCCATGGCGACCGTCCCGCGCGGATACTTCTCCTGGCCGGTCAGTTCGTCGTCGAACTTGTACCCGGGCCCGCCCTTCTCGGCGGCGTAGATGTCGCCGCACTGCAGGACGCCGAGCCGCGGCGAGTTCGTCAGCCGCCAGCACCGCGTGCGGTCATAGAACCGCTGCCGCGACAGGCTCACGAAATTGTGCACCGCACACGGTGCGTCACCCCTGTCCATCCGTATGCGCACATCGCCGAAGTTCGTGCCGATGACGACGTCCACCTTGCCGTGGGAACGCGCTTTGGAACGCGGCGGGTGCACCCGTTTCGCAGGCGGATTGTCGGGTGTCGGAGTGAACACGCACCGGACCGCGTGCCCGCCCTTTTCCGGTGACGCCGCGTGAGCGGTGCCGGACGGGACGACGAGCGCGGCGGCAAAACCGGCGGCCAGGGCGAGGACGGTCCAGCGCGGTCTCATACCGCATTACCGTAGTGATCATCGCGGCACCGGCCTAGTGGCAAAAACCGACGAACTGGCCAGCGTCTAAATGGCGGCCGCCTGGACGAGATAGAGCACCGCCAAAACGGCGGCCGCCGACCCCAGCGTGAACTTGAGCGCGGTCTCGGGAAGCCTGGGTTGCAGGCGCGCCCCGGCGTATCCGCCGATCAGCCCGCCCAGCCCGCAGGCCACGCCGAGCGTCCAGTGCGGGGCGACGTCGCCGTGCGCGGTGAGCGAGAGCACCGCGTAGGTCGCCGCGCCCGCCACCGACGTGAGGAACGTGGACGCCAGCGCGGCGGGCGCGACCTCGGAGACGGGCATGCCGCGTCCGACCAGCACGGGCCCGATGATCGACCCGCCGCCGATGCCGTAGACGCCGCCGACCGTGCCGACGGCCAGCGCGAGCCCGGTGACGAAGCGGGTGGACGGCCGTCCGGCGCGCCGCCGGGCCGGGCGCAGCGCCCGGACGCACAGCCACACCCCGAGGGGCAGCAGGAGCAGTCCGACCAGCAGCCGGAACACCACCGGCCCGGGGACGGCGAACACCCGGATCACCGCCCCGGCGACGACGCCGGGGAGCGTCCCGGCGACCAGCAGCCGCGTCAGCGGCCCGGCGAGGCTCCCCTGGCGGTGGTGCCGGACCAGGGCGCCGGGCCCGGCGACGACGTTGAACAGCAGGTTGGTCGGGGTGACCGCCGGGTTCGGGACGTTCAGCAGGCTGAGCTGCGCGGGAAGCAGGAACACCGCCCCCGACACCCCGACCGGGGCCGTCACGACCGCGATCGACGCCCCGGCGGCGAACCCGAACAGCAGCTCCGGCATCACCGGACAAAGCCTGCCTTACCGCCCTGCTCAGCGGTGCTCCCGGGGCTCCCCGAAGAAGCTTGACCATATTTCAGGTTGACTTAGTAGGGAATCCCGGCCATGCTGGGTCTCATGCATTCGGGTCTCGCTCTCTGGACGCGACCGCACGTCGACTTCGGACGGCTCGCCGGCGGTCTGTGTCGTAGCTCCACGTCCAAGTGACGCATGGCGCACGACCAACGACGCGGAGAGTGGGAGACCGGAGCGATGACGATTGGCACGACCATCCCGGAGAGGGTCGGGAACGGAGACACGGCGCTCGCCGCCACGGTGTCCGACCTCGCCGAGAACCTGGACGCCTGGCTGCCGCGCGTGCGGCTGAGCGCCCAGGGACGCTGGTACGAGCGGTTGCACCGGGACGACGAGCGCGAGCTCTGGCTGATCAGCTGGCTGCCCGGCCAGACGACCGGGCTGCACGACCACGGTGGTTCGCGGGGCGCGTTCGCGGTGGCGCTCGGCAGCCTCCAGGAGCGCGACCTCGGTACGGTGCGGGACCTGTCGCCCGGCGAGTCCCGCGCCTTCGGGGCGGACTACGTCCACGAGGTGCGCAACGTGTCGGCCGCGCCCGCGGTGAGCGTGCACGTGTACTCGCCGCCGCTGTCGACCATGAATCGGTACGACCTGCACGACGGCCGCCTGGTGCGGCTTGTGACCGAAGAGGCCGGTCAATGGTGACCCGGCCGAACGGTGGAGGAGGCGCCGGAGGCTGACGCACCGGTGGTGCGCGGCAGTGGACCACCTCCCCTGCGAGGGCCTGGCCCGGTCGTGGCGTGGTATCGGGCCAGGCCCTACCTCCTCCGTCAAGCACGTCTCCGTACGCGGAGCAACACGAGCAACACACCCGCGCCCGAGATCGCCATGCCGAGCACCACGCTCCCGGTGAGGTCCTGCCCGAGGACGGGCACGGCGAGCACCGCCGTCACCGGCGGGACCAGGTAGAGCAGGCTGGTCGCGGCGCCGCCCGTCCCGCGCCGCAGCAGGGCGAACAGCAGGATCAGCGCGCCGATCGAGTTGACGACCGCCAGCCACGCGAGCGAGCCGAGCGCCGCCGCGCTGAGCGGCATCCGCAGCCCGCCGTGCGCCATGGCCAGCGGGAACGTCGTCACGGTCGCGCCGAGGAGCTGGACGGCCGTTCCGGTCCGGAGGTCGACCGTGCCGCCGAACCGCTTCTGGTACAGCGTCCCGGCGGCGAGCCCGGCCAGCGCCAGCCCCGTGTAGGCGTATCCGGCGCCGCTCGCGCCGCCCCCCGAGACGTTCCCGCTCACGCAGACGACGACGCCCGCGAGGCCGAGGGCGAGCCCGGCCCACTGCCGTCCGGTCAGCCGCTCGGCGAACATCGGGACGGCGACCGCCGCGACGATCAGCGGGCACGCGCTCATGATCAGCGCCGAGAGCCCCGCCGGGACGCCGTGCCCGAGCCCGAGCCCGAAGAACACCCCGCCGAGCTGGACGGTCTGCAGCAGCACGCCCGTCACCAGCAGGGTCACGATCGGCGATTCCCTGAATTGCGGCGCGCTCCTTCCCCGGTACCCCTCTCGGAAATGGAAACCTATGAAGCCTCGCTGACGATCAGTCGGCCGCCGCCGCGGCATACCGCGCTTGCAGTAGGCGGACGTTCGTCCGACGGCACGATTCGCGTTCGCGGAGGTCCGGGTAGGGTCCGCGTATGAGCTGCGGATTGTCCGGTTTCTGGGCCCGGGTCCGGGACCCGGCGATCGCGGCCGGGGTGGCGGCGATGCTGCTCGGCGCCGCGCTGGCCCAGGATCACACCCCTTCCGACCTTGATTTCCTCGGCTACGCGCTGGTGGTGGTCGGCGGGCTGGCGCTCGTCGGCCTGCGCCGCGCCCCCGTGCCCGTCCTGGTGGTCACGGGGCTGTGCGCGGTCGGGTACAAGGCGGTCGGGTTCGAGGTGCCCGCGGTCGCGTACCTGTTCGCGGTCTACACGGCCGTCCGGTCGGGGCATCGCACCGTGACGCTGGCGGTGAGCGCGGCCCTGCTGGCGGCCCTTCCGGTCGCGGCGATGGCGTCGTCCGGGGACCGGCCGCTGAGCGACGCGTTCGCGCAGGCGCAGGGCGTCCTCGAACTGGCCTGGCTGGTCGCCGCGGGCGCCGCCGGGGAGGCGCTGCGGCAGGCGGAGCTGCGGGCGGACGAGGCCGAGCGCACCCGCGAGGAGGCCGCCCGGCTGCGCGCGACGGAGGAGCGGCTGCACATCGCGCGGGAGCTGCACGACTCGCTCACCCACCAGATCTCGATCATCAAGGTGCAGGCCGGGGTCGCCGTGCACCTGGCCCGCAAGCGGGGCGAGCCGGTGCCGGAGGTGCTGCTCGCGATCCAGGAGGCGGGACGGGAGGCGACGCGGGAGCTGCGCGCGACGCTGGAGACGCTGCGCGACGACGAGCGGTCGCCGTCGCGCGGGCTCGACCACGTCCCCGAACTGGTGGAGAGGGCGCGGGGGATCGGCCTGGAGACGACGCTGACCATCGAGGGGCAGCGGCAGGACGTGCCGGTCGCGGTCGACCAGACGGCGTACCGGATCGTCCAGGAGTCGCTGACCAACACGGCGCGGCACGCGGCCGCCGCCACGGCGTCCATCCGGATCGACTACCGCCCGGGGACGCTCGCCATTCGCGTCGACGACGACGGAAAGGCGACGCCGGGTGTTTCGCCGGTTCCGGGCGTCGGGCTGCTCGGCATGCGGGAGCGCGTCACGGCCCTCGGCGGGCGGCTGAGCGCCGAGCCGCGCAGCGAGGGCGGGTTCAGCGTGCGGGCGGAATTCCCGGTGGGTGAGCTGTCGTGATCCGCGTCCTGCTGTGCGACGACCAGCCGCTGATCAGGGGCGGTTTCCGGGCCCTGCTGAAGGCCGAGGACGACATCGACGTCGTCGCCGAGGCCGGGGACGGGCAGGAGGGCCTGGCGCTCATCAAGGAGCACCTCCCGGACATCGCGCTCATCGACATCCAGATGCCCGTCATGGACGGAATCGAGACGACCCGCCGCATCGCCGCCGACCCGGACCTCGCCGGGGTCCACGTGGTCATCCTGACCAATTACGGCTTCGACGAATACGTCTTCAACGCGTTGCGGGCCGGCGCCGCCGGATTCCTCGTCAAGGACATCGAGCCCGACGACCTGCTGCATTCCGTCCGGGTCGCGGCGCGGGGGGACGCGCTGCTCGCGCCGTCCATCACCCGGATGCTGATCAGCCGGTACGTCGCTCAGCCCCTCAATCCCGGGGTCGGGGAGGGGCTGAAGGAACTGACGAACCGGGAGCGCGAGGCCGTTCTGCTGGCCGCTCAGGGATTGTCGAACGACGAGATCGCCGACCGGATGGTGATCAGCCCGTTCACGGCGAAGACGCACATCAACCGGGCGATGGCGAAGCTCCAGGCCCGTGACCGGGCCCAGCTCGTCGTCCTCGCCTATGAGTCCGGATTGGTGGCCCCTCGGAGTCAATGACTCCGAGGGGCCACCGGCCGTGAACTCAGACTCCCGCCGTTTCCTCGACCTGAGGAATGGCGGACGGCATCCGCTTCCGGCGTCCGGGCATCCACCAGTTGGCCTTGCCGAACATTTCCATCACGGCCGGGACGAGCACCATCCGGACGATCGTCGCGTCGATGAGCACGGCGACCGCCATGCCGAGGCCGATCTGCTTGACCGCCACGTCCGGGCCGAGCAGGGACGTCGTGAAGACGGCGACCATGATGGCGGCCGCGGCGGTGATGACCTTGGCGGTCCGCACCAGGCCGCGGGTGACGGCCGTCCGGGTGTCGCCGGACCGCTCGTACTCCTCGCGGATCCGCGAGACGAGGAACACCTCGTAGTCCATCGACAGGCCGAAGAGCAGGGCGAACATCAGCATCGGCACCCAGCTCGCGATCGGCGTCTCGGTCGGGAAACCGAGCGGCCCGCCCAGCCACCCCCACTGCACGATCGCCACCAGCACCCCGTACGCGGCGCCGATCGACAGCAGGTTCAGCACGGCGGCCTGCAACGCGATCGTCACCGACCGGACCAGCGCGACCAGCAGCACCAGCGACATCGCGACCACGACCGCGATCATCAGCGGCAGCCGCGCGCCGATGTCGGCGGAGAAGTCGATCGCGAGGGCGTTCGGGCCGCCGAGCCGGACGTCCGCGCCGCCGGGCGCGCCGGGCAGGACGTCGTCGCGGAGGCGGTGCACGAGGTCGGCGGTCGCCTCGTCCTGGAAGCCGGTCGAGGGGAACGCCATGAAGATCGCGGCCTGCCCGTCCCGGCTGGTCCGGGGCGGGGTGACGGAGGCGACGCCCTCCGTCGCGCGGACCGCCTCGACGACCGGGCCCAGGTCGGACCGCGCCCCCGTCTCGGTCGCGAAGATCAGCGGCGCGCCGTAGCCCGGCCCGAAGCCCTCCGAGACGATCACATGGGACGTGTAGCTGCTGCGGTCGTGGGGCTGGACGCTCGCGTCCGGCAGGCTCAGCCGCATCGACAGCAGCGGCGCGGCGAGCACCAGCAGGCCCGCGCCCGCCAGCGTCGCCGCGATCAGCGGACGGCGCTGCACGACACCGGCCCAGCGCTCCGCCGGGGTGCGCCGCTCCCGCGCCGGCCCCCGCCCGCCGCGGCGCGGCAGCCGCAGCGAGTTGATCCGGTGGCCGGTGAAGCCGAGGAACGCGGGCAGCAGGGTGACCGCGGCGGCCATCGTCACGAGCACGGTCAGCGCCGCGGCGACGGCGACGCCGGTGATCAGCCGCTGGCCGACGACCGTCAGGCCGAGCAGGGCGATCATGACGGTCGTCCCGGCGAACAGGACGGCGTGCCCGGCGGTCGTGATCGCCTTGACGGCGGCCGCCTCGGGGCCGTCGCCGTCCTGGAGGGCCTCCTTGTAGCGGGTCACGATGAACAGGGCGTAGTCGATGCCGACGCCGAGCCCGATCAGCGCGGCGACGATCACGGTGAAGTCGGGCGCGGGGATGACGTATCCGACCAGCCTGATCATGGCGATGCCCCCGAGGATCGCCATCAGCGCGGTCACGATCGGCAGGCCCATCGCCACCAGCGAGCCGAAGGCGATGAACAGGATCACGGCGGCGGCGAGCACCCCGACGCCCTCGGCCGGACCCTGCGCCGGGGTCTCGGCCTTCTCCGCCATCTCGCCGCCGAGGCCCAGCGTGACGCCGCCGCCGGAGGCGTCCTTGACCGCGTCCACCAGCGGCTTCACGTCGGACTTCGGCGGCTCCTTTACCGTCAGCGGGATCGTCGTGCGGGCGATGCGGCGATCGGCCGTGACCAGGCTCCCGTCCTGGTACGGCGACGTCACCGGGCCCGTCACGGGCGAGTCGGCCAGTTCGGCGATGACCTTCTCGACCTTCCGCCGGACGGCCGGGTCGTCGACTCCCCGGTCCGCCTTGACGGCGAGGGTCAGCGTGTCACCCTGCTGCTCGGGGAAATGCCTTTCGACGATCCGCTGCGCCTTCGCCGACCCGGAATCGCCGCCGGAGAAATCGTTGTCGTAGGCCGCGCCATATCCGAACCCGGCGAACGCCACGGCGAGCACGCCGGCGATCCAGGCCAGGACGACCAGGCGGCGGCGCCGGAAGCAGAACCGGGCCAGTCTCGCCAGGACTCCATCCGGAGGCGGGTTCTCGGTGGGCATCATCGTTCTCCTCGCGTCTTTGGGCGTCCCTCCAATGCTTGTGTTTCGGCTGTTCGGCGTCGTCGTGCAGGAAAAGGCACTATCGGCCCCCCGCTACCGCGCCCGCGGTACTCCGCGCGCGGTAGCCCACCCGCGCACGGCCGTCGCGGGGACGTCCGTTACCGGCCCCTTTCGCGCTGGGTGTTTACCGGGGCGCGTCCTTATGCTCGGACGCGTGGCTCCTCCCCGGAATCTCCGGCCCCGCGCGCACCCGCCCTCGACCGACCGGCAGAGCCCGCCGTTATGGAAAAGGCTGAAGGTCCGGCTGTTCACGCTCGGCGGGTTGGCCGTGGCCTCGGTCATGACGCTGGTCCTGCTCCCCGTCGCGAAGGACGTCCTGTCCGACAAGGCGCAGCGGGCGACCGCCGAGCCGCCGATGTGGGCGAGCGCGGCGTCCAAGGAGCCGGAGGCGGGATGCATGGCGCTCCGCGATCCGCCCGGCGCGCGGGACCGGGCGGCCGTCCGGCTGGACTCCGGCGTCGAGGACGTCGCACGGCGGCTCGGCGGCGCCTGGATCGGCGAGCTCCCGATCGACCTCAGCCTGCGCGGCGGCAGCGGCCAGGCCACCATCACCGGAATCGAGATCCGGCCCCGGGAGAAGGCGCGCCCGGCGGCGTCCGCCGCCGTGCTGTGCCATTCCTCGGCGGGCACGCCGCCCGTCGCCCAATTGACCGCGGACCTCGACGCGACGCCGCCCGTCGTGAAGATCGGCGGGAAGCGCTACGGCGACGGCTCCGTCATCACGGTCGCCGCCGGAGAGCAGATCCCGGCGCATCTCGTGGTCTCCATCACCAGGGGATATCTCGAATTCGACATCGCCGTCCGGTACGCGCACAGGAACAAGGCGGCGGAGTCCCTGGTGGTCTACGACGGCGACCCGAAGCTCAAGCGTCCGTTCCGGGTGACCGGGCCCGCGCCCCGCTACCGGTCGATTTTCGTCAAGGGCTCCGGATACGACGAGGCGACGGTGCGCAAGGCGTGCCGGTTCCTGCCGCTGAAGGGCTGCTGACGTGCTCGGACGGCGCCACGGGCGCATGACCCGCGTGGCGCTGGCCGCCGTCCTGCTGTTATCCGCGGCGCTGGTGTGCGCGGCCGACTCCGGGCCGCGCGAGGCCGCGGACCGGTCGTGGGCCGGGCGGGCGCTTCCGAACCTCATGACGCCGGTATGGACGGCGACCGTCGCCAATCTCGACGTCGGACTCGACGCTTGGGACTTCATCGGCCGCCCGGAGGCGTCGTTCTCGCCGGACGCCGCCGTCCTGCCGGACCTGACGGGTGTCCAGGTCCGCGACCCGAGGACCGGGCGGATGCTGCACGACATCCCGGTCGGCGAGAAGGTCGGAGACGTCGCGCTCGCGGGCGGCGTGGTCGTGGCGCAGACGCGTGCGAACAGCGCGCGCAATTTCGACTTCCGGCAACTCCGTGCGTACGACCTCTCCTCCGGCCGCGAGCTGTGGGTCCAGGACATGTATTCGAGCCATGTCGTGGAGACCGGCAGATACAGTTTTCTCGGCGCCACCGCGGTCACCTCTCGCGGCGTCGTCTTCACGGCCGTGACCGGAGAGATGATCGGGCTCGACCCGAGGACCGGCCGCACGCGCTGGACGCGTTCCAGCGCGTGCTCGAACGGCACCTTGTCCGCCACCGAGAACATGGTGGTCGTGGTGTGCGAGAAGGGCCCGCTCCTCATGGTGGACCCCGAGAACGGACGGCTCTACAGCACCGAGATCCCCGGGTCCGTCGTCGACGTCGCGACGACGCCCGACGCCGTCGGCGTCGAATGGACGTCCGCCGACCCGACCGCCCCGAATCCTCCGCGCCCGCTTCCGCGGACGACGACGGTCGTCTCGGGACCGCGGCTGGTGATCGACCGCGTCGACGGGTCGCCGGGGCACCTCGTCCAGGTCATGGGGCGCCAGGCGATCCTCGCGGGCGACGGCGAACTGCGGGCCGTCAGCCTGGCCCGCGGCGCCGAGTTGTGGCGGCGGAAGACGGAGGTGACGATCGCGCCCGGCGGCCGTTCGGTGGGGTCCGAGGACGGAGTGTCCGCCGCCGACGGGCTGGTGCTGGTCAACGGCGCCAATGAAGAGACCCAACCGGGGACGACGAGCCTCATCGACGCGTCAGGACGCACCACGCCGCCCATCGCGTGGCCGGTCTCCGGACAGTTCGCGGGCGCGATCCCCGGATATGTCCTCCTCGTCTCCCACACCGCGCAGCAACACCGGTTCACGGCGCTGCGGCTCGACCGCGAAACCCTGCCCGACCCGCGGCTCGGCGGCGCGCGACCGTCCGACTGGCCGGACCCGTGCCGCCTGCTCACCCCGGCACGACTCGCCGCGCTCGGCCGCTACACCGGGTTTCCCGCGAAGCCGTCGCCGTTCGCCGAACGAACGCGTCTGCCCTATTCCGACCGATGCGACTTCGCCGGTCGGCACCCCTTCTCGCTTCGCGTCGCCTGGGTCGCCCCCGACCGGGCGGCCGCCGAGACCTTGACGCAGAGCCTGCTGCCCGGACCGCCGGGGGTGTGGCAGGCCGGACCGGGCGGCTACCAGTACCGCGGCATGACCGCCAGTGCCCCTCCCGTCGCCGACCGCGCGCTGGTCGCCCGGGGACGGTTCGTCATCGCCGTCTTCGCGCCCGCCCAGGTCGGCCTCACCGAAAGGATCGCCCGGCTCCTCCAGGCGGACCGTCCACCGGGCCCGGCGGACGCGTTCGACCGGGCCGCCGTGGAGAAGGCCGTGCACGACCGCGGCTTCGCCCCCCTGATCCAGATGTCACCGCCCAACCCGGGGCCGCTGCGCGCCGTCTACGCCGACTGCGGCCCTCCGGCCTGCGGCCAGGTGTTCCTCTTCGAAGGCGACCGGCTGGTCGGCGCGCCGCCCGGAGAGTCCGCCGAACGGCCCTACTACCAGGACGTTCAGATCGTCCGGCAGGACGGGGACACGGTGCGGCTCGCGGCGGCCGTCGTCCCGCCCGGCGCGCCCTGCTGCCAGGTCGAGCACGACCTGATCGACCTGCGGATGTCGGACGGCGGGCTCATGTACCGCGTCGGGTCCGGCCCCTGGCGTCCGGCCCCCGCCGCCCCGCACCGCCGCTGGCCCGCCTAGGAGATGAAGCCGTTCGCGCGGGCCTGGTCGAGCGCCTGCTCCGCCTCGCGCGTGTCGAGCATTTCGAGGCCGCGCACGGCCCAGAACTGGAGGGACTCGTCCATGTCCTCCAGGTGGTCGCGGAAGAGGTCGAGGGCCTTCTCCGAGCGGGCCTCGGCTATCAGTTCCAGCAGCCAGCAGCGCAGGCCGGGATCGTCGGTCTCCGCAGCGAATTCAGCGATGAGTTCGTCGACGTAGGCGTCGGCGTGCTCGCGCAGGAAGTCGAAGGCGTCCTCGCGGGTCCCCGGGTCCTTCTCCCGCATCCGCTGCATGGCCTGGTCGAAACGGCGCCGCGACATGGCGCCGACCCTAGCAGCGGGCCGGGCCGGTGGCCGCTGACCAGCCGCTATCGCCCATGATGGAACATCCCGGACACAACACGGAGGTGCCCATGGCAGAGGCCACTGAGCGGGACACGGCCTACGACGTCTCCGCCGTCCGCGCGTGGTTCCCCGCGCTGGAGGGCGGGTCCGCGCACTTCGACGGGCCGGGCGGGACGCAGACGCCGCTGCCCGTCATCGAGGCGATCGCGGACGCGCTGTCCCGCCCGCTGTCGAACCGCGGGGACGTCACGCCGGGGGAGCGCAACGCCGAGACGATCGTCGCCGAGGCGCGGCGGGCGCTCGCGGACCTGCTCGGCGCGCACCCGTCCGGGATCGTCTTCGGACGCAGCGCCACCCAGCTCACCTACGACTTCTCCCGGACGCTGGCCAAGACGTGGTCGGCGGGCGACGAGGTCGTCGTGACGCGGCTCGACCACGACTCCAACGTCCGGCCGTGGATCCAGGCGGCGGAGGCGGCCGGAGCCGTGGTGCGCTGGGCCGACTTCGACCCGGCGAGGGGCGAGCTGCCGGTCGACGCCGTCCGCGCGGTGCTCTCGGACCGGACGCGCCTGGTCGCCGTCACCGCCGCGTCCAACCTGATCGGCACCCGTCCGGCGATCACCGACATCGCGCGGGCGGCGCACGACGCCGGGGCGCTCCTCTACGTGGACGGCGTGCATTACACCGCGCACGTCTCCGTCGACGTCGAGGCGCTCGGCGCGGACCTCTTCACCTGCTCCCCCTACAAGTTCCTGGGCCCGCACATGGGGGTGCTGGCCGGGCGTCCCGATCTCCTGGAGACGCTGGCGCCGGACAAGCTGCTGCCGTCCACGAACGCCGTCCCCGAGCGGTTCGAGTTCGGCACGCTGTCCTATGAGCTCCTCGCCGGGGCCCGCGCCGCCGTCGACTTCCTCGCCGGGCTCGGCCCGCAGCACGGAGCCACCCGCCGCGACCGCCTCGTCGCGGCCTTCGAGGCGCTCGACCACCACGAGGACGGGCTGCGCCGCGCGATCGAGGACGGGCTGAGCGCGTTCGACCAGGTCACCGTCCATTCACGGGCGGCCGAGCGGACGCCGACGCTGCTGCTGACCATCGACGGACGCGACACGGCCGACGCCTACCGGTTCCTCGCCGAGCGCGGAGTGGACGCGCCGTCCGGGTCGTTCTACGCGCTGGAGGCGTCCCGCAGGCTCGGCCTCGGGGACGCCGGCGGCCTCCGCGTCGGCCTCGCCCCCTACAACGACGCCGCCGATGTCCATCGCCTGCTGACGAACCTCGAAGCGTTCTTGCGCCGGGCTTGAGTAACCCCTAATCCCGGCTGGAACGGCGTAGGGGTTTTGCACGATTCCCACAACTGGAGCCGCCAAGCGTGCGATATCAGCGACATGGCTAAGCGAGGCATTAGACGGAAGGCTGAGCATGGTCGGGGTCGGAGTGCCCCGGCGGCCCATGTCGCTTCACGGGAAGGCTCGGTCGGGTGTTCAGTCGTGTCGCCATCGTCAACCGTGGTGAGGCCGCCATGCGGCTCATCCACGCCGTACGGGACATCGCCGCGGAGCGCGGGACACGGATCGAGACCGTCGCCCTGCACACCGACGTGGACCGGACGGCCACGTTCGTCCGGGAGGCGGACCTCTCCTACGACCTCGGGCCCGCGTCCGCCCGCCCGTACCTCGACCTTGCCGTGCTGGAGCGCGCGCTCGTCGAGAGCGGCGCGGACGCCGCCTGGGTCGGCTGGGGCTTCGTCGCGGAGGACCCGGCGTTCGCGGAGCTGTGCGACCGCATCGGCGTGACCTTCGTCGGCCCGAGCGCGGACGCGATGCGGCGGCTCGGCGACAAGATCGGCGCGAAGCTGATCGCCGAGGAGGTCGGCGTGCCGGTCGCGCCGTGGAGCCGCGGCGCGGTCGAGACGCTCGACGCCGCCAAGCGCGCCGCCGCCGAGATCGGCTACCCGCTGATGCTGAAGGCCACGGCGGGCGGCGGCGGACGCGGCATCCGCAAGGTCACGAGCGAGGCGGAGCTGGCCGACGCCTACGAGCGCACCAGCCAGGAGGCGCTGCGGTCGTTCGGCAGCGGCGTCGTGTTCCTGGAGCGGCTCGTCACCGGCGCCCGGCACGTCGAGGTCCAGGTGATCGCGGACGGCGGCACGGCGTGGGCGCTCGGCGTCCGCGACTGCTCGGTGCAGCGGCGCAACCAGAAGGTCATCGAGGAGTCGGCGTCGCCGGTGCTCGAACCGGAGCAGGCGGCGGAGCTGAAGGCGTCCGCCGAGCGGCTCGCCGTCGCGGTCGGCTACCGGGGCGCGGCGACCGTCGAGTTCCTCTACCACCCGGGCGACCGGCTGTTCGCGTTCCTCGAAGTGAACACGCGGCTCCAGGTCGAGCACCCGATCACCGAGTCGACCACCGGATTCGACCTGGTCAAGGCCCAGTTGCACGTCGCGTCCGGCGGACGGCTCGAAGGCGGGCCGCCGGTCGAGCGCGGGCACGCCGTCGAGGCGCGGCTGAACGCCGAGGACCCGGACCGCGACTTCGCGCCGTCGCCGGGCCGCATCGCCCGGCTGTCCCTGCCCGCCGGGCCCGGCATCCGGGTGGACACCGGCGTCCGCGAGGGCGACACCATCCCCGCCGACTTCGACTCGATGATCGCGAAGATCATCGCCTACGGCCGGGACCGGGACGAGGCGCTCGGCCGGCTCCGCCGCGCGATGGCGCAGACCACGGTGATCATCGAGGGCGGCGCGACGAACAAGAGCTTCGTCCTCGACCTGCTCGACCAGCCCGAGGTGATCGACGCGACCGCCGACACCGGGTGGATCGACCGCGTCCGCGCCGAGGGGCGGCTCGTCTCGCACCGGCACTCCGCCGTCGCCCTCGCCGCCGCCGCGATCGAGGCGTACGAGGAGGAAGAGGGCGTCGAGCGGAGGCGGCTGCTGTCGACCGCGTTCGGCGGCCGCCCGCAGGTCCAGCACGAGGGCGGGCGCCCGCTCGACCTCAAGCTGCGCGGCGTCTCCTACCGGCTGCGCGTCGCGCGCGTCGGCGCGCACCGCTTCCGCGTCGGTTTCGAAGCGGGCGGGACGATCCGCACCGCCGTCGTCGAACTCGACCGGTTCGACCGCCACACAGGGCAGATCGTCGTCAACGGCTCCCGCCACCGGGTGCTGACCGGCACGCACGGCCCGATCCACCTGGTCGAGGTGGACGGCGTGACCCACCGCGTCAGCCGGGACGAGGGCGGCGTCGTCCGCTCGCCCGCGCCCGCGCTGGTCGTCGCGACGCCGGTGAAGGTCGGCGCCGAGGTCGAGGCGGGCGCGCCCGTCCTCGTCCTGGAGAGCATGAAGATGGAGACGGTGCTGCGCGCGCCGTTCAAGGCGCGGCTGAAGGAGTGTGTCGTCGCCGTCGGCAGCCAGGTCGAGACCGGCGCGGCGCTGCTGCGGCTGGAGCCGATCGCCGACGACACCGAGGAGGAGGACGACGGCGCGGCCACCGGCCCCGCCGAGCTGGACCTGCCCGCCGAGGCGGAGACGGTCCACCCCGCCGAGCGCATCGCGCGCGGCCAGCAGGACCTGCGCAGCCTGCTGCTCGGCTTCGACGTCGACCCGCACGACGAGCGCCGCGTCCTGGACGACTACCTCGCCGCCCGCCGGGCCGCCGCCGTGGACGGGCACCGCCCGCTCGCCGCCGAGCTCGACCTCGTGGACGTGTTCACCGACCTCGCCGAGCTGAGCCGCAACCGCCCGGCGTCCGGCGGCGACGGCACGGACGGCGGGAACGGGCACGTCCACAGCGCCCGCGAGTACTTCCACACCTACCTGCAGAGCCTCGACGTCGACCGGGCCGGGCTCCCGGACGCCTTCCAGGACAAGCTTTCCAAGGCGCTCGGCCACTACGGCGTCACCGGGCTCGACCGGACGCCGGAGCTGGAAGGCGCGGTCTTCCGGATCTTCCTGGCGCAGCAGCGGGCGTCCGTCGACGCGGCGGCCGTCGCGACCCTGCTGCGCGACTGGCTGCGCGAGCCGCCGCCGGACCCGGACCTGCACGGCCTCGCGAACCGCGTGCTCGACCGGCTGGTCGCGGCGACGCAGGTGCGCTTCCCGGTCGTCGCCGACCTGGCCCGCGGCGTGGTGTTCGCGTGGTTCGCGCAGCCGCTGCTGCGCCGCACCCGCGCCAGCGTGTACGCCGACGTCCGGCGGCACCTGCGGCACCTGGACGAGCACCCGGACGCCCCGGACCGCGCCGACCGCATCGCCGAGATGGTCCGCAGCACCGAGCCGCTGGTGCGGGTCCTCGGGCAGCGGCTGCTCCGCGACGACCGCGACAACTCGGTCATGCTGGAGGTGCTGACCCGGCGCTACTACGGCAACAAGGGCCTCACCCGCGTCCGGACGAGCGAGGTCGCGGGCTGCCGGTTCGTCGTCGCCGAGCGCGAGGGCTCGTCGGTCGTGTCGGCGGCGGTGGGCTTCGACGCGCTGGACGGCGCGCTGCGCGGCCTCGCCGGTCTCGTCCGCGACGGCGACGACGTCGACGCCGACATCTACCTCTCCTGGGAGAACCAGCCGGAGGACTTCGACTCCATGGCGGCGGCGCTGCACCAGGCGCTGAACGCCCGGCCGCTGCCGGAGCGGGTCCGCCGGGTCACCGCGACCGTCGCGGGCAGCGGCGGCGCGCTCATGCACCACCACTTCACGTTCCGGCCGTCGTCCACCGGGATGGCGGAGGAGCGGCTGATCCGCGGCCTGCACCCGTACATCGCGCAGCGGATGAAGATGGAGCGGCTCAGCAAGTTCGACCTCACCCGGCTCCCGTCCTCCGACGAGGAGGTCTACCTCTTCCAGTGCGTCGCGCGGGAGAACCCGGCGGACGAGCGGCTCGTCGCGTTCGCGCAGGTCCGCAACCTGACCGAGCTGCGCGACGAGGACGGCAGGCTGATCGCGCTGCCGACCGCCGAGGACATGATCGCCACCTGCCTCGACTCGATCCGGCGCGCCCGGCAGAGCCGGTCGGCGAAGAAGCGGTTCGACACCAACCGGATCGTGATCTACGTCTGGCCGCCGAGCGGCATCACCCGCGCCGAGCTGGAGACGATCACCGGCCGGCTGCTGCCGATGGTGCCCGGCGCCGGGCTCGAGGAGATCATGCTCATCGCGCGGCAGCGGCACCCCGGCACCGGCGTGCTGCACAAGATCGCCGCGCGGTTCTCGTTCGACGCGACCGGCGGCGCGAAGCTGACCGTCGGCGAGCCGCCGGACGACCTGATCGAGCCCGTCGACGGCTACCGGCAGAAGGTGCTGAGCGCGGCCGGCCGCAACACCGTCTACCCGTACGAGCTGACCGACATGCTCGGCGACTTCGTCGAGCACGACCTCGACGAGGGGCTCGACGGGGAGAACGTCCTCGTGCCGGTCGACCGGCCGAAGGGACGCAACACCGCCGCGATCGTCGCGGGCGTCGTCACGACGAAGACGCCGCGGCACGAGGAGGGCGTCACCCGCGTGGTGCTGCTCGGCGACCCGACGAAGGCGCTCGGCGCGCTGGCGGAGCCGGAGTGCCGCCGCGTGATCGGCGCGCTCGACCTGGCCGAGCGGATGCGGGTGCCGGTCGAGTGGTACGCGCTGTCCGCCGGGGCCCGGATCTCGATGGAGTCCGGCACCGAGAACATGGACTGGGTCGCCGCCGCGCTCAAGCGGATCGTCGAGTTCACCCAGGACGGCGGCGAGATCAACGTCGTGGTCGCGGGCATCAACGTCGGCGCGCAGCCGTACTGGAACGCCGAGGCGACGATGCTCATGCACACCAAGGGCGTCCTCGTGATGACGCCCGACTCGGCGATGGTGCTCACCGGCAAGCAGGCGCTCGACTTCTCCGGCGGCGTGTCCGCCGAGGACAACTTCGGCATCGGCGGCTACGACCGGGTCATGGGCCCGAACGGGCAGGCGCAGTACTGGGCGCCGAACCTCCCCGCCGCGCGGGACGTCCTCATGGCGCACTACGACCACACCTACGTCGCCCCCGGCGAGGACGCGCCGCGCCGCGTCAAGACGTCCGACCCCGTCGACCGGGACGTGTCCACCTTCCCGCACACCGTGGAGGGCAGCGACTTCGCCACGGTCGGCGAGATCTTCTCCGCCGACGCCAACCCGGACCGCAAGAAGCCGTTCGACATCCGCACGGTGATGCGCGCGCTGTCCGACCAGGACCACCCGGTGCTGGAGCGCTGGGCGGGCATGGCGGACGCCGACACGGCGGTCGTGCAGGACGTCCACCTCGGCGGCATGCCGGTGTGCCTGCTCGGCATCGAGTCGCGGGCGGTGCCGCGCCGCGGCTTCCCGCCCACCGACGGCCCCGACTCCTACACGGCCGGGACGCTGTTCCCGCAGTCGTCCAAGAAGGCGGCGCGGGCGATCAACGCGGCGAGCGGGAACCGGCCGCTCGTGGTGCTCGCGAACCTGTCCGGCTTCGACGGCTCGCCGGAGTCGATGCGCAAGCTGCAACTGGAGTACGGCGCGGAGATCGGCCGCGCGATCGTGAACTTCCGCGGCCCGATCGTGTTCTGCGTGATCTCCCGGTACCACGGCGGCGCGTTCGTGGTGTTCTCCAAGGCGCTGAACCCGAACATGACCGTGCTCGCGCTGGAGGGGTCGTTCGCGTCGGTGCTCGGCGGGGCGCCCGCCGCGGCGGCCGTGTTCTCCCGCGACGTCGACTCGCGTGCGGCGAACGACCCGCGCGTCCGCGACCTGGAGGGCCGGGTCGCGGCCGCGGCCGGGGCCGACCGCGCCGCGCTGTCGGCGGAGCTGGACGAACTGCGCGTGTCGGTCCGGGCGGAGAAGCTCGGCGAGGTCGCGGCGGAGTTCGACCGGGTGCACGACATCCGGCGGGCGGTCGAGGTCGGGTCCGTCGACGCCGTCATCCGGGCCGCCGAGCTGCGGCCGCGGATCATCGAGTCGATCGAGGCGCGGCTGCGCTGACGCGATTCCCCGCGTGGCCGGGGACGGCCTCGGGCTGTACGGCGCGGCGTCCGTGGTGGACGATCTAAAGGCGGGTGCGGCATCCCCAGGGGCGCGGCCGGAGTCGGCCACGCCCCATCCCGTCCGTGTCGGCGGACGAACCTTCGATGACGACGACTGTGTCGTTCGACCCACGGGGAAGAGGGGTTCGATGGACGGGGACATCCGGCTCAGGCAGCGCCTGGCGGCGGGCGACGACGGCGCGCTCCAGCACGCCTACGACCACTTCTCGTCCCTGGTGCACGGGCTCGCGCTGCGGGTGACGCGGTCCCGCGAGGCGGCCGAGGAGATCACGCAGGACGTGTTCGTCCACCTGTGGGAGAACCCCTACGCCTTCGACCCGGGCCGGGGGACGCTGCGCACCTGGCTGGCGATGCTCGCCCACCGGCGCGCGGTCGACTGGGTCCGGCGGGAGGAGCGGCAGCGGCGCCTGCTGGACGCCGTCGAGCGCACGGAGCCCGCCGTCCCCATCCTGGACGTGATCATCGCGGACGAGACGGGCGTCCGGGTGCGGCACGCGGTGGCGGCCCTGCCGCAGCGCCTGCGGGAGGCGGTCGAGCTCGCCTACTACCGGGGGCGGACGTACCGGCAGGCGGCGATCGAGCTGGGCTTACCGGAGGGTACGGTCAAATCGAGGATCCGCTCCGGGCTGCGCACCATCGCCGACGCCCTGGCCGAGGAGGAGGGCGCCCCATGACGACCGAGCCGTCGCCGGACCTGCGGGCGCGCACCCTCCGCGCCGCGCTGTCGCGCCGTCCTCCGGCTCGTCCGGCGCCCGGTTTCGCCCGTCCCTACGCCGCGCTCGTCGCGATGCTCGACGCGCTGGTCGGCGGGCTCGACGACGCCGAGTGGGAGGCCCGCGCCGCCGGCGACTGGGACGCGCGCGACCTCGTCGTCCACCTCACCGCCACCGACGGGCTGCTCGGGGAGGCGATGGAGGGCGGCGCGTCGACCATGGACGAGCTGCTCGCCCGCACCGAGGACGCGGTCGGCCGCCGTCCCGCGCCCGCCGACGCCCGCCGGACGTGGCGGCGCCAGGCGGACGCTCTGTGCGACCGCCTCGCCGAGACCGACGCCGACCGCCGCGTCGAGGTGGGCGGCTTCCCCATGCGCGTCAGGCACCACCTCACGGCACGCGCCGCCGAGACCTGGATCCACGCCGACGACATCGCCCGCGCGACGGGCCGGTCCCTGCCGCCGCCGCCCGCCGAGCACCTGCACCCGATCGCCGACCTCAGCGCGCGGAGCCTGCCGAGGGCACTCGCGCTCACGGGCCGCGACCACCCCGACGGCCTGCTGTGCCTGATCCTGGACGGCCCGGGCGGCGGCCGCTGGACGCTCCCGCTGAGCCGCGACGCCGTCGATGCTCGTCCATCGGTCCAGGTCAGGATGGACGTCGTCGAGTTCTGCTTCCTGGCCGGAGGGCGCCGCGACCCGGCGGACGTGCGCGCGGAGACGAGCGGCGACCCGGCCGTCGCCCGCGACGTCCTGGCCGCCGCGGGCGTCTTCGCGGGCCCCTGACCGGCGTCCGCCGGCTACTGGCCCGCCAACCCGCTGAGGATCGGGGTAGCGAGGTGGTCGACGATGTCGGTGACCGGCTTGAGCGGGCTGTCCCGGTGGGCGCCGTCGTCCGGCGGCGGCGGTTGCTGCTGCTTGGGCGGAGCCGAGGTGGGCGGGGGCGGCTTCTGCCGCGCGTCCGGCGGCGGAGTGGACGGCGTCTCGCGCTCCGGGGACTTCTGCAGCCCGGTCGCGTTCCCGCCGCTCGCACGCGGCGGCTCGTCGGTGGCGGGCTTCTGCTTCCCGGTCGTCGGCCTCGGGTCGGGGGCACCGGTCGTCGGCGTGGCGCCGGGCCGCTCCGTCCCGCCGTCGATCCCGCCCGTGGTTCCGGGACGGGTGCTGCCGTCGGGCGGGCCGAGCGCGTTGACCGTGCCCTCGTCGGCGGACGGCCACGTCATCAGCAGGCCGACCGCGACCGTCGCGGCGACCCCGGCCACGCCGCCGACGCCCTTGAGCGTCCGGCGGCGACGGCCGCGCCCCCGGTCGGCGCCGTCGGAGCCGATCACGACGAGCGGACGGCCCGGCGTCGCGGGCTCGTCACCGATCACGTCGTCCTCGCCGTACTCGTCGTCCGCGCCGAGGACGTGGTCGCGGACCGGGGCGGGCGCCAGGCCGGGCGCGCGGCGGGCCAGCAGGTGCGGGAGCCGTCCCTGCTCGAACGCGGCGATGACGTCCATGTGCTCGGCGGGGTCGGCGGCGCCGCGCATGAGCGCGTCCAGGACGAGCCGTTCCAGCCCGGTGCGCGCCTCGTGCAGCCGCTCGCGCACCGCGCCGGGCGCGATGCCGACGACGCGGGCGATGTCGCGGACGTCCAGCCACTCGCCCGCGGCCAGCAGCAGCGCTTCGCGGTGGTGAGCGGCCAGACGCCCCGCCGCGTTCAGCAGCGGGTCGGTGTCGGCCTCAGCGAACACGGCGTGCCCGCCGCGGCTGAACGCGCCGCGCTCGGAGCAGACCGTCCGGGCCACGTGGTGCAGGAACAGCACCAGCTCGCCCTGCGGCGTATGTCGCACCGCCTCGGTGAGCGTGTCGCGCAGTGCGTCCGCCGCGCCGCGGTCGCCGACCAGCGACCAGCAGTGCGCGTACAGGCGGTGGGCGTGGGCGTCGTAGAGGGCTTCCAGGTCCCCGTGCATGTGACCTCCCTGGGGTGGTCGTTGGGAGCTGCCGTTTCCGAGACCGGGCAAGACAACGGGCCGTCCACGACCCGCCTGATCACGGGACCCTAGTGCATAAGTGTGAAAAATGAGAACTAATGGTGGCAGAGAGTAGCCACCTCCACGCTCAGTAGTCTCCCGATAGCGCTACAGTCCGGCGGAACCGAGTGGCAGATCGACGATCATCACGTCGAAATGAGGGGAGTCAGGGAACGGCTGAGCTTTCCCGACCTTCCGCCACCCCCACCGCGCATAGGCCCGCCGCGCCGACTCGTTGTCCTCCCGAACCAGCAGCGTCGCCCGCTCCTCGGCCCGTCCGCGGAGCAGGGCGTCGTGCAGGGCGTGCGCCACCCCTTTGCCCTGCCACTCCGGGACGACCATCAGCTCGTTAAAGGCGAACGTCCGAGACCCGGTCTCGACGGTGAACCCGTCCGGGACGGGCGTGGTCAGCCCGTTCCACCAGCGCGTTCTCTCTGACAAGGTGCATCCGAACGCCTGCCCAACCGGCCGCCCGTCGATGTGAGCGACGACGATCTGAAACCCGGGCACCTTGGCGTAGCCGGGGAACCGTTCGGCGAACCGTTCCGCGGAATAGAACGGCTGGTCGATCACGTCCTGATGCGACGCGACGTAGATCGGCACGATGACCGTGTCGAGGATCTCCTGCGCGTCGGCGGGATCGTGGCGGGTGAAGGTGAGGTCCGAGATCATCGGTCTCCTGCCGATTTGAGTAATTCACGTGCCTGCTGCAGCGAGGGCCGCCCGGCCTGCCCGGCTCCCGCGAGCCGCAGCGAGGTAACCGCACTGCCCTGCACGAGCCTGTCGCCACGCCACTCGGCTGGGAGCCGCTCCAGCACGCGGGTCATGTGGCGGGCCCCCTCGTCGACATCTCCAGCGCGGATCAGCGCTCCGGCCCGGTGCATCTCGATCTGGCTGCGGAACTTCCAGCCACGGTCCGAGCAGACGGCCAGCGCGGCGTCCTGCGCGTCCATCGCCGGCTCCAGATTTCCGGCGCAAGTGTGGACGAAGCTGGTGACGAAGTGGAGGCGGCCAGCGGACCAGCCCCAACTGCTTCGGTCCGTCCGGACGAACTCCGGTAGCCGCTCGAACACACCGCGCAGGTCATCGAGAGCATCCTTGGCTTCGTCGTGCCGACCGAGTTCGGCGAAAGCCTGAGCCTTGGCCGCGTGCCCGTTGACGACGCCGCCGGGATCGCCGCGCCCCACCATGATCGACTCCTCGGCCGCCTCGATGACCGAAAGGCGGGGCGTCTCGGTGTAGAGGGAGATGACGGCGGCGCGGCCCCGGATGCGGGCGGCCGCGGCGTGGTCGCCGGTCTGGTCGGCGGCCCGGGCGGCGGTGCGCCACCAGCGTCGCGCGGACCGTCCGTCCCCGAGGTTGGTCAGGTTGATGGCCATGAGCGCCGCGATTTGGGCGGCCACATGGATGAGCCGGACCCGGGCGGGTTTCGGAGCGGTCGGCACAAGCCTGGTCAACTCCGCGAAGTCCGCCGCCAGTTCCGGCTGAAGCTCCGCAGCGGGAGCCCATCCGACTTCATTCGCGTAGTCGAAGGCGACACGCTCCCACGTGTCGGCGTCCCGATCACTGGCGTCAGCGGCGACCGCAGTCTCGAACGCGCCACGCAGCAGCTCAGCGTCACGTCCCATCGAACCGGCGGTGACGGCGGCCGCCATGAGACCAAGCAGGGTTCGGCGTTCCACGTCCTCATTGTCGCCGCCGTCAGCGACTCTGGCATTCACGGTGCCTGTCGTCGCCTTGAAGAGGGCGAGGAGGCGGTCGTCGCTCCCGAGAATCGCGTCGAGTCGTTTGGCCATCGCCTCGGATGTGCCCCGCTCGTCCCGGCAGAGCTTGGAGATTGTGCCGGGGTTGCAGGGCACCTGTCTGGCCAGGGCGCGGACGCCGATGCCGCGCTCGGTCATGAGTTCGCGAAGTGCCTCGCCGAATGACTCGCCGCTCATTTCGCTTCCCACCGTTTCGCCCCGGTGTGGACACATGTTGGCCGTTGCCCGCGCCGGGCGGTCAACGGACAACTCTTCACACGCTAACCCCGGAAGCGGTCTCGTTGTGTGCGGAAGTCGTCACAAGACGTGAAGACGGCCCCGGTCGGCGGGCGAACGCCAGGTGTTCCGGGGCCCGACCGGAAACGAGGTCCGGCTGCCGATGACCACATCCGAGACTATGGACCGGCTCCGCCGTGAGAATCCGGGCTGGGAGATCGACCACGTCGAGAGCAGGCCCGTCCCGTGGTTGGCCGTTCGCGAACCGTCCGAGAAGTGGACCGGCGGACACTCGGTGGTCGAGGCCCGGCTCCCCGGTTATCTGGGGCGGCTCATGTCCCAGGCCATCGATTTGGCTGCGTTGGCGTCCGGCAAGGACGCGCTGCCGTACGTCGAGCGCATCGAGCACCTGACCTCCTTGCGCAAGTGGTTCCCTGAGTGGGCGTTCGAGGTGTGCGAAAGCCGTCCGGTCTGGCACGGGCAGCGCAGCTACGTCGACTACGCCGAGCGGTCCGCCGCCATCACCGAGGTGCGCGGCAATGATCCCAAGGAGTTGGCGCTGCTGCTGTTGCGGCTGCCGCGCGTCGAGGCCGGGATAGGCGAGGGCACGGAGGGTGAGCGGTGAGCGCGGCGCGCCTCGCGCGTGAGGCCGAGCGGCAGATCGCCGGGTTCGCGGTGTACGAGTTGCCGGACGGCTCGTGGCGCGCGGTCTCCCAGCAGGACGGCGCGCGGATCGTCGAGCACGAGCGGTGGTGCGAGTTGGCCTGGATGTGCGTCTCGTCGCGGATCGCCGACGAGTTGCGCGTGGCGGGTGAGGAACTGGCCGCGCGGATGGCTGAGCCCGGCCGCGCCTGGCGCAACGAGCCCGGCAAGGGGATCGACGCGCAGCCGCCCGACGTCGCGCGGGAACTGCGCCGTTGAGCTAGGGCGGCGCCGCCGGTCGACCCCGCCCCCCGGTCCTGGCCGCGCCGCCCTTCCGGCACAGCACAACCCGAAGAACGAACGAGACGAGGGAGATCGATGACCCAGCTCTACGGTCGGCTGGACCCGCTGTATGAAGCCGTCCGGGGCCGCGCGCCGAAGGTGGACGCCGCCTGCGTCCACCACACCCCGGAGATGGAGGGCGGAGTGGGGAGCGTCGTGCCGACCCAGTACATGCGTGTCCACTACCGGGTGAACGGGCCCCGCCGTGTCATGTGGGATGACGTTCTCGGTGTGTACCGCTGGGGCAGCGGCCCAGATGCGGGCCTGCGGCTCGGCTGCGACGCGGACGAGGCCGCCGAGCGCCTCGCCCTGCTCGCCTTCGAACTGGCCGAAGCACGCCGGGAATGCGATGCCCTCCGTGGGTCCACGGTGCGAAAGCCCTGCCATACGACGCGGACTGGGCGGGGCCTTTCGCGGTATCGAGGACGCGCGGTTGGTCAATGTTTCCTGCCTGAGGGGATCGTGTGCGGCATGGTTGGGAGGGCCCGGGCCTGTGAGCGGTTGTCCCTGGGGGGCCGCTGGTCCGTATCTGTTTGAGGAGCCGAGTGAGGTTCGCCTCGGTGAACTGGTTGCTTTGCTGCCCCGGTCCTTGAGTTGGGGCGGCGCCGCCGGTGGGCGCGCCCGGGTCCCGGCGGTGCCGTCCCTTCGTTTATCAGAGAGGTAGTTCTGTGGGTTGTTGTAACAACACTCCGCCTTATGACGAGCTGTTTTGTGGTTGTCCTGTGGGGTGCGACTGCACTTGTGCCACCGTTTGCTGTTGTGACGGTGAACACGTCTTCGGGGTCGGTTCGGTAGAATTAGGGGCAGTCTTGGAATAGGCGGTTGTTTTGGGGTTTGGTGGTTGGGCGGGCTTTTTGGACGAACAGCATTACCTCGCCGGGGGCCCAGGGTTCGGCGTCTAGGACGTACCAGTTGCCGGGGATCTTTTCGCGGCCTACGTTGACGTAGCCTGCGGGGCCTTCGCTGTCGTAGTTGAAGACCGTGGCTTTCACGTGGCGCTTTTGGATGCGGGGCAGGGCTGCGTCGACGGTCAGGCCGCGGATGTCTACGCAGTGGAGCGCTTCGCCTGGTGTGAAGGCGCTGTTGGTGGAGTTGTACTTCTCGCCCTGCCGCGCGGGGCGTCCGATCGCGATCTGCGCTTCGTCCTTGAAGCCGATCGGGACGCGCAGGCCGCTGACGCACGTGTCGCCGCCGCCCCCGGAATAGCAGCCCTTGGACACGATCGGTTTGATGGACGCGCCGCCGTCCTGCATCACGACATGACCGGCCACGCTCGGGGACGCCGGGACCATTGTGAGTTCGATCCTCATGCCCTGGGCCGCGAATTCCTTCCGGTAGCGCTCCGGGTCGGCGTCCGGGTCCTTGATCTTCACTTCGATGTAGCGCTTGTGGTGGATGAAGCTGAGTGCGGCGACGGGCCTCGGGGCGAAGGTTCCGGGGCGGCCCGGGGACGGGACGACCCGCGTGTCCTTCTCCGAGTGCCAGGGTGCGAGGACCAGGGCTCCGGCGACGGCGCAGGCCCCCGCGGCTGCGACGAGCGGGAGGCCGAGGCTCCAGCGGCGGGCGCGGCGGGGAGCCGTCGTCGGCTCGGCGGTGATCTGGGCGAGCAGGGCGCGGCGCGTCTCGGCGCGCACCGGGCGGACGGCCTCCTCGTCGCTGAGCGGGGCGGCGTGGCGGACGAGCGCGTCCAGGTCGTTGTTCATGCGGGCTCTCCCTTCGAGCGTGCGGCGGGGGCGTGGACGGCGGGGCGGGCGGCGCGGCGCTCCAGCTCGGCGGCGAAGCGGCGGCGGGCCCGGTGCAGCCTGATCCGGGCCGCGTTGCGGGACACGCCGAGCACGGCGGCGATCTCGCCGGGGTCGAGCCCCTCCCAGGTGGCGAGGCCGAGCAGCTCCCGGTCGGCGTCCGCCAGCGCGCGGAAGGCGGCGGCGATCTCCGGGCGTTCCGGGTCGGGGACGGGCTCCGCCGCCAGGTCGCAGGCGAGGTCCTGGCCGATCCGGACGGCGAGGGCCCGGCGCCGCCGTTCCCCGCGCCGCTGGTTGGCGAGCGTCCGCCGCGCGACCCCGTAGAGGTAGAAGCGGGCGGAGCCGTCCCGTGGGACGTCGTCGAGGCGGCGCCAGGCGACCAGGAAGGTCTCGGCGATCGCGTCCGCGGCGTCGTCGGGGTCGTCCGTGCGCCTGCGCACGTAGCCGGTGACGTGTCCGAGGTGGGCCGCGTACAGCTCCTCGAACCGGGCCGATCGTTCGTTTCCCAAGTCATCTCCTCCGCGTGCCGGGGACGGATGACGGGGAGATGTCCGCCGGGCGCGCGAGCATTTCATCCGGACCGGGGGGCGTAGTGCCACGGCACTATCGGCTCGTTTTCGCGTCCGGCCAGATGGTTCTCCGGCACCTTTACCGTGCGGTGGCGCAGCCCCCAAGGTGAGCGGTGACCGTGCCGGAACGCTAGGGGAGTGGCCGTGGAAGTGCGACTGCTGGGGTCGGTGATCGCGCGATTCGGGGAAGGCGAGGCGCCGCTGAGGTCGGCGCGGACACAAGGACTGCTCGCGGTGCTGGCCTGGGAACCGAACCAGGTGATTCCCTACGCGACGCTCATCGACCGGATCTGGGACGAGTCCCTCCCCCGCCATCCGCGGGCGGCGCTCTACACGCTCGCGGCGCGGTTACGGGCGGCGTTCGGGATCGAGGGGAGGGATCGGGTGGTGCGGCGGTGCGGTGGATACGTGCTGCTCACCGCGCCCGATGCGGTAGATGTTCAGCGCTTCCGGGACGTCGTGGGCCAGGCGCGCGAGAAGGCGGGGAACGGCGCGGAGGCGGCGCGCCTTTTCGACGAGGCGATCGGGCTTTGGCGGGGCGCCCCGCTCGCGGGCATTCCGGGGACGTGGGCCGAACGGGTCCGCACGACCTTGGAGCAGGAAAGGCTGTCGGCGATGCTGGCGTGCGCCGAGGCGAGGCTGCGGCTGGGGCGGTACGCCGAAACCGTGCCGTTCCTGGCGGGGCTCGCCGACGAACATCCTTTGGACGAGCGGATCGCGAGCCTTCTCATGGTCGCCCTTTACCGCTGCGGGCGGCAGGGCGACGTGCTCGAACGCTACACGGTGGTTCGCAGGAGACTGGTCGGGAATCTCGGCGTGGAGCCGGGAGCCTCGATCAGCGAAATTCACCGGCGAATTCTCCGCGGCGAACTCGTCTCCGTCGCCTCCCGCGCCGACGGGCGATGAAAGGGCTTCCGGCATGCCGCCGAGCCGGCGCTCGGCCGGCTCGGCGGATCCGGAGAACGGAACGGGGCGGGTCAGCAGTGGGCGAGCCGGACGCGGCCGACGCTTCCGCCGACGTGCCAGATCTTCTTGCGTCCGTGGGTCCGGGGGTTGACGCGGATGCACGCGGTCACGTTGCCGGTCCCCGGGACGTGGACCTTGATCTTGATGTAGCTCTTGTGGGAGCAGTGGTTGTTGAAATAGAAGGTCGTGGACGCGCGGCCCGGCGAGTACGAGACGGTGAACCGCTTGTCGCGCGGCCGGGTGCACCGCTTGCTCAGCCGCCGGGTGCTGAGGGGCGTCGCGGCCGGGGTCCCCGCGCCCGCCTGCTTGACGGTGACGTGCGACGCCGGGGCCGCCGGGGGCGCCTCGGCCATGGCCGGGGTGGCGAGCGCGGTCAGCGCCAGCGCGGAGACGCCCACCGTTCGGGCCAGTTTCGTGGACTGCATTTCTTGCTCCTTTCTCAGGTGCGGAACTGCGTACCTGAGAAGTGTCGCGAGACCGCCTTTCTCATTTCTGTCGAGGATCTGTCGGCGGGGATTCGTCCGTGCGCAGCCACCGGGCGATGGCCGCGCCGCGCGTCCCGACCCCGAGTTTCGCGAAGATATGGCTCACGTGGTTCTTCACCGTGAATTCGGAGATGACCAGGGCGCGGGCGATCTCGGCGTTGGTGCGGCCCCGGGCGATGAGGTCCATGACGGTGCTCTCGCGCGATGTGAGGCCGAATTCGTCCCGGCCGGGCGGCGTCCCCCCGGCGGAGGGCGTTCGGCGGAGCGCCTCCACGACGGCCGTGCTCGCCGCGGGCGACAGCGGGCTGGCCCGCCCGCCGACCGTGTCGCGGATCGCGGCGACCAGCTCGGGCATGTCGAACGCGCCGTGGACGAGGTACCCCGACGCCCCGTTGCGGATCGCGTCGCCGATCAGCCCGGCGTCCGTGGCGTAGGACAGCATCAGCACCTTGGCGACGCGGCTGAGCGGCCCGGCGGCGGCCACGCCGTCCAGGACCGGCATCCGGACGTCGAGCAGCACGATGTCCGGGCGGAGCCGCCCGGCCAGCTCGATGGCGTGGCGTCCGTCCACGGCCTCGCCGACCACCTCGACGTCGGCGGCGCGCAGCAGCGTCACGAGCCCGCTGCGGACGATCGGGTTGTCCTCGACGACCAGCGCGCGGATCCGCGGCGGCGGCCCGGCGGTCACGGCGCGCGCCCGTCGTCGTCGCCCGCCGGGACCAGCAGATGGACCGTCGTGCCCCGGCCCGGTGCGCCGTCCACGGTGAGCCGCCCGCCGATCCGGTGCGCGCGCTCGCGCATGCCGACCAGGCCGTAGTGGCCGTCGCGGGCCAGCAGGTCCAGCCGTCCGTCCGGGGGAGGGACGAAGCCGCGCCCGTCGTCGCGGACGGCCAGCGCCAGGCACGCTGCGTCGGCGGAGCCGCTCACCGTGACGTTCCGCGCGTCCGCGTGCCGCTCGACGTTGGCGAGCGCCTCCCGGACGATCGAGACGATCTCGTGCCGGACGGCCGTCGCGCCGTACCCGCCGACCGCGTCGGGGAGGTGCATGACAGCGGCGATGCCGGTCCGCGCGCTCCACTGCGCGACGACGGCGGCGAGCGCGCCGTCGAGCGGCCACCGGTACAGGTCGTCGCGCAGGTCGGCCAGCAG
Source organism: Actinomadura decatromicini (assembly GCF_008121305.1). Lineage (NCBI taxonomy): Bacteria > Bacillati > Actinomycetota > Actinomycetes > Streptosporangiales > Thermomonosporaceae > Actinomadura > Actinomadura decatromicini. Next base: position 790,135 of record NZ_VSRQ01000003.1, on the reverse strand, counting down.
GTCACGGGCCTGCCGGGCGGCGACCCGCAGCCCGGCGACGATGGCGCGGGCGTCCGCCTCGGCCTGCTCAGGCGACCGGCGGACCCACACCGGCAGCGCCTCGGCCGACATGCTGATCCCCTGCAGCGTCTTGGCGAGCGAGTCGTGCATCTCGCGGGCCAGCCGGGCGCGCTCCTCCGCCGCGGACCGCTCCGCCGAGAGCGCCGCCGCCGCGTCCCGGTGCCGTTCCTCGAGGACGGCGTAGTCGTCCAGGAACCGGCGCAGCGCCACCCCGGCGCAGGCCGCGAGCGGGTAGAAGGCGGGCAGCCCGATCAGGACGGGCGGGGCGGCGTCCGGCCCGGTCCCGCCCGCAGCGGCGGCGAAGAACAGCGCCGTCTGCGCCGCGCAGACGACCAGCACCGCCCGCCATTCGTACAGCACCCCGGCGATCGCGGACGTGAGGACGGTGACCGCGAAATACGGCCCGCCCGCCCCGGCGGCGAGCAGCACCGGGCACATGAGCAGGGCGTCCAGGCACCACAGCGCCGGATGGCGCAGCAGCAGGGACAGGACGCCGCGCCAGGCCAGGCAGGCGGCGGCCGTTCCCGCGCCGACCGCCGCGACCGCGAGCATCAGTGCCGTGTCGCGCCAGCCGTCCGGGACGAGCAGGACCGTCATGGCGAGCACCAGGCCCCGCAGCACGAGCAGTACGCGGAACGCCACGCCGAGCCGCGCGCGGTCGGGACGCTGCCCGGCAATCGTCGGCACGGCGGGGGTCGGCACGGCGGGGGTCGGCACGGCGGGGGTCAGCACTGGGGCGGGCTGCAGACGCGCATCAGGTCGGAGTTCCGGAACAGTTCCTCGATTCCCTCCGGGTTCCTGATCTGGAACGACTGCCCCTGCACCGCCCCGGTGAGCTGTTTCAGCCCCGGGTCGAGCCCGCTGCCGAAACCGACGACCACGAAGACGATCGGGCGCGCGGGATCGACCTGCCGCCGCAGCCGTTCGAGCGCCTTTCCGAATTGCGCGGGCGGACGCCCGTCCGCGCCCATCGCGGTGAGCACCAGCACCACATTGATCTGGTCGCCGTCGTAGCGGCGCTTCATCTCCTGATAGGCGGCGACGACCGATTCGTAAATGGCGCCGTCGCGGGCGCGCCGGGGGCGGATCGCGTTGAGCCGCTGCTCCAGGACGAGCCGGTGGGTGGTGCCCGTCGTCCGGGTGCGGCCGCCCAGCCCGCCGATCCCGGCGACCGGACGGTAGGGGCGGTGCGCCTCGCCGGACGTCGTCCACAGGCCGAACTCCGAGTCGTCCCCGACCAGGTTGAGGCCCCGGTTCAGGGAGACCAGCATGGCGTCCAGGCGGGTCCCGCCAGGGCGGATGGCGTCGCGCCAGGCCGCGCCGGTCATCGCCGTTCCGGCCGGGCCGGACGGGTCGACCAGCGCGAGCACGTTGATCTCCTGCTTGAAGCTCCGCCACGTCTGCTGGATCCGGGACGCCGCGCCGGGGCTCGCCAGCGGGAGGATGCGCGGCAGCGGCGTGGAGAGTGCCCCTCCGGCCGCCTTAGTCCGGCTGCCGCGGAGCCCGCGCCGGTTCAGTTCCGCGACGCCGGACGGGGACCGGAAGCGGCGGAGGAGATCGTCCGCGCGCCGCTGCCCGGCGAGGTCGGCCGTGGTGACGGTGAAGGGGAAGTCCAGCGCGGGCGTGCCGGACGCCGGGTAGACCGTGCCGGGCCGCCCCGGTGGCCAGCGCGTCGCCTGCTGCTCCGAGACCACGGCGACCTGCCCGGACGCGCCCTCGGCGGGGTCGCTCAGCGCGGCGCGCGGGTCCTCGTCCGGGTCCAGCGTCTCGATCGTGCGGAGCGTCGCGGCGAACCGCTTGAGCGAGGTGAATCCCTGCCCCTGCCCGATGGAGTCCTGGAGCGCGAGCAAGGACGCCATCCCGGACGCCGTCCGCGCGGGGTCCGGGACCCGCACCACGAGGTCGTTCCCCGCTTCGGACCGGTCGGCGTCCGTCCCGTCCGGAAGGGCGGCGAGGAGGCCGGCCCACGTCCGGTCGTCCGGCGCGCCTTCGTCCGGGGGATAGGCGAACAGCAGCGGCGAGACGGCCACGGACGCCGACCGTCCGAGGACGGTGCGCCCGGACGGCCCGCCCCGCGCGAGGTCGAGCCATAACTCCGAGTCCGGGATCCAGACGTCGGGGACGTTCCGCCCGGCGGAGATCGCGGCGGCCGTGTCGGCGGACGACTCAGCCACGACCCTCACGGCGGCGCACCGGCCGGACCCCTCCCGCGCCGCGAGCGCGGACGCCGCCGGCGCGATCGCCGGATCGGCCTTCACGACCAGCGACGCCTCATCACGCGCGCATTCATCGCCATTCGCGATGAGCGCCCAGCCGCCGCCTCCGAGAAGCAGTCCCGCGCCGAGCGCGACGGCCGCCGCGACACTGATCCGGTCGCGGCGGGAACGGGGCGAGCGTGCGGTGTAGGGATCCATTCTGAGCCGTCCTTGGTACCGGGACGCCCGAAGCGCGACGCGGGGCCGAACGGAAACTCGACCCACTTCTCTTGACGGGCGTGACCACGACTGTAGCCCCATCCGACCAATCCCGAATTCCGTCCGAGCAACTCGGAGAATCGGGGATGAAGCGCATTTTTGCTGATCACGTCGGCGACTCGTGTTCATGGACCGTTTTAATCGCCGTAGCGTCCGGAGGCACACCGCCTGTGGCAGCATGTGCACCCCATCCTCGTGGCGTGCCGGGGGGCCGCGACCGTGAAACCCGCGCTGGGTGTCGACGAGCAGGACGAAGAGCCGGTCGGCGACGAGCCGCGGGCCGCGCAGGAGCCGCGGGCCGCGCAGGAGCCGAGGCGGCGGCGCCGGGTGGGCGTGCTGTCGGCGGTGCCCGTCTGGGCGGTCGCCGCGCCGCTCGCCGCCGCCGCGCCCGCCGCCTTCGGCCTGGACCCGTTCCGGCAGGCGGACGCCGACGTCCCGCTCGCGATCGGCGGCGCCGCGACCGCGCTGGCCGCCTGCCTCGCGCTCTGGCGGCGCGGCGGTCCCGCGATCACCGGCGCGGCGGCGGGCCTCTTCGCCGCCTGGACCGTCCTGCTCCTGCGCACCGCCTGGCAGGGCACGCCCTTCCCGGCGGGAGGCGTCTACGGCGACGCCGGACGCATGGCCGCGATGGCCACCCGCTACACGGTCGGCTCGGCGAGCGCCGACGGCATCGTCGCGGGCGTCCCCTCCGAGTACCCGCCGCTGCTGCCCTGGCTGATCGGCAAGTCCGCGCTGGTCCTGGACGTCCCGGCGTGGCGGATGGTCGCGCCCGCGCTGATCCTCGTCGTGTCCGCGTCGGTCGTCGCGGCGTTCCTGCTGTGGTCGCGGCTGACCTCGCCGGGCGCGGCGCTCGCTATCGCCGCGCTCGGCCTCGCCGCGTTCGGCAAGCCGGACAAGGCGCACGAGGTCCTGTCCCTCGCGGTCGTCGTCCCGCTGCTCCTGCTCGCGGTCGCGAAGCCGCCGCGCGGGCGCCTGCACTGGCTGCCCGCCGGGCTCGCCGGGGGCCTCGCGGCGCTCGTCCACTTCGGCTACCTGGTGTACGCGGCGCCCGGCATCCTCGCGCTGGTGTGGCTGACCTGGCGCGGCGAGGACGACCGCCGCGCGTACGCGTGGCACGTCGGCCGCGTCGTCGCCGTGATGCTGGCCGTGTCGTCGTGGTACGTCGTCCCGTACGGGTGGGCGATGCTGCACGGCGGGCAGCAGGTCGCCGACACCTACGAGTCGAGCGCGATCTCGTCCAACCCGCTCCCGTTCCTCGCGATGACTCCGCTCGGCGTCGCGCAGGCGGCCGGGGCGGTCGGCCTCGTCTGGCTGCGCCGGACGGCGTGGTGGGCGACGCCGCTGCTCGCCGTGGTGCTCGGCGCGTACGGCTACTACCTGATCAGCATGGCGCGGTTCGTCACGACCGGGCACACCGGGCTGCTGCACTACGTGTTCCCGCTGGTGTCCGCGTGCCTGCTCGCCGCCGCCGCGCTCACCGCCGTCCACGCCGCCCCGGCGCTGGCGCGGCGGGCCGCGACGCCCTTCCCGCGCGGCGGCGGGACCGCCGTCGCCGCCGTCGTCCTCGTCTTCACCGGGTACACGTACTGGCAGCTCAACATGCCCGTCACGCACTGGACGCCGGGACGCGACGGCGTCGCCGTCCCCGACCTCGCCGCCGCCGGGCCGCAGAACCGGCAGGCCGCCCGCGCCCACGTCCAGCCGCTCCCGGACGGCCGCCGTTCCGAGTTCAGCGGCGAAGCCGCGCAGGCGGGCGCCCCGACCTGGTTCCCCGTCGAGCCGGTGCGGCGCGCGGTCGAGAACGTCCTCGGGACGGACGCCCGGCCCCGCACCCTGTCGTCCGACGAGCAGTTGTTCGCGTTCCTGCCCTGGCGCGGGTACATCGCCGTCGACCGCGGCTCCGCCGGCGGCCCGACCCGCTGGGACGACCGCTTCGCCGAGCTGACCAGGCTCTCCCGGACCACCGACCCGGCGGCCTTCGCCGCCGCCTCGGCGAAAACGCGGTTCGGGCCGATCGACGTATTCGTGCTGCGCCGCGACGGCGGGGAACTGGTGTGGCGTCCGGGCGGTGCGCGGGGCGTGCTGCGCTTCCAGCCGCGGCAGTTCGACCCGGCCGCATTCGTGCTGGTGGACGGGCTTCCCGCGAACACTTCGGTCGCCATCCGCCGCCGGTGAATAACGGGCGAATAGCTCGTGAAAGGTAACTCGGCAATGGCCGCATCCGCCCATTGCGCCCCGTGTGCCGCTCGATACTACGAGGCGGCAGGTTTCGCACGGAAAGGCTGTCCGGATGCTCGATGGCGTGAACGCGGCGTGGCTCACGGCCGCCGTCGGCGTATCCGCGGCGGCGGCGGTGCCGGTCCTCATCGTGCTGCGCCGGGCCAGACGCTGGGCGTCGATCGTCACGCGTCGGCTGATCGGCCTCGACGAGCGGCTCGCGTCCGTGACCACGGCGGTGGGCGACGGGCTGCGACCCCGGTTGGACAAGCTCAGCGGCGAGGTGTCCGCCGTGTCCACCGGCCTCGCGGACCTGGAGCGGACGAGCGCCGCCCGCTACGACCAGCTCGAGGCGTACATCGACCTGCGGAGCCTCGTCCGGCCGCGCGCCCCGATGCCGCCGCTGCGCGGCTGGGCGGCGTCCCCGGACGTCCTGCGCCACCTCACCGAGGCCGTCGCGCGGCGGCGGCCGAAGCTGATCGTCGAGTGCGGGAGCGGGTCGTCCAGCGTGTGGCTCGGGTACTTCGCCGAGCAGCTCGCGTCCGCGCGGGTCGTGTGCCTCGAACACGACGAGCGGTACGGGGAGCTGTCCCGCGAGCTGATCCGCGCGCACGGCCTGGACGGCGTGGTCGAGATCCGCAGCGCCCCGCTCGCCGACTGGACGTCCGGCGACCGCGCCTACCCCTGGTACTCCGTCGAGGCGCTGGAAGACCTCGCCGACATCGGGGTCCTCTTCGTGGACGGCCCCCCGGCCGCCACCGGCCCGCAGGCCCGCTACCCGGCGGTCCCGCTGCTGCTGCCGCGGTGCGCGGCGGACGCGGTGATCGTCCTGGACGACTCGCGCCGCGCCGAGGAGACCGCCGTCAGCGACCGGTGGCTGGCCGAGCACCCCGAGATCGAGCGGACCGTCCTGCCGTTCGAGAAGGGCGCGCACGTGTTCACCCGGCGGACGACATGATCCCGGAGCTGATCCGGGGCGTCCTCGCCGAACCGCCGCCGTCGTCGCTGTTCGCGATCGGGTTCCGTCCGGAGGAGGAGGCGGCCGTCCGCGAACTGGCCCCCGGCGGAGTCGTCGACCTGGACGCCGCCGAGGAACCCGCCGACCACGGCGGTTCCGGGACGGTCGCCGTGCTCGCCCGCACCTTCACCGACCTCCGCCGCGCGGCGTCCCTCGCGGCGCTGCTTCCGAAGGCGGCGCGGCACGTGGTCGCGGTGGCGGTGTCGTCCGCCGACCGGCCCTTCCTCCCGGCGTCCGTTCCCGGATCGCTCTCCTTCCAGGCGCGGCGCGGGAAGGCGGGCGAGTGGGTCGTGGAGATCGCGTTCGCCGGGCCGCGCCCGGTGGGGGAGTCGGTCGCCGCGCTCGTGCGCGGGCAGGGCGGGCACCGGCTCCGGCCGGTCCCGGGCCCGCGGGTCGCGCTGGCCGGGCCTGGGGCGTCGCACTGGCGTCCCGGCGATCCCGGCGCGACGCCGACGACGCCGCGCGGCCCGCTCGGGAACCCGGACGGCCCTCCGCCCGCCGACGTCGTGCTCCGCACGTCCCCGGATCCCGGCGAATGGTCTGATCCGAGGGTCGAGATCGTGATCGACCGGCCGTCGTCCGGCGGCGGGACCCTCTACGAGATGGACGCCGTCCCGCCGGTCGACGAGCGTTCGGTCAACCCGACCGGCTTCGTCACCGACCCGAAGCTCGGGGACGCGGTGCTCACCCTGGTGGGTGACCGCTGGTGCGTCCGGGCGGGCTCGGACGACCTCGTGCTGTTCCCGGAGTCGGGGGCCGTGACCGACGCCGACGTCGACCGGCTCCGCCAGGTGCGCGCCGTGACCGTCGACTGGGGGACGGGCGCCCGCCCTCTCGCGACCGCGCGGGTCGTCGCCGGGCTCGCCGCCGCCGGGGTCCCGCTCCGCGCCGAGCAGGTGCCGCCCTGGGCGATGGCGCTCGGCGGCGACCTCACCGCCGCCTTGATCGCAACCGCGGACATGGCCGACGACCTGCGCCGGGAGGAGCACAGCGTGCGGCTCCGCCGGGCGGCGCTGCGCGGCCATTCGACCGAGGCGCGCTGGCGGAGCCTCGCCCTGGCGGCCGGGCTGCCGGTCCCGCCCCGGCCGACCGCGTCGGTCGTGCTGTGCACGCGCCGCCCGGAGTTCCTCGGGTTCGCGCTGGGGCAGATCGCCGCGCAGCGGGACGTCGACCTGGAGGTCGTCCTCACCCTGCACGGGATTCCGGCGGACCTGCCCGAGGTGAAGGCGGCGGTCACCGCCTTCGACCGGCCGTTCACGGTCGTCGAGGTGCCCGCCGACGTCCCGTTCGGCGTCGCGCTCAACCTCGGCGTCGCACGGGCCTCCGGTCGGTACGTGGCGAAATGGGACGACGACGACTGGTACGGCCCGGACTTCCTCGCCGACATGCTGCTCGCGTCCGGCTACAGCGGTGCTGAGCTGGTCGGATGCCATGCTCAGTTCGTCTATCTGGGGCAGATAGACCTCACGATCTACCGGAAGGCGCGCTCCGAGCTGATGGGCCGTTGGATCTCGGGGGGAACGTTCGTCATGGAGAGACCCGTCCTCGATGCGGTGGGAGGGTTCCCGCCCGTCCCGCGCCATGTCGACGCGGCGCTCGTCGACCTCCTCACGGCGGCGGGCGGGCGGACCTACGGCGCGCACAGCCTCGGCTACGCCCTCCACCGCCGCGCCGCCGGGCACACCTGGAACCAGCCCGTCACCTACTTCCTCCGCGCGGCGGCCCGGCAGTGGCGCGGACGCCGGTTCAGCTCCTTCATCACCCCGGAGCGATTCCCCCTGCCCGCGATCGGGGACGTCCGATGAGCACGTCCGAAGCGCCGCGCATCCGGCACAACGACTACGGGACCCTGGCGCCGCCGAAGATCGGCGAATGGGAGCCCCGGCTGTCCGTCTCCGTCGTGATCCCGGCCTACGGGAACCAGGAGAAACTGGACCTCACGCTCGCGTCGCTCGCCGCGCAGACGTACCCCTCCCGGCTGCTGGAGGTCGTGGTCGTGGACGACGGCAGCGCGCCGCCGCTGCGGCTGCCGGAGATCGTCCCGGAGCGGGCGCGCCTGATCCGCACCGGCGGCGACGGCTGGGGACGCGCGCACGCCTGCCGCACCGGGTCCCTCGCCGCCGACGGCGACGTCGTCCACTGGCTGGACGCCGACCTGATCGCCTTCCCCGAGCACGTCGAGGCCCAACTGCGCTGGCACCACCTCGCCGACTACCTCGCCGTCCTCGGCTACAAGCGGTTCGTCGAAGCGGACGAGGGCTGGCCGACACCACAGGCGGTGTTCGAGGCGATCGAGGGCGGCTCGGCGGAGAAGCTGTTCGACCTCGGCCGGAGCCGCCGGCACGAGTGGGTCGAGGACATGATCGACGCGACGGACGGCCTGCGGAAACACGGTTCGCGCAGCTTCCGCGTCCACGTCGGCGCGACCGCCTCCGTCCACGCCTCCCTGCTCAAGGCCGCCGGAGGGATGGACGACTCGCTCGTCCTCGGCGAGGACGTCGAGCTGGGCTACCGGCTGGCGCAGCGTGGCGCGGTGTTCGTCCCCGAGCCGGCGGCGCGGAGCTGGCACCTCGGGCCCTCCACGCAGATGCGCGACGAGGAGCGGCTGACCCGGCACAACGAGCCGTACCTGAGCCACCGGCTGCCGATGCACCGCGACTGGCGGCGCCGAGGCACGGGACGGCAGTGGCTCGTCCCGTGCGTGGACGTCGTCGTCGACGCGCGCGGACGCCCGCACGAGGAGGTGCGCGCCACCGTCGGCGCGGTCCTCGCGAGCACCCTGCCCGACGCGGCCGTGACGATCGTCGGGCCCTGGTCCGGGCTGGGCGGCGAGCGCCGCGCCCCGCTCGACGACCCGCTGCTCGACCTGCGGCTGACCCGCGCCGCGTTCGCCCACGACGGACGGGTGACCTTTGCCGAGGAGGCCGCGCCGACGTCCGCGCCCGCGCCGTTCCGGCTGACCTGCCCGCCCGGCTGGGCGCCGACGTTCGACGCGCTCCAGCGGCTGCTGGAACTGGCCGAGACCGAGGACTTCGGCGCCGTCCTGCTCGCGCTGCCCGAGGCCGATGGGCTGAAGGTCGCGCGGTTCGAGCGGACCGCCGCCGTCGCCCGCGCGCTCGCCGTCCGGACGGACGGCGAGGACCTCGACGACGTCGTCTACGCGACGTACGGGTCGGTCTGGATCGACGGAACGGAGTGGGCCCTCGTCCCCGCCGCCGACGCCGCGCCGCCCTCCCGGCGCACCGAGGACCTGCTCACCTGGAAGAAGCGGGCCGAGCGGTGGGAGGCCGAGGCGGACCGGCTCCGGCGCAAGCTCAGAGCCCCGCTGAGCACGAAGCTGCTGGAGGCCGCCCACGGTCGGACCTCCCGCCTGAGACGACGCAAGGAGCCCCGATGACCGGAGCGGAGCGAGGATCGTCGGGACTCCGTCCCGGGGGTCTGGGGGTCGGCCCCCAGAAAGGCGGAGCCCGATGACCGCGCAGCCTCGTGTCAAGGAGAACGACTACGGGTCTCTCCGGCCGGCGGAGCTCGGCTGCTGGGAGCCCACCCTGACGGTGAGCGTGGTGATCCCCGCGTACGGGTCGCAGGACAAGCTCGACCTGACGCTCGCCGCGCTCGCCGCGCAGACCTACCCCTCGCGCCTGCTCGAAGTCGTGATCGCCGACGACGGCAGCGACCCGCCGCTGCGGCTGCCGGAGATCCGGCCGGAGCTGTGCCGGATCGTGCCGAGCCTGTCCGGCGGCTGGGGCTGCGCGCACGCCTACCGCTCCGGCGCGCTCGCGGCGGAGGGCGACGTGATCGTCCGGCTGGACGCCGACATGGTCTGCTTCCACGACAACGTGGAGGCGCAGCTCCGCTGGCACCACCTCGCCGACCACATCGCCGTCGTCGGGCACAAGCGGTTCGTCGACTACCGGCCCGGCGCGCTGACGCCGCGGGAGGTCCACGACGCGGTGGCGCGCGGCGGGGCCGAGAAGCTCTTCGAGTCGGACGCCTACGAGCTCCACCACTACGAGAAGTTCATCGAAGAGACCGACATGCTCCGCGCGGCGGGCGCGCAGGCGTCCCGGATCTTCACCGGGGCGTCCGCGTCCTACCACCGCGAGTTCTACCTCGACGCGGGCCAGGTCGACGGCGACATGATCCTCGGCGAGGACACCGAGTTCGGGTACCGGCTCGGGCAGGCCGGGGCGGTGTTCGTCCCGGAGATGGCGAGCAGCAGCTGGCACCTCGGCTGGTCCACCACGATGACGGACGGAGAGCGCGCCACCCGCTACTGCCAGCCGTTCTACGCCAACCGGGTGCTCGTCCCGCGCAAGCGCAGGCCCGACCCCGGGCGGACGTGGAAGGTCCCCGGCGTCGAAGCGGTCGTGGACGTGTCCGAGGCGACGTGGGAGCAGGCCCGCGCGACGGTGAGCGGCCTCGCGTCCGGCCTCGTGTCGGACGTGGGTGTGGTCCTGGCCGGGCCGTGGTCGCGGCTCGACGACGGCCGCCGCGACATCCTCGGCGACCCGCTCCTCGACCTGCGCCTCATCCGCGAGGGCCTCGGGGACGACGGCCGCGTTCGCCTCGTCGAGTCGGCGCCGGACACCGCGTTCCCCGCGCCGTACCGCTTCCGCTGCCCCGCCGGATGGGTGCCCGGCTCCACGACGCTCCGCCGTCTCATCCAGCTCGTGGAGAAGGAGGGGTACGGCCTCGTGATCCTCGACCTGCCGGGCGACGCCCAGGCCCGGTTCGAGCAGACCCGCGCCTTCGCCCGCGCCGCCCGCGTGACCGAACCCGGCGGCGACAGGGACGAGGCCGTCGCCGAGATGTTCGGCGCGCACACCGTGGACGGCGCCGACTACGGGCTCGAACCGGCCGGGGACGAGAGCGTCCCGAAACCGCCGGTCGACTGGCAGGCCAAGGCCGAGAAGTGGGAGGCCGACGCCCGCAAGTGGCAGAGCCGCGCGAACACCCTCGACGGCGAGCTGAAAACGGTGCGGGCCGAGCTCAACGCCCAGTTGCAGCGCCGGCTCCGGCGCCGGATCGGACGCCTCCGCCGCCGCCTGCTGCGCCGCTGAACGACCGGCGCCCCAGCGAACCGGATTGTCACCTCGACACGTTCCGGAATTCACAGGGCCGCAATTTCGGCCGCCTAATGTCCTCGATCATGAAACCTTCCCCAGGCGCAGTGATCCTCGCGGCGGCCGGAGCGCTGGCCGTACCGCTGGCGGCGACCCCGGCGAGTGCCGCCGCGCACGGTCCCGAGTCGATCGTCGTGCGGCGCGGCGGGCCCGCGCGCGGGCTGCCGTTCGTCGCGTCCCGGAGCGGGGAGGCGGTCGCGACGTTCACGGTCGCCGCGCCCGGCGTCTCGTGGGCGCGCAGGGGCGCGGAGGCCGCCGTGGTCGCCGTCGCCGTGGACGGACGGCACGTCACCGACCTCGTCGTCCCCTCGGCGGAGCCGACCGCGCGGAGCGTCGCGCTCGGCTCCGTCCGGCGCGGCGAGCACCGCCTGACCTTCGCGTTCGCGAGCGCGGGGAGCGCGGCGGCGGCCCGCCGCGTCACGGTCCGGCGGCCCCGGGCCGGGACGCCGCGCGCCGACCAGGTCGCGCTGCGGCACGCCCCGATCGTCGTCGGCCGCACGCTGCCGCAGCTCGGCGACGCCTACCAGAACGCCCGCACCGACACCCCGCTGCTGGCCTGGCACGAGGAACTGCCCGCGACCAAGCCAGGGCACCGCGTCCTGGAGTACTCGGTGGTGTGGAGCAACGAGGACGGCGGCACCGACACCCCCGCCCTAATGGCCCGCTGGGGACGCACCACCGACATCGAATGGGTGTACCGGGTCGAGGTGGACGCGGACGGGCGGCGCGTCCCCGGCACCGGCGTCTACCAGGCCCCCAACCACCAGACGCTCGCGTTCGCCGGACGCTACGAGGGCGACCACCCGCTCCTCCAGACCTGCACGGTGAACAACAACATGTGCGACACCGTGACCCCGGACGCGAAACTGCGCTTCTTCCTCGACTCGACGCCGACCCGTCCAGCAGACCGCGCCCGCGAAGTCGTCATGGACCGCTCGCCCTGGACCTATCCGGTGATGGCGCAGGAAATGGTCCGCGAAAACAAGATCGAAAACCCGGCGGACCCGGCCACCCCGCAGGTCGGAGACCAGCGCACCTACCTTTTCCTCGAATTCAAGAAGAAGACGGGCGCGCCCACCGGGATCGGCTCGATCCCCGGGGTGTCGATCGGAGTGCGGCTCAAGCGCGACCCGGGCACCCTCTACCGCTCCGACCATTCGACGCCGTCGTGGTCGATCGAGCGGGACCTTCCCGCCGCCACCACCGTCGAACTCCCGGCCGGCGCCAAGGTCGCGGACATCGCGAGCGTCGAGGCGGTCCGGCAGCCGATGGGCGCGGGCGACAACGGCGCCCCGGCCACCGTGACCTCGATCAACCGGGGCTTCTTCCTCGACGCCGGGTACCTGCCGCAGGCGTCCGGGATCGCGTGGAAGGGGTCGGTCACGCTGACGCCCGCCTCCCCGTCCGCCGTGCTCTGGAAGCCCTGACGCGCTCTGGGAGCCCTGACGGCCGGTACCGCGCCGGTGCCGCGCCAGGGGCGGTCAGCCCGACAGCGCCCGGCGCGCGTCCCGCTCGACCAGGATCGGGACGAAGTCGCGCACCGGACGCCCGTCGAAGCGGTGGTGGATCGCGCTGACCGCCTCGGCGACCTCGTCCGCGCCGTGCGTGTCGCCGTACGCCTTCATCAGCCGGGCGGTGACCTCTGTCATGGCCGTCTTCTCGCGCGCCGCAGTGTCCATGTCCAAAATGCTTCCTCGGAAATGCGCGATGCGCAACGCCCCAGCGCCGATGGATTTTCACCGGTGACCGGATGCGGCCGGGCATAACGATTTGAGGCCAAAGGGTGCCGCTTTGGCGAGCGTTGGGTGAACGATGGCCCCATGGGCGCGAGAGCCGGACTCAACCGGCTTCCCTTTTCGAACGGCGCGAAACCCGGTACTCGTCTTGTCGACCGGGTCGTGGACGAACTGTCCGGCTGGCCGGGATTGCGGGTCTCGGCGGCGGAATGCGGCACTGGGTCGGCCTTAGCCCTGGGCGGGCGGCAGATCATCCACCTGCCCGGGGAGCACGAGGCCGAGCTGCGGCTCGGTGCGTCGACGGTGCGGCGGCTGCTTCCGGCGCTCCGCGAGTCCGGCCGGCTCATCCCCATATCGGCGGACGAGCCGGCCGTGCCGAACCCGGCCGCGGCCGTACCGAACCCGGCCGCGGCCGGGACGGAGGCCGAGGCGGGCGGCGAGGAGTGGGTGCGGATCCGGGTGGACGGCCACGCCGACGTCTCGCTGATCCTGTCGCTGGCCAGCCTCGCCATCGCCGCCGGCACCCGGACGATCGCCGGTCCCGAGCGCCGCGAGCCGCCCTGCCCGCGGGCCCGGCGGGTCGCCGTCCTCGGCCTCTCCCGGCAGCCGCGCACACGGCCGTGAGTCCCCCGGAACCCACTGGAGCGGAACTCACTGGAGCGGCGCCACCGAGCTCGCGTTGTCGAGCAGCAGCCGCGGCCTCCCGCCGCCGGACGCCGGGAGGGCCCACGTCTGGTTCTTGCCGTCGCTGAGCTGGAGCGTGTAGGCGACGGTGCGGTCGTCCAGCCAGACGGGCTGGTCGTCGACGCTGCGCGTCTCGGCGAGCGGCGCCGTCCGCAGCGTGGCGAGGTCGAGCGTCGACAGCCGCCAGCCCTTCTTCGGGTCGCCGCCGATCGCCGACTTGAAGGCCAGGCGCGTGCCGTCCGGCGACAGGGACGGGCACTCGACGCCGGGCGCGAGCGTCCGGACCGTCCGGGCCGCGAAGTCGCCCTGCACGAGGTACCGCTCACCGCCCGTGGACAGCGTCGCGTAGAACCGGTTGTCGTCGGCGGCGAACGTGATGCCCCAGAAGTTGGCGTCCCGGTTCCGGTACGGGGCGCCGTCCTTGGTGATCGCGAAGTCCTCCACGGACGTGACGAGCCGCCCGGTCCGCGTGTCGAGGACGCCCGCCCGCGTGGAGAACCCCGTGGTCGCGTAGCTGTGGCCGTCGATGAAGAGCGTCCAGGCGACCATCCGCCCGGACGCCGACACCCGCAGCCGGTTCGGGAACCCGGTGAGCGGGACGCGCCGCCGCTCGCGCAGCGCCGCGTCCATGACGACCAGCGCGCCCGCGCTCAGCGCCCCGACCGGGCGCAGGCAGGCGACCGTCCCGGCGGCGGCGTAGGCCCGGTCGCACTCCACCGGCGTGATCCGCCGCGATCCCGGCGGGGACGTGTAGGACAGCCGCCCGTTGGTGAGGAGCTGGAGGCGGCGGCCGTCGCCCGTCCCGCCCGAGGTCCGGGCGGGCGCGGGCTCCGCGCCGCGGAACACCGTGTACGCGACGGCCACGGCCACGAGCAGCACGGACGAGACGGCCAGGACGGCGACGCGGGAGCGCACGTTCACGAGACGGCCCTTTCTGGCGAGCGGAGGAGAAGACCGGTCCCGGCGAGGGCGGCGGCGCTGACGGCGGCGGCGCCGAGCAGCGCCGGGCGGGTGCCCCACGCCTGCCAGGTGACCCCGAACAGCACCGACGACAGCAGGTAGGCGAGCGCCTGCCCGCTCTGCACGAGCGCGATGCCGGTCGTCCGGAGGGCGGCCGGGAGCAGCGGCCCGGCGAGCGCCATCAGCCCGCCGTCGGTCGCGGCGTAGAACGTCCCGTGCAGGACGACGGCCGCGCCCACCAGCCAGAGCCCGCCGCCCGACGCGAACCCGAGCAGCAGGTAGGTCGCGGTGAGCGTCAGGTAGCCGCCGAGCACGACGGGCAGCCGCCCGGCCCGGTCGGCGAGCAGGCCGAGGGGCGTGGCGAGCAGCAGGTAGACGCCGCTCGTCGCGACCGCGAGCAGCGGGAACCAGCCGAGCGCGAGGTCCGCGCGCTGGGCGACGAGCAGGTAGGTGAAGCCGTCCCCGATCGTGGCGAGCCCGAGCAGGACCGACGCGGGAACGAGCCGCCGCGCCGCCGGCCCGCGCAGCAGCTCACGCCAGCGCAGCGCCTCGCGCGGCGGCTTCGGCCCCGGCGCGTCCCGGACGAACAGCGCCAGCACCAGCACGCCGAGGAGCGCGACGCAGAAGCTCGTCATGATGACCGAGTCGTAGGAGCCGGGCGCGGCGGCGAGGACGGCGAGCGCGACGAGCGGACCGGCGAACGCCCCGGCGGCGTCCATCGTCCGGTGCACGCCGAACGCCCGGCCGAGCCGGTCGGGCGGCGTGGACAGCGTGATCAGCGCGTCCCGCGGGGCGGTGCGCAGGCCCTTGCCCGCGCGGTCCGCGGTGATGGCGAGGCCGATCCAGGCGCCGGAGCCCGCCGCGGCGAGCAGCCCGAGCTTCGCGGCGGCGGACGCGCCGTAGCCGAGCAGCGCCACCGGCTTGCGCCGGTCGACGCGGTCGGCCGCGTACCCGCCGACCAGCCGGAGCAGGACGGTCGCCCCGCTGTAGAGCCCGTCGATCGCCCCGTAGGCGGCCGGGCTGAACTGGAGTCCGACGACCAGGTACAGCGGCAGGATCGCGGTGACCATCTCGGCGGAGACGTCCGTGATCAGGCTGACCGCGCCGAGCGCGACGACGTTGGCGGCGACGGGCCCCGCGCGGCGGTGGCCCCTCGCCGGGCGGGTGAGGGTGGAAAGGTACACGCCGGCTCCTCGGGAGGGCCCGGCGCGGGTCGCGCGCCGGGCCCGGGACGTCAGTGACAGTTGGTGGTGCCGCTGTCGGCGTAGGTCTTTCCGGCCTGCGGGACGAACTGCCAGTCGTAGCTGCCCGCGTGCAGCGTCAGCTTCAGGACGCCGTACGTGTCGCTGTTCCGGGCCTGGCTGTTCGGCTGGATGGTGCCGAACGAGTAGTGGCTCGCCCCGCCCATCCCGGCGACGAACTCGCGGATGCCGCGCGCGTTGTCGGCCGCGCCGCTCGGGTTCATCGGCGCGAACCGCTCGTACTGGTGGTTGTGTCCGGTGACGATGACGTCGGCGTTGTTGTCGTAGAGCGCCTGCACCAGCGGCGCCACACCGGTGTAGGGCGCGTGGTTCGCGCCGGACGTCCACCGGGGGTGGTGCCAGTAGGCGATGGTGCACGGCTTCGGGTTGGCGGCGAGGTCGGCCCGCAGCCACTGCTCCTGCGCGCCGCCCGCCGCGCAGCCGCCGCTGATCGACGCGCAGTTGGAGTTGAGGGCGACGACGTGCCAGTTGGCGCCGATGTCGTAGGAGTAGTAGCCCTTGGTCGGGTCACCCGCCGCCGCGCCGAAGTACCCGTAGTAGCCCGTGGCGCCAGCCGTGTTGTAGTCGTGGTTGCCGGGCGACGGCCGGGTGCGGGCCTTGTGCCGTCCCCACGTCGGGTTGTAGTAGGTGTTGAACTCGCTGGTCGTGCCGCTGTCGTAGACGTTGTCGCCGGCGGTGAAGACCGTGCCGGGGATGTTGTCGAGCAGCGCCGCGGTCGCGGTGTCGCCGGTGCCGGAGTTGCTGATGTCGCCGGCGCCGACGAGGACCGGGTCGGCCGCCGCCGAGGCCGCGCCGCCCGGCAGCGTGACCGCCGCGATCGAGGCCGCGCCGAGGACGCCCGTGAGGACGGTCGCGAGCACGCTTCTGCTTGGGGCCATGTCCGCTCCTTTGCGGGGGAATGGGGCGCTCCGGACGGTAATTTCGCAGTTACACGTCCCGGCGAGGGCCCGGCGAGCGCACGCCATCCAGTGGATGAATGACGCCGGAGAACAAAGATCCGTAAAAAGCGGGAGTCAGGAATTGGGGGCGCCGCGGCGCCGGGATAACCCCGAACCGGAAATTGAAAAGCACAATTATCGCGACGATTTCCGGGTCGCGGGACGAACCATTTCCGTGGCGGCGCGTTCCCGAATGCGCCAGGATGAGGGGTCCGGGCCAGGCCCCTCACCCGTCGTCGGAGGTCCGTTGCGTGGCAGAGACCGCTGGCTGGTCGCGTTCCTCGGGATCGCGGTGGCGGTCGTCGCGCTGCTGGCCGGGATACCCCTCAACAAGCTGAGCGGCCTCGTCCTCGCGGGCCGGGACCGCGACCTCCGGTTCTGGCTCGTCGTCACCGGCGGCTGCGTGCTGGCGCTGGTCGCGCTCGGCGTGGCCGCCGAATTCGTGAGCGGCCGGGGCGAGCGGCGCGGTTCGGCGCCGTTCGACGTCCCCGCGCAGGACGCCGGCTGGGTGCCCCGCCGCGAGCTGTCCTCCGCCGTGTCGGAGCTGCTGCGCGGACGGCGCGGCCGGACCGTCGCGTTCACCACGGCCCTGCACGGCGCGGGCGGCTTCGGCAAGACCATGCTCGCCCGCGAGGTGGCCCGCCACCCCGACGTGCGGCGCCGCTACCGGGGCGGCGTCGTGTGGACGACGGTCGGCCGCGACCGGCGCGGCGCCGACCTCGCCGAGCTGATCGGCACGCTCACCGCGCGGCTCGGCGGGACGCCCGCGCCGACCAGCGACCCCGAGCAGGCCGGGCTCCAGCTCGGCCAGGTCCTCGCCGGACGCCGCCCGACCCTCCTCGTGATCGACGACGTCTGGGACGAGTCCCAGCTCACCCCCTTCCTCGGCGGGACGGGCGACTGCACCCGCCTGGTCACCACCCGCAACGCGAAGGCCCTGCCCCGCGAGGCGGCGCGGATCCGCGTCGACCAGATGGACCGGGACGCCGCCGACCGCCTCCTCACCCAGGGGCTGCCGCCGCTCGATCCCTCCGGCCATCGCGATCTGCTGCTGCTCACGGGCCGGTGGCCGCTGCTGCTCTCCCTGGTCAACGGCGTGCTGCGGGACCGGATCGAGACCGGTCTCCCGGCCGCGCGGGTCGCCCGGGACGTCGCCGCCCGGCTGCGCGCCGCCGGGCCCGCCGCGCTGGACCTCGACGACCGGGGCAGCAGGCAGCGCGCCGTCCGCGCGACCGTCGAGTACAGCCTGGAGACGCTCGGCGCCGGGTTCCGCGACCGCTACCTCGAACTGGGCGTCTTCGCCGAGGACGCCCTCGTCCCGCTCGACGCCGTGACCGCGCTGTGGGGCGCGACCGGCGGGCTCGCGCCGGACGAGTGCGACGCGCTGGCCGCCCGGCTCGCGGAGCACTCGCTCGTCCGCAGGCACGGCGGCGAGCTGGAGATGCACGACGTCCTGCGCGACTACGCGAGGTCGCGGCTCGGCGACCATCGCGCCGTGCACCGGGCGCTCGTCGAGAGCCTGCGCGCGGGGGACTGGTGGGACCTCGCGCCCGGCTACCTCTTCCGCTACCTCGTCCACCACCTGTCGGAGGCGGGGCTGACCGACGAGGTGGACGAACTGGTCACCGACGTCCGCTGGCTGGATGCCAAGGTCCGGACGCTGGGCCCCGCCGCCGCGATCAGCGACCTGCGGTACGGGACGACGCCGGAGGCGGGATTCGTCCGCGCCGCGCTGGCGCAGAGCGCCCACCTGCTGGAGCCCGCCGTGCCCTCGTCGGTGCTGACCAGCACGCTGCTCAGCCGCCTGAAGATGCTGGTGCCCGAGCTGTCCGAGCGCGTCGACGCCTACGCGGCGGCGTACGCGACCGTGCGCGGCGGGGCGCTGCTGGAGGCGCGCTGGCCGCTGCCCGACGTGCCCGACCCGCGGCTCGTCCGCCGGTTCGCCTGGCATGCCGGAAACGTCACCGGCCTGGAGTTCGCCCCTGACGGGAGCTGGCTCGCGTCCGCCGACGAACACGGCGGCGTCCGGCTGTGGACGCCCGGCGGCACCGACCTCGGCAGCGCGCAGCTCGACCTCCCCGATCCGCGCCCCACCACCGTGCGGATCAGTCCGGACGGGACGTGGTTCGTCGCCGCCACCGACCGCGGCGACGCGCACCTCTTCGGCCGCGACGGCGAGCACTTCGCCGACCTCGGCGCCGCCCACCCCGGCGGGCTCGCCGGATGGTCGGCGGCGGGCGACGGCTCGTGGCTCGCCACGCTCGGCCGGACCGGCACCGTCCGCTGCTGGACGGCGCGCGGCGTCCCGCTCGACCGCCTCCCCGGCTGCCCGCGCGCCGGGACGACGGGCCTCGCCGTCTCCCCGGACGGCGGCTGGCTCGCGACCGTCGACGCCGCCGGGACCATCCGCCGCTGGGACCGGGACGGCACCGGCTGGCGGCCGGCGACGCTGCGCAAGGGCGGCGGCCGGGGCGCCGACTCGGGCCTGGTCGCCTACCGCGCGCTGATCACCGGACGGAGGACGTACCGCCGCCACCTGGAGGCGCGCCGGCCGATGCTCACGGGCGACGTCCCGGCGGTGGTGATCCGCGCCCTCGCGGCCGGACTGCGTGTCAAGCTCGGCCTGCTCGGCGGCACCGGCCCGTTCGGCTGGTTCGCGGCCGTCACCGGGTTCCGCGCCACGAGCCGTCTCACCCGGCACTTCGACAGCGGCTGGCGGGTCGGCCGCCAGTCCGAGGACGGTCAGCGCGGGTCGCCGCTGGACCGGCCGTCCACCCTCGCAATCGCGCCCGACGGGACGTGGCTGGCGGCCGTCACCAACGACGGCGGCCTCCGGCTCCTCGACCCCGACGGCACGCCCCGCGAGTCCCCGGACTTCTACGTCCGGCCCGGCACCCGCCTGTGGATCTCCCCGGACGGGGAGTACCTCGTCCTCTGCGCGGCCACGACCCTGACGCTCTGGCCGAAGAGCGCCCCGGCGCGCGGGGCGCCGAACCTCGACACCGTCCGCCCCGTCGCGCCGTGGGCGGCGCCCCGACCGGTGCCGGGGGAGCCGGGCCTGTTCCTGGTGGAGACCACGCGGGGGTCGCGCGTCTTCACCGGTCAGGGCGAGGAGAAGAATCTGGACCACCGGATCATCGGCCTCGGCTACGCCCGCCTCGGCGCGCTGACCGCGATCGGCCCCGACCCAGAGACGGCCGCCGTGGCGATCGGCGACACGATCCACCTGTACCGCAAGGCCGTCACGCGGGTGGTGCCGAGGCGGTGGACCGGCGACGTCAAACGGGCCGAGCTGTTCCCGTCCGGCGAGTGGCTGGTCGAGCAGGCGCTCCGGCGCCATCCGGGCCGCCGCCCGCGCGGGCCCCACGGCCCGCGCTGGGAACTGACCGTCCGCGCCGCGGACGGTCAGTTCCGCGTCCTTCTCACCTGCGGGCCCTTCCTGGACGCGGACGACGAATTCCTCGTCCTCTCCGAGGGGCGGCGGATCCTCACCGTCCACGATGAGCTGCTTCAGTTGTGGAGCACCGAGGGCGGCGGGCGGGTCGCGCTGCTGCCGGGGGAGACGCGCCCGGCCGCCGATCCGTCGTCCCCCGGTTTCGTGACCGTCTCCACGCGCGGCCGGTGGGGCGCCGCGCTGTGGACCGACGACGGCGACGAGAAGCTGCTGCTCGGACGGCTCGGCGACGTCACCCGTGTCGGACGGCACCGCGACCGCGTCCTGACGCTCTCTCCCGGCGGCGAGCTGAACCTGCTGGCGGACGACGGCACCCACCTGGCGACCCGTCGTGACGTGCACGGCCACGCCTTCTTCCCCGAGGGCGGGCTGCTCACCTGGGGACCGTCCGGGCTGGCGATCGACGACGTGGACGGCGTCTCCCGCGACCTCGGCGTGCCGTGCGCCGCGCCGCCGGTCGTCGCGTCCGGCTGGTTCGCGCTCCACGACGGCGTCGTCGTCGACCTCTGGCACCGCGACGGGACGCGCCGGGCCCGCGTCCCCGGCCGCGACCCCGCGATCTCCCCGAGCGGGACGTGGTTCACGACGACCGACGACGACCGGTCGACGCTCACGGTCTGGGGCACGGAGGGGTCCGTCCTGCGCGAGATCGGCGGCCCGCCGGGCTGGCTGGCGGGGCCGCCGGTGATCGCGCCGTCCGGCGCGCTCCTCCTCGCCGTGTCCGACGACGGCGTCCTCCGCGTCGCCGACACCGCGACCGGCGAGATCATCACCGGCGTCCGCGCCGAGGCGACGTCCTACGCCTCGCTCACCTGG
Organism: Actinomadura decatromicini; assembly: GCF_008121305.1. Classification (NCBI taxonomy): domain Bacteria; kingdom Bacillati; phylum Actinomycetota; class Actinomycetes; order Streptosporangiales; family Thermomonosporaceae; genus Actinomadura; species Actinomadura decatromicini. Next base: position 769,390 of record NZ_VSRQ01000003.1, on the reverse strand, counting down.
TTCCCGGATTCCACCGGCTTCCTGGCCACCGGCCTGGACCGCCTCTACTCCTTCACCCTCCGCAGGAATTGACGTCCGCCGGACCCTCGGGACCTGCCGGAAGGCCATGCCGATGTGGTCGGGACGAACGGATTTGTGTCCCGGCGGCAGGTAGGCGGCATCCGCGCTGGAGGAATGGTCTTCCCGGGGGTCGGCCTGAGAGCCGAAAGGGTCCGCCATGCTGCACGGCATCGACGTGGCTTCCTACGAGCCCACCTTCAAGACCGAAGGGCTCGACTTCGTGATCGTGAAAGCGACCGAGGGGCGCACCTACACCAATCCCTACCGGGCCAAGCAGGCCAGGCGGGCCCGCGACGCCGGATGCGCGGTGGGGTTCTACCATTTCCTGCGCGGCCGCCGGGGAATCCGGCTGGCCCGGATCAAAGCCCAGGCCAAGTACTTCGTCGAGCACTGCGGCGCCGAGGACGGCGACATCCTCGCCCTCGACTGGGAGTCCGACCCGAAGGGGCGCCTCCCCACCGCCGCGCAGAAGGACAAGTTCCTGCACGAGGTCAAGAAGCTCCGTCCCGGCCACCGGCTGGTCCTCTACTGCAACCGCGACCTGTGGACGAGGAAGAGCACCACCGACTACAGGGCCGACGGGCTCTGGATCGCCGACTACCGCAAGGCCGGCGAGCCGAAGATCCAGGACGAGTGGCTCTTCCACCAGTACACCTCGGAGCCCATCGACAAGAACGTCGCCGACTTCAAGAGCCGCGACGAACTCAAGGAGTGGGCGTCCGCCGGCTGACCATCTCGTTGATCCAGACGGGCGCGAACGGCGACGTGCAGTTCGGCGGAGTCGGGTAGTCCTTGAGCACCTCAAGGCGCTCCCCGATGCCGATCGCGCGGGCGCGGTGCTCGGCGTGCTCGATGCCGATATGGCTGAGGCACTCGTTCATGGCCCATTGCAGGCGGTCCGGCGCGTCCTTCATCCGCGCCTCGATGATGTCGAGCAGGCCGTCCAGATCGAGGCCCTCGGGCTTCTTCCGGACGCGTTCGCTGGTCAACGCCCAACCGGCGCTCGCGACCACCGGATCCGGGTCGGCGAACCACGCCAGGCGCAATTCCTCCGAATGGGGACTCTTCTTCACCACGTAGTTCACGAGCCAGTCATGGACCTTGGGCGTGCGCGCCTGGCGCAGCATCGCGTCCAGCTCGTCGCGCCCGAACGCCTTCGGACGGCAGATCAGAATGGCCAGCAGCCTCGCCGCGCTGTCGCCGGTCTGCCAGAGCCGCAGCGCGAGTTCCTGCTGCGTCTTCAACCGCTTCGCGAGCGCCCGCAGCTTGCCGAGGTTCACCCCGTGGTCGTCGCCGTGCCTCTCGTTCACGGCGCGCGTCTTCGGATCGTCCAGCCCGGCCAGCTCGGCCATCACCTCGGCCACCGCCGTGTCGCCCACCGCAGTGTCACCCACCGCCGCCTCCCTCCGACGTCCGTCCCATGCGGTCATCAGACTACGACGGAGGCCCATCGTCGGCCGGACGGTCCGCCGCCGCCGTCGCCCTCGGCGGCGACGTCCGACGGCACGCAACTCCGAGCGTGCTCGACGTCCCTCCGGGGCGGTGACCGGGAACGATCCGGGCGCTCGCGGGTGTCCGTTACCGGTCATCGGCGTGCTCACCCATTGTGATTGATGATCCTCGTAGCGTTACCTACGCTCGGGGCCATGGCGATACCGACCGAGCAGATCGGCAGCATTCCCCGTCCCCCTGAACTGCTGGCCGCGATGGCGGCCCACGCCGCCGGCGAGGTCGGCGACGCCGATCTCGCCGCCGCGCGGGACGCGGCGGTCCGCGACACCGTCCAGCGGCTGGAGGCGACGGGCTCGCCGGTCGTCAGCGACGGCGAGCAGGCCAAGCCCAGCTTCGCCACCTATCCGATCGCCGGGCTTCCGGGCTTGGCGCCCGAGGGCGTGGTCATCCCGTTCGCGGACGGCCACCAGCGGCAGTTGCCCGTCCTGACCGAGGGACCGTTCCGATACCAGGTCCACGCCGACACGTTCTACCGGGTCGCGGCGGAGCACGCGCGGGTGCCCGTCAAGCAGGCCGTGATCGCGCCGTCCGCGCTCAGCCTCCTCTACCCGCCGGACGGCATCCCCGGGTATCCGCGCGAGGCTTTCGTGTCCGATCTGGTCGCGGAGGCGGAGGCCGACATCCGGGGCCCGCTGGACGCCGGGGCCCACGCCGTCCAGCTCGACTTCACCGAGGGCAGGCTCTCGCTCAAGCTCGACCCGAGCGGCGGCGTCCTGGACGACTTCATCGCGCTCAACAACCAGGTCCTGGAGCGCTTCACCGACGCCGAGCGCGCCCGGATCGGGGTGCACACCTGCCCCGGCGGCGACCAGGACTCCACCCACAGCCTGGACGTCGACTACGCCGGGCTGCTGCCCAGGCTGTTCCAGCTCAAGGCCGGGAACTTCTACGTCCAGCTGGCGAGCGAGGCCGACCCGGAGAAGGTCCTCGCCGTCATCGTCGACCACCTGCCCGCGGGCGCCCGCGTCTTCATCGGGGTCACCGACCCGATCGACCCGCGGGTCGAGACGCCGGAGGAGGTCCGCGACCGGGTGCTCGCCGCGGCCCGGCACCTGCCGGTCGACCGCCTCGGCACCTGCGACGACTGCGGCTTCTCGCCGTTCGCCGACGACACGTCCACCTCCCGCGAGACCGCCTTCGCCAAGATCGCCGCCCGCGTCCAGGGCACCGCCCTCGCCGCCCGCGAGCTCGGCCTGGCGAGCTAGCGACCCGCCCCCCGCAGGCCCGTGCGGACGGCACGCCCCGCCGTCCGCACGGGCCCCGCCTTTCCCGGCGGGGCGAACGGCCCCGCCACGCGGGCGCGCGCCGAGGCGCGCGAACTCGCCGGGCGCGGCCGCCTCCCCATTATCATTGCGGGCTTACCGCGCGCCGATGTGGTGGCGGCGCGTTCATCCGGAGGCGCGGAATCGGCCTGCCCCACGATCACCGCGCGACATTGCCGTTCACCGTCCGCGGCCCCATGGGCTAAGTGCCCGGCCCGGTCGTCCCGGTCCGCGCCGGGCCTTTGGGTCCGCCGTTTCTTCCGGGCTCGGCGCACTTAGGGGGACCGCATGGACGACAAACCCAGCGTCCTGTTCGGCCGCGTCCACAACGCGGGACGGTCCCAAATGGCCGCCGCCTACCTCACCCACTTCGCGGGCGACGCGATCGAAGTCCGGTCCGCCGGATCGGCCCCCGCGGACCGGATCAACCCCGCCGTCGCCGAGGCGATGGCGGAAGAAGGCATCGACATCTCCGCCGAAATCCCGAAGGTCCGCACCGCCGACGCGGCGCGGGCCTCGGACGTCGTCACCACCATGGGCTGCGACGACAGCCGTCCCGTCTTCCCCGGCAAACGCCACGGGGACCGGCGACTCGACGACCCCGCGGGCCAAGGCGCCGAAGCGGTCCGTCCGTTCAGGGGCGAAATCCGCGTCCGCATCCAAGAACTCGCCGCCGAACTCACCGGCGCGCCCGGCCGGGGAAAGTAAGCGCCCGGCGGCGGGTCGAGTCCGTAACCAGGCGACTTCTATGGCGGGCCGGACGACCGACCGGGAAGACCGCGGTGCTACGCGACCTGTGCGGGCTCTATACTTCTGGATCCACGATGCGTTCGATTCGCTAAAGTAACGATGACGTAGCGCCACGAGATGAAAGGCAGAAAATGGCTCAGAAGGTACAAGTCATCATGACGGACGACCTCGACGGCGGTGCGGCGGAGGAGACCGTCTCCTTCGGCCTCGACGGCAGGGTCTACGAAATCGATTTGAGTGAGAAGAACGCCAACAAACTCCGGCGCACTCTGCACGCCTACATGGAGAGCGGCCGGCGGCTGAAGGCCACCCGGGGCGGGCGCCCCGCGGCCCGCGGCGCCGGGAACCGCGAGCGGTCCGCCGAGATCCGCGAGTGGGCGAGGCAGGCCGGGATCAAGGTCAACGACCGTGGGCGCATTCCCGCCACCGTGGTCGAGCAGTACGAGGCCGCGCACTAGCGGTCCCCGGACCGGACGCGGACGCTCGCCGGGAGGCCGGTGGCTTCGCCTGGCCGCCTCGTCGCCGAGCGAGGCCGCCAGGCGATTCTGCGGCCCGGCGACGCCGCGCGCGGGGATGCCGGGGGCATGAGGTCGCCCGGGGGCGTGCCTCGCTGACCACGTGAAATCCACTGAGCCGGTACTTCGCGGGCAGGATGCTAGCATCCTGTCAAATTAGGAAAGTAGCGATCAGGGCGCGACACGCCCGGGGGAGGACGAGATGATCGGCGGTGATCTGCGGAGGACGGTCAGGGGACGGGTCCTGACGCGCGGCGACGACGGCTTCGACACGGCGCGCAGAGCGTGGAACCTGACGGTCGAGCAGCCGGTCGCGGCCGTGGTGGAGGCCGCGGACGCCGCCGACGTGGCCGCGCTCGTCCGGTACGCCCGCCGCGCCGGGCTGTCGGTCGCCGCCCAGGCCGGAGGCCATGACGCGTCCGGCGACGTCGAAGGCGTGATCTTGCTGCGCACCGGCCGCCTCGACGGCCTGCGCGTCCGCGCGGACGAGCGGACCGCCCAGGTGGGCGCGGGCGTCAACTGGGGCCGGGTGCTCGCGGAGACCGGGCCTCTCGGGCTGACCGGGCTGGCGGGAAGCTCGCCCGCCGTCAACGTGACCGGCTACACGCTGGGCGGCGGCTTGTCGTGGTTCAGCCGGAAGTTCGGCTGGGCCGCCGACAGCGTCCGCGCCGCCGACGTCGTCGACGCGGACGGCGACCAGACGCGGGTGACCGACACGTCCGATCCAGAGCTGTTCTGGGGGCTCAGGGGCGGCGGCGGCGACTTCGCGCTGGTGACGTCCCTCGATCTCGACCTGTTCCCGGTGCCCGTCCTGTACGGCGGACGGGTGGTCTGGCCGGACGCCCGCGCCCCCGAGGTGTTCGACGCCTTCCGGACGATCACCGCCGGCGCGCCGCGCGAGCTGGCCGTCTGGTTCAGCCGGTTCGCCTTCCCCGGCGCCCCGCCGATGGCGGCCCTGGATCTCACCTACCTGGGCGACCCGCGCGAGGGCGCCGCACTCGTCCGCGCCGTCGAGAAGATCGAGGGCGCGATCAGCGACACGCGCGGGACGCTGCCCGTCGCCGACCTCGGCGGGATCGCCGCCGAGCCGACCAGGCCGTCCGCGTCGATGCCCCGCGCGGAACTGCTCACCGGCCTGGACGACGCCCTCGCCACGGAGCCGATCGAACCGCTGCTCTCCGTCCAGATCCGGCATCTCTCCGGCGCGCTGGCCGAGCCGGGTCCCGGCCCGAGCGGCGCCTTGACCGAGCCCTACAGCCTCCACCTGGTCGGCGTCGGACCCAGCCCCGACCTGGCGCGTGCGACCCGCGCCGGGCAGGCCCGTTTCGTCGAGCGTTTCCGCGCCGTCGTCACCGGACGCAAGCCCTACACGCTGCTGGCCCCCGACGAGACGGCGGCCGACTTCTTCGCCCCGCCGGTCCTCGCCCGGCTGCGCGAGTTGAAGCGCGCCCGCGACCCGCACGACGTCTTCCGCGCGAACCACCCCGTCCTCAAGTAGGCGGCCGCTCCTCGCCCTCCGGCGCTGTGACCTCGTGCTTCGCTTGTATTGACCGTTCCATGCCCGGCCATTGACGGTTGCATGTTGTATGTGACAACATCCACGCCACGTGAGCGGCGCCACCCCCGCGTGGGGTGGGCCCCGGCCGCAGACGGAGGAGCGAGTTCGCGCGAGGCCCGGCCCGGGCCGCGGCGCGCCGCGGAAAGCGAGGAGTTCATGAAGGTTCGGGCACGCGTTCTGGGCTCGGTGCTGATCGCTGCGTCACTCGTCCTCGCCGGATGCGGCGGGGGCGACTCGGGTGACGGCGACAAGGGGAAGAAGATCACCGTCGCGACCCAGCCGGACTTCTTCGGGGTGCCGCTGTACTTCGCGGTGCAGAAGGGCTTCCTGAAGAAGCAGGGCCTGGACGCCAAGCTCCAGAAGTTCCCGACCGGCGTCGAGGGCACCGAGGCCGTGGCGACCGGCCAGGCCGACTTCACCACGGTCGCGGGCTTCCCCGTGGTCAGCCTCGCGGCCAGGAAGGCGCAGGTGAAGGTGATCGGGCACAACGCGACGTCCGCCAAGTGGTGGGGCTTCGTGACCGACGGCAGCATCAGCGAGCCGTCCGACCTCGAAGGCAAGACGGTCGGGTTCCAGTCCAACTCCACCGCGAACTACTGGTTCGACCAGTTCGTCGCGTTCCACAAGCTGGATCGTTCCAAGATCAAGATCGTGGACGCCAAGTTCGCGCAGCTCGTCCCGACGTTCGCGCAGGGCAAGGCCAACGCGATCATCCACTTCGAGCCCAACGTCTCCAAGGCCGTCGCCAGCAAGAGCGGCGCCAAGGTGACCTGGTGGGGCGGCGACGACAACCTGCTCCCGTTCTACGGCTACGTCGCGGCGGGTCCGAAGGTCTACAAGGACAAGGACACGGCCCTGCGCGTCCTGCGCGGGCTGCGCGAGACGGCCGAGTACATGAAGAACAACGAGGCCGAGGTCATCAAGCTCGCCAAGGAGCTGACCGGCATGACCGACGACGCCCAGATCAAGGAGATCCTCGCCCAGATCGACTTCAGCCTCGCGTTCGACCCGAAGAGCGTCGAGCAGGTCCAGCAGATCGCGGACTACCAGCTCCAGCACAAGCAGATCAAGGAGCGCGTGGACGCGCAGAGCCTGGTCGAGGCGAGCTGGGTTTCGGAGTCGGAGAAGTAAGGCTCCGGCTCACGGAACGGAGCGCAGCGGAGTGGAGTGAGCCGCAGCCTCACTTCCCCTTGGGGGGTGTGGGGGTCGTCCCCCCACAAGAGAAGAGCCCGGACGGCGGGCGGGCATTGGGGCGGCCCGCCGTCCGGGGCACCATCGCTCAGCCATGTCCATCGATCAGCCGCGTGGAGGCACGTCGTGGAAATCGGGATCTCACACCTGCCGGTGTCGCCGTCCCGCGCGCTGCGCCTCGCCCGGATCGCCGACGCCACGGGGATCGCGAGGTTCGGGGTGGCGGACTCGTCGCACCTGTTCGGCGCGATGTATCCCACCGTGCAACTGATCCTGTCCCGGACGTCGCGGATCAAGGTCGGGCCGTTCGTCACCAACCCGGTGACGCGGCACCCGTCCGTGCACGCGGCGGACGTCGCCGCGCTCGCGGAGCTGTACTCCCCGGACCGGATCGCGGTCGCGATGGGCACCGGGGACTCGGCCGTCCACAGCGTGGGCCTGCGCCCGGCCAAGGCCGAGGACGTGGGCCGCGCGCTGGGGACGATCCGCGCCGTCGCCCCGGCCGGGGTGACGCTGGAGCTCGCCGCGAGCGGGCCGAAGGCGGCCTCGGCCGCGTCGGCCGAAGGCGTCGACGGGCTGGTGCTGGGCGGCGGGATGTCCGTCCCGTGGACGCGGCGGCTCATCGAGGCGGCGGGGCCCCGGCCGCTGAGCGCGCACGTGTTCCTGATCGGCCACCTGGTGGAACGCGAGGACGAGGTGAAGCGGGCACGCGCGGCCGTCCGCGCCTCGGTCCTGGCGGTGGCGCGGCACGCGATCGGCGTCGACATGGCCGGGCGGGACGTCCCGCCCCGGCTGCGTCCCGGCCTTGAGCAGGCGTTCGCCCGGTACGACTTCGCCGCGCACGCCAAGGCCGACGGCGCGAACGAGCGGCTCCTGGACGACCACCCCGAAGAAGAGGCGTACCTGTTCGAGCGTTTCGCGGCGGTCGGCACGCCGGGCGCCGTGGCGGAGCGCCTCCGCGAGTTCCAGCGGGAGAGCGGGATCGACGGCGCCGTGCTGAGCACGACCGTCCCCGACCCGGACGCGCACGTCGCCCTCACCGGCGAACGGCTGACCACCGCGCTGCGCCCATGAGCACGCGCGCCCCCAACGACCCAGAGGAGAGGACGGCATGACGCAACCGACCACGGGCTCGCAGCCGCGTTCGTCCGACGAGGGATTCGTCGCCATCGACGGCGTCTCCTTCTCCTATCCCGGCAGCCCGCAGCCGATCCTGCGGGACGTCAGCCTGACGCTGCGGCGCGGCGAGTTCTTCGTCCTGCTCGGGCCGAGCGGCTGCGGCAAGACGACGATCATGAACCAGGTCGCCGGGTTCGAGCGGCCGACCACGGGCTCGATCACCGTGGACGGCCGACCCGTCAGCGGCCCCGGGCCCGACCGCGCCGTCATCTTCCAGGGCGACGACTCGCTGCTCGGATGGCTCAACGTCCGGCACAACGTCGAGTTCGGGCTGCGCGCGCTGCGCGTCCCCGGCGCCGAGCGCACGAAACGCGTGCAACGCGCGCTGGAGACGGTCGAGCTGGCCGGGCAGCAGGGCAAGTTCCCGCACGAGCTGTCGGGCGGGATGAAGCAGCGCGTCCAGATCGCCCGCGCCTTGGTGGTGGACGCGCCCGTCCTGCTGATGGACGAGCCGTTCGGCGCCCTCGACGCGCAGACCCGCACCAACCTGCAGGACGCGCTCGCCGGGCTGTGGGAGCAGTCGCAGCGGACCGTCCTGTTCATCACGCACGACATCTCCGAGGCGCTCATCCTCGGCGACCGGATCGGCGTCATGACGTCCGGCCCGGAGGCGCGGCTCCAGACGGTGATGGACAACCCGCTGCCGCGCCCGCGCCACCGCGGCACCGCCGAGTTCGCCGACCTGTACCAGCGGGTCGAGGACGCGGTGACGGCCGCGAAGTCCCGTCCACCCGTAGGGGAGTCGCGGTGAGCCGGACGGCGGCGGCGCGGCGCTGGCGCTGGCAGCGGCTCGGGCTGAACGTCCTCGCCGTGCTGGTGGCGGTGGCCGCCTGGCATGTCGCGGCGCTGTGGAAGGACAACCTGCTCGTCTTCCCCACGCCGGGGACCAGCCTGTCGGCGCTCGGCGACGTGCTGTCCGAGGCGGACCAGCGGCACCAGTTGATCATCACGCTGCGCCGGGTCGTCGTCGGGTTCGCGCTCGGCAGCGCGCTCGGCGTCGTGATCGGCAGCCTGATCGGGAGCGTCCGGAGCGTCGCGCTGACGCTCGAACCGGTCGTCCACTTCCTCCGGTCGGTGACGCCGGTGGCGTGGATCGTCCCCGCCACCATCTGGCTCGGCGTGGGCGAGGGGTCGCTGCGGTTCATCGTCGTCTACGCGACGGTCTTCCCGGTCACCATCAACACGCTGGCCGGGCTGGCCCAGGTGCCGGTCAACAAGGTGCGGATGGCGCGCACGTTCGGGGCGTCCCGGCTGCGCATCTACCGGTCGATCATCATTCCGAGCGCCGTGCCGTACATCGTCACCGGCATGCGGCTGTCGCTCGGCTACTCGTTCATGAGCGTCGTCGCGGCGGAGATGGTCGCGGGCCGGGACGGCATCGGCTACCTGATCTACAACTCCCGCATCTTCTTCGACACCGCCACGATGTTCGCCGGGATCCTGCTGCTCGGCGCCGCCGGACTCGTGTTCGACAAGATCTTCAGCGTCGCCGCCCACCGCGGCCTCGCCCGCTTCTACGCCGGGCAGGTGAACACGTGAGCACGACCACCACGCGGGCCGGGACCCGCCGGGTCCCGGCGAACCCGGCGGGGCGGGCCGCGCTCCGCCGGGCCCCCGTCGCCGTCGCCGGGATCCTCGTGATCCTGGTCGCCTGGGAACTGGTCGCCCGCGCCTACGGCAAGCCGCTGCTGTTCCCCGGACCGGCCGAAACGGGTTCCACCCTGCTGGACGGCCTGACCGGCGGGGACATCCCGGACGCGGCGGTCGCCAGCATCGGGCGCGTCCTGTCCGGCCTCGCCATCGGGTCGCTCGCGGGCGTCCTGCTGGGGCTGCTGTCCGGGTCGAGCCGGGTCCTTGAGGCGCTGTTCGAGCCGTTCATCAACGTCTTCCGGTTCATCCCTCCGCTGGCCTGGTTCGCTCCGGCGCTGCTGTGGCTCGGCGCGGGGGAGACGTCCAAGGTCGCGCTGATCGTCTACACGTCGGTGTTCGTCGTCGCGGTGAACACGGCGGCCGGCGTGAAGGCGGTCCCGAAGAACATGGTGCGGATGGCGCGCACGTACGGGGCGGGCCCGGTCCGGGTGTTCTTCGCGGTGCGGCTGCCCGCGAGCCTCCCCTACATCTTCTCCGGCGTGCGCATCGCGATGGGGAACGCGTTCATGACGGTCGTCACCGCCGAGATGCTCGGCGCCGAGTCCGGGCTCGGGGTCCTGATCACCGAGGGGACCGCCAACACCGACGTGCGCGGGGTGTTCGCCGCGCTGATCGTCCTCGGCGCGCTCGGGCTGTGCGCCGACCGGCTGTTCGTCCTGCTGCTGCGGCGGTTCGGCGGACGGTTCTCCGCGCGGACGCTCGGTGGGCCGTGAGCGGCGCCTCGGCTTCGGCGCCGGAACGAGACACAGGGCTGGAACGAGACACAGGGGGAGCGATGGGCGCGCGTTCCGCGCCCGCGGCGGCTCCTCCGCGACAGAAAGGCTTGATTCGATGACGACCCTGGTCACGGGTGCGTCCGGTTTCGTCGGCCGGTACGCGGTGCGCGAGTTGGTCTCGGCGGGGGCCGAGGTCGTCGCGCTCGACCACGCGCCCGCCGCCGGGCTGCCGCGGTCCCCCCGGTTGAGCGCGGTTCAGGGCGACGTCCGGGACCTCAGGCACCTGGCGCGCGTCGCGCGCGAGCACCGGGTCGACCGGATCATCCACCTGGCCTCGCTGCTGGCCCCGGCATCGCAGGACGACCCGTACCACGCGCTCGAAGTGAACGTCATCGGGACGCAGAACCTGATGGAGGTCGCGCTCCTGTGCGGCGTCACCAATTTCACGTGGGCGAGTTCGATGGCGGTGTTCGGCCACCAGACGCAGGCCGATGACGATTCCGAGGAGTTCACCGAGTCGAGCCGCCATTGCCCCGACAACGTCTACGGCACCACCAAGTCCTATGCCGAGGGGATTTCGCTCGCCTACCGGGAGCGGTACGGCTTGAACACCGTCGGGCTCCGGATCGGATTGGTGTACGGGCAGGGCAAGGAACGCGGCGAGGGGCTTTTCACCGAGCATTTGTTCGACCGTCCGGCGCGCGGCGAGGACTCCGTGGTGCCGTTCGGGGACGACGTCTTCTCGTGGCAGTACGTCCGCGACGTCGCGCGAGCGTTCATCCTGGTCAACGGCCGCGACGAGACCGACCAGGGCATCTACAACCTGCCGGGGACGGTCGCGAGCATGCGGGACGCGGTGGACCTCGTCCGGGAACTGCGCCCGGCGGTGACCATCGGCACCGAGCCGGGACGGCTCGGATTCCCGTACCGGTTCAGCACCACCGCCTTCGAGAAACTCGCCGGGGACGAACACCCGCTGACCCCGCTCCGCGACGGTTTCGCGGAGACGCTGGACCGGCTGCGCGACGGCGGCGGCGAATGACGTCCGGCGGCCTTCGACACGACGAATACGGGAGGTGAGCGTGGCAACGCTCGAATTGGGTGACGGATCTGTCGTCTGGTACCGGCGCGAGGGGACCGGCCCGACGATCGTCGACATTCACGGAAGCGGCTTCGGCTACCGGAACTTCGCGATGCTGACCCCGCATCTCGTCGACTCCTTCGACGTGATCGACCTGGACCTGCCCGGCTACGGGCAGAGCACCGCGAACGGCCCGCTCGGCGTCGCGGAATGGGCGGGCTACGTCGCCGAGTTCATCGAGCGGCTGATCGGCGGTCCCGCGTACGTGCACGGCACGTCGATGGGCGCCGTCGTCGCGACCAGGCTCGCCGCCGACCACCCCGAGGCGCTGAAAGACCTCGTCCTCTCGTGCTGCCTTTTCCGCTACGACAATGCCGCCCGGCATATGCGGCACACCTGGAAGCGCGGCGCGATGGACAGCGGAATGGTGCAGGCCGCCGACCAGACGGCCGCCGCCGGGTTCTCGCGGAGCTTCTACGACCGTCCGGACGCCGCCGACATCCTCGACCGGCTGCGGACCGCGATGGGCTCCAACGACCCCGAGTCGTTCGTCGCGGGAACCGAGAGCCTGGAGGCGATGGACCTGTCGGACCTGCTGCCCCGGCTGCCCCGGACCCTCCTGCTCGGCGGGGACGAGGACCAGATGACGCCGCCCGTCCCGGCCGGGAGCGGCGTCGGCTTCGACACCGCCGTCCGGGTCATCCCGAACGCGGAACTGCACATCCTGGAGAAGTGCGGCCATTACCTCGTGCTGGAGCAGCCGGAGCGGGCGGCGGAGGTCATCAAGCGCTTCGTGTCCCGATCCGGCGACACCGGCTGACCCGGGCGACCGCCGCCCGCGGATACGGCGCATCTGCCATGATCCGCGTCAGCCGCACCCCCCATCCGTAGGAGGAGATCAATGACCAGCGAGCCGCCCTCGGGGGCGAAGGCGTCGCGGTCCGACCGGTCGTCCCGTGCGATCAAGTTGGACCTGCCGAGCGACGCCGGGAGCCAGCCGCAGGTCACCGAGACGGTCGAGCAGCGCATCGCGCAGGAGCTGCGCCGGCTGATCGCGGAGGGCGACCTCGCGCCCGGCGCGCATCTGCCGCTGCGCCAGCTCGCCGCGCATTTCGGGGTGAGCATCACGCCGGTGCGGGTGGCGCTGATCGAGCTGGCCGCCGCCGGGCTGGTGGTCAGCCGTCCCCATTCCGGCATGCGGGTGGCGCCGATGAGCCTTGAGGAGTTCGAGGAGGTCTGGACGATCCGGGTGAGTCTCGAATGGTGGCTCACGCGGCGGGCGGTCGAGCAGGTCCAGGACCACGACATCGAGCACCTGCGCGGCGCCCTGGAGAAGATCCAGCATGCCGCCCACAGCCAGGCGGAATGGCCGGAATACGTCGGGCACAGCTGGAACTACCGCCGGTACCTCTATTCGCTCGCCGACCGTCCGCAGATGTTGAACAGCCTGGACACGGTGTACGTGCGGTCCGCCCGGTACAGCCGCCTCATGCTCGTCGGCGGGGAGCGGATCAACCGCGCGGCCGCCTCGATGGAGGAGGTGCACGCGGCCGTGGAACGGCGCGACGCCAAGGCGGCGCAGGAGGCGCTGCGGCGCGGAATGGAATGGACGATGGAGGCCGCGCTCAACCAGTTCGTCAGCGATCTGCCCGCCACTCCGGAATGGTGACCGTGCGGGACCGTCCCCTCGTGACGGTGTTCTCCCTCGGCGGGACGATCGCGTCGACGAACGAGCGGGGGACGGAAGGGGTAACGCCGCGGCTCGGCGCCGAGGAACTGCTCGCGGGCGTCCCCGGACTGGACGACTTCGCCGAGCTGGAACCGGTGGCGTTCCGGCGGACCGCGTCCGGCGACCTCGCCTTCGGCGACCTCGTCGCCCTCGCGGCGGAGATCGGCGCGCGGTTCGAGGCGGGGACGGCGGGCGCGGTGGTCGTCCAGGGCACCGACACGGTCGAGGAGACCTCGTTCGTCCTGGACCTGCTGGTCGGCGCGCCGAACCCGGTCGTGGTGACCGGCGCCATGCGCAACCCGACGCTGGCGGGGCCGGACGGGCCCGCGAACCTGCGCGCCGCCGTCCGGGTCGCGGCGTCGTCCGAGGCGCGGGGGCTCGGCTCGCTGGTCGTGCTCAACGACGAGATCCACGCGGCGCGGTTCGTCGCCAAGACCCACACGAGCAGCCCCGCCGCCTTCCGCTCGGCGCCCGCCGGGCCGGTCGGCTGGCTGGTCGAGGACCGTCCGCGGTTCGCGGTTCGGACGGAGCGGCTGCCCGGCCTGCCGCTTCCCGCCGGGCCGGTGCCGCCTGTGGCGCTGCTGACGATGACCCTCGGGGAAGGCGCCCGGCTCATCGAGCAGGTCGGCGCTCTGGGCTATGCGGGGCTCGTCGTCGAGTCGTTCGGCGGCGGGCACGTCCCCTCGTGGAACGTTCCCGCGCTGGAACGGCTGGCCGCGACCATTCCCGTCGTGCTCGCCTCGCGGACGGGCGGCGGCGACATACTCCAGGCCACCTACGGATTCCCCGGTTCCGAACGCGACCTCATCGCACGCGGGCTGATCCCGGCCGGATTCCTGAACGGTCCGAAGGCGCGCATTCTGCTGAGCCTGCTGCTCGCGAACGGCGCCGGGCTCGATGAGGTGCGGAAGGTGTTCGCGGGTATTTAGGTGTCATTCCCGGTCAGCTCTGCGGAAGGCCATTGGCCCCGGCTCAGAGCCGATTCGACCTGGCGGGTCAGTTCGTTGACGACGACATCCGTGGCGGGTGCCTTTCGGCCCGTCCGGGGTGTGCCGAGCACTATGGAGCGCCACAGGGTCGGGTCGGACAATGGCGCGGCGCTGAGGGAGCCGTCGGCGACGTCTTCGGCTATGCCGACGCCGGGGAGAATGGTCCAGCCGTGACCGGCCCGCACCAGCCGTTTCTGGACGTGCATGGAATTGGTCTGCGCGGCGATGGCCACCTGCGTCCCGGCGCGGGCGGCGGCCGCGTCGATCAGCGCCCGCAGCCCGTGCCCCGCCGCGGGCATCACCAGCGGCTGCGCCGCGACCTCCGCGAACGGCACCGGATCGGCGGCGCGGAGCCCGGCGGACGGCGGCGCGACCGCCCACAGCCTCTCCCGCACCAGCGGCCGGACGTTCAGCGACGGCGTCCCGGCCAGGTCGTAGAGCAGGGTGAGGTCGAGGTCGCCGTCGTCCAGCCACTGCTGGAGGTGCCCGGAGTACGCGGTGAGGACGCGCAGTTCGATGCCCGGATGGTCGCGGGCGATGGCGGACACGAGCGGTTCGGCGAGCAGGTCGCTGGCGCTGTCGAGCAGCCCGACCGTCACGATGCCGGTGACCTGTCCGGGCGTCGGCTGGATCTCCGCGCGGGCCCGCTCCAGTTCGGTGAGGGCGCGCCTGGCGCGTTCGAGCAGGATCGTCCCGGCGTCGGTGAGGCGCATGCCGTGCCGCGTCCGCTCGAACAGCGGGACGCCGAGGTCGCGCTCCAACGCGCGGATCTGCCTGGTCACGGCCGGTTGGACGAGGTGCAGCAACTCCGCCGCCCGCGTCACGCTCCCGGCTTCGGCCACCGTCACGAGCGCCTTGAGCTGTTTGACGTCCATTGGTTCCTCCCGCACCATCCGTACCCGGCATGCACACATCAGCGATCGGTATTTTACTCGACTCCACATTACGGACGATGATGATCTCAGTGCGCGAGGAGGAGGTCACCGCATGTATGAGCGTCCGCTTTCGGGCGTCACGGTCGTGAGCCTTGAGCAGGCCGTGGCGGCGCCGTTCGCGACCCGCCAGCTCGCGGACCTCGGCGCCCGCGTGATCAAGGTGGAGCGGCCGGGCGGCGGCGACTTCGCGCGCCGGTACGACACGACGGTGCACGGGCAGTCCAGCTATTTCGTATGGCTCAACCGGTCGAAGGAATCGCTGACCCTGGACGTGAAAACCCCGGGCGGGCGTCAGGTCCTGGAGGAGTTGCTCGCCGGAGCCGACGTGTTCGTGCAGAACCTCGCTCCGGGCGCGGCCGACCGACTGGGATTGGACGTCGCTTCGCTGTCCGCGCGATATCCGTCGTTGATCCCGTGCACGATCTCCGGGTACGGGACGTCCGGCCCGTGGGCCGACCGCAAGGCGTACGACCTGCTCGTCCAGTGCCAGACCGGACTGGTCTCGCTGACGGGCACCGCCGAGGAGACCGCGCGCGTCGGGATATCGGTCGCCGACATCGCGGCGGGCATGTACGCCTATTCGGGAATCCTCACCGCCCTCTACACCCGCGCGACCACCGGCACGGCGCGCGCCGTGGAGGTGTCGCTTTTCGAGGCCCTCGGCGAATGGATGAGCCAGCCCGCCTATTACACGCGGTTCGGCGGGACGCCGCCGCAGCGGATCGGCACGCAGCACGCCACCATCGCGCCCTACGGCGCCTATGCGGCGGGGGATGGCGGGCAGGTGCTGTTCTCCGTCCAGAACGAGCGGGAGTGGGCCGCGCTGTGCGAGCGGTTCCTCGAACGTCCGGACCTGGTGGACGATCCCCGTTTCGCCAACGGATCGGCGCGGGTCGCCCACCGGGACGAGTTGAACGCCGTCATCGCCGAACGGTTCCGGCGATCCGGGAGCGCCGAGGTCATGCGGACGCTGGACGAGGCGGGAATCGCCAACGCCGGGGTCAACGACGTCCACGAGTTCGTCGCGCATGAGGTCCTCGCCGAACGCGGACGCTGGCACGACGTCGCGATTCCCGGCGCGGTCGTGCCGATGCTCAAACCGCCCGCCGACATTTCCGGTTCCCGTCCGCGAATGGACCCGGTGCCCGCCGCCGGGGAGCACACCGAGCGGATCCTGACCGAACTGGGACGCACCGAGGCCGACATCGACGCCCTGCGCGCCGACGGCGCGATCTGACGACACGCGATCCGACGACAGAGGAAAGACAATGAGCACCCTGGACATCCTGTCCTCCGACGAGCGCTTCGTCGTCGAGACCGTGCGCGAGTTCGTGGACAACGAGGTGAAGCCCGTCGTCCGGGAACTGGAGCACGCGAACACCTATCCCGAGGCGTTGATCGAGCAGATGAAGCAGCTCGGCATCTTCGGTCTCGCGGTTCCGGAGGAATACGGCGGGAATCCCGTGTCCCTGCCCTGTTACGTCCTGGTCACCGAGGAGCTGGCGCGCGGCTGGATGAGCCTCGCCGGCGCCATGGGCGGCCACACCGTGGTCGCGAAACTCCTGCTGACCTTCGGCACGGAGGAGCAGAAGCGCCGCTACCTCCCGAGAATGGCCACCGGCGAAGTGCGCGCCACGATGGCGCTGACCGAGCCGGGCGGCGGTTCGGACCTCCAGGCGATGCGCACCATCGCCCGCAAGGACGCGGACGGCTATGTCGTCAACGGCCAGAAGACGTGGATCAGCAATTCGAGGCGCTCCCAGTTGATCGCCCTGATGTGCAAGACGGACCCCGACGCGCAACCCGCGCACAAGGGCGTCTCGATCCTCCTCGTCGAGCACGGGCCCGGCCTCACCGTGTCCCGCGACCTCCCCAAACTCGGCTACAAGGGCGTGGAGAGCTGCGAGATCGTCTTCGACGAGTATCGCGCGCCGCTCGACTCCGTCCTCGGCGGAACCGAGGGCAAGGGCTTCGCCCAGATGATGAAGGGACTGGAGACGGGCAGGCTCCAGGTCGCCGCCCGTGCCCTCGGCGTGGGACGGGCCGCATTGGAGGATTCCCTCGCCTACGCCCAGGAGCGCGAGTCGTTCGGAAAGCCGATCTGGCGGCACCAGGCCGTCGGCAACTACCTCGCCGACATGGCCACGTCGCTGACCGCCGCGCGCCAGCTCACCCTTTACGCCGCGCGGGAGGGCGAGGCGGGACGGCGCGTGGACATGGAAGCCGGAATGGCGAAGCTGTTCGCGTCCGAGACCGCCATGAAGATTGCCCTGGACGCCGTCCGCATCCACGGCGGCTACGGCTATTCGACGGAGTTCGACGTCGAGCGGTATTTCCGCGACGCGCCGCTGATGATCGTCGGCGAGGGCACGAACGAGATCCAGCGCAACGTCATCACGCGCCAGCTCGTCAGCCGTGGCGGTCTCGACGCCTGACGGCCTCTTCGGCGGGCCCCAGCCGCCACGGGACGCTGGTCACCATCACGCCCGGCCGGAAGAGCAGACGCGCCGTGAGGCGAAGCGCGCTCTGGTTGTGCAGCAGTTGCTCCCACCAATGGTTCACGACGTATTCCGGGATGAACACGCAGACGACGTCACGGGGGCTCTTCCGGCGGATCCGTCCGACGTAGTCCAGGACGGGCCCCGTGATGTCGCGGTAAGGCGAGTCGAGAACGGTCAGGGGCACGGGAATCCCGAACCGCGCCCATTCCTCTTCGAGTTCCGCCGTGTCGCTCCCGAACGTCCGGACGGTCACGGCGGTGAGCGTCGAAGGCTGGGTCGCGCGCGCGAAGGCGATGGCGCGCAGCGCGGGAGTGTGCAGTTTCGAGACCAGCACCACGGCGTGGACGCGGCTCGGCAGGGAAACGGCCTCCTCGGACGGTTCGAGCTCTATGGCCAGCCGGGCGTAATGGCCGTGAATGGCCTTCATCGTCATGAAGACGACCGGCATCGCGATGACGACGATCCACGCGCCGTGCGTGAACTTCGTGACCAGGACGACGGCCAGGACCAGCGCGGTCAGGACGGCCCCCGCCGCGTTGATCAGCCGGGCCCGGTGGATCCGTCCGCGCTCCCGCGCGGAGCTTCGCTCGAGAAGCGCCGTCCAGTGCCGGACCATGCCGGTCTGGCTGAGGGTGAAGGAGACGAAGACGCCGATGATGTAGAGCTGGATGAGCCGCGTCGTGCTGGCGTTGAACGCCCAGATCAGGATGCTCGCGAAGACGGCGAGGATGATGATCCCGTTGCTGAACACCAGCCGGTCGCCGCGCCGGGAGAACTGCTTCGGCAGGAAACCGTCCTCGCCCAGGATGGACGCGAGGATCGGGAAGCCGTTGTAGGCGGTGTTGGCCGCCAGCACCAGGATCGCGGCGGTGAACCCGGCCACCAGGTAGAACAGCATCGAACCTGAGCCGGACACCGCCGCCGCGATCTGCGTGATGACCGTCTTCTGCTCGTAGCCCGCGGGCGTCCCGGTCAGCAGGCGGGGGTCGGCGGCGATCCGCACGTCCGAGAGCAGGGCGAGCCCGGTGATCCCGGCGAAGACGGTCCCGGTGATCACGCCCATGATCGCCAGGGTGGCGGCCGCGTTGTCGGCCTTCGGCGGCTTGAACCCGGGGACGCCGTTGCTGACCGCCTCGACCCCGGTGAGCGCCGTGCAGCCCTGCGAGAACGCCCGCAGGACCAGCGCGATGGCCAGCCACCCCGTCGTCCCGTGGGACGGCTGAATCCCGAAATGCGCTGACTCGGCGCGCGGTGTGTCACCCGCCAGGGCCCGGCCCACGCCCCACAGGATCACGGCCATGACCACGGCGACGAACCCGTAGGTGGGGACGGCGAAGACCGTCCCCGACTCCCTGACCCCGCGCAGGTTCATCAGCGCCAGCAGCGCGACCAGCCCGACGCAGATCGGCACCGAGTGCGGCGCCAGCCCCGGCAGCGCGGACGCGAGGTTGGCGACCCCCGCGGCCACCGACACCGCCACCGTCAGCACGTAGTCGACGAGGAGCGCGCTGGCGGCGACCAGCGACGCGTTGACGCCGAGGTTCTCGCGGCTGACGACGTAGGCGCCGCCGCCGTTCGGGTAGCCGTGGCAGGTCTGCCGGTACGACAGCACGACCACCGTCAGCAGGACGACGACCGCGCCCGCGATCCACGGCGTGAGATGCGTCAGCGCCAGCCCGCCCAAGCTGAGCGCCAGCAGGATCTCCTCCGTCGCGTACGCGTTGGACGACAGCGGGTCGCTGCAGAACACGGGCAGCGCGAGTTTCTTGGGCAGCAGCGTCCGGCCGAGCTGCCCGCTGCGGAGCGGCCGGCCGACGAGGAACCGCTTGGGAAGGCTCACCCCGCTCCTCCCCCCGGAGGGCCGCCTCTCCGAAGGCCGCATACCCCGTCTGGCCGGGACTAAGGTGCTGCGAGTGAGCGACGCACCCCCATGCCCGCGAGGGAAATCGATGCCGACGCCTTTCCGTTCCGCCGTCGTTTCGGCCGCCTCCGGCGCGATCGCCGTGGCGTTCCTTTCGGGATGTTCCTCATCCGACGGCGGCACAACGTCGAAACAAGCGCCCGCCGCCTCGGCCGCCGCGCCGACCGGCTGCTCGCCGCAGCCCTGCGCGCGCACCGAGGACGATCCGCCTGTGACGGTCTACATCAGCGGCTTCAAGGCCAACCCGCATCCGGAGATCAAGGCCATGGGACTGCCGGACGACAAGACCGTCCATGTGGTCACGTTCGACTGGCGATACGAGAACCGCAGCGACGACGACCTGGACATCGGCAATGACGCCTTCGAGTTCTACGACGCCGCCAACGTCAAGGTCGAAGGAATTCTGGTGACCGGGAACGACCTGTGCCCGTCCAACGAGTACAAGACCATTCAGGTGCCGCGCGGCAGCACGGGCTCAGGAAAGGCGTGCGCGATCCTGGGCGACGTGCCCGCACGCATCGACATGCCCTACGGCCCGACCCTCCCCGTCCACTGACCACGCCCGCCCACCCAGGGTCTCGTCGGCTGACGCCGGCGGACGGTCAGGAGCGGAAGAGGGTCGCCGCGACGTGGGCTGTGTCGGCGTATTCGACGACCTCGACGATCCGCCCGTCGCGGACGGTGTAGACGCCGATGCAGCGGTTGTCGTAGTCGTCGCCCCGGACGGTCCGCGCCGTGGCGGTCCATTCGGCGACGACGCGGTCCCCCTCGGCGACGGTCGAGACGAGTTCGATCTTCATCGTGCCGGGGACGAAGTGCACCCCCATGCCGCCGAGGAACTCGTCCACGATCGCGTCGCGTCCCCGCCAGACCCGGGAAATCGGCAGGCTGCCGGGGTAGTGCCAGGTCGCGTCCTCGGCGAAGCTCTCGCGGATCACCTGGGCGTCGCCGTCGCGAACGGCCTCGACGTAGCGGACGACGACCTCGCGCGGGCTGGTCATGATCGGGTACCTCCGGTGGTCTCTTCGGATGGGACGAGGGTGAGCACGGCCTTGCCGCGGATCCGGCGTTCACGCAGGTCGACGAGGGTGGACGCGGTGTCGGCCCAGTCCGCGACGCGGCCGATCTCGGGACGCAGGCGGCCCTCGCCGGTGAGCCGGACGAGGGCGGCGAGGTCGTCCCCGAGCCGGGCGTCGGCGTCGAGGTAGTGGAAATGGCGGACGGCCGCCGACTCGGGACCGGCGAAGAAGTCGAAGAAGTCGAGCGTCACCGGGGTCCGGCTGGCCTGCCCGAACCAGATCAGCGTGCCGCGCCGCGCGAGGCGCGCCAGGGCGAGGGGGAGCGCGGCGCCGCCGGTCGACTCCAGGACGACGTCGAACGTCCCGTCCGCGTCGGCCACGTCGTGGACGATCTCGGCCGCGCCCCGCCGGACGAGCCCGCGCCCCCGCCCGGCGTCGCGGGTCACGGCGGTGACGTGCGCTCCGGCGCCGGCGGCGAGTTCCGTCACGTAGTGCCCGACGCCGCCGGACGCGCCGGTGAGCAGCACGCGCCGTCCGACCACGGGACCGGCGGCGCGCAACAGGCGCAACGCGGTGAGCCCGGCCAGCGGGAGTGCCGCGCCCTCAACGGCCGGCACCGCGCCCGGCAGCACCGCGAGCGCGTCGGCCGGGACCGCCGCGAACTCCGCCCAGCCGCCCTGCATCGGATGCCCCACGACTCGCGCGCCGACGGCGGGGCCGGTGCCGTCGGCGGCGGCGCGGACCACGCGTCCCGCGACGTCCTTGCCGGGACGGTCGCCCGGCCGCGGCCGCTCCAGCTTGAACGTCTCGCCCCGGTTGATCGAGAACGCCTCGACCTTGACCAGCGCCTCGCCGTCCCCGGGTTCGGGGTCGGCGACGTCGGCGAGCGTGACCGGTTCGTCCGGGTCCCCGGTCGGGACGAGCGCCTTCATCGTCATCTCCTCCTCGTCGGCGTCCTGACCGCACTCCACCGGACGGCACGCCCGCCCGGCCAACAACGCGGAACCCCGTCCGACAACGCCGGGTTGTCGCCTATGGTCGGCGGCATGGACCTCGACCTCGCGCTGGTCCGCGCGTTCACCGCGACCGCCGGGACGCTGCATTTCGGACGCGCCGCCGAAGCCCTGGGCACGAGCCAGCAGACGGTGTCCAAGCGGATCGCGCGGCTGGAGGCGCTGCTCGGCGTGCGGCTCTTCGAGCGCGCGGGCGGCGTCCGGCTGACCGAGGCGGGCGAGCGGTTCCTGCCCGCCGCGCGGGAGGCCCTCGCGGCGGGCGGACGCGCGGTCGGCGCGGCGCGCGGGGAGCAGCCGGTCGTCCGGGTCGACACGTGGGGACACCTCTACGCGCCCATGCGCACCGTCGCGCACGTCGCGGAGACGCTCGCCGCGCCGCGCCTGGAGCCGGGCGCGGGACGCGACTGGCCGTCCGTCGCCCAGGCGCTCCTGCGGGGCGACACCGACCTCGGCTTCGGCCGCGTCCACCCGCTGCCGGGCGGCGCGGACGCCGGGCTCGCCCACCGCCTGATCCGGCTCGAACCCGTGGACGCGCTGGTCAGCGCCTCGCATCCGCGCGCGGACGCGGACGCCCTGCGGCCGGTGGAGCTGCGCGGCGACACCCTGTGGTGCCCGGCCCCGCTGACCCGCCTGGACTTCCTCCGCCACTTCGCCGACGAGTTCTGGATCACCCGGCGGGAGGACGGCCCCAACCTCGGCCCGGAGCACCTCGTCGAGCGGCTGCGCGGCGACGCCTCCTGCTTCACGCTCTTCCCGGCCGACGCGCCGCTGCCCGGCGGCGCCGGCCTGCGCTCGATCCCGCTGGTCGACCCGACGCCGCTGTACGCGTGGTCGCTGGCGTGGCGCGGGTCCGTCCCGCCGCCGCGGCTGGACGCCGTGCTGCGCGCGGCGGCCGAGGCCGGGCGCGCCCGCCGCTGGCTCGACCACCGTCCCGGCCGCGACTGGCTCCCGGACTCCGACCGGGCGGCGCTGGAGCGTGCGGAAAAGCCCTGATCAGGGGGTCGGGCGGGAGGCGGCGTCGAGGGCCTTGCGGAGCAGGGCGGTCAACTGGTCGCGCTCGTCGGCGCTGAGACCGGCGGTGACGGCGCGGGCGAACGCGAAGGACTCCTCGAAGGCGGTGTAGAGAGCCGTCCCCTCGGGCGTGCGGACGATCTGCCGCGACCGCCCGTCCGCCGGGTGCGGGCGGCGGCGGACGAGGCCGCGCGCCTCCAGCCGCCGGATGATCTGCGTGATGTTGGACGCGTCGCAGCCGAGCTCGTCCGCCAGCTCCCGCATCCCGCGGTCGCGGCCGACACGTCCGAGCACGCACGCCTGCGCCATGCTCAGACCGTGCTCCTGCGCGGCCTGCTCGAAGGCGCGGTCGTAGGCGTCGACGAAGTCGAACATCGCCCGTTCCGCGCCGGTGGCGGCGGCGACGGGTCCCGGTGGCGCGGCCATGCGTCCAGGTTACCCAAGAACTTGATGCACTCAAGTATCTGTGCCACGCTGGGTGCTTGATTGCATCAAGTACTTCTGAGAGGGGCGTCCGATGGCGGAGAGCGGCAGGCGTCAGGCCCGGGAATGGCATCTCGTGCGGCGGCCGGAGGGACGGCTGTCGGCCGACGACCTCGCGCTGGTCGAGGCGCCGGTCCCCGACCTGGAGCCGGGGCAGGTCCTGGTGCGCAACACGCACCTGTCGGTCGACCCGTACATGCGCGGCCGGATGGACGACCGTCCGTCCTACATCCCGCCGTTCCCGCTGAACGCGCCGCTCGACGGGGGAGCGGTCGGGGTCGTCGCCGAGTCCCGCGCGGACGGCGTCGAGCCGGGCCGGGTGGTCACGCATTTCCGAGGGCTGCGCGAGGTCGCCGTGCTCGACGCGGACGGCGTCACCCCGGTCGATCCGGACGGCCTTCCCCCCGAGGTGTTCCTGAGCGCGCTCGGCGGGACGGGCCTGACCGCCTGGCTCGGCATCACGCGCGTCGCGGAGGTCCGGCCCGGCGACACGGTGTTCGTCACCGGCGCGGCGGGCGCGGTCGGCGGCATCGCCGGGCAGCTCGCCCGGCTGCGCGGCGCCAAGCGGGTGATCGGCAGCGCGGGCTCGCCCGCCAAGGTGCGCCACCTCGTGGACGAGCTCGGTTTCGACGCCGCCTTCGACTACCACGACGGCCCGGTCGGCGACCACCTCGCCGAGGCCGCGCCGGACGGGCTCGACGTCGTCTTCGACAACGTCGGCGGCGTCCAGTTGGAGGCCGCGATCGACCACCTGCGGATCGGCGCGCGGCTGGCCCTGTGCGGGGCGGCCGGGCAGTACGACGACCGCGAGCCGTACGGCCCGCGAAACCTCTACAACCTGACCACCAAGCGGGCGACGGCGCGCGGCTTCCTCGTCTCCGACCACGCCGACCAGGCGCCCGCCTTCTACTCCGAGGTCGCGCCGTGGATCCGGTCGGGCGAGATCGTCGACCGGCGGACCGTCCTGGACGGGATCGAGCGCGTGCCCGAAGGGCTGCTCGGCCTGTTGCGCAGCGGTGCGCCGACGGTCGGGAAGGTCGTCGTCCGGGTCGCCGGGGAGGACGCGTGACCGGAGCGAAGCAAGGATCACAGTGCTTCGGAGGTCGGGAGGGCGTCCTCCAGAAAGGTGGGAACACGTGAGCCGCACGGTTCTGGTGACCGGGGCGCGGGGCAAGACGGGCGTCGAGGTGACGTCCCGGCTGCGCCGCCTGGGGGCGGACGTGCGGGCGGGGTCGTCGCGGCCCGCCGCGGGGATGGTCCGGTTCGACTGGGACGATCCCGCGTCGTGGCGCGATGCCGTCGCGGGCGTGGACGCGGTCTTCCTGGTGCGTCCGGACATTCCGGCCGCGCCCGAGCTCGCCGCCGGGCTGGTCGAGGCGAACCCGGACGCGCACGTCGTCCTGCTGTCCGAGCAGGGCGCGGAGGCCATGGCGCCGGAGGCATGGGCGCGCCGGGTCGAGGACGCGGTCGCCGCGCGGGCCTCGTCCTGGACGTGGCTGCGCCCGTCGTGGTTCCACCAGGTCCTGACCGACCCGCGCTTCTACCGCGACGCCGTCCGGGACGACGGCGTCCTGAGCGTGCCCTCGGGCGGCGGCGCGATCGCCTGGGTGGACGCGCGCGACATCGCCGACGTCGCCGTCGCCGCGCTCCTCGCCCCGGACGACCACGACGGACGCGCCCACACCATCACCGGACCGGAGGCGCTCACGGTCACGGCGGTCGCGGCGGAGCTGTCCGCGCGCCTCGGCCGCCCGGTCCGCGCCGACGACCCGCCGCCGGAGACGGCCGTCCAAGGCGTCGACCCGTGGACGGCGGACATCCTCGACGACCTGCACCAGCGCATCCGGGACGGCGGCTTCGCCGACCTCTCCCCGGCGGTGAAGGAGATCACCGGACACGCGCCGATCCCGATGGGCGACTTCATGGCCGCCCACCTGGACCACTGGAAGAGAGCGGCCGAATAGGGCCCGCGACCTCGGGCGGGACTGGCGACCGATCCGGCGCCCACCCGCCCGAGGCACGGTTCAGCTCAATTGATGGTGATGCCGCCGTGCACGTCCCTCACCTGGACGACCTTTTCGGCTTTTCCGGTGAAGACATTCGTGACGCCGTCGTCATTCGCCGTCGTTTCGACACGTGCCTGGCTGAGGTGATTCTCGACCTCAAGCCGGAATTCGGCGTCCTCGCTCATGGCGTTTCGGAGCGCGACCGTGAGATCGTCGGCGAACCCGGTGTCGTCCGCCATTGTCCGGCGCAGCGCCTCGGCCAACCTCGCGAGCCCGTCGTCGCCGCCGGACGCGATCGCGCCCTCCAGGACCTCTTCCTCGGCGGGACGTCCCCGAAAACGCTCGCGCACCTTCCGGCACAGCGCGGCGACGCCGTCCCTGACCGGTTCCCCGGTGAGCTCGACCGCCCTGCCCGCCGCCGCCGTCGCGACAGCCAAGGTAAACGGATCAGCCATCGGTCACATCCAAAGCGTGGGAGAGGGGGCCGCATTGACGATACCCCGAGTGAAGGTTACCCTCCGCTCAACCTTCTGTAACTACGTCCGTTTATGGACTTTTTGAGCGGAAAGTAATGGCCATGCGAACCGGAATCGCCATTGTAGCCGCGGCGCTCACGCTGACCGCGACGCCGTCCGCGTCGGCCGCCGCCGCTCCACGCGGCCCGGACGCGATGACCATCAAGATCGCCCAAAGCGGCGGCTCAGGCTGCCCCTTCGACACGACCACGGTCGCCGTCTCGGACGACCTCACGGCGTTCTCCGTCGCCTACTCCGACTACACGGCGCAGGCGGGCGGTTCGTCGCTCCCCGTCCAATCCCGCAAGTACTGCAGGCTGGCCCTGCGGGTGTTCGTCCCGCAGAACGTCACCTACGGCATCGTGGCGACGGACCACCACGGCTACGCCTCTCTCCTGGACGGCGCGAAGGCCACCCACAGCGCCGGCGCCTACTTCCACGGCCAGCCAAGCAGGCCGATCACCCACGACCTGACCGGTCCCTACGCCGACAACTGGCAATTCACCGACCAGTCAGACCTGGGAAACTTCCTCTGGAAACCCTGCGGCCAGGACCCCACCTTCGACATCAACACCGAACTGAGAGTCGATCAGGGCACCGCAGACCCGTCCAAGCTCAACCTGATCACCATGGAAGCCGCCGACTCCACGATAAGAACGACCTACCACCTAACCTGGAAACCCTGCCCCTAACCCGCCCCACTGGCAGGTCGACCTGCGCACGACGGCTTCGGGTTCGATCCCCCTGGCGGATGGGGGTCAGGGTTTGTGGAGGACGCCGCCGAATTCTTTGGCGCGGCGCCAGTCGGCTGAGGCGCCGAGGAGGTGGCGCAGTTCCGGGTCGACGGGTTCGAGGGGCGGTTGGGTGGGGTCCGGGCGCCAGTCCACGACGTTGACCAGGCCCGGGTCGACCGGTTCCAGGTCGCGGACGAAGTCCGCGACCTGGTCGGGGGTTCGGCTTTTCCAGCGCATGCCGACGCTGTGCATGGTCGCGGTGAACTCGTCGGCCGTCCGCTGGTCGATGCCGACGAACTGGGACAGCGCGACGTAGCTGTCCGAGGGCAGCGCGTTCGCGACCGTGGTGATCGTGTGATGGGCCGTGGCGTCGTCGGGAATCGAGTGCGGCACCGACAGGAAGAGCGCGGCGACGGGCTGGGTGAAATCGATGAGGCGTCGGGTGTCCAGGTCGTTGAGGACTTCGTCGGGATCGGTCATGTCCCGGCCGATTACGGTGGTGTGCTCGTTGTCGGCGAGCAGGGCGCGGCCATGGGTGAGAACGATCGGGTCGTTGTCGACGTAGACGACGTGCGCCGTCGGTTGGAAACGCTGCGCCACCTGATGCACATTGTGCTGGGTGGGGAGTCCGCTGCCGAGGTCGAGAAACTGCGTGATGCCGACGTCGCGGGCCAGGAAGCGGACCACCCGATAGAGGAACAGGCGATTGGCCCTGGTCGCGTCAAGGGCTTCTGGGAATCTCTCGTTGAGCGCCAGCACGGCGGCCCGGTCGACGGCGTAGTGGTCCTTGCCGCCGAGCGCGTAATTGTACATTCGCGCAGGTGTGGGGACGTCTACCGAGAAATTCGCGTGAATCGAGGGACCGTCTGCTGGCACGGCAGACCCCCTATCGTCCAGCCGGCTACCGGGGGCGACAATGCTACCGGGAAAATCAACGGTGAAGGATCGGCGCTTTCAGGTGGCGGTCAGCCGTCATCCAGTTAGCGCGGCGCCCGTGATGAGCGGGGGCGGGAGCGCGGGCGGCGGGGCATGGGCATCGTCCATCCGCGGTGCGGCGAGATGTCCGCGACGACCGATTGCTTGGCCGCGTCGGCCGCAGTATTCACGTTCCAGCCACGCTGGGTTAACCCCTTTATCGCCGCTCGTCGCCAGACTAATTTGTCCCCTCAGGTTCATAATTGAATGGATTACCGTGCGTTCATATCTCGCCGTCATAGCGTCATCGCCTGGAGGTCGGCTGCCCGAGGTGGTCCTTGAGGCGGCGGAGGCCGCGGCGGTGGACTCCATTCCGGTGCCGCCCGAACATCTCGAATCCGGGCGCTGGATCTCGGGCGACGGCGGTGTCGCCCTTCTGTCCTGGTCGAATGAGCCCCGGCACGAACTCCTCCCGCGGCCGCTGATCGAACACGGCGGACGGGTGCTCGGATACTGCGGCTATCTCGGCGAGCCCGAGGACGACGAGCGGAAACTGCTCGATTCCGACCGGCTGGGCGACGCGGCCGAGTCGCTCGGCGGATGTTTCTCGGTGTTCCGCGCGGACGAGCGCGAGGTGCAGGCGGCGACGTCGATCGCGCGGGTCTGCCCCGTCTACCACGCGGAGGCGGGCGGGGTCTTCGTCGCGGGCAGCCGGGCCCTCCTCGTCCATCTCGTGGCGCGGGCGGCGGTGACGAACATGGTCAGGCCGCCGGTCGACCTCGACACCATGGCGCTCCAGCCGATGGTCCGGCACGGGTTCTTCACGAACGACGAGACGCCGTTCGCGGGGGTGCGCGCGTTGCCCGCTGCCAGCACGATCACGGTCCGGTCCGGCGGGCGGCCCGACATCGTCACGGCGCCGCTGCCGGAGGTGCTGCCCGCCCCGACCGGGGCCCGCGCGGCGCGCGAGCGCGTCGGACGGCTCGGCGAGGCGCTGATCAAGGCCGCCGCGCCGCTGGCCAGGCACGACGAGCCCGTCAACCTGGCCCTGTCGGGCGGCCGCGACAGCCGCGTCATGGCGTCGATCCTGCGGGCCGCCAAGGTCCCGATGACGGCCACCACCCACGGTTTCGCGGACGACCCCGACGTCATCCTGGGGACGGAGATCGCAAGGCGGCTCGGCATCGAGCACAAGGTCACCCAGACGGTCACCGCCGAGAACCAGACGTCCGTCGACGTCGCCCACCCGTTCCTCAGGGCCTACGACATCATCCGCACCTGCGAGGGAATGACGTCGGCGTACGAGCGCGTCAACAACTGGGCCCCGTACACCCTCACCCCGAAGACGTCCGGGTCGGGCGGCGAAACTCTGCGGGGCGGTTTCCTCTACGACCAGAAGGACCAGAGCCCGGCCGGGCTTCGGAAACGGGTCGAGAGCATTTTCAAGTCGGGCAGCGCCTTCCTCACCCCGGAGGCCAACGCGCGGGCGGCGGAACTGCACGGCGAATGGGCGGAACGCGCCGAGAACGACGGTGCCGGAGTGCTCGACCTGCTTTACCTGTTCTACCGGTCAGGCCGCTGGATCGTCGGCTCCCACACGGCCACCCTGATGAACGGGCCCTATTACCACCCGTTCTTCGACAACCGCGTCGTCCGGGAGGCGCTGGCCCTGCCCGCGACGTGGCGGGCGAACGAGGAGGTCGTGTTCCGGCTGATCGAGACACTGGCCCCCGAGATCGCCCAGGTCCCGCCGGAGGGAAAGCGGTGGCGTTTCGAGGCGAACTCGCCGCGGCGCCTGCGCGAATGGCCCGCCTGGCGGCGCCGGGCCGCGGTCCTCCCGGTGGGGCGGACCTCCGGCTTCAACTGGCGGAAGTCCTACGACGAGAACTTCCTCGCCATTCTGCGCGACCAGGTCATGAACGCGCCGCCGGAGCTGTTCGACATCGTCGACGAGCGCAGGGCCAAGGAGCATTTCGCCACCGTCCCGAAGGGGTGGGCCAACCAGACCTGGCACATCTACACGCTTGCGGTCCTGCTGTCGGGCGAATGGCGCGACGCCCGTCCCGACCTCCCGGACGTCACCATTCCGATCCCGTGACCGGCTGACGCCGCCGCCGAGGCGCGGGGTCACATTCGCGTCGTCCGGTCGGTCAGTGCTGCGACACGGCCGGACGAACGGATGTGACGCCGGATCGACCGCATCGACGGCGCCGCCGGCCCCGGGCGCCTCCGCCGCCTCGACCTGACCGCCCTCGCCTGAAACCCACGACGACGGCGGTCACATTCGTCCGCCGCCGTCAGTCATAGCGGTGACGGCACGAACGAAGAGGAGACAACGATGCTGCAAGCAATCGCCTATGCGAGCGTCTTCGTCAGCGACCAGGACAAGGCGCTCGACTTTTACACCAACGTTCTCGGCTTCGAGGTCCGGTTCGAGAACCCGACGCCCGACGGCCCCCGATTCCTGACGGTCGGCCTGCCCGGACAGGATTTCCAGTTGGTCCTCTGGCCGGGAACTCCCGGACAGGCCCAGCCGATCAAGACCCACATCCCCGGGGCCTACACCATCGACACCGACGATTTCGAGCGGGCGCACCAGGAGTTGACGTCGCGCGGCGTCCGGTTCGACACCGAGGTGATGGAGTACCCGTGGGGGAGCCTCGCGATTTTCCAGGATCCCGACGGCAACCGCCTGCAACTGCGCGGACTGCGGAAAAGCACCGGCTGACCCCGGCTGACCATCGGCGCGGACAGGCGCCCGAACCCACGCTCGGGCGCCTGTCCGCATTCCCCGCCCACGGGACGGCCAGGCCCCCGACCCACGTCGAAACGACCTTCCACCTCGTCTGGAAGCGCTGCAAGAGCTGAG
The DNA here is from genome assembly GCF_008121305.1 of Actinomadura decatromicini. Classification (NCBI taxonomy): domain Bacteria; kingdom Bacillati; phylum Actinomycetota; class Actinomycetes; order Streptosporangiales; family Thermomonosporaceae; genus Actinomadura; species Actinomadura decatromicini. Next base: position 739,276 of record NZ_VSRQ01000003.1, on the reverse strand, counting down.
CCCGGCCCCGCACGGGCAGGACGAGGCCGGGCCGCCGGGCGTCAGCGCACCTTGTACTCGGGGGTCATCTGGGCGCGGTAGGGGCCGGTCTCCGCGACGAGGCCGCCCTCGGCCGCCGCGTCCACCCTGGAGATGAACGTCTCGGTCGACGCGGGCGCGCCCGGGACGGTGAAGTCCATCGGCGCCATCAGCCCGCCCGTGTCGAGGCCCTTCAGCTTCCGGTAGGACGTGCGCAGCCCTTCGCGCGTGAGGTCCTTCTCGGCGCACGCCTGCTTGAGGGCCTCGCCGAGCACCTGCGCGGAGACGTAGCCGTAATCGGCCAGCGCGTTCGCGGGCGCGTCCGGGTGCTTGGCCTTGAACGCGGCCGCCACCTCCTTCGGCCCCGGCGCGTCGGCGCCGTAGGGGGCGTACGACGTCAGGACGGTCAGGTTCTTCTCCAGCGCGGCGCGGACGGGCGTGTCGAGCAGGGCCGGGTCGAAGCCGGGCGCCTGCGTCAGGATCGGGACGTCCATCCCGATCGAGCGGGTCACGCCCGCGACGGACGCGGTCTGCCGGGCGGACGCGCTGAGCAGGATCGCCTTGGCCCCCTCCGCCTTCAGTTTGGTGACCTGGGCGGTGAGGTCCGCGTCGGTCGCCTTGATCTGCGCGCCCCTGACCGTCAGGCCGAGCCGTCCCGCCGCCCACGAGCTGCCCCGGAAGGCGTTGGCGCCGTACTCGCCCTCGAAGTAGATGTGGCCGATCGTGTCGCCCTTCGCGAGCAGCCTCCGCTTCGTCGTGAAGTAGTCCAGGCCGTTGATCATGTCGATGTCGTAGGTGCTGCCGAGCACGACCAGGTACTCGCTCGACAGCAGCGAGGACGCGAACGAGGACGGCACGGTCAGCAGCTTCTTCGCCCGGATCTCCGGCTCCAGCGCCGCCGTCATCGGCGAGCCGAGCAGGTGCGTGATGCCGAGCACCTGCGGCTCCAGCTCGCTGAAGGCGACGGTGGCCTTCTGGACGTCGTACCCGTGGTCCTTGACCACCAGTTCCAGCTTGCGTCCGCAGATCCCGCCGGCCGCGTTGACCTTGTCGATGTAGAGCTGGTTGCCCTGGACCTGCGTGCGGCCGAGCGGCCCGAAGACGGCGCCGGACAGGTCGCTGATCGCGCCCAGCTTGATCGTCTTCGCGGTGACGCCGGGGCCCGTCCGGACTCCGTCGCCGCCCGCGCCGTCCCCGCCCTCAGCGGCCTTGCCGCTGCAGCCCCCGGCGAGCACCGCCAGGCAGAGCGCGCCGAGCGCGGTCCATCGTGATCGTGATGGCATTGGGTGTTCCCTTCCGAGCCTTCTGAGCTTTCCGAGCCTGCTGAGCCGAGCCGATGACGAAGGCGACGATCGCCGCGCCGTAGAGCATGCGGACGGCGGTGGCGGCGTCGACGCCGTCCTCGCCGGGCCGCGCGAGGAACCCGATGTCGTCGCCGTAGTGGGAGAGGACGAGCGGGAGCCCGGTGATGAAGGCCGCGCCGGCCGCCGCGCCCCGGACCGAGCCGAGGCCGCCGATGACGACCATCGCGAGGTACTCGATGGACAGCACCAGCCCGAAGTGGTCGGGGACGATCCGCCGCGCGGTCAGCGCGATCAGGATCCCGGCGAGCCCCGCGTACATCGCGGAGAGCACGAACGCGCCCGCCCGGTACCGGCGGAGCGGCACGCCCATGCTCGCGGCGGCGATCGGGTTCTGCCGCATGAGGCGCATGGCCCGTCCCGGCCTGCCGCGGGCGATCCGTCCGGCGACGACGTAGGCGGCCACGGCGCACGCGAGCGCCACGTACCAGAGGCGCTCCCTCGCCCCGAAGGGCACGCCCAGCAGGACGAGCTCCGGTTCGTCGCCGGTCAGCCGGAACCCGAGAACAGACAGCTCGGGGACGGACCGTCCGTTGAACCCGCCCGTGACCGGACGCGCGTTGAACAGCACGTGCTGCCCGAGGAACACCAGTCCGAGCGAGGCGACGCCGAGGTAGAGGCCGCTGAGCCGTCCGGCGACCGGGCTGAACGCCAGCCCGGCCCCGCCCGCGAGCGCGACGGCGAGCAGCGCGGCGACCGGCGTCGGCAGCCCGGCCCCGGCCAGCTCCGTCCCGGCGGACCCGGCGCCCGGCTCGCCCGCCAGGAAGGCGTAGCCGTACGCGCCGACGGCGAGGAAGAAGGCGTGCGCGAGGGAGAGCTGCCCGGCCGTCCCGACCAGGACGGTGAGCCCGATCGCGCCGATGATCGCCGCCATCATGAACGCGCCGACCTGCAACCAGAAGGCGTCGAGGTAGAAGGGCATGGCGACCAGCACGCCGAGCGCCGCCACCGCCCCCGCGATCCGCAGGACCCTAGACACGGACGGCCTCCTTGCTTCCGAACAGCCCGGACGGCCGCCACAGCAGGATGAGGATCATCAGCAGGTAGGGCGTGACGTCGCCCGCGCCCTGGCCGAGGAAGCCCAGCTCGTCGGCGTATCCGGCGACGAGCGTCTCGGTGACGCCGACCGCGATGCCGCCCGCCACCGCGCCCTCCGGCGAGTCGAGGCCGCCGATGATCACGGCGGGGACGGCGCGCAGCGCCAGCAGCCCGGTGTGCGGCTCGACCCCGGTGTTCGGGAACGCCACGAGGAACAGTCCGGCGAGGGTGGCGAGCGCGCCGCCGATCAGCCAGGACGCGGCGCGGACGCGCCGCAGCCTGATCCCCATCAGCGTCGCGACCTCGGGGTCCGCCGCGGCGGACCGCCAGGAGACGCCCCAGGTGGTGCGCTTGAACACGACGAACAGCAGCCCGATCACCAGCAGCGCGGACAGCAGGGCGGCGGTGCGCGAGTGCGGGACGACGAGCCCGCCGACCCGCCAGACGCCGTCCGCCCACGGGTCCCCGGTCGGCATGACACGCGATCCGATGCGGCGGGCCAGCTCGGTGGCGAGGAGCACGTCCGCGCCGATGGTAAGGATCGACAGCGTCATGTGCTCGCCGTGCGGGACGAGCCCCACCAGCCAGTACAGGCCGAGCCCGCCGAGCGCGCCCGCCCCGAGCCCGAGCCCGAGCGCGGGCCAGAAGCCCGTGTGCGGGGAGAGCGCCGCGACGACGTACGCGCCGAGCAGCAGCAGGGAGCCCTGCGCGAAGTTCACCACCCGCGTGCCCTTGAAGATCACCGCGAAGCCCACGGCGATCAGCGCGTAGATGGATCCGAGCGAGACGCCGATGGCGAGCAGCTCGATCAGCCGGCTCATGAGTGCGCTCCCAGGTAGGCGCGGAGGACCTCCGGGTGCTCCCGGACGTGCGCGGGCGGCCCGTCGGCGATGACGCGGCCGAAGTCCAGGACAGTGATCCGGTCGGCCAGGCCCATGACGAGCGGCATGTCGTGCTCGACCAGGACCACCGCCACACCGAGCACCGCGCGGGTCTCCTGGATCAGGGCGACGGCCGTCGCCTTCTCGTGGTGGGTCATCCCGGCGACCGGCTCGTCCAGCAGCAGCACCCGCGGCTCCGCCGCGAGCGCGCGGGCGAACTCGACCCGTTTGCGGTCGCCGTAGGACAGTTCGGCGACGGGCGTGTGCAGCACGGCGTCCAGCCCGGTGAACGCGGCGATCTCGGTGACCCGCGCGCGGTGCCGGTCCTCCTCGCGGCGGACGCGGCGCAGCCCGAGCCCCGTGGACACGAACCCGGCGCGGGTGAGGTGGTGCCGGGCGACCATCAGGTTGTCGAGGACGGTGTCCGCGCCGCCGAGCGCGATGTTCTGGAACGCGCGGGCCACGCCGAGCCGGGTGATCGCGTGCGGCGGCAGCCCGGTCAGCTCCCGGTCCCCGAGGCGGATGGAACCGCCGACCTGGTACACGCCGCAGATCGCGTTGAAGCACGAGCTCTTGCCCGCGCCGTTCGGCCCGATCACGGCGTGGACGGCGCCGGGCTCGACGTCGAAGGACACCGAGTCCAGGGCCCGCACGCCGCCGAAGCGCAGGGAGACGTCCCGCAGGCTGAGCCTCATGGGACCCACACGCTCAGCGAGCGTCCGCCGCCGGTCACCGCGAGCTCGGGGCCGCGCGGGTCGCCGAGGTAGCGGGCGCGCACCTCGTCGGACGCCGCCAGCGTCGCGGCGGGCCCTTCGAGCGCCACCGTCCCGGCCTCGACGACGTAGGCGTGGTCGGCGATCGACAGGGCCATGGCGGCGTTCTGCTCGACGAGGAGGACGGCCGTCCCCTGGTCGCGGATCTCGGAGACGACACGTCCGATGTGGGCGACCATCTTCGGGGCGAGGCCGAGCGACGGCTCGTCCAGCAGGAGCATGTCCGGCTCCGACATCAGCCCGCGGCCGATGGCGAGCATCTGCTGCTCGCCGCCCGACATCAGGCCCGCGCGCTGGGCGCGGCGCTCGGCCAGCACCGGGAACAGCGCGTAGACGCGCTCGTACGCCTGGGCGCGGACCGAGCGCGACCCCGCGCGCACCGCCCCGGCCCGCAGGTTCTCCTCCACGGTCATGCCCGCGAAGACCCGCCTGCCCTCCGGGACCTGGACGACGCCGGAGGCGACGATCGCGGCCGGGTCCCGGCCGGTGATCGTCTCGCCGCGGAAGGCGATCCGCCCCGCCTCGACCCGGCCGCCGTGGTGGTCGAGCACGCCGGAGACCGCCCGCATCAGCGTCGTCTTCCCGGCGCCGTTGCCGCCCAGCACCGCCACCACGGTGGAGGCCGGGCACGCCAGCGTGCAGTCGTCGAGGGCGGTCATGTGCGGGCCGTACCGCACGGTCAGGTCTGTGACTTCCAACATCTGGACGGGCCCTCCTCTCGGGAGCGCGTGGCTGTCATGCACGACGACTGTGAACTGGGCGAACGGAAAGAGAAAGCGGTCGTGCCGCTATGTGGCACGCTCCGAAAAATGGCGAAAAGGAAAGCGCGACTAAGGAATTGGCGCTAGGGCAGTCGCGGGGCGTTCGCGGCGGCCGACAGCGCGCGGGCCGCCTGGTGCGCCACCCGGCGCAGCGCGGGCGCGATCCGCGCCGGGTCGAACCGGTGGTCGGCGGCGGCGACCGACAGCGCCGCGACCGGACGCCGTCCCGGCCCCATGATGGGCGTCGCCGCGCAGCTCAGCCCGAGGACGGTCTCCTGGCGGTCGAAGGCGATCCCGTGCTCCCTGACGCGCCGCAGCTCCCGCCGCAGCGCCTCGGGGTCGCGGATCGTGTAGGGGGTGTGCGCGGCCAGCGCGCCGCCCGCGGCGACCTCGGCCGCGTCGTGGTCGAACGCCAGCAGCGCCTTCCCGACGCCCGTCGAGTGGGCGGGACGGCGGCAGCCGATCTCGGACGGCACGCGCGCCGACCGGTGCCCGTGCAGCTTGTAGACGTACATGACCTCGGCGCGGTGCAGCACGGCCAGATGGACGGTCTCGTGCGTCATGTCGTACAGGTCGACCAGGTACGGCAGCAGCCGTTCACGGAGCAGCCCGGGGGCCGGGCCGTAGACGCGGGTGCCGATGTCGAAGAGCCGCGCGCTGAGGCGGTAGCCGCCGTCCACCCGCTCGACCAGCCCGTTGCGCTCCAGGATGCCGAGCAGGCGGAAGGTCGTCGACTTGGTCAGCCGGGTCCGGCGGGCGAGTTCGCTCACCCCGATCCCGGTGTCGTGCTCGGCGATCGACTTCAGCAGGACGACGGCCTTGTCGACCGCCGTCCGCCGATCCTCGCACGTCTCCTGAGCCGTGGCGGTGACCAGTGACAGGAAGGGCTCCCCGCCCGCCGTCGCGGGGGCGTGGTCCGCCGCTCCGGTTCCGCCGCCGTCCCAGGTGACGCTTTCACTCACGGGTCCGCCCGCCATTAGCGATCACTTCCGTCAGGGGTGGGCCCGGCCCGCCGGGGATGGACCGGAGCGGCCCGGTCAGCTCGCGGACGGACGCACGCCGGACGCGAGGGCCGGGTGGCGGCGCAGCGCGATCCGGTCGATCTTGTTCGCCGGGGTGCGCGGGATCGCCGGGAGGGCGATGATCCGCAGCGGACGCTTGTAGCCGGTGAGGTGCCGGGCGCAGTGCCCGGCCAGCTCGTCCGGGTCGAGCGGCGCGCCGCCGGGCGCGGCCGACACGAACGAGACGGGACGCTCGCCCTTGCGGTCGTCCGGGACGCCGATGGTGGCGGCCTCGTCCACGGCGGGGTGGGTCAGCAGGACGTCGTCGATCTCGCGCGGGTAGACGTTGAAGCCGCCGACGATGATCATGTCCTTCTTGCGGTCGACGATGTGCAGGTAGCCGTCGCCGTCGAACCGCCCCATGTCGCCGGTGTGGAACCAGCCTTCGGTGAGCGCCTCGATCGGCTCGCCGTCCAGGCCGAGGTAGTGGTGCAGCATGTGCGGGGCCCGGACGCGGATCTCGCCGGTCTGCCCGGCCGGCAGCGGGGCGAGCCGGATCGGGTCCACGACCTGGACCTGGACGCCCGGGGCCGGCGTCCCGACCGAGCCGGGGCGCGGCGGCCGGCCGGGCGGGTTGCACGCGATCGGCGCCAGCTCGGTCATCCCGTACGCCTCGTAGATCGGCTGCCCGGTCGCCGCCTGCCAGCGGTTCTGCAGGTCGGCGGGGATCGCCGAGCCGCCGCCCTGGCAGAGCCGCAGCGCCGCCAGGCCGGCCTCCGCCAGCGCCGGAGCGGACAGGACGCCGCCGTAGATGGCCGCCGGACCGCCGCTGAACACCGTCACCCGGTGCCGTTCCAGTTCCTGGACGACGGTCGCCGGAGCGAACCGGGGCACCATGACGAGGCCGCCCCGTCCGTACACCGCGTGCAGGAAGCCGATCGCGAGGCCCCAGATGTGGAACATGGGCGCCACGTTGAGCCAGATCTCCTCGTCCAGCCGAGTGGGCCAGCACGTCTCGGCGCCCTCGACGGTCCGCAGCAGCGCCGCGTGGGTGTACTCGACGCCCTTGGGCAGGCCCGTGGTGCCGCCGGTGAACAGCAGCGCGGCCATGTCGCCGGGGGCGGGGGAGCGGAGCGCCCCGGCGGCGGGGGCGTCCGGGCGCAGGTCGGCGTCGGTGACCGGGAGGACCGTCAGCCTGAGTTCGGCGGCGGCCGCCTCCGGCCCGGCCGTCGCCGCCTCCGCGTCGGTGAGCACGACCACGGGTGCGGATCCCCGCAGGAGGGGGCTCAGCTCGGCCGGGGTGTAGCCGGGGTTGAGGCAGGCGACACGTCCGCCCGCGACCCACACCGCGAAGATCGCCACGGCCATCCGCGGCGAGTTGGGCATGGCGATCGCGACCGTCCGGCCGCGTGCGCCCGCCGCCGCGAGGCGTGCGGCGAGGGCGTCCACGGCGCGGCCGTACTGGGCGTAGGTCAGCGTCCTGGCGTCGCAGGTGATCGCCGTCCGGTCGGGGGCGTGCGCGACCGCGTCGCGCAGGGCCTCCACGAGCGTGGCGATCCGGCGGCCCTCCGCCGTGGGCCGGGCGTCACCTGGGACGGTCTCGTCCAGAGCAGGCATGGGGTTCTCCTCTCACCCGCGGTGGATTTTTTCTATCGTTCAATCGATCGAACGTCAATACCCGCATATGCGCAGGTTAGCCGCGCGGGCCGGAGTAGAGCGGGTATCGGAGGCGCCTCCGCCCCCGCCGCCCTCCGAGGGTTGGCGGGACGGGTGGACGGCTGGTAGCTTCCAATTATTCAATTGACTGATCGATCGAATGGAGCGTGCGGGTGGGCGACGGTCTCCGGGGCGTGCGCGGGCCCCGCCGGGTCGTGGTCGTGGGCGGCGGGCTCGCCGGGCACACCGCCGCCGCGGCGCTGCGCGCCGAGGGCTTCGACGGCGGCCTCACCGTCCTCGGCGCGGAGCCGCACCCGCCTTACGACCGGCCGCCGCTGTCAAAGGAACTGCTGGCCGGAACCGTCGACGACACCACGCTCCAGGCCGACCTGCGCGCGGACCTCGACGTCGACCTCCGCCTGCGTTGCCGTGCCCTTCGGCTGCGCGCGGGGACGGTCGAGAGCACCGAGGGCGTCCACCCTTACGACGCCGTCATCCTCGCGACCGGGTCGTCGCCCATCGGACTGGGCGGGACGTCCCGCGCCGTCCACGCGCTGCGCACGGTCGCGGACGCGCGGCGGCTGCGCGCGGCGCTGCGCGACGGGGCCTCGGTCGCGGTCGTCGGCGCGGGATGGATCGGCAACGAGGTGGCGACCCGCGCCGCCGCCCTCGACCGGAAGGTCACCGTCATCGACGCCGCGCCCGCCCCGCTCGCGCGGGCGCTGCCCGGTGCGGTCGGGGAGCAGCTCGTCCCCTGGTACGCCGAGCAGGGCATCGACCTGCGCCTGAACACGCCCGTCACCGGCCTGGACGACCACGGCGTCTCCCTCGCGGGCGGCGGCCGGGTGGACGCCGACATCGTCGTGACGGGCATCGGCGCCCGGCCGGACACCGGCTGGCTGCGGGGGAGCGGCGTCCCCCTCGCCCCGGACGGCGCCGTCGACGCGGACGCGACCCTGCGCACCGGGCCGGGTCCCGTCTACGCGGCGGGCGACATCGTCCGCTGGCCGTCGCGCCTCTTCGGCGGACGCATACGGGTCGAGCACTGGGACCACGCCGCCGCGTCCGCCCAGACCGCCGCCCGCAACGTCCTCGGCCGTGACGAGCCCTACGACCCGGTGCCCTACTTCTGGTCCGACCAGCTCGGGCACCGCCTCCAGTACGTCGGTCACCACGACGGCGCGGAGCGGCTCGTCCTGCGCGGACATCCGTCCGACTCGTGGACGGCGCTGTGGGTCTCCGGACGCCGCCTGCGCGCGGCCCTCGCCGCCGACAATCCGCGCGACGTCCGCGACGCCCGCCGCCTCATCGCCGGCCGCCTCCCGCTCTCCGTCGAGCACGCCGCCGACCCAGCCGTCCGCCTGACGGACGCCGCCGACTAAACCCTTGGACAATCGCCGAGCGCTACGACGCCGAAGAGACCGAGACCTACGCCGTCAGCTCCCTAGTCGGCGGTGGTGTCCTCGGGGGCCATCCGGGCGAGGGCCGCGAGGGTGTCGAGTGCGGACGACAGGGTCTCCATCGCCGGGGAGGCGAGTGCGAGGCGGACGGCGTGGGGAGCGTGACCCGTCCCGACCGTGAAGGCGGCGGCGGGGGAGACGGCGATGCCCCGGCGGGCGGCGGCCGCGACGAACGTCTCGGCGCGCCACGGCTCGGGCAGCCGCCACCAGCAGTGGTAGGCGTGCGGGTCCGCCTCGACGGCGAACCCGGCGAGGCGCTCGCGCATGAGCGTTTGGCGCGCCGCCGCGTCCCGGCACTTGGCGCGCTGGACGGTCTCGGCCGTGCCGTCGGCCAGCAGCCGCGTCGCCGCGTCGAGCGCGAACCGCCCGGCGGACCACCCGCCGGACCGCAGCGCGGCGGCGATCCGCCCCGTCAGGCGCTCCGGCGGGACCGCGAAACCCGTGGTCAGGCCCGGCGCGAGCCGCTTGGACAGGCTGTCCACCACGACGACGTGGTCGGGCGCCAGGTCGGCGAGCGGCGGGAGGTCCTCGCGGAGGAAGGCGTAGATGGCGTCCTCGACGGCGAACAGGTCAAGCTCACGGAGCAGGTCGGCCAGTTCCGCCCGTCGCCGGGCGGGCATCGTGCCGCCAAGTGGGTTGTGCAGCGTCGGTTGGAGGTACACGGCGCGCAGCGGCCCGCTGGACCGGATCGCCTCGGGCGTCACCCCGTCCTCGTCCATCGCCAGCGGGACGAGCGTGACGCCCAGACGCGCGGCGATGCCCTTCACGACGGGATAGGTCAGCGCCTCCACGCCCAGGCGCTCGCCCGGCGGCACCAGGGCCGCGACCGACGCGGCGATCGCCTGCCGCCCGTTGCCCGCGAACAGCACGCGCCCCGGATCGGGGGCCCAGCCCGCGCGGGACAGCAGCCGCGCGGCGGCCTCCCGGTCAGGGCCGGCGCCCGCCGCGCCGGCCGGGCGGAGCGCCGACTCCAGGACGTCGGGCCGCAGCATCCCGCCGAGGCTCGCCGCGACCAGCGCGGGCTGCTCCGGGAGGACGGAGAAGTTCAGCTCCAGATCGACCAGCGCGTCGGCGGGCTCGGCCAGGGCGGGCTCGGCGGGCGGACGCCCGGCGCGGACGAACGTGCCCCGGCCCACCTCGCCCACGGCCAGCCCCCGCCGGACCAGCTCCCCGTACACCCGCGCGGCCGTCGAACCGGCGATGCCGTGCTGCCGGGCGAACCGCCGCTGGGGCGGCAGCCGGTCGCCGGCGCGGAGGCGGCCGTCGGCGATCTGCGCGGCCAGCGCGTCGGCGATCTTCCGGTAGTCGTCCATAGCGCTCCACGATATTGCACCGAGAACAATTCAGCTATTGCATCGAGATATTGCCCTCAATAGCATCGAACCGGCAAGCGGGACGAGGATGAGGAGCGCGTATCCATGAGCACGCTTTCCGTCGATGGGGTGACCATCGCGTACGACGACGAGGGAAGCGCCGCCGCCTCCGTGCTGGTGCTGGTGCACGGCCATCCGTTCGACCGGTCGATGTGGCGTCCGCAGGTGGAGCGTTTCGCCGCGGGCGGCTGGCGAGTGATCGTCCCGGACCTGCGCGGCTACGGCGAGACGACCGTCATCCCGGGGAAGACCCCGCTGGAGACCTTCGCCCGCGACATCATCGGACTGCTCGACCGGCTCGGCGTGGAGAGCTTCGTCCTCGGCGGGCTTTCCATGGGCGGGCAGATCGCCATGGAGATCCACCGGCAGGTCCCGGAGCGGATCCGCGGGCTGCTGCTCGCCGACACCGCGCCCTGGGCGGAGACGGAGGACGGTCGGCGGTCGCGAAACGCCCTCGCCGACCGGTTGCTCGACGAGGGCATCCGGCCCTACGCCGAGGAGGTCCTGCCGAAGATGGTGGCCCCGGCGACCATCGAACGGCTGCCCGCGGTCGCGGAGCACGTGCTCGGCATGATGCTCGGCACGTCACCGGAAGGCGCGGCCGCCGCGCTGCGCGGCCGGGCCGAACGTCCCGACTACGTCGAGTCGCTGGCCGGCGCCGCCGCGCCGGTCCTGATCGTCGTCGGCGGCGAGGACGAGTACACGCCGGTCGAGGACGCGCGGCGGATGCACGAGCTCATCCCGAACTCCGCACTGGTCGTGATCGACGGGGCCGGGCACATGCCGAACCTGGAGCGTCCGGCCGAGTTCGACGACGCCCTGCGCGCGCTCCTGGACGTCGTTTCCGAGGAGGCGTGAACGGGATGACGACGACCGTGTTCGTGACCGGGGCCAGCTCCGGTTTCGGCGCCGCGATCGCCCGCCGGTTCGCCGCCGACGGCGCCCGCGTCGTGGCCGCCGCCCGACGTGGGGACCGGCTCGCGCGGCTGGCGGAGGGATGGGGCGGCGCGGTGCACCCCCTCGTCCTGGATGTCCGCGATGGCGCGGCCGTCGCCGAGGCGGTGTCCGGGCTGCCGCCGGAGTTCGCCGACATCGACGTCCTGGTGAACAACGCCGGTCTGGCCAAGGGCCTCGAACCCGCTCACTTGGCCGATCTGTCCGACTGGGACGAAATGCTCGACACCAATTGCAGGGGCCTCATCCATTGCACGCGCGCGATCCTGCCGACCCTGGTGGCGAAAGGCAGCGGTCATGTGATCAACCTCGGGTCGGTGGCGGGCACGTACCCGTATCCCCGCGGGAACGTCTATGGCGCCACCAAGGCGTTCGTGCGCCAGTTCAGCCTCAACCTCCGCAGCGACCTGCACGGCACCGGCGTCCGCGTCACTTGCGTCGAGCCCGGCATGTGCGGGTCGACGGAGTTCTCCACGGTGCGATTCCACGGAGACCAGGAAAAGGCGGCCGACGTCTACGCGGGAATGCGGCCGATCGAGCCCGAGGACATCGCGGAATCGGTGCGCTGGGCGGTGTCCCAGCCCGCCCACGTCAACGTCAACACGATCGAACTGATGCCCGTCGCCCAGAGTTTCGGGCCTTTCGCCGTCCACCGCGCCTGAGGTTCACCCAGCGGACGGCAACTGGGCGGCGAGTCCGTCGAGCAGGTAGCGGAGCCCGGTGGTGAAACTGCCGTCCCAGTCGTCGTCGTAGAGGTAGCCGCAGGCGGCCAGGGTCGGATACCGGTCGCCGTCGGCCCGCAGCCGCTCCTGCCCGACGCGGCGTTCCTCGTCGGTGATGCGCAGGGCCGCCTCGGACGCGGTCGAACCCATCACGTGGTTGTAGAGCGCCCACGTCGCCGCCGACAGCCCCTTCCCGGTGAACCCGGCGCGGACCAGGGTCGCTTGCAGGAACTCCATCCAGGCCAGGAAGTTCGGCCCGATCGTCGGCCGCCGCCGCGCCGGGACGGCCGCCGCCCAGGGATGCCGCAGCAGCGCCGCCCGCCACGTCGTCAGGACGGCGGAGACGTCGTCGCGCCAGCCGTCCGCGCTCCCCGCCGTGGGCGGCGGCTCGCTGAAGATCGCGTCGACGGCGAGGTCGAGCACGTCGTCCTTGGTGTCGACATGCCAGTACAGCGACGGCGCGGCGACCGAGAGGCGCTCGGCGAGACGGCGCATGGTGAGGCGGTCGATCCCCTCCTCGTCGAGAAGCGCGACGGCGGCCTCGACGATGCGGTCGAGCCTCAGCGGCGGCTCGCCCCGGGACGTCCGGCGGGGCCGCAGCCAGACGCTCCGGAGCCCCGGCTCGGCCCGGGGCTCCTTGCGCCGGTCGCGTCCACGCTCCGCCGCCTTGTCCATCGCACCTCGCACATCTCTGGGCCGTCCTGACCGGCGGACCCAGTGTAGTACCGTGTTCGATCGCGCCTAACGTTGTTAGGGAGAGTCGAACATTGGTAGACAGGAGCGGAACGATGGAAGGCAAACCAGCCCCGGACCGGCGGCGGTGGTGGACGCTGCTCGCCGTGAGCGCGGCGCAGCTCCTCGTCGTCCTGGACGGGACGATCGTGAACATCGCGCTGCCGTCCGCGCAGGACGCGCTCGGCATGTCCGACACGAGCAGGCAGTGGGCGATCACCGCCTACGCCCTGGCCTTCGGCGGACTACTGCTGATCGGCGGCAGGATCAGCGGGGCGCTCGGCCACCGGCGCACGTTCATCGCGGGCCTGGTCGGGTTCGCCGCCGCGTCCGCCCTCGGCGGCGCGGCCGTCGACGCCGGGACGCTGTTCGGCGCGCGGGCGCTGCAGGGCGCGTTCGCCGCCGCGCTCGCCCCCGCCGGGCTGTCGCTGCTGACCACCACGTTCACCGGGGACCGCGAACGCGGCCGGGCGTTCGGCGTGTTCGCCGCGGTCGGCGCCGCCGGATCGGCGGTCGGCCTGGTCGCGGGCGGGCTGCTGACCGAGTACGCGAGCTGGCGGTGGTGCCTGTACGTCAACGTCCCGATGGCGCTGCTCGCCGTCCTCGGCGCGACGCTCGTCCCACGGGACCGGGCGGGGCGCGGGCGCGGCGGGCTCGACGTCCCCGGCGCGCTGCTCAGCACCGCCGGGTTCGCCGCCCTCGGCTACGCCTTCAGCGAGGCCGCGCCGCACGGCTGGAGTTCGGTCCGGGTCCTGTCGGCGCTGGGGGCCGGTGTCGTGCTGCTGGCGGCGTTCACCGCCGTGGAGATCCGGTCGCCCCACCCGCTGCTGCCGATGCGCGTCCTCGCCCACCGGGCCCGCGCGGGCGCGTTCGCCTCGATCACGCTGCTGTTCGTCGCGATGTTCGGCTTCTACCTGTTCATGAGCTACTACACGCAGACGGTCCTGGGCTACTCGCCGGTCGAGGCGGGGCTGACGCTCATCGTCAACGCCGTCGCGGCGCTGCTCGGCTCCGTCCTCATCGCCGGGAGACTGCACGGACGTGTCGCGCCCGCGCTCCTGATCGTCCCGGGCCTGGTCGCCGCCGCCGCCGGGATGCTCGTCCTGACACGGCTGACCGCGCACAGCGCCCATGTCCTGCCGATGTACCTGGTGCCGTCACTGGTCCTCACCGGGGTCGGGCTCGGCTGCGTCCTGCCGCCGACCGCCGGACTTGCCACGGCGGGCATGCGGGGACACGACATCGGCGCGGCGTCGGCGGCATACAACGCCGCCCAGCAACTCGGGGCCGCGCTCGGCACGGCGCTGCTCAACACGGTCGCCGCCGGCGTCACGGCGTCCTACCTGGCCGGACGCGCCGGACGCACCCCCGACGAGGCCGTCGTGCACGGCTACACCGTCGCCCTGACCGTCGCCGCCGCCATCCTGCTGGCCGCCGCGTGCATCGCGGCCCCGCTCACGAAGAACCGTCCAGCCGACGAACGGGAAAGGCAGCCGACACCGGACGACGACCTGATCCGCCCTCGCTGACAGTTCCCGGCGTCCTGGGTACCGTCGTCGTGAAGGAGGCACCCATGGTGCGAAGCGAGAGCGTTCCTCCTGCGACGGGCTTCGACGCCGTCGTCATCGGCAGCGGCATCAACGCCCTGGTCGCCGCCGCGCGGCTCGCGCGCGGCGGCTGGCGGGTCGCGGTGTGCGAGCGCGAGGACCGGCCCGGCGGCGCCATCCACACCAGCGGGGAGGTCTTCCCCGGCTACACCGTGGAACTCCTGTCGAGCTGGCACCCGCTGTTCGTCGGAGGCCCCGCCTACGCCGACCTCGCCGACGAGCTCGCCCGGCGCGGCGTCGTCTACCGCAACACCACCTGGCCGACCGGCGTCGCGTGCCGCGACGGGGCGGCGGCCCTGTCGACCGACCCGGACGCCCTCACCGCCACCCTGGCCGATCTCGGGGACGCCGAGAACTGGTCGGCGATGATGACCGAGTTCGGCGGCAAGATCGATCTGGCGTTCGGCGTGCTCGGCGCCGACTTCTGGCGTCCCGGCGCGCTGCGGCTCCTGTGGCGGGCGCTGCGGCGCCTCGGCCGCCGCGGCCTGGTCGCGTCCGGCGCGGAGGTCCTCGAACCGTCCCGGCCCTGGCTGGAGCGGACGTTCTCCTCTCCCGTCACCCGCGCCCTGCTCGCCCCCTGGGCCCTGCACGGCGGCCTCGGCCCCGACGACGCGACCTCGGCGTTCATCACCAAGGTCATCGCCGCGGCGGTCGCCACCGGCGGGATGCCCGTCCCCGAGGGCGGCGGCGTCCGCCTCGTCGACGCGCTGGCCGGCATCGTCACCGACGCGGGCGGCGAACTGCTCACCGGCGCCGACGTCACGCAGGTCGTCGTGGAACAGGGCCGCGCCAGAGGCGTCCGGCTCGCAGACGGACGGGTGCTGCCCGCCCGACGCGCCGTCCTCGCCTCGGTCACCCCGCACGCCCTCTACGAACGACTCTTGGCGGACGGTGCTCCCGCCGATCGTCTCAAGGCGGCGCGGGCCTTCCGGCACGGCCGCGCCGCCATGCAGATCCATCTGGCCCTCGCCGAACCGGCCCGCTGGAGTGACCCGGCCCTGAACGACGTCGCTCTCGTCCACGTCCTCGATGACCTGGACTCCCTGTCGGCGTCGGTGAACGCCGCCTGGCGCGGGGTGCTCCCCGAACGTCCGACCGTCGCCGTCGGGCAGCCCGCCACCGTCGACCCCGGGCGCGTCCCCGAGGGCAGGGGCCTGCTCTGGCTCCAGCTCCAGGAACTGCCCCGCCAGGTCCGCGGCGACGCGGCGGGCGCCATCGACCCGGGCGACGGCGCCTGGACGCCGCGGCTCCGCGACGCCTACGCCGACAGGATCCTCGACGTCCTCCGCCCCCACATCACCAACCTGGACTCGGCCCTCACCGACCGTCTGGTTCTCGGCCCCGTCGAACTGGAGGAGATGAACGTCAACCTGGTCGGCGGCGACCCCTACGGCGGCGATTGCCGGATCGACCAGTACGCCCTGTGGCGGCCCCTGTCGTCGGGCACGGGCCACGCGACCGGCGTCCGGGGCCTGTGGCACATCGGCGCGTCCACCCACCCCGGCCCGGGCCTCGGCGGCGGCTCCGGCTTCCTCGTCACCGAACGCCTCCTGCACCCACGAGGCCGCCGCTAACCCAGGCGCAGCCCCCGGGCGGGGCTGCGCGGTGAAGTCAGCGGGACACCAGGGCCAGGACGCGGCACGG
This sequence comes from Actinomadura decatromicini, assembly GCF_008121305.1. Lineage (NCBI taxonomy): Bacteria > Bacillati > Actinomycetota > Actinomycetes > Streptosporangiales > Thermomonosporaceae > Actinomadura > Actinomadura decatromicini. Next base: position 723,295 of record NZ_VSRQ01000003.1, on the reverse strand, counting down.
GCTGCCCGAGCCGTCGACGATCGGCAGCGGCGCGGCGATCACGATGGCTCCGGTGGTCGGGAGCCGGTCGACGTTGCGGAGCTGGGTGAGGCCGTACTTGCCCGCGCCCAGCAGGAACCGGTGGCAGGGGAACGCCGGGTCGAACCCGTGGGCGGCTCCGGCGTCGGTGCCGACCGTCTCCACGCCGATGCCGAGCACGGCCGACTCCGCCACGTAGCGGGCGGCCTCGGCGGTGAGGCCGGGGGTGTGCGGGCCGGTCTCGTCGGCGTTGGCGAACGCGGCGGGGTCCTCGCCCCGCGCGGACCACCCGGTCCGGAAGATCAGCCAGGCGCCCTCGGGGAGCGCGCCGTGGTCCTCCTCCCATCCGGTGATGTCGGCGACGTCCAGCAGGTAGTCGGCGTCGGCCTCGGCCTCGGCGGTCTTGTCGATGACGGCGGCGGGCCCGATCAACCGGCCGACCGGGACCTGGGAGACGTCGTCGAGGTCCTTGCCGGTGACCCAGTGGTTGGGCGCGTCGAAGTGGGTGCCGGTGTGCTCGCCGGTGCGGAAGTTGTTCCAGTACCAGGCGGGCCCGCGGTCGTCGTAGCGGCTGATCTCCTCCAGCTCGAAGGTCGCGGTCTGGCCGAACTGCGGCGGCAGCCCGAGGATCGGCGTGGCGGCGTGCAGCGGCGCGGTGAGGTCGAGGACCTCGACGGAACCGTCGGCCAGGGCGGCGGCGAAGGCGCTGAGATCGGTCATGGAGGGTTCCTTCTTCTGTGATCGTGCGGAGCGCGGCGCCGTCCTCGTCCGCGAGCGCGGCGGCGCGCGCCCGGGCGAGGTCGGCGGCGGCCCTCGGGTCGCCGGAGAGGGTGCGGGCGGCGTCGACGAGCAGGGCGAAACCCTCGCTGCCGTGGGCGTGGGCCTGGCCGTAGCCTTTCAGTACACCTTGGCATTCGACTACCTCGCAGGCCAGGTCATAGTCGTCGGACGCGGTGGCCACAACCTAGGTGGAGCCAGGCGTCGATCGCCTACCGCCCGCAGCCGAACCGCAACGAACACGGCCGCAGCGGCCTCATGCGCGCCAAGACCCACAGCATGCTGAACCCGAAAGCCCCGGTGGTATGACGACCATCCCGTCGCGGGTCTCCATTCGCGAATTCACTGCGTGGGGCGATGCTTGCTCGGAGTCAGGATGAGGCCGTGATGGGGGCGATGCGGGGGGCGGCGATGCGCACGTAGTCGTCGGTGGCCAGGGCGATCGATCGATCCAGCCGGGCGGCGTTGAAGAACAGTTCCGGGACCTTGAGCAGCGCCGGGTCGGCGACCACCTCTAGTCCCGGGTGGTAGCTGAAGGGCAGGACGGTGCCGCTCACGCTGCCGGCCAGTTCCTCGGCCTTGTCCCGGCTCGCGAAGGCGGCGTAGGTGCCCTCCAGGAGGGCCTTCACCGCCTGGAGGTCCAGGCGGGCGTCGCCGGGCACGACCGCCAGCACGTGCCGGGTCACCTTCTTGCCGATCTTGACCATGACGACCAGGCACTTGGCGGCCCGCGCGACGTCATGCCCGCGCAGGGCGCTGACCAGGTCGGTACGCCCTTCGGGAGCATGGTCGATCAGCCGGTAGCGGGCCCCGGCGGCGTCCAGGTCCGCGATGAGGCGTTCGTAGAGTCGCAGGTCCCCGGGCGCCGCGACGGCGCCGTCCAGTTCACCATTCACCGCTCAGCGACTCCTTCGCTCGCGCGATGCGCTCTTCATCGCGCTTGTAGAACACCCACTGCTTGGTCTTCTTGCCGCGCACCAACCCCGCCTGGGACAACACCCGCAGATGCTCGCCGCAGGTCGGCTGGCTCACCCCCAGCTTCTGGGCGATGAACAGGGAGCAGACCCCGTCCCGGACCAGATCACCGTCGCGCTGCGGCGGGAAGTGCTGTTCGGGGTCGCGCAGCCACTCCAGGATCAGCAGCCGCTTGTCGTTGGCCAGCGCCTTCATCAAGTCCACGTCCAGCACGCGAGCCACTATGGCAGTTAACTAATTAGCTGTCTACCTAACTCCCTCGCTGGCAAACGTCGACGGCGACGCGCCCACCACGGCATTCGGGTCGAGCAGTTCGCCAGCGCGTCCAGGACCTACCATCGGCGCGACGCCGACCGAATCGGCCAGCAGCGCCTCGTCCTCGGGGCCGCTCTGCCCGGTCGGACGGATGCTCATCTGCGGCTCGTCCGGCAGCGCCCCGGCCGACTCCGGCGTCCAGGACATGGAAGCGTCCAAACGGTTCCACACCGAAGGGCTCGGCTGGGGTGGACGAGACATCGCAGAGGCGGAGAAGGCGGGCGTCACGATTCTCAAGCCCGCCGCGCCCCCTGCCGTGGGGCGGGTACGGCGGCACCGTCGCGGACTCGTACGGCTACATCTGGAGCCTTGCCTACAGCGCCCAGGGAACCGACCAGCCCTACGCGGTTATCCGCCGGGTGGACGGGCTGCGGGGGGTCAGGCTGGGTCGTGGGACGGGCGGCGGGAGCCGTTCTCCAGCCAGCGCACGGCGGTTTCGAGGTCGGGTTGCAGGTAGACGCCGAAGTCCAGGCCGGTCATGGTGAAGACGCGGTGGACCCGGTCCCGGAGCCCGGCGGCGACCAGGCTGATGCCGCGTGTGTGAGCGCGCTGGTAGGCCCGGGCGAAGCAGTTCAGGCCGCTGGAGTCGCAGAAGTCGACGTGGGCCATGTCCACGATCACCGCCAGGCGGGTCGCGGTGATGGCCTGGTCCAGCTGTTCGGCCAGGGCGGGGTGGGTGTGGTAGTCGATCGATCCGGAAACACTGACCAGCGCGTAGCCGGCCAGGTCGGAGACCTGGACGGTCAGTTCGGGTTCAGCGGCCACGGGGGTCTGCCTGTTCTGGGAAGTGAACGGGGGGTTGCGGAGCGGCGGCGTCGGTGCCGGAGCCCGGGCCGGTGGGGCCCGGGCCGGTGGGGCGGCTGTCGGCGGGCCGTGTTTCGTCGTGGTCGGCGAACAGGGTGAGGAGCGCGTCGACGCGCAGGTCGGCCTCGGTGGGGTGGCGGAACGGCCGGTCGGGGGAGACGGTGTAGGTGTTGCGGCGGCCGACGCGGTGGCGGGTCAGGTACCCGGCGTCGACGAGGTCGTTGATGATCAGTTGGGCGGCGCGCTCGGTGATGTCGATGCCGTGGGAGATGTCGCGGATGCGGATCTCGGGGTCGCGGGCGATCGTGATCAGGACGCGGGCATGGTTCGTCAGGAAGGTCCAGCCCTTGCCGTCCGGGGATTCCACACGGATCACCCCTCAGGAGACGTGCGAGACGTTAACGCGAATAAATTTTCAGGTAATGGACTGCACCTGTATGGAGAGTACCGTCCCCTGGCTGGTCTCGCATCACCTGGACCGCAGGAAGTTACCAAACGGTCTGGTCGTCCAGGAGCCGGACGCCCGTACAGAGCCGGCACAAAGGGCGACCTGTCAGGACACCGCCGGGCCAGGGCGGCGAACGCGCGGTCGATGTGCTCGCTCCGGTCGATCGCCCCGTCGTGGCGCAGCCACTCGCGGCCCGCGGCGCCCAGGGCCGCCGCCGGCGCAGGCGGTGAGGAGGTCGGCGGTGAACGCATCGAGCCCCGCGCCGGGACGTTCGCGCAGCGCGTCGGTGATCCGCCGGCGCATCCCGTCGCGCCGCTGGTGCAGGCGTGCGCACAGCGCGGGAGTCGACTCGATCAGCCGCAGCACCGCCGGATTCCGCTGCGCAGAGTGGACCCGCTCCTCCCACTCGCCGAGGACGGCGTGCAGCACCGTCCACGGCGCCTCGTTCGCCGGACAGGGGGCGAACAGTCCGCGTGGCTTGTGACAAGCGCGACGCGAATGGAATCCGTCCCAGGCGGTTTTCGACGTGGACTAACCGGGCCGGTAAAGGCCCCGGCTCGCCCGGTCTTTCGGTTGGTGGTCTCCGCGATGACGGATGCGTGGTCAGCGGATCTCGCGGCGTGCGACCTGGAGCAGAGCGTCGTGCTCTGCTGGGTTCAGCGCCGTCGCGGCATGTCCGCGTGCCATTGCTGTCCCTCGGCGTTTGAGGACCTCTCGTCCTCGCGGCGGGGGGCCGCCTGCCTCTCCCATTCGGGTGCGGCGGTGGACCCGCGGCCGGTGCGGTCCGCTTCGGGGGCCGCCGTCCCACGACCGGAGCGCCCCGCAGTCCCCGCGGTGCCGGCCGCCCCTGGGGCCGCCGCGCGATCCGCTTCCGCTCGACGCACCTCTCGCACGCCGACCACCAGGAAGCGTCCCAGTGCCATCGCGGCCAGCAGCACCATGATGGCGCCGAGGCCCTGGTAGAACGACAGGTGTTCGGCGATCTGGCGGGTCTGGCCGCCGAGCGCCTTCCCTGGACCGCCGCTCCACAGCGGGGCGATCGTGGTGCCCACGACGAACCACAGGCCGCCGGCGATGGCCAGCCAGGATCCGAACATGGCGACAGGACGGTTGGCGCTGATCATCAGGATCAGCCCGCCGAGCCCTACGGCGATCGCCGGAAGAATGGAGAGCACCAGGCGGTCAGAGGTGTAGTCCCATGTCGCGTTCGACCCGAACCCGAAGGAGAAGTAGGGCCCGACGAACGGGATGAACCCACCCCACACCGCCAAGAGCATCAGCAGCAGCCCGTTGATCATCCCCCGGCTGCGAGGTGCCTTCAGCACTCCGGACATCGGGGCGCGCTGGGACCTCACACTCCCAGTCATGACTTACCTCCCCAACTAGCTCGAAATGTCCTATTCGCCCCGTACCCGGCCCACTCCTGCCCAACCAGACCCGCCGGACGCCATCCGACCGCCACGCTGCGGAGACGTGGTGGCCATCCCGCCCGAGACCGCCTACGCCCGGGCGGCCGAAGGTGAACCACGACCTCGCCGTCCCCGGGGAGGACGGGGCAGAACTCCTACCTGCGAAGCCACGAGCTTTGCCGACCATTGCCTTTGGCGTGGCGCGGTCTCGGGGCTGAAGGTCGGTGGAGAGCAGGGTTTCGAGGGCCGGTTCCAGGCCGTCGGTCCCGGTCTGCGGGGTGAGGAAGTCGGGCCAGTACGAAGAGAGGCCGCCGGGTTCTCCGATCCCCTGCGAGATCCCGACGCCCCTGTGGCGGCCGTGGTGGACGAATTGGCCCAGGTCCGCAGCGTCATGACCGCCAACCACGGGCCTGGCCCTCGAACTGATCAACGCCCTCCGGCGGGCCGAAATCCTCCCCGCCCTTAGCCTCCAGTCCTTGACGCCCGCTCTCCTCTGGAGCGGGAGATCGGCTGGGAATCTTCTGGCCCTCCCAGGTACTTCCGAAGAAGATTGTGGAAGGAGAGGCGTATCACCTCGGGAGGGAACGATGCTGTTCAGGCGGGAGGTCCTTGAGGGGATCGCGGGCGGACGGATCGACCGGGTGTTCCGGGTGTGGGCCGAGCCTCGGGTCCGCGCGGGGAGCACCCAGCGCACCTGGGCGGGAATCATCGTCATCGACTCGGTCACGCCCGTCACTCCCGAGGAGATCACCGAACAGGACGCCCTGCGTTCGGGCTTCAACGACCGCGCGGCGCTGCTCACCGCCCTGTCCAAGAGCACCAAGGAGGGCGGCTACCACCGCGTCATGCTCCACTTGGGCGGCCCCGACCCCGGCTCGGAGTTGGCCGACAACGCCGACCTGTCCGACCGGGAACTGGCCGACCTGAAAGCCACTCTGGACGCCATCGACTCCCGCAGCCGCCGCGCCCCCTGGACCCGCGAGATCCTGCGCCTCATCGAGGAACACCCCGGCCTACGCGCCCAAGACCTGGCCGAACGCCTGAACCGCGACAAACTCCCCTTCAAGGCCGACGTCCGCCGCCTCAAAGCCCTCGGCCTCACCCAAAGCCTGGAGACCGGCTACCGCCTCTCCCCACGTGGCAAGGCCCTCATGACCTACCTACGCTCCTCAACCGAATGACCATCCGCGTGCCTGAATCAGGCTTGAATTACCATTCGGCGGGTCAGTTCAGCGCCTTAAGTTTCGCGCAGAGTTTCCGGGGGAAACGCGGCTCGACCCGCAGGACCGCCTGGCAGCCTGCCTCGGTTGTGGAGGTGATGGCGACCCAGCCCGTCTTGCTGTAGCGGTAGAACGTCCGCCTCCCCACCGCGTGCCGGTCGCAGGTACCGGGGGATGCGTCGCCGCAGGCCGGTCCCATGGGCATGGAGAAGTCGATGACCAGCCAATGCCCGGAGCAGTGCTCCTGCGTGTAGGTGTGGCGCGGTATGTCGGCGTTGCGGATGGTCTGCTGGTACGACGCCTCAGTGCAGCCGGTCGGCGCGGGATGGCAGCCGTCCTGACCGCATCGCCGCAGCGGACCGTCCGCAGATGAGGCGGCCGTGAACTGCTGCTCACTGGACTGGCCGATCACAATGGACCGTTTCCCGAATGGCCCGGGGAGGGAGACTTTGGCGGTGGCGAGCGTCTTCGGCGGTACGCCGATCGGACGGCATCGCTTGGCGTCGGTCTTTCCCATGTCGTTCTCGAGCGCCTCGAAGCGGATGTCCACCCGAACGAAGGTCTTCTCGAACTGCTCCGTACGGGCCTGCACGTTCCGATAGCAGTCGCGGCCGGACGGGACCTCGAAGTCCAGCGTGAGCACTCTCCCGCCCTTTTCGGACCGCACTTGTGTCACGTCGCCGATGCTGAAGGTCTTCCATTTGAATTCCCCCTGCGACCGCGTCGACGCCGGTTGGCGCGCATGGCTGGCGCCACAGCCTGCACCGACCAGGACGACTAAGAGCACAACGGCCATCGTTCGCGGGAAGGCTCGCATCTCATCACCCCGTCCGGATCTTAACCAGTCGCGAGTACGAGCCCAGGGCGGCAACCTCGTCGGAGACAGAGGCCGATCCGGTGAGGCGTCGGCCGAAGGGGCGGTGGCTGGTTCGGCGTGGCCCGGCCCGTGACAACCGAGGTCGGCTGGCAAACTCGTCCACTCGGGCGGGCTGCACGCCCATCAGGCCGCCGTGGACGCCGCCGCCGAACACGACGCACGCTTCGGGTTCATCTACCTGTTCGCGGTCGAAGGGCGCGGCGGAGCCGATCTCGTCGTGAGCATCCGACGGCGCAAAAGAACCCCTGGTCGGAGAAGTTGTCCGTGGCACGCGCGGGACTGGGCGCGATCGTCCGGATGTGGCTTCGCCGTACGTTGGCCACCACGATCGAGATCGGGCGCTGACCATGGAGCGTGTCGTCACGCCGTCCCGCGATCAACTGATGATGGTGATGAGGTCGGCGCGGAGGGCGTCGAGGTCGGCGGCGGCCTTTGCGCGGGCCGCCGCGACGTCGTTCCCGGCGGGGTGGATGACTTCCAGGTAGCACTTGAGTTTCGGTTCTGTCCCGGACGGTCTGATCACGACTCGCGCGCCCTCGGCCAGGCGGAATCTGAGCCCGTCGGTGGGTGGGAGGCCGTTCGAGCCGTGGGTGAGGTCGTCGAGTGATTCGACGGTGCGTCCGCCGAGCCGGGACGGTGGGGCCTGGCGCAGCCGCGCCATCGTCGCGGCGATCACCTGCGGGTCGGCGGCCCGGACCGACACCTGTGCGGTGGCGTGTAGCCCGTAGCGGCGGGCTTGGTCGTCCAGGAGGTCGGGCAGGGTGCGGCCGTCGCGGTGGGCCTGGGCGGCGAGCGCGGCGACGGCGAGTGCGGCGCTGATCCCGTCCTTGTCGTTGACGATGACGCCGCGGTCGTCGCCCACGCTGTACCCGAGTGCTTCTTCGTATCCGAACACTAGGCGGTCGGCCGGTTCCCCGGCGCGCATGATCCATTTGAAGCCGGTCAGGGATTCGGCGAATCGGACGCCGTGCCCGGCCGCGATCGCGCGTAGCAGCGAGGACGACACGATCGTGGTGACGACGAGGCGGTCGTCGCCGGTCGTGTGCCGCAGGACGTGCTCGGCGAGCAGGCCGCCGAGTTCGTCGCCGGTCAGTGTTCGCCAGCCGTCGGCGTCTGGGACGGCGACGGCGCAGCGGTCGGCGTCGGGGTCGTTGGCGATCACCAGGTCCGCGCCGCGCTCGCGGGCCAGCGCGAGCGCCAGGTCGAGCGCGCCGGGCTCCTCGGGGTTGGGGAAGGCGACGGTGGGGAAGTCGGGATCGGGGTCGGCCTGCTCGGGAACGACGATCGGCGCGCGGAACCCGGCCCGGTCGAACGCGGCGAGCAGCACGTCCCGCCCCACCCCATGCATCGGCGTATAGACGATCGACAGGTCGGCGCCGCCGGTGAAGCCCAGACGCAGGGACGACACCGCGTCCAGATAGAGGTCCGTGGTGGCGTGGACGGGCCATCCGCTGCCCAGGGGCAGCTCGTCGACGCGCCCGACCGCGTCGATCGCGCCGGAGATCTCGGTGTCCGTCGGGGGGACGATCTGTGCCCCGTCGGCCCAGTACACCTTGTAGCCGTTGTCGCGGGGCGGGTTGTGGCTGGCCGTCACCATCACCCCCGCCACCACATCGTCGAAGCTGCGGGTGAAGTGCGCCAGCACCGGCGTGGGTACCGGGTCGGCGAACACTTCGGGGTGCAGTCCGGCGCCGCTGAGCACGGCGGCGGTGTCGTCGGCGAATTGGCGGGAGCCGTGCCGGGCGTCGAACCCGACGATCACCCGCCCGCCGGGCGGCAGACACGCGGCCAGGCCCGCCGCCGCGCGCATCACCATCACCCGGTTCATCCGGTTCGGCCCCGCGCCCAACGCGCCGCGCAGCCCCGCCGTGCCGAACTCCAACCGCGCCCCGAACCGGTCGGCCAACGCCCCGCCGTCGTCCGCGTCCAGGATCGCTTGGAGTTCGACGCGGGTGGCCGGGTCGGGGTCCTGGGCGAGCCACTCCTCGGCGCGCGTCCGCAGGTCGCTCACAGCTTCCCAAGGACGGTCGCCAGCAGGGCGCCCATCCGCCCGGCCGACGCGCGTCCCGCGGCGAGAACCTCCTCGTGGTCGAGCGGCTCACCCGCCAGCCCCGCCGCGATATTGGTCACCAGCGACACGCCCAGCACGTCGGCGCCCCCTTGCCGGGCCGCGATCGTCTCAAGGACGGTCGACATGCCGACCATGTCCGCGCCGAGCGTGCGCAGCATCCGGATCTCGGCCGGGGTCTCATACGACGGGCCGCGCAGCGCCGCGTACACCCCCTCTGACAGTGTCGGGTCGACCTCCTTGGCCAGCGCGCGCAGCCGCCCCGAGTACGCCTCGGTCAAATCCAGGAACGACGCCCCCGACAGCGGGTTGGCGCCCGACAGGTTCAGATGATCGGCGATCAGCACCGGGTCACCGACCTTCTGATGCTCCGGGCGCAGCCCACCCGCCGCGTTCGTCAACACCACCGTCCCCACCCCGGCCGCCAACGCCGTCCGCACCGGATGCGCCACCGCATCCACACCGCGCCCCTCATACAGATGCGTCCGACCCAGAAACACCAGCGCACGACGACCAGAGACCTCCAGCACCCGCACCTGCCCGGCATGCCCCTCCACCGCAGGCGGCGCGAACCCGGGCAGCTCGGCGAAGGTCAACTCGGCGACCGGGGACCCGAGCGCGTCCGCGGCCGGGACCCAGCCCGAACCCATCACCAAGGCCACGTCGAAAGAGTCCACGGACGTCCGGGCGCGCAGCGCATCCGCCGCCTCCCGCGCCAGTTCGAAGGCGGTCATGCCTGCACCAGCGCGCCGGAGCGGGCGACGATCTTGCCGCGCTTCATCACGAGCGTCCGCCGCGGCGGCGCCACGACGATCTCGCCGACCGCCTCACCCGGGAGGACCACCAGGTCGGCGACGTCCCCGGCCTTGAGGTCGCACGGCGGGGCGCCGAGGACCTCGCGGCCCAGGGTCGTGCCCATGGTCACCGCGAACTCCAGGTCCTCGTCCCTGCGCCAGTACTGCTTGTAGGCCAGGAATGTCGCCCTGGCGAGGATGTCGCCCTCGCCCCACGGCGACCAGCGGCTGCGGGCTGAGTCGGATCCCAGGCACATCCGCACGCCCCGCGCGTGCAGGGCCTTGACGTCCGGCACAGGCAGCAGCCCGTGGACGCCGACGGCGACGGCGATGTCCGCGTCGGCGAGCAGCGACGCCAGGCGCTCGAACTGCGACGGCGTCGGGTCGGCCAGGCTGAACACGTCGCATAGGCTGACCTTGCCTTGCATGCCCAGCGCCTTGACCCGCTCGGCGATCCGCTCGATGAGCCAGATGCCCAGTTCACCGGACTCGTGCGCGTGGAAGTCCACTGACACCTGGTGCTTGTCTGCGAGGCCGAAGACGATGTCGAGCTGGCGGGCGGCGTCTCCGTCGACACCGGCCGGGTCCAGCCCGCCGATCGCGTCGGCCCCGTCCCGCAGCGCCTGGTCGAGCAGTTCGGCGGTGCCGGGCTTGCGCAGGATGCCGAGCTGGGGGAACGCCACGATCTGGAGGTCCGCGAGGTCGGCCATGTCCGCGCGCACCTGGAGGAGGCCGTGGACGCCGTCGAGGCCGATCTCCGGGGCCACGTCGGTGAACGTCCGGATCGACGTCGAGCCGTACGCGACGCACATGTCGAGGAAGGCGCGCGCCCGCGTCGCGACGGGCGTCGTGGTCTCCGCCCACTGCCGCAACTGGTCCTCGAACATCTGGTCCATGGTGATCGGCTCGGACGTCCGCCGGACCCACGGCTCGCCCCACAGGCTCTTGTCGGCGTGCGCGTGGCCGTCGACGAAGCCCGGCAGGACGATCTGCCCGCCGAGGTCCTCGACGTGGTCGGCCGGGCCGAGGTCGGCGGGCGGCTCCGCGCCGACGGCGCTGATCGTCCCGTCGGCGACGGTGATGACCTTCGGGTCGCCCACGCCGTACGGGCGGACGTTGGACAGGATGATTCTGGACATGGTTCGCCCTCTCCTACTTCCCGGTGCCCCGGGACGGTGAATGTTCGTGCCGCCGACCACTCGGGCCGGCCACTCGCGCCGGCTACTCCAGGCGGCTACTCGAGGCGGCTGAGCGCGGCGTCCTCCAGCGCGCCGGCCAGGCGGTAGGCCATGAGCGAGGCCAGCAGGACGATCGCGACGCCGCCCCAGACGAAGTCGTAGTCCGACAGGGTCGCGGCGACGGTCATCGAGGCGCCGAGCCCGTAGCCGGTGGCGAGCCACTCCGCCACCATGGCCGCGCCGATGGACAGCGGCAGCGCGATCTTGACCGAGGCCAGCAGCGCCGGCAGCGCGTACGGGATGAGCAGCTTCGTGAGGCGGTGCACGCGCCCCGCTCCGACGGCGGTGAGCAGGTCCACGGCGCTGCGCGGGACGGCCCTCATCGCGAGCAGCACGTTGACGAGGATCGGGAAGAACGTCATCACCGCGATCAGGACGGTCACGGCGACGATCCCCCGCCCGAACATCAGCGCGAGTAGCGGCATCGCGGCCACGATCGGGATCGACCGGAGGGCGATCGAGATGGGCATCAGCACCCGCTCGATCACCGGGAACTCGTGCGCGACGACGGCCATCGCCACCGCGAGGACCAGCCCGACCAGGAAGCCGACGCCCGCGTCGCCGACGGTGCGCAGCAGCGACGACAGCAGGTACGGCAGCGGGTCCTCGGCCTCGCCGGAGGCGGTGACGAGCTGGGTGTCGCCGGTGGCGAAGTAGGGCGCGACCTGCAGCGGTCCCCGGGCCACCTCGGCGCCGCCCGGCACGACGAGGACGAGCAGCCACCAGCCGAGCACGACGCCCGCCAGGGTCGCGACCGCCGCGAAGGCGGCGCGCAGCACCCGCGCGGCGGGCCGCGCGTGCCGCCGTCCGGGCCTCGTCGGACGCGCGCCGAGGACGGTGTCGGTCGACCGCGTCCAGGGCAGGACCAGCCGGACGACCAGCGGCAGCGCCAGGAACGCGGCGGCGGCGAGCAGCGAGGTCACGATCGCGAGGCCCCAGGCACGGGGGACGTCGAACGCGCCCTGCGCCTGGATCATCGCGACCCCGAGTCCCTCCTCGCCGCCCATGTACTCCCCGATGATCGCGCCGAGGATGGCGCTCGGCGCCGCGACCTGGAGTCCGCCGACGAGGCTCGGGATCGCGGCGGGCAGCCGCACCCTGCGGATGACCGTCCACTCCGAGCCGCCGGCGGCGCGCACCACGTCGACCGACGTCCGGTCCACGCCGGCGAGGCCGAGGACGGCGGCGACCAGGGTGGTGAACACCACCGCCTGCGCGGCGAGGATCACGCTCGGGACGTCGCCGCGGAACGCGATGGCGAGCAGCGGCGCGATGGCGATGAGCGGCAGCGCGATCGCGCCGACCGCGACCCGCTCGAACAGCGCCTGGACGCGGGGGAACGGCAGCGTGCACAGGGCCAGCGCGATCGCTATGCCGTTGCCCCAGAGGTAGCCCTGCGACGCCGACGCCATGGTGGCGGCCGCGTTCGGGACGTAGTAGTCGGCGTCGTCGCGCATCTGCGCGAGCACGTCGCCGGGCGGCGGCACCAGCGACCCGAACCCGCCGGACGACAGCACCTGCCAGGCGGCGATCAGCACCGCCACCGTCACCAGCGGCGGGAGGGCGTTCCGCAGGCGCGCGGCCCAGCGCCGGCGGGGAGCGTCCGGAGAGGCGCCCCGTGCCCTCCGGACGGCCGCTCTCCGGGAGCCGCCCCGTTCCCGCCGGGAGGACGCCGCTGCCGAGCCGCCGGGCTCCCGCCGGGCGGAGCCGCTCATGGAACGTTCCCGTTCCTGCCGGGCGGAGGTGCTCATGGGGCCGTCCCGTTCCCGTGGCCGGCGAACAGCCGCTCCGACAGCTCGTCGCACAGCGCGTGGAAGGCGCCGTCCTGCAGGATCTCGGGCGTGCGCGGCCGCGGCAGGTCGACGCGGACGACGTCCAGGATCGTTCCAGGCCGCGGTGACATGAGGACCACGGTGTCCGAGAGCAGCACCGCCTCGGCGATGCCGTGGGTGACCAGCACCGTGGTCGTGCCCCGCTCGGCCCAGATCCGCTGCAGCTCGAAGTTGAGCCGCTGGCGGGTCAGGTCGTCCAGCGCCCCGAACGGCTCGTCCAGGAGCAGGAGTTCGGGGTCGGTGACCAGGGACCGGGCCAGCGACACCCGCTGGCGCATGCCCCCGGACAGCTGCGACGGCCGCGACTTCTCGAACCCCGTGAGCCCGACCAGCCGGATCAGGTCGGCGACCGCGTCACCGCCGCGCCGGCCCGCGACCTCCAGCGGGAGCCGGATGTTGGCCTCGACGCTCCGCCAGGGCAGCAGGCCGGCGTCCTGGAAAGCGACGCCGACGCCGTGCCCCTCGCGCAGTTCGCGCGGCGTCCGGCCGTGGACGGTGACCGTCCCGGCGGTCGGCGTCTCCAGGTCGGCCAGCATCCGCAGCACCGTGGACTTGCCGCACCCGGACGGGCCCAGCAGTCCCACGAACTCGCCCCGGCGGGACGAGAAGGTGAATTCCCGCAGCGCCTCGACCGGCGCCCCCTTGCCGCTGAACGTCTTCTTCAAGCCGCTCGTGCGAATCCCCTCGGCGCCCTGCGCATCGCCAGAAGCGACCTGCGCGTCGTCTGAGGTGGCGCGGGACGGATCGGCGTCCGGCAGTGTTCTCTCCTCCGGCATGGCGCGCCTCACCCGCCGAGCAGTTCGTTGGTGAACAGCGACTTGTCGAGTTTGATCCCGATGCTGGTCAGGCTCGTGATCGTCTCCTGGATGAGCGCGTCGGACATCCAGAACAACCCCTTGGACGCGGCGCCGCCGTCGCCGCTGACGTACGGCGCGATGGCGGCGAGCGACTTGGCCTGCTCGTCGAGTTTCAGGCCGAGCTTCGCGCCGTACCGCTTGATGATCACGTCGGCGGCGTGCTTCTGGTCGCGCAGCGCCGCCTCCCAGCCCTGCCTACTGGCCGCCATGAACTTGCGGGCGCGCTCGCGGGCGGCGGGGTCGTCCAGCGTCTTCTGGGACGCGAAGAAGACGCTCTGCATCCGGTTGAACCCGAAGTCAGCCAGCGGCATCACGTGCGTCCTGACCCCGCGCAGCTCCAGCGACACCGGCTGGTTCGAGGCGAACCCCCAGATCGCGTCCACCTCGCGGGCGGCGAGCGGCGCGGGGTCGAACTGGATCGGCACCAGCTTCACCTTGCTGACGTCCACGCCGTTGCGCTTCATGAACACCAGGGCGGTGTTCTTCCCCGCCAGGGTGATGCCGAGCTTCTTGCCCTCGATCTCCTTGGGGCTCTTGACCGGACGGTCGGCGAGCGAGATCCAGGACTCGGGGCTCTTCAGCAGCCCGGCGCCGACGATCTTCAGTTTCGCGCCGCGGGCGACGGCGGTGGCGACGTTCTCCGGGATCGCCTCGACGCCGAGGTCGACCCGGTTCGTCGTGACCATGGGGACGACCGCGGAGTTCGGCCCGCCCGGCAGGACGTCGACGTTGAGTCCCTGTTTGGTGTAGAGGCCGTCCTCGGCCCCGATGAAGATGCCCGCGTACTCCGCGTTCGGAATCCAGGCGAGCTTCACCGCGAACCGGCCTTTTCCGGCTTTGCCGCCGGCGGCGTCGCTCGAACCGCAGGCGGACAGCCAGGGGACGGCCGAGCCGACCGCCGCCACGGCCGCGCCCTGACCGGCGACCCGGAGGAAGGAACGCCGGCCCATGCCGGGCGGCGTGCAGGTGTGGGTCATTCGTGCTCCCGAAAGAGTCGTCGTCGTGATCGCCGTGGTGAATGGGGATAGCGCTCTACGCGAGGTCGTTTTCCGCGAGCAGCGTGTGGATGACGTGAGCGTTTCCGCTGTTGGCGAAGTGCTCCGTCTCACGGATCATTCCGTCGAGATGCACGACCATGAGCCGTTCGGCGCCGTCGGCGTCCCGGTCCGAGATGCTGGCGACGATGCCGCGGTGCTCCTGGTCCCACCGAAGCAGTGCGTCCCGCTTGATTCCGATCATGATGAGCAGTCGTTCGAGCACGTCGAGGCGCTCGTCGAACACGGTCATGCTGATGGCCTGGATCTGCTTGTTGTGCGAGGCCTGGCCGATCGTCTTGTGGAAGGCGAGCCGCTCCCGCCAGCGCGCCTCGCCGTCCGTCGCGACCATCTCCCGCAGCCGGGCGACCTCCTCCGGCCGCGCCCGCAGGGCGGCGGCCCGCGCGGCCTCCCGCTCGATGCCGCGGCGGCCGATCAGGTGGTCGATCAGGTCGTGGACGTCCCGCATGGCGAGGGCGTCGGCGAAGGACGACTCCCGGCGGCTGTCCAACTGCTGGTTGGCCGCGACGCGGCTGCCCTCCTCGGTGAGGATGCGCCCCTTCTTTCCCAGCGACTGGGTGAGGGCGCGCTCGTCGAGGTCGTTGAGCAGCCGGCTCACGGTCGACTCGCTGACGTCGAAGCCGCGTTCCCGCAGGTGGCGGGTCGCGGCCCGCGCGCCCACCGGGCCCTCCTGGGCGCTCATGAACGCCAGCAGCGCGGACTCCATCGTCGGCGTGTGCCGCACGGTCGCCTCCATCTGTCAGTTCCGTGGACGGAACCGTAGGCGGGGTTGTCCATGTATGTCAATAGTGACGAACGTATGTGGATTGTGGCACTGTATGCCCGCAATTGATGTACGGGAGGATCTGGATGAACGTCGACAAGCTGGCTCACCACCTGCACCTTCGCGCCGGGGACGTCGGGCGGTACGCGCTCCTGCCCGGCAACCCCGACCAGGTGGCCTCGATCGCGGCGCTCCTCGACGCCCCGGAGTTCGTCGCCCGCAACCGCGAGTTCGAGACCTGGCGCGGCACCCTGGACGGCGAGAGGGTCCTCGTGACCTCCACGGGCGTCGGCGGACCGTCCACGGCCCTCGCCGTGGAGGAGCTCGCCGCGCTCGGGGTCGACACGATGATCCGGGTCGGGGTGTCGGGCTCGATGCGGCCCGACGCCGCGAACGGCGAGCTGGCCGTCCTCACCGCGGCGATCCGCGACGAGGGCACCACCAGGCAGTACCTGCCGGTCGAGTTCCCGGCGGTCGCCGACCTCGACGTGCTGCTCGCGCTCCGGGAGGCCGCCGAGCGCGCGGGCGTCCCGTACCGGTGCGGACCCGCGCACACCAAGGACTCCTACTACGGCGAGACGGAACCGGACCGGATGCCGCTCGCGGCGGCGCTGACCGAGCGGTTCGAGACCTGGCGCCGCGGCGGGGCCGTCTGCTCGGAGATGGAGACCGCCGCCGTGTTCATCGTCGGCACCGTGCTCGGGGTGCGCACGGGCAGCGTCGTGATGATGTGGAGCCAGGACGCCATCGACACCGGCGCCGCCCCCTCCAGCGACCCGCTGTTCGCCACCGCCGTCGACGCGGTGCGCGCCCTCATCGCGGCGGCTCCGCGCTCCGGCGCGCCCGTGCGGTCCGCCGCCGGAGCGTGATGAGCCGGACGACGCCGAGCGGCCCCGCCGGACGGGCCGCGACGTGACCACGGACAACCCGCCCCTGGAGGCCGAGGGAGACTCGCCCGACCGATCCGGCACGGCCGGCCGTCCCCCCGACCCCGCGCCCGCGCGGCCCGCCGACGCGGTCCCGGCGCGGCCCCCCGACGCGGTGCCGACGCGGCCCGCCGACCCTGCGCCCGCGCGGCCCGCCGGCGCGGTGCCGGCGCGGCCCGCCGATGCGGTGCCCGGGCGCGGCGGCGCGGTCCGGCGCCGCCTCGGGGTGCTCGTCGCCGTCGTCCTCGTCGCCGTGAACCTGCGGGTCGCGGTGACGAGCCTCGGCGCCGTCCTCGACCAGGCCCGCGCCGACCTCGCGATGTCCACGTTCGCCGCCTCCACCGCGGCGGCCCTGCCGGTCGTGTGCTTCGGCGGCTTCGCCCTGGCGACACCCTGGCTCATCCGGCGCGCGGGCCCGAACACCGGGCTCGGACTCGCCCTCGGACTGCTCCTGGTCGGGCTGCTCGTCCGGGTCGTCGGCGGCGAGGCGACCCTGCTCGCGGGCACCTTCGTCGCCTGCGCCGGCATCGCGGTGGGGAACGTGCTGGTCCCGGTGATCGTCAAGATGGAGTTCGCGGCCCGGGTCGGGGAGGTCACCGGCGCCTACAGCGCCGCCATGTCCGCCGGGGCCGCGATCGGCGCCGCCGCCACCGTGCCGGTCGGCGACGCCACCGGCGGCTGGCGCGGCGGGCTCGCGGCCTGGGCCGTCCTCGCCGCCGCCACCCTGGCGATCTGGCTGCCGCGGACGCGCCGGACCGCCGCCCCGGCCGAGCACCGCGCGCCGGCGACGGCCATGCTGCGCAGCCCGGTCGCCTGGGCGGTCACCCTGCTCTTCGCGACGCAGTCCGTGCTCGCCTTCGTCGTCATGGCCTGGCTGCCGACCGTCTACCTGGACGCCGGCTTCACCCCGGACGAGGCGGGCACGCTCCTCGCCGTCGCGCTCCTCGTCGGCATACCGGTGTACTTCGCCGTCCCGGTCCTGGCGGCGCGGCTGCGGCGGCAGGGAGCGCTCGGCGCGGGCATGACCGTCGTCCAGATCGCCGGCCTGGCCGGGCTCCTGCTCCGCCCGGAGTCGCTTCCCTGGCTCTGGGCGGTCTTCGTCGGCATCGGCGGCGGCGTGTTCCCGCTGACCCTGGCGCTGTTCAGCATGCGGACCCGCACCGCGGCGGACACGGCCGCCCTCTCGGCGATGGCGCAGAGCGTCGGCTACCTCCTGGCCGCCTTCGGCCCTTTCACCGTCGGTGTCCTCCGGGACGTCACCGGCTCCTGGACGGTCCCGCTGGCGCTCCTAATGGCCATCTGCGTCCTTCAGACGGCCCTGTCCTTCAGCGCCGGCTTTCCGCGCTTCGTAGAAACAACGCCCGCAGGCCGCCGCCCATGAACACGCCCCACCACCGCACCACAGACCTACTCAGCCCCTGTGGACGGCGCGGCGACGACGGTCACCGCACCGCTGGGCCGGGAAGGTCGGCAGGGCGCGTCGGTTCACAGCGGGGACGGCTCCTTGGCGTCCAGCGGTGCGCGTCTACTTGTCGCACTTCCGTCGATCTCTCAAGATGCGTTCAGGGTGCGGGCGGCCTGCCCGCCTGGTGCGGCTACCAGGTATTTCGGGTGGGATGAACCGTAGTGCGGTAGCGGCTGTGATCACGCATGCGCCGATGGCGATTCCCATGGTGATCGGAGTGCCGGTGGCGGGATGGGCCGTGGCGATCGCACCGAGCAGCGCGACCCCGATCACTCCACCGGTCTGCCGAGCCGTGTTCAGGGCGCTCGACCCCATGTTCTTGTGCTGGTCGGGTGCGAAGGTCATGACCGTGAGCGTCTGAGCGGGCGCCGACAGCCCCATTCCGGCGGAGAATACGCAGAAGCCGACCGCGACGAGCGGATACGGTGCGGAGGCGATGGCGAGAAAGGCCAGTCCCGTCGCCGAGAGGATCATTCCGGTGGCCAGACCGGCGCGTGGTCCGAACGCGGTGATGAAGCGGGCGCCGAGAAAGATCGCGGTGAGTGTGGCGGCGACGGTCAAAGGGAGAAAGGCCATTCCGGTCTGGAATGCCGAGTAACCGCGGGACTGTTGGAAGCCGAGCGTGTAAACGATCAGCATCCCGTAGAGGGTGAAGTTGTACGTCGCACCGCCGAGCAGGCCCGCGAGGACGGGACGGGCGGCGATGACAGCCCGCGGTAGCAGGACCTCCCGTCCCCGTCGTGACCAGCGGAGCTGGGTCGCGATGAAAACGACAAGGGCTGCGCAGCCGCCGATGAGCGCCGTCAGCACGGCCGGGTCGTGCCATCCGGCGGCGCTCGACTCCACCAGTGCCCACACGGTGGCGGCGAGGCCGCCGACAACGATGACCTGGCCGCCGATGTCGAACGACACGCGTCGCAACGGGACCTCGCTCACGTTGCGTATGACGAGCCATCCGGCGCCGGCGGCCACGGGGACATTGAGCAGGAAGACGCTGCGCCACCCGATGGTGTCGACCAGCAGCCCGCCGACGAACGGGCCGATCATGAATCCGGCGCCGCCCACGCTCACCCACGTCGCGACCGCCCTGGTGCGTTCGGCGGGCGTCGTGAAGGTGTGGGTGATCAGTGTCAGCGGTGCCGGGGCGAGGAGCGCCGCGCCCAGCCCCTGGCATGCGCGGCCGAGGGTGAGTGGGCCGGTGGCCGGGGCCAGACTGCACACGATCGAGGCGGCGGTGAACAAGCCCAATCCGGCCACGTAGGCACGTCGGGCACCGATTCGGTCCCCCAGCCGGCCAGCGGACAGCAGCAGTGCGGCGAACACGAGCGTGTAGGCGTCGATGATCCATAGGGCACCGGCAGAACCCGCGCGAAGGTCGGTCCGGATCGCCGGCATCGCGACGTTGACCACGTTCGCTTCCATGATGATCAGCGCGGTGCCCAGACACAGGCCGGTCAGACCGAGTGCCCGGCCAGTGGCGAAAGCGGAACCGCGTGGCGGGCCTTGTTCTTGGGATGCCTCAAGTTCTTGGGCGGCATCGGGTTCTTGGGCAGCGTCGGACGACAGGGTCGCTCCTGGAAATGGGAACTTCGCCCGGGAGGGCGGTGACGGCAGCGGGAAGGCGCCCCTTCGGGTCAGGGGCGGGCGCTCGCTCGCAGAAGTGACAGCACCCCTCGTACGGCGCGGTCGAAGGGTGCGACGGCTTGCGCCGCGCGGGCGAGCGCGTAACCGCCCTGTATCACGGCTGCGATGGTGGAAGCGATCTCGTCGGTGTCCAGGTCGTCGGCGAACTCGCCCGCGGCCACGCCTTCGGCGATCGTGCGCCGGAGGTTCTCGTGCAGTACCTCGAAGGTCTCGCGCACCGGTGCGCGCAGCTTCTCGTCCGCCATGATGTCAGGGTCGGCCGTGAGCCGGCCGACGCTGCAACCGCGCAGCACATCGCGTTCGCGCCCCAGATATCCCGAGATCCGTTCGAACGCGGTGCCCTTCACGGCGAACGCTTCCACGATCTGCTGCTGCATCAGTTCCGCACTGCGCTGCTCTGCCGCCAGCGCCAGGTCGGGCTTGCCGGCGAAGTGGTGGTACATGCTGCCCTGACCGACACCGGAGCGCGACAGGATCGCGGTCGGGCTGGTGCCGACGTACCCGCGCTCCCACAACAGTTCACGCGTGCCCTCGATCAGACGGTCACGAGCGTCCGGTTTCATGGTGCCTCCTCCAAGCGTGCGGTGCGGTGTGTCCGCGCGGCCGAACCCTCCGGGCCGGAATTCACAGCTCCGGATGCCGCAGGTGCCAGTCGGTCTCGCGTTGATAGGCGTCGCCGAGCCGGATCAGCAGTTCCTCGTCGAACGCGCGGCCGACGAACTGGAATCCCAGCGGCATATCATCCTCGTCGAAGCCACCCGGCAGGGTGATCGTCGGGTTGCCGGACATATCGAACGGGGTGACGAAGCGCAGGAAATCGGTCAAGGCGTCGGCGTCGGCGTACAGCGAGTCCTTCTGCGCGAGCGTGAGACTCGTGGTCGGCTGCACCGGAGCCAGCAGGACGTCCACGTCGCGCAGAGTGTGCCTGAGCCCGCCGGTGAACGCGAGCCGCTGGTGGTGTGCACGCATGAGTTCGAGCCCAGACACCGTGTGACCCGGTGCGATGAGGCCGGCGATCGAGCCGGGTGTGTCCACCGGGTTGTATTCCGACGCGCGCGAGGGGAAGGTCTCGTGGTGCGCGAGCGCGGCCTCGGCGCCGGCGTAGCGCGGCCACAGGGCGTTGATGGCGGCGGTGCCGTCAAGGGTGACCTCCGCAATCGTCACGCCCATACGGCGCAGTACGGCCACGACCTCGTCGAGCATCCGGATGGTCTCCGAGTCGACGCGTGTCTCGTTGTAAGAGCGGTCCACACCGACTCGCAGGTCACCGACGGACGCGTCAAGACCGGCCAGATAGTCGGGCACCGGTATGGTCAGGGCCGTCGGATCACGCGGATCCGCCCCGGCGATCGCACCGAGGATCGCGCCCGCGTCGACCGCCGAGCGGGCCATCGGACCGACATGGTCGAGGCTCGCGGCGAGCGCGAAGACGCCATGCCTGCTCACCCGACCCCATGTCGGTTTGATGCCGGTGACGCCGTTGGCCGCCGACGGGTACCGGATCGACCCACCGGTATCGGTACCCAGGGCACCGAATCCGAGACCGGCCGCGACCGCGACGCCCGAACCGCTCGACGAGGCGCCTGACCAGTAGCCGGGGTTCCACGGGTTCCGCGGCGGCGTGACCGACGAATGATGTTCGGCGAACGCGCCCTCGGTGAGTTGCAGCTTGCCGAGCAGGATCGCACCCGCCTCCGTCAGCCGCCGGACCACTGTCGAATCGTACGAGGGCACATGTTCGGAGTGGATCGTGGTGCCTGCCGCGGTGACGATACCGGCGGTGAAGATATTGTCCTTCACCGCGATCGGCACACCGTGCAGGGGCCCTCGATAGCGCCCCGCCTGCATTTCGGCATCCGCGGTCCTGGCCTGTCTGATGGCGGCGTCCGCCGTCACGGTGGCGTAACTGCACAGCGCCGGATCGATGTGTTCGATCCGTGCCAGCAGCGCCTCGGTCAGTTCGACCGGCGTGAGCTCGCGGTCTCGTATCCGTGCCGCGACGTCCAGCAGGCCGGCGTAGTGCACCTCGGAGTCACCGGATACGGCCGGGCCGGCGGGACGTTCGCGGGCGGTATGGCTCGTCGTCATGAAAGGAACATACATACTAGTATGTATGTCGTCAACATGATGCGCCGCCGTCCGGCCCGCCACACACCCTCGGCACTCCTGGTCATTGGGTGTCCGCTTCTCCACCTTTGGGCACACGGGCCGGGCGTTGACGTTCCTGTCCAAGCGGCTCAGCCAGGGCATGACCTGCGACACGGCTCGGCCACGATGCCGCTGGCGGCCTGGGTGCCCATGAAGGCCGTAAGCGAGATCCTCGGGCACGCTTCGGCGGCTTTCACCGCCGATGTGTACACCGTGGTCGCCGAAGATCTCGCCGAGGACGCGGCGGAGAAGATCTCGGCGTGCGTGCCGCGCAGGGGCCGCGCGTAGACCGATGGTGCCACCACGGCCCATATTGATCTTCATTGGCGGGCGCCGCGTTCGAAGTGTGCTGGATCTCGGCAGGTCGGCGCCCTGCTTGGTGGGCGCCTCCGGCAGGATTCGAACCTGCGGCACCCGCTTTAGGAGAGCGGTGCTCTATCCCCTGAGCTACGGAGGCGTGTCGTCGCTGCGGCAAGAGCGTAGCGGACGGCACCTACAGGGTAGGGGACGGGGCGTGCCGGGCGCTCCTTCTTATGGGGCGGCCCGGGGCTCTAGGCCCCGCAGGGGCGGGGTCGGTACGCTTCGATGCCGTGACGGGTCGGCATCGTGGGCAGCCGAAGGACCGGCCTGCCGCGGACGAAGTGGACGAGGCGGACGAGCGGTCGTCCCGGGGCAGGCGGATCGGCATCGTGGCCGGGGCCTTCGTGGTGCCGGTCGTCGTGGCCTCGGTCGTGGCGTTCGGGTTGCGGGACGAGCCGGCGCGGGAGCGCCCCGAGGCGGCGGCGTCCGGGCAGCGGACGACGGCGTCGCCGGCCACGCCCGCGGGGGAGCCGACGTACGGGGAGTACGTGCCGCCGGACGCGGAGCCGCAGGCGGCGACGAAGGCGCCCAGGCGGGCGCCGGCGCCGGTGACGACGCCGCGGAAGCGGAAGCCGGCGCAGCAGTCCCCGGGGAGCAGGACGCGGAGGCCGTGCCCGCCGGGCTGGGACGACGTCTGGTGGCTGCACCGGTGGTGCGAGCGGAACGGTTACCGTGGTCGCTGAGCCGATTACTGACGGGTCACCGTAGAACCTGTAGTAGCGTTCTGCCGCTGATCCGCATTCGGGCATCAGGAGGAAAACCACCGTGCCGAATCCCCGGTCGGCGGCGCTGACAGCGGTCTTCCTGGTGATGACGATGATCTCGCCGCTCTGCGTGGCCGAGGGCCGGGCCGACACCCTCGACGCGCTGCGCCGCGAGGCGTCCAAGGCGCGCGCCGAGTTGGAGAAGGCCACGCAGAAGATGGAGGACCGGAAGAAGGACCTCGCCGCCTCCCAGGTCAAGCTCCGGGGCACGCTCGCGGACCTCGCGGAGGCGGAGGCGGAGCTGAACCGGATCCGGGAGCCGCTGGCCAGGCTGGCGAACAGCTCCTACCAGCAGAGCGGCGCGGCCGGGTCGATGGCGATCTTCGGCGGCGGCGATCCGAGCGAGGCGCTGCGCTCGACGGCGGACGTGACCCTGATCGCCCAGTCCCAGCAGGCGCTGGTCGACCGTGCCGACGAGTTGCAGGACAGGCGGAAGCGGCTCGCGTCGACCGCCCAAGACCTGCAGTCGCGCAACGCGGTCGAGCAGACGCGCCTCCAGCAGGACGTGGACGGCCTGAAGAACAAGTCGGCGGAGCTGACCCAGCAGCTCAACAAGATGCTCGAAAAGCTCGCCGCGGGCAGCCTCAGACGGTTGCAGTTCGGCTGCGACAAGGATCTCGCGGCGGACGCGAAGAAGTTCCCGAACGGGCTCATTCCCGCGAAATACCTGTGCGTCCTGCCGCAGAAGGGCTTCAAGCTCCGGGCGGACGCGGCATTGGCCTTCTACAAGCTCAACGAGGCCTACAAGCGCCGGTTCGGCCGCCAGATGTGCGTCAGGGACGCATACCGGAATCTGTCGGAACAGCACCAGATCTACGCGCAACGGCCGGGATTCGCGGCCGTGCCGGGGACGAGCAACCACGGCAAGGGCCAGGCGGTCGACCTGTGCGGCGGCGTGCAGAATTCGGGCTCCATTCAGTTCAACTGGATGGAGGCCAACGCCGGGAAATACGGCTGGGTGCACCCGGCGTGGGCATACAGCAACCCGTTCGAGCCGTGGCACTGGGAGTTCGGAACCGACGAGTGACCGACCGCCCCGCGACTCTGCACTGAACTAATGGCGGAGGCGAGGCGCGGTCGTCCACTACGGATTGATGTGCCTCAGTGGCTCTGGTCTTGGCTTAGCGGGGTTGTGCGGGTGCGGCGTTCTTGCCCCAATCCCAGAGCGCCTGCAGGACGGGGGCGAGGGCGCGGCCGCGGTCGGTGAGGACGTAGCCGCACCCTTGGGGGCCAGCCCGTCGTGCGGTGCCGGTCGAGCGCACCCGCCTCGACCAACTAGTCCAGCCGGTCGGTGAGGACCTTCTCGGAGAGCGTCGGAAGTGCCTGCGCCAGCTGACTGAAGCTGCGTGGACCGTGGAGGAGTTCGAGGAGCGCCAGGGCGGTCCAGCGTCCGCGCAGCGCGGCGAGAATGATCTCCACCGGGCACGACGGGTCGGGCTCGACCACCGGGCCCTGGCAGCTGTCGAGGAGCTCGGTGGCCGCGTAACCGACCGTTTGGTGAGCCACGTGACGCGGCTCTTTCACGCGCTGGACGCGCGTGATTGGGAAGCGGTGGCCGCACTGGCGGCGGAGCCCATTGATCTCGATTACCCGTCGAAACAGGGCGGCCCGGAACTGGTCTCCACGGACGAGTTCGTAGCGGGGCTGCAGAGTTTTTCTGCCTGGCTTCGATACCACCCAGGACCTACTGGGTCCGATCGTGGTCGAATTGGGCGAGGAACTCACGGCGACGGCGCGGTTCGACGCCCGTGTCACGCACGTGCTCACCGAAACCGTGGATGCCCCTATCTGGGTGATCGGCTGCCACTACAGCATCGGCCTCAAACAAGAGAACGGTGAATGGAGGGCATGCTCCTCGCGCGTCCGGGTGATGTACGAGGAGGGCAACCCCGCCCTGGAAACCGCAGCCCGCGAGCGAGTTCAGCTTTCGTCCCTCTAGACCCGCCCTTGTAACCGGCCCCACCGGGGGCCTGGTGCGGGCTGGAGACGGCTTGGCGGGACCCGAGGCTTGGCGGCGGCCCCGAGGCTTGGCGGGCGGGCTGGGCTTCCAGGCCGGTTCGGTGCGGTGCGCGGCCGTTCGTCAGTGGACCGCCTCGGCGACTGGGGAGACTTCGGCGGTGCAGTAGCGGCAGCGGGTGGCCTTGATGGGGATCTCGCTGAGGCATTCCGGGCATTCGCGCTCGGTCGCCTCCTTGCCCCGGTCCATCCGCTCGATCAGCTTGGTGGTCGGGAGAACGACCAGGAAGTACACGATCGCGGCCGTGATGAAGAACGCGATCGAGGACGTCAGGAAGACCCCGTACGGGAACTTGGTGCCTTCGATCGTGACGGCCAGGCCCGTGTAGTCGGGCTTGCCGCCGATCAGCGCGATGAGGGGGGTGATGAAGGAGTTCGCGAAGTCCTTCACGAGTCCGGCGAAGGCGGCCCCGACGACGAACGCGACCGCGAGTTCGACGAGGTTTCCGCGGATGAGGAACTTCTTGAATCCGCTCATGACGGGCTCCAGGGGTGTCGGGGGTGTGCGTCCCGGTTACGGCCGCACAGGGACGGCTACGGATCGTAATGAAACTGCTGAGGTTCGCCAAATCAGCAGAGAAGCGTCCGGGGGATCAGTGGCCGGTGATCGTCAAGGTCAGCGGGGCGGCGGCGCCGGCGAGGGCCACCGCCTGGGTCCGGTCGGTCGCCACGACCACCAGTGCCCCATCGTGATCATCGCTGGCGGCGCGACGCGGAACGGCCACGACCGGCACCGAGGAGATCACCAACCGAGCCCCACCGGAGACGACGGCGGGCGCGGCGTCCAACGAAGGGGACAACGAGGGGGACGGGGACGGAGCGGCGAGCACGTCGATGCGGTCGCCCGGCCGCACGAGGCGGACGGCCCCGGCGTCCGCGATCCGGACCGGGGTGGCGACCGTGCCGGGGCCGAAGCCGCGCAGGAGCCCGTCGCCGACCAGGCGCGCGTCGGTGAGGGGCTCGCCGCGCCGCATCGGCCCGGCGAGGACGCGCCCGGCCGCGCCGGAGCGGAGGGCGCCGGACGGGACGGCCTCCGGCGGCAGCCGCACCCGCCGCAGGTCGGACGCGGTGAGCGTGGCCCCGGCGCGCAGGTCGCGCGCGGCGGCGAGGACCGCGACGGACGGCGGTGGCCCGGGCCGCAGCGCCGGCAGCGCGAGCCCCGCGGCGGCCGCGGCGAACAGCGCCGCCAGCGGCCGTCGCAGGCGGGCTAACCGGGCGTTCACGGCAGCTCCAGGGGGAGCTTGATGCCGTCCAGGACGTTCGGGCAGGGGCAGTCGCGCTCGGCGGGCAGCGCCTCGACGATGTCGGCCACGACGGCGCGGAGGCGGCCGACGTTCTCGCCGAACACGCGGAGCACCTCGTCCATGGTGACGCCCTCGCCCTCCTCGATCCCGGCGTCGAGGTCGGTGACGAGGCACAGCGGCGTGTAGCAGAGCGCCAGCTCGCGGGCGAGGACGGCCTCGGGGTGGCCGGTCATCCCGATCAGCGTCCAGCCCTGGGAGGCGAACCACTGGGACTCGGCGCGGGTCGAGAAGCGCGGCCCCTCGATGACGACGAGGGTGCCGCCGTCGACCGCGTCCCAGCCGGACGCCCGCGCGGCGGACACGGCGGTGCGGCGGCCCGACGGGCAGTACGGGTCGGAGAACGAGACGTGGACCGCGCCGCCCGTCTCGTAGTAGGTCTGCTCGCGTCCGGACGTGCGGTCGGCGAGCTGGTCGGGGACGGCGAGCGTGCCGGGCCCGTGGTCGCGGGTGAGGGAGCCGACCGCGCTCGGCGCCAGGACCCGCCGGACGCCGAGCGAGCGCAGCGCCCACAGGTTGGCCCGGTAGGGGATCTTGTGCGGCGGGAACCGGTGGTCGCGGCCGTGCCGGGGGACGAAGGCGACGCGCCGCCCCGCCAGCTCGCCGATCGCGACGGGGTCGCTCGGCGGGCCGTAGGGGGTCTCGACCCGCACCTCCTCGATGTCGTCGAGGAAGGAGTAGAACCCGGAGCCGCCGATGACCCCGATCTCGGCGGCGGGCTCGGAACCGGAAGGCTGAGTGGACATGCCGCCGACACTAGCCACCGCCCACGGCCCTTCGGGAGACCGTCCGCCGATTGTGGATAACTCAGCGGGAAGGGGCCCGGCGCAGTCGCCCGCGCCGGGCCCCAAACCCTTTCCCACCAGGCCGGACACCGACCGGAGCGGTGTCAGCCGACCGGGTCGAGCACCTTCCGCCGGTCGTCGTCGGACGGGGTGTCCTTGGCGAGGCGTCCCGGCGTCCAGATGCGGCGGCCGATGTCGTACGACAGGGCCGGGAGCAGCAGGGACCGGACGACCAGCGTGTCCAGCAGGACGCCGAACGCGACCGCGAAGCCCATCTCGACCATGAACACCAGTGGCAGCGTGACCATGGACGCGAACGTCGCCGCGAGCACCAGCCCGGCCGAGGTGATCACGCCGCCGGTGACGGTGAGGCCGCGCCGGATGCCGCGCCGCGTCCCGAGGGCCTGCGACTCCTCCCGGACACGGTGCATCAGGAAGATGTTGTAGTCGACCCCGAGCGCGACCAGGAAGATGAACGCGAGCAGGGGGAACCCGGAGTCGGTCCCCTCGAACCCGAACCCGTGCTGGAAGATCAGGGCGCAGGCGCCCAGCGAGGCGAGGAACGACAGCACCACGGTGCCCATCATCAGCAGCGGCGCGACGACGGCCCGCAGCAGCGCGATGAGGATCAGGAACACCACGCCCAGCACGATCGGGATGATCACCTTGTTGTCGCGGGCGGAGGCCCGCTTGATGTCGAGGGCGGTCGCGGTCATGCCGCCGACCTTGGCGTCCGCGGACGGGACGCGGTGCACCCCGTCCCGCAGCCGGTCGATCGTGCCGCGCGCCGCGTCGCTGTCGGCCGGGTACTTCAGCGTCGCCTCGTACTTGACCAGGCCGTTCGCGGTGGCGGGCGGGCCGACCTCGGCGACTCCGGCCGTCCCGCGGACGGTCTCGGCGACCCGGTCGGACGCCCCGGCCTTGGCGATGATGACGGCGGGCGAGCCGGAGCCCGCGGGGAAGTGCCGGGCGACGACCTCCTCGCCCTTGATGGAGTCGGGACGTCCGGTGAACTGTCCCGCGTTCGACAGCCCGTCGGCCTTGAGCGAGCCCAGGCCGAGGGTGAGGCCGATCAGGCCCAGCATGGTGAGGGCCCAGAGCGCGCGCGGGCGCCTCGCGACGAGACCGGCGATTTTGCTCCACACCCCGTGCTCGGCCTCATACGCCTCTGGCCGCAGGTACTTGGCGTCATAGCGGGGGATCAGCGGCCAGAACAGCCACCGGCCGAAGATGACGAGAAGCGCGGGCAGAAGGGTCGTCATAGCGGCGAGAGCGGTGAGGACGCCCGCCGCGGCGACCGGGCCCATGCCGGCGGTGGAGTTCATCTCCGCCAGCAGCAGGCACAGCAGGCCGATGGCGACGGTGGCGGCCGACGCGATGATGGCGGGGGCCGCGCGGTGCAGCGCGTACGCCATGGCCTCGTGCCGGTCCTCGTGCCGGTGCAGTTCTTCCCGGTAGCGGGCGACGAGCAGGAGCGCGTAGTCGGTGGCGACGCCGAACACGAGAACGGTCAGGATTCCGGCGCTCTGTCCGTTCACGGTGAGGTCGCCGTACTTGGCGAGCAGATACACCAGCGACTGGGCGAGCCCAAGCGCGAACACCGCGCTCAGTACGGGGACGAACCAGAGCCCAGGGCTGCGGTAGATGATGAGCAACAGGACGATGACGACCGCGCCCGCCGCGAGGAGCAGGAAGCCGTCCAGGCTCTGGAAGACCTCGAACTGGTCGGCGCCGCCGCCCGCGGGACCGGTGACGTGCGCGGTCAGTCCGGGCGGCCCGCGCTGGGTGAGGTCGCGCGCCTGGTCGACGGCGCCGGTGATGTCCTCGTCGGTGAGGGGCACGAGGGTCTGCAGCGCCTTCCCGTCCTTGGACGGGAACGGTCCCTGCGCCTTCTGCGCGCCGGGAAGCTTCTGCAGGGCGGGGACGTCCGACGCGGCCTTGGCGCGGTCCTGCGCGGTGATTCCGCCAGAGCGTTCGTAGACGATGACCGCGAGCATGGTCTCGTCCTTGCGGAACCGTTCTTCGAGTTCCACCACCTGGGTCGATTCGGCCCCTTCGGGGAGCCAGGACGCCGCGTCGTTCTTCTCGACGTCGCCGAGCTTGCCGGCGAGCGGCCCGAGGGCGACCAGCAGGACGACCCACACGGCCAGGACGGCCCATTTCGTGCGCCGTCCGGCGATGAGTCCGGCCAGGCGGTGGGCCGCCGACCTCGGGGCCTCCGACCTGGGGGGAGCCGGGCTGTGTCCGCTCATGGTTCCTCTCCTGTGCGCGGGCATTCAAGATATGTCGCGTTCTGGGTAGGATGTCTCGATGACCGAGACATGTCAAGTAGTATCGCGAGATTTCGGCTGCTGGGCGAGTATCTCTGCTTAAGAGTCTCTCTAAAATAGAGCTACTTGTCAACCGGGAGGGCGGCCAGGAGATTCACCCGTCCCTCAAGGCCCCTCAATCGTCGCGAGGGGGCGCCGGGTCGCGCGTCGGGCGTGGGGCGCGATCCGTGCTACGCCCGCTGGGGCATGGGGGAGGGCGCGGCTACCTCTTGAGATGTAGAAGGCGCGCCCCCCGCAAGGGCGGGCGCGCCGCGAAAGGAACAGCCGCGAAGGCACAAGGACAGGCGTGCATGCCTAAGGCCGGAGGATCACATCCCCGGACGGACCTGGACGGACGTCCGGGACGAACCCTCCGGCTAGGTGGTGCCGGGGTCTGAAGGGTCAGGCGACCTTGCTGGACGACGACGACTTGCTGGACGACGACTTGCTGGAGGACGACGAGTCGCCCCCAGACGAAGACGAGCCCGACGAAGACGAAGACGAGGACGACGAAGAGGTCGAGTCGGACGACGACGAGGACGAGTCCGACTTGGACGCCTCACCGTTCGACGACGAGCCGTTCGACGACGCGGTCGTGGTCGAGGACTTGCCGGAGCCCGAGCGGCTGTCCGTCCGGTAGAAGCCCGAACCCTTGAAGATGATCCCCGCCGCCGAGAAGACCTTGCGGAGCTTGCCGTTACAGGCCGGGCACTCGGTCAGCGCGTCGTCGCTGAACTTCTGCACGACCTCCAGAGGCTCGCCGCACTCGGTGCAAACGTACTGATACGTCGGCACGGTTCCTCCTCGTTGACTCAGCCTGCCGGATCCGCGGGCTGGCACTCACTCTGAACGACTGCTAATGGTACCGATCCTTGGAACAGGATTCGCCCCCGGCCTGTTCCCTAACCGGTCATCAGGCCCGTCACCAGGCGAACCGCCAGAATGGTCACGTTCCCTGCTCGCCGAACCAGCCCGCCAGCTTCCCCCTGCGGCTCACCGCGCGCAGGCGGCGTTCGGTCGACTCCCGTACGGCGTCGGTGGTGACGACCAGGAGAGTGTCACCCGCGTGGAGGGGCGTCGTGGGTTCGGGGACGAAACTCGTCCCGTCCCGGACGATGAGGGTGACGGACGCACCCGGAGGGAGCCGCAGCTCGAATATCTCCACTCCGCTCAGCATGGAGTCGACCGGTATACGCACTTCCAGCAGATCGGCGTGCAGTTCCTCCAGGGGAGCGGCTTCGACGTCCAGTTCGCGGGTCTGCTCGTCGCTCTCCAACCGGCACCACTTCGCCGCCAAGGGCAGCGTGGGCCCCTGCAACAGGGTGAACACCACGACGATGTTGAAGACGATCGCGAACATGCGGTCGGCGCTCTCCACGTCCTGCACCATCGGGATGGTGGCGAGGACGATCGGGACCGCGCCCCGCAGCCCCGCCCAGGACGCGAAGAGCTTCTCTCCCCACGACATCTTGAACCCGACCGTGGAGACCACGACCGACACCGGACGCGCGATCAGCAGCAGCACGAACCCGACCACCAGGGTGGGGACGATCTGCCGGGGCAGTTCGCTGGGCGAGGCCAGCAGCCCCAGCATCACGAACAGCCCGATCTGGGCGAGCCAGCCGACGCCCTCGGCGAAGCCGCGCGTGGCCGGACGGTGGGGGAGCCGCGCGTTGCCGAGCACGACCGCGCTGACGTAGACGGCGAGGAACCCGCTGGCGTGCAGCAGCGTCGCCGCGCCGTACGAGCCGATCGACAGGGACAGCACCGCGATCGGGTAGAGGCCGGACGCGGGCAGCGCGACGCGGCGCAGCCCCTGCGCGCCGAGCCAGCCGACGACGATGCCGATGATCGCGCCCGCGGCCAGCTCGTACACCATGACGCCGAACAGCTCGGCGAGGTTGGGGACGCCGGTGTGCGTGCTCAGCGTCACCACGATGATCACGACGGGC
Source organism: Actinomadura decatromicini (assembly GCF_008121305.1). Taxonomy (NCBI): domain Bacteria; kingdom Bacillati; phylum Actinomycetota; class Actinomycetes; order Streptosporangiales; family Thermomonosporaceae; genus Actinomadura; species Actinomadura decatromicini. Next base: position 692,175 of record NZ_VSRQ01000003.1, on the reverse strand, counting down.
GCGTCGTTGAAGCCGGACTCGGCCTCCAGCAGCCCGGACAGCCGGGACGGCAGCGGCAGGCGCCGCAGCACCGAGAACACGGCGGCGGCGTCGGTCGGGGCGAGCACGGCGGCGAGCAGGAACGCGGGCCGCCAGTCCAGGCCGACGAGCCACATGGCGGCGAGGCCGACCACGAGAATGCTGACCAGCGTGCCGACGATGGACACGCTGATCGCCGCGGGCACGGCCTTGCGGACGTGCCGCCAGCTCGTGGTCAGGCCGCCCTCGGCGAGGATCAGGACGAGCGCGGCGAGGCCGAGGGTCTCGGCCAGCTCGACGTCGTCGAAGTTGATGTGGAGGGGGCCGGACTCGCCGATGAGGAGGCCGAGGCCCATGTACGCCAGCAGGGTCGGGAGGCCCGCCTGGTGCGACAGCCTGACCGCGACGATGGCGCAGAGTACGAGCGTGGCCCCGAGGAGTAGCCAGAGGTCGAGATGCACATCCCACCCTTCGAGGTCGTCAAAGTTGATCGTTGAGGAATCCTACAGATTCATCGGCCGATCGCGTATTTTCGGTTGATGGTCGGCATGTCGGAAACGCTCGTTATCGGCGTCTGACCTGCGGGTTCATTCCGTTCACGATATGGCGGACGTCCCGGCCCTCGACGGCCGCGGTCACGTTGTCCCGCACCAGGGCCGCCAGGTTCAGTTGGGACTGGACGGATCCTCCGGCCGTGTGCGGCGACAGCAGGACGTTCTCGTGGGAACGGAGCGGATGCTCCACCGGAAGGGGTTCCTGGTCGAACACGTCTAGGGCCGCGCCAGCGAGACGTCCCGAATTCAGTGCGTCGAGGACGGCGTCGTCAGGCGCGATACCGCCACGGGCCACGTTCACCAGAAGAGCGTTGTCCGGCAGTAGGGCGAGGCGTTCGGGACCGATCAGGTTCTTGGTCTCGGGGGTGCGAGGCAGGGCGATGACGAGGATGTCGGACGTCGCCATGAGGTCGTCCAGGTCGCGGTACGTCGCTGCTGCGTCGGGACGCTTCCGCCTCGTCCAGTAGGACACCGTGCAGCCGAGCGCGGTGAAAAGCCGTGCCGCCTCAGAGCCGATCGCCCCGAAACCCACGATGCCGACCCGCTGCGTGTGGATTTCGCGTGGTGTCCTCGCGGTCATCTCCATCTGCGGCCATCCGCCCGCACGGACCGCACGGTCGCCCCAGGCGAGGTTCCTGCACAGTGAGAACGCGGCGCCCACCGCCCACTCGGCCACGCCCCGCGCGTTGAACCCGGCGGCGTTCGCCACGGGAACCCCGGCGGCCGTCAGGGCGGCGACGTCGATGCTGTCCGTCCCGACGGCGGGCATCTGGACGAACGCCACCCGCGACGCGGCGGCGACGGCCTCGGCGTCCAGCGCGAGCCGTCCGCTGAAGTCGGCGATCACGATGTCCGCCTTGGGCAGCGCGTCGAGCAGGGCGGCGCGGTCGCGCGTTGCTGGGAACGCGACCTCGGCGGCGCCGCCGAGCGGCGCGAACAGGCCCCGGACGAGGTCTTCGTCGATCGGGGGCAGGGAAAGGATCCGCCACGGCGCCGTCATATTCGAACCTCCCGTTCCGACCTCCGCCGAGACCGCGCCCCCCGAGCCGCGATCTTGCCCTCACTCTATGGGCCGCCCCGAAAGGCGAACGGAACAGCCCGCAGGGAGCAGGCCGGACGGAACAGCCCGCAGGGAGCAGGCCGGACGGAGCAGGCCGGACGGAGCAGGCCGGACGGTCAGCTGAGGCCGAACCTTCAGCCGGGGCGGACGGTCAGCTGAGGCGGACGAGGCCGTCCGAAGGCGTCACGGCCGCTCGGACGCGCCGGTCGTGCGGCTCCGACCGCAGCGCCGGGACGAGCTCCCCGTCGTACAGCAGCGCCACCGTCAGGATCGCCGGGCCGACCCGCGTGAGCGCCCGGTCGTAGGAGCCGCCGCCGCGGCCGAGCCGCAGGCCCGTCCGGTCGGCCGCGAGCGCCGGGACGAGGACGACGTCCGCGCTGGCCACGGCCCCGACGCCGCGCGGAGGCTCGGACGGCTCCAGGCACCCGCGCGGCCCCGGGACGAGCGAGTCGGGCCCCTCGTAGGACGCCCAGTCGAGGTCGCCGTCCGGGAGCAGGCGGGGGAGGATCACGTACGTCCCGCGCTTCCACAGCGCGAACAGCAGGCCGCGCGTGTCGGGCTCGGTGCCCACCGAGACGTAGGCGGCGACCGTCCCCGCCATCTCGACCTCCGGCAGGGACAGCAGCGCGTCCCGGATCGATCGTCCGGCTGCGGAGCGGGCCTCCGGCGGCATCGCGGCACGTCTGTCCAGCACCGCGGCCCGGAGGTCGGTCTTTGAAAGGATGTCCTGCACGCTGGCGTCCTCGTGGGTGGTTAGGGTCTCTACATGGCCGACATCACACCTGTGCTCAAGGCGGTCGTCCCGGCGGCCGGTCTCGGTACCCGATTCTTGCCCGCCACCAAGGCGACTCCCAAGGAAATGCTGCCCATCGTCGACAAACCGGCGATCCAGTACGTCGTGGAGGAGGCGGTCGACGCCGGGCTGAGCGACGTCCTCATGGTCACCGGCCGGAGCAAGCGGTCCATCGAGGACCACTTCGACCGAGCCTACGAGCTCGAGGAGGCGCTGCGCGCCAAGGGCGACGCTGAGCGGCTCGACGCCGTCCACGAGTCGAGCGACCTCGCGATCATGCACTACGTGCGGCAGGGCGAGCCGCGCGGGCTCGGGCACGCCGTGCACTGCGCGCGGCAGCACGTCGGTCACGAGCCGTTCGCGGTGCTGCTCGGCGACGACATGATCGACGCCCGGGACAAGCTGCTGCGGCGCATGATCGAGGTGCGGAACCAGTTCGGCGGCAGCGTGATCGCGCTGATGGAGGTCGAGCCCGACCAGGTCTCGGCGTACGGGTGCGCGGCCATCGAGCCGACGGACGAGGACGACGTCGTCCGCATCTCCGACCTCGTGGAGAAGCCGTCCATCGAGGAGGCGCCCAGCAACTGGATCATCATCGGCCGGTACGTCTGCGACCCCGCGGTGTTCGACGTCCTGGAGAAGACCCCGCCCGGGCGCGGCGGCGAGATCCAGTTGACCGACGCGCTGCGCACCCTCGCCGACATGCCCGCCGAGCAGGGCGGCGGCGTGTACGGCGTGAAGTTCCGGGGCCGCCGCTACGACACCGGCAACAAGCTGGAGTACCTGCGGACGGTCGTCCAGTTCGCGGCGGAACGTCCTGACCTGGCGCCGGAGTTCATGCCCTGGCTGCGCGAGTTCGTCCGCGACCAGGACGCCTCCGGGGAGTCGTGACGAGCGGGACGGGAAGCGGGACAGGAACCGGGACAGGAAGCGGGACGGGGACGGCGGGCATGCGCACGGTCGGCGAGCACCTGGACGACATCCTCGGCAGCGTGGCGGTCCTGCCGCCGCTCGACCTCGCGCTGCTGGAGGCCCAGGGGGCGGTGCTCGCCGAACCCGTGACGGCGCCGGTGCCGCTGCCGCCGTTCGACAACTCGGCGATGGACGGCTACGCGGTCGTCGCGGCCGACATCGCCGCCGCCACCGAGGCGGAGCCGGTCGCGCTGCCCGTCGTCGGCGACATCGTGGCGGGCGACACGGGTGTGGCGGCGATCCGTCCCGGGCTGTCCGCCCGGATCATGACGGGCGCGCCGCTGCCCGCCGGGGCCGACGCGGTCGTCCCGGTCGAGTGGACGGACGGCGGCAACGCCACCGTCCGGATCTCGCGCGCCGCGCCGCCCGGCAACTACATCCGCCGCGCGGGCGAGGACGTGATCGCGGGCCAGGTCGTGGTGGAGGCGGGCACGCGGCTCGGCGCGGCGCAGCTCGGCATGATCGCCGCGGTGGGACGGCCCCGGGTGACCGTCCGGCCGAAGCCGCGGGTCGTGGTCGTCTCCACCGGGGACGAACTGCGCGAACCGGGCGAGCAGCTCGCGCCCGGGCAGATCTGGGAGTCCAACGCCTACATGCTCACCGCGGCCGTCATCGAGGCCGGGGGAGTCGGCTACCGGCAGGCGACCGTGGAGGACGAACCCCGCAAGGTCATGGAGATGCTGGAGGACCAGCTCGTCCGGGCCGACGCCATCGTCACCACGGGCGGCGTCTCCATGGGTACGCGGGACGTGGTCAAGGAAGTGCTCGCCGGTACCGGGACGGTGAATTTTCACAAGGTGCGGATGCGTCCTGGAAAGCCGCAAGGGTTCGGCTTGCTGGAAGGAACGCCGGTTTTCACGCTTCCCGGTAATCCGGTGAGCGCGTATGTGTCGTTCCAGGTTTTCGTGCGTCCCGCGCTGCGGGCCATGCAGGGGCTGCCGCCTGATACAGGGGCGAAGGTGAGCGCTGTTCTGGGCGAGGACGTCAAATCGCCTGCGGGGCTTCGTCATTTCCTGCGCGGCAGGCTGTCGTTCAACCGCGGCTTCTACACGGTCACGGCTGCGGGCGTGCAGGGCTCGCACCAGCTCGGCTCCCTGGCGACGGCGAACGCGCTCATCGAATTGCCAGAGGACGTGGAGGCCCTCCCGGCCGGGTCGCACGTCGACGTGATGAGATTGCCGTCGTGAGTGCCAAGGGTTCTTCCGAATTCACCCACCTGGACGACGCGGGCGCGGCGCGGATGGTCGACGTCTCCGCGAAGGACGTGTCGTCCAGGACGGCGACCGCTACCGGGTTCGTTCGGCTGTCGGCCGAGTGCGTTGCTTTGCTGCGGGCGGGTGACATTCCCAAGGGCGATGCCCTGTCCGTCGCGCGGATCGCCGGGATCATGGGGGCCAAGCGGGTGCCGGACCTCGTCCCGCTGTGCCATCCGATCGCGCTGCACGGCGTCACCGTCGACCTGGAGGTCCGGGAGGGGGGTGTCGCGATCACCGCCGTGACCCGCACCGCCGACCGGACGGGAGTGGAGATGGAGGCGCTGACCTCGGTGAGCGTCGCGGCGCTGGCGCTGGTCGACATGGTCAAGGCCGTTGACCCGGCGGCGGTGATCACGGACGTCCGGGTCGAGGAGAAGACCGGCGGCAAGACCGGGACATGGCGTCGGTGAGCGGTGTGGCGGTGAGCGGGCGTGACGGGCGTCGATGAGGGCGGGGTGCCTATGAGCGGGGCGTCGACGAGCGGAGCGCCGGGGTCCGGGTCCGGGGCCGGGGCGGCGGCGATCAGGGCGATGGCGGTCACCGTGTCGAACCGCGCCGCCGCTGGGATTTACGCCGACAAATCGGGACCGGTGCTGGTCGAGATGCTGGAGGACCTCGGCTGCCAGGTGGACGGCCCGGTCGTCGTCCCTGATGGTGAGCCGGTCGCGGACGTCCTGCGCGACGCGGTCGCCGCCGGGTACGACGTCGTCGTCACGTCCGGCGGGACGGGGCTCACCCCGACCGACCAGACCCCCGAGATGACCCGCCGGGTGCTCGAATGGGAGATCCCCGGCATCGCGGAGGCCATCCGGATGGAGGGGCGCGACGCAGTGCCTGCGGCGATCCTGTCGCGCGGGGTCGCCGGAGTGGCGGGCGGCACGCTCATCGTGAACCTGCCGGGCTCGACGGGCGGCGTCCGCGACGGGATGACGGTGCTGGGCCGCGTCCTCGCCCACGCCGTGGACCAGATCAAAGGCGGCGACCACCCCCGCCCTTCAGCCTGACCCGTCCACCGGCTTGGCCGCGTCCACCGGCTTGGCCGCGTCGACCGGCTTGACCGCGTCGACCGGCTTGACCGCGTCGACCGGCTTGACCGCGTCGACCGGCTTGACCGCGTCGACCGGCCTGACCGCGTCGACCAGCTTGTCCCGCCCAGCGGCCTGATCACGACCATGTGAAAAGCAGGCCCCTCCCGCCCGGGGGCAGGCCCCAATACCTCCATCGTCAAGCCCCGCCTGACCCGGAGGAAGCAGAACCGCCTCCTGTGGAAAACTCCGCCGGCACCGCCGGCGCCGCTGGCAGCGCTTGGGCGAGCGGCGGATGAGGCTTGGCCGCTTTCGGCTACGCCTGGATCACGTGGACGCCTGCCTCGGTGAAGGCCGCCACCTCGTCCTCGGCCACCTTCGCGTCCGTCACCAGGACGTCGATCTCCGCGATGTCGCAGATGCGGGCGAACGCCCGATGCCCCACCTTCGAGCCGTCCGCGACGACCACGACCTTGTCGGCGCGCTCGGCCATCCGCCGGTTCACGTCCGCCTCGCCCTCGTTGTGGCAGGTCGCGCCGTGCCGGGCGTCCACCCCGTTCACGCCGAGGATCGCGACGTCCAGCGTCACGTGGTCGAAGATCCCGGTGGCCAGCGGCCCGGTCAGCTCGTACGACTGCGGCCGCGGCACCCCGCCGGTCAGGACGATCTTCACATGCGGCCGGACGGCCAGCTCGTTCCCGATGTTCAGCGCGTTCGTCACGATCGTGATCGCCGGGGACGCCCCCTCCGCGTGCAGGTCGGCGCGCGTCGCGAGGACCCGCGCCACCTCGGACGTCGTCGTCCCGCCGTTCAGCCCGATGATCGAGCCGGGCTTCGCGAGCTCCGCCGTCGCCGCCGCGATCCGCTGCTTCTCCGTCGCGTGCCGCGCCGCCTTGTACCGCAGCGGCAGGTCGTAGCTGACGCTCTGCGCGACCGCGCCGCCGCGGGTGCGGGTCAGCATCTGCTGCTGCGCGAGCTGGTCGAAGTCGCGGCGGATCGTCGCCGCGGACACGTTCATCCGCGTGGACGCCTCCTCGACCGTCAGCCGCCCGGCGTCCGCGAGGAGTTCCAGCAGCGAGTTCCAGCGTTCATGCCGGGTCACACCGGCCCCCTCTCATACAGACCATGCGGATTGTGCGGACCATGCGGATCGTGCGGACGGGCGTGCGGGGAAAAGCGGGAAAGAGCGGGGAAGAGCCGCATCACGGATTCTAGCCATGCACACCCATGGCCTTTATTGCACATTCAGGCCATGAAACAATCAACAACGATCAACAGGGAGGTTCGATGCTGACCGATGGCCGCGCCGCTCTCCAGGACGTCCCGTGACCGTCCTCGCCGGTGCCCGGATCGTGCTCCCCGGCGGCGTCCACGACGGTGACCTGCACATCTCGGACGGCGTGATCGAAGAGCCCGGAACGGCGACGGCGACCGACGGCGAAGTGATCGACGTCGGCGGCCACTACCTGGTCCCCGGGTTCGTCGACATGCACGTCCATGGCGGGGCGGGCGCGTCCTACCAGCTCGGACGCCCCGACGAGGCCCGCCGCGCCGCCGGGTTCCACCTCTGCCACGGGACGACGACCACCATGGCGAGCCTCGTCACCGGCTCGCCCGAAGAGCTGGCCGCCGCGGTCGGCAGCCTCGCCGACCTCGCCGCGGACGGCCTCATCGCGGGCATCCACCTGGAGGGCCCGTACCTCGCCCGCGCCCGCTGCGGCGCCCACGACCCGGCGCTGCTGCGCCTGCCCGACCGCGCCGAGTTCGGCGAACTGGTCCGCCTCGGCCGCGGGCACGTCCGCATGATCACGATCGCGCCGGAGCTGCCGGGCGCGCTCGACCTCGTCCGGGACGCGGTGGACGCCGGAGTGATCGCCGCCGTCGGCCACACCGAAGCCACCGGCGAGACGTCCCGCGCCGCGTTCGACCTCGGCGCCCGGGTCGCGACGCACCTGTTCAACGCGATGCGCCCGCCGCACCACCGCGAGGGCGGACCGGCCGTCGCCGCGCTCACCGACCCCCGCGTCACCGTCGAGCTGATCAACGACGGGGTGCACGTCGAGCCCGCGGTCGCGCGGCTGGCGTTCGCGGCGGCGGGACCGTCCCGCGTGGCGCTCATCACCGACGCCATGGCCGCCGCCGGGATGGGCGACGGCGACTACCGGCTCGGCGTGATGGACGTCGAGGTCCGCGGCGGCCGCGCCACGCTCGTCGGCGGGACGTCCATCGCGGGCAGCACCATCACCATGGCCGACGCGTTCCGCGCCGCCGTCGTCGAGGCGGGGCTGTCCGTCCACGAGGCGGCCGAGTCCGCGTCGCTCACCCCGGCGCGGGCGCTGGGCCTCGACTCGCGGATCGGTTCGCTGGAGCCGGGCAAGGACGCCGACCTCGCCGTCCTGGACGACGACCTCCGGGTCGTTTGGGTCATGAAACGCGGCCGCCGCGTCGAGTGCCCGAATTCTCGGTGACAATCGATGGCGTCCGGACGTCCGACCAGGGAATCATGGAACCGTGGAACGATTGCGGGGATGGCCGGTCACCCTGGCCGAAGGTCCCGTGGGCCTGCGGCCGCTCCGGCACCGCGACGCCGCGGTCTGGCGGGAACTGCGCGTCCGGAACGCCGACTGGCTCCGCCCCTGGGAGCCCACCAACCCCGAGACGCCGCTGTTCCGCAGCGGACTCGGCCCGTACCTCAGCATGGTCCACACCATGCGGCGCGAGGCCCGGCAGGGGCTCGCCCTCCCCTGGGTCGTCACCTACGACGACCGGTTCGCCGGACAGCTCACCATCGGCGCCGTCGTGTGGGGCTCGGCCCGGTCCGCGCAGATCGGCTACTGGGTCGACAAGCAGGTCGCCGGACGCGGCGTCATTCCCACCGCCGTCGCGCTCGCCGTCGACCACTGTTTCTTCACCGTCGGACTCCACCGGCTTGAGGCGAATATCCGTCCGGAGAACACCGCGAGCCGCCGCGTCGTCGAAAAGCTCGGATTCCGGGAAGAGGGAATTCGGCGCCGCCATCTGCACATCGACGGAGCGTGGCGGGACCACATCTGCTACGCCCTCACCGTCGAGGACGTCCCCGGTGGCCTGCGCGCACGCTGGCTCGCCGAGCGTAAACAGGCATTTCCCCGGCGCACTTGAGTCGGCGCTGACTTTCCGTCCGTAAGAATCCTGCGACTGAGAAGCCACGGCAAACGGAGAGTAACGGCGAGCTCGATCTCGCGACACACCGCCCCTTATGCTCGTCAACCTCTGACAGGCCCTCGTACCGTGCGGGGCGTGACCCTGCTCCCATTGCACGCTCGCGCGCCGAAAGTCGGCCCGCCGATCGGGCGTGCCCTGGGGCGGTGGAGCCGATGAGCAGCGCGGTCCTTTACCTCGCCATCGTCGCCGTGTGGGCCGTCGTCCTCGTACCCATGTGGCTGCGCCGCGACACCGAGAACACGGGCATCACCCGGCTCCTCCACAAACGCGCCGACGAGGAAGAGGCGGAGGACGCCGACCCCGCGGCCGACCCCGCGGCCGGGCCCGCTCCGGAGACGGCCCCCGGAACGGTTTCGGAACCGCGCCCCCGCCGCCGGACGACCCGCGCCGCCGTCATCGCCCGGCGCCGCCGCCGCACGACCGGCCTCATGGCCCTGGTCGTCACGGCCGGGGCCGTCGTCGCGTCCGGCGTCGCCCCGTGGTGGATCATCGCGCCGCCGACCGTCCTGTTCGCCGGCCACCTGACCCTGCTCCGCGTCGCCGTGGGCATGGACACGGCCCGCCGCCAGGCCGCCCACGAGGCCCGCGCGGCGGCCGCCCTGGCCCGCGCGCGGGCCCGCGCCGCCCGCGCCGCCGCGGAGCCCGCCGAGACGCCGGAGGCCGCCGAGGTGATCGAACTCGTCGCCCCCGACGACGTCTTCGACCAGTACGCCGACGACCGCCGCGCCGTCGGCGAATAACCGGTGCGCGACCACCCCTCGATGTTTGCTAACCTTACGGAGTCCTCGGGGCTGTAGCGCAGTCCGGTAGCGCACCTCGTTCGCATCGAGGGGGTCAGGGGTTCAAATCCCCTCAGCTCCACCCAAGGTCAGGCCCGCTTTTCGGCCTAGCTCGCAATCCCACAGCCATCCCGCTGTGGGGCGCCCATGGGATCATCCTCGCCCTCGCCCCGTTCACCTCGACAGCGTGAGTCTTCAGCAGCTCGTCCAGGACGGCGACCGGCGGCCCCTCGGACCCATCCGATTTCCCTGGCCAACACCGGCTCGCAATGCGGGTAACGGACCCGTCATGAACCTCCGGCCGGTTGGACGCCGAGTTTCGGTGATGGCTCCGTGAGGGCCGGTCCCGGAGTGGGGGGCAGGGGGCGTTGTACGGCGACCAGCGCAATCGGCCGTATGGGCAAATCGCCTCCTCCTAGCGGTCTACGGGGGATCTGGGGGTCTTTCCCGATGCCGGGCGGGGGTGATCGTTCGGGAGGCTGGCCCGCATGACAGTGATGAGAGCCACCGCGCTGGCCGTCGTGATGGTCGCCGCCGTGCCCGCGACGGCCGTAGCGCAGACGCCCACGGCAAAGGACGCGCTCACCAAGGTGGTGACCGAGGCGAAGGCGCCCTCGGTCATCGCCCGGTGGGGCGTGGACGGCAGGTCTTACGAGTTCCGGTACGGGACCCGCGGCGCCGGTGGGCACGCGCCAGCCGTACAGGGTGTGTTCCGCATCGGCAGCGTCACCAAGACCTTCACGGCCACGGTGATCCTCCAGCTGGTCGGAGAAGGTCGGCTCTCACTGGCCGATGACGTGGAACGGCTGTTGCCGGGCGTCGTCCCGGGCGGTGCGTCGGGGATCACTGTGCGGCACCTGCTGCGGCACACCTCGGGGCTGCCGGAGTATCCCGACGAGTCGGCGTTCGATGACAGCGGGGCGCTGAAGGACCCGTTCCGCACCTGGACGCCGCACGCGCTCCTTGCCGCGATCAAGGGCCGGCCACGCGAGCCGCTCGGCGCCTTCCACTACGCGCAGACCAACTACGTGCTGCTCGGCATGATCATCGAGAAGGTCACGGGGATGCGCTACGCGACGGCGGTCAAGCAACGCATCCTGCGCCCCCTGAACCTGACCCATACCTATGTGCCGGGCACCGAGACCTTCTTGAAGGGAAGGCACAACCGGGGCTACGTCCTGGACGGCGGCCGGTACGTCGACGTCACCGCCCTGAACCCTTCGATCATGGACGCGGCCGGACGGATCGTCTCCGACACCCGCGATCTGGCGGCCTTCCAGCGCGGGCTGCCCCGGATACTGGCCCCCGCGCAGATAACCGAGATGCGCACCCCGACGCCCGGCGGCAGCTACGGCGCCGGAGTGGAGAACATCCCGCTGAAGTGCGCCACCTTCTACGGCCACGCGGGCGGCGTCCCCGGATACTTCACCCTGACCGCCGCCTCCAAGGATGGGCGACGCTGGTTCGCCGCCTCGGCGACCCTCAACGGGCCGCAAGCCGTCCAAGGACTCATCACCACGCTAGGCACCGCGCTCAACGCCGCATTGTGCCCGTGAGAGCCCAACCCGACCGCTGAGCGGATCGGCAAGGACGTCCTCACCGCCCGCTGAACAGCCAGACACCCCCCGGCCGTTCAGCGGGTGTTCGGCTTCCCGTACACCCGCCTCCAACGCAACCGCTGGCTCGTCCCGGTCTGGCAGCGGGGGCGAATCCGGGGACGCTCGGGCCGGGCGCGGGATGGTTTCTCAGAATCGAGCGATTTCTGAGCCTCTCGCGCGAGCGATTCCTTTCCGGCGGACGGCGGTCTACATGGGTGAAGGCACGTCCCGAGAACGGAAGAGGATCAGCATGACCGAGGAACGTCAGGTGCTCGCGGTGCTGGACGAGGTCTACGCCGCGTGGGCCGCCGACGACGCGGACGCCGCGCTGGTGTTCGGCAAGGGGGCCGTGGTTCCGTCCGGTGACGCCGAGCCGGGTCCCGCGAGCCGGTCGCTGGAGACCCGGGTGCTGTCTCGGTGGGACGGCGCCTGGCGCGTCGAGTCCTTTCACAGCTGTGCGGCCTGAACCGGGGGAGAGATTCGATGGCGAGCAAGCAGTCCGAAGCGGTCAGGCGGCACTGGGCGGCGGCACGGCTGGCGATGATCAGTCCGGACGCGGAGCAGCCCGACAATGAGTCTTGGGGCGATCTCACCGCTGAACCCCGTGGAGTGGACTACATCGAGGTCGAGGCGGGCGGCCTGCCCGCGATGTGGCTGGTGCCCAAACACGGCGTCCAGGACCGGGTGCTGCTGTGCCTGCACGGCGGCGGCTTCGTCGGCGGCTCGATCTACACGCACCGCAAGATGTTCGGCCATCTGGCCAAGGCGGCCGGAGTGCGTGCGCTGATCGTCGACTACCGCCTGGCCCCCGCCCACACCCATCCGGCGCAGGTGGACGACGTGACCGACGCCTACCGGTGGCTGCTCGACCAGGGAATCGACCCCGCCCACATCGCCTTCACCGGCGATTCCGCCGGCGGCTGGCTGTCGATCACCGCTCAGCTCCGGGCGCGGGAGCGAGGCCTGCCGCTGCCCGCCGCCGCGATGCCGTTCTCACCCTGGACGGACATGGAGGCCGCCGGGGCGTCCTACCAGACCAATCAGGATAAGGACCCGTTTTTCTACGCCGAGACCGTGCGGATGCTCGCGGCCACGTTCCTCGGCGAGGGCGGTGATCCCCGTGACCCGCTGGCGAGCCCGCTGCACGCCGATCTGGCCGGGCTCGGACCGGTGTACATCCAGGTGGGAGGAGACGAGTCGCTGCTGGACGACGCCCGCATGCTCGACGAGCACGCCCGCAAGGCCGGCGTCGACGTCCGGCTGGACGTCTTTCCCGGTATGCAGCACACCTTCCAGATGGCCGCGGGCAGGGCGCCGGAGGCCGACGACGCGATCGGCAGGATGGCCGGATGGGTAGGTCCCCGACTCGGGTTGTGACCGGCCCAGAGCCGAGAAGGGAAGAGGAGGGGCGGGTGCCCGACGAGCACGAGTTCGCCCGCAGTACCGAGCCGTTCCGGCGCGAGCTGCTGGCGCACTGCTACCGGATGCTCGGATCGCTCGACGAAGCCGAAGACCTCGTCCAGGAGACCTACCTGCGGGCCTGGCGCTCCTACGGCACCTTCGAGGGACGGTCATCGCTGCGGGTCTGGCTGTACCGCATCGCCACCAACGCCTGCCTGACCGCGCTGCGCAACCGCGGCAGGCGGGCGTTGCCGTCCGGCCTCGGGGCTCCGGCCGACGACCCCGACGCCCTCCCTGAACACGGGGCGGACCCGGACGTGGCGTGGCTGCAGCCGATCCCGGACGCGCTGGTCACCCCGCAGGAGGACGACCCCGCCGCGATCGTCGCCGCGCGCGAGCACCTGCGGCTCGCGCTCATCGCCGCGCTGCAGTACCTGCCGCCCCGGCAGCGTGCCGTGCTGCTCCTGCGTGAAGTGCTGGGCTTCCCCGCCGCCCAGGTCGCGGCCATGCTCGACACCACGATCCCGGCGGTCAAAAGCGCGCTGCAACGGGCCCGCGCCCGTCTGGACGAAGCCGCTCCCGAACGCGAGCGACTCACCGACCCCACCGCGCCGCACGCCCGCGCACTGCTGGAGCAGTACATCGTCGGCTTCCAGAACGCCGACACCCAAGCCCTGGAACGAGCTCTGCGCACCGACGCCGCCATCGAGATGGCCGGCAGCCGCACCTGGTTCCGCGGCATCGCGACCTGCCTCCGCTACCTCGCCCGGGTGAGCGGATCGCCCGGCGACTGGCGGATGACCCCCACCTTCGCCAACGGCCAGCCCGCCGCGGCGGCCTACCTCCGCGACACCGACGGAACCCACCGCGCATTCGGCGTCGGCGTCCTCACCACAAGCCCTCAGGGCATCACCCGCATCACCGTCTTCGGAGGCGGCCCCGCCCTCCTCGCCAAATTCGGCCTCCCACCCACCTGGAAACCCCCTCTGACCAGATGACCCGCGCTGCGCCCTGGGTCAGGGTGGGGCTGTGATCGGGCGGCGCCGGTACTCGTAGACCAGATGCGTCGTGATCGACTGCACCGATTTCGCCGAGGTGACCTTGCGCCAGGCGAAGGTGCGGAGATGTTCGGCCGACGGTACGGCGACGCGCAGCAGGACGTCGATCTCACCGGACACGACGGTCGCGTCGATCACGCAGGGATCGTCCATCACCGTCCTCAGGAAGCGCTCGACGACGTCCTCGCTCTGGGGACGCAGCCGGACGGCGATCATGGCCTGCATCGGCCGGCCGAGCGCGGCCGGGTCGATCTCCGCGGTGAACCGCTTGATCACACCGCCGCGGACCAGGCGCCGGAGGCGTTCGTGCGTCGTCGACTCGGCGGCGCCGAGCCGCTTGGCCAACTCGCGGTTGGTCAACCGAGAGTTCTCCTGAACAGCGACCAGGATCTCCAGGTCGGCCCGTGACAGTTCCATAAATGACCCGCAGTTTCCGAGAGAGTTCCAGATCATCATAGATACCGGCGAAGGGGCTGTAGCTTTCGCCGCATGCATCCGATCACCTCCTGGGACGAGCCCGGAACCGCGCGCGAACGCTTTCACCGCGACGGATTCGTCGTCATGGAAGCCGCCTTCACGCCCGACCAGTGCCGGTGGGCGCGCGACCGCCTCGCCGGGCTCTTCCAGGGCCGTTTCCCGACCGGGATCTATCCGGACGAGTGGTACTGGCGTGAAGGACTGAGCCGTCCCGACGCGACGCGGCACATGGCCAATGCCTGGAAGTCCGACCACCTCATCGCGTCGATCGTCCAGGCGTCCTGGGTCGGCGACTGGATCGCCTACCTCAACGGATGGCCCGGGACGCGCCTCGGCCAGGACACGGTCTGGATCAAACCTCCGTCGGCGCGGCCGTCGGGCCTGCACCAGGACAACTCCTTCGTCGGCTTCCTGGCGCCGGCGGCGATGAGCACCTGCTGGATGACGTTCGACGACACCCACGCCGACGCGGCGACGATCGAGTACGTCCCCGGATCACACCACTGGCCGACCGCCCCGCTACCGGCCGACTTCCACGACCCGGGCGACCACCGCGCCCGGATGCGGGCGTCCGCCGCCGCCGCGGGAGTCGCGGAGCCGGCCGTGGTCCAACTCGAAGTCCCGGCAGGCACGATCGTCTTTCACGACGGCAACGTCTGGCACGGCGCGGCCGGTTCTCACCGACCGGTGGAAGCGTGGCGCCACACCTTGGCGGCGCATCTCCTGCCCGCCGACGCGCGCTTCACCACCGCGCCGGGCGGCTACATCTACCGCCGCTACCAACTACCCGGCGACGACACGCTTCACGACGCCTTCTTCCCGCCCTATCCGCAACCGGACCCTCGACCAGGCCGCCCTCACCTCCTCACTCTCACAACACAATCCTGAATGAATACCGCTGATTCTCGATCGTGCCGCGCCTGATCACCCCGGCCGCCCGCCTACGTTCGCGGCGCTGCGATGGGTGGTGTCGGACTGGGCGCGTACGATCGCTGGCCATGCTGGGAGTGCATTTCGCCATCACCGACGAGCAGGAGCGGGCCCTGCTGGCCGGAGATGAGGACGCGGTGGCAGAACTTCTCGAAGACCTCGAGGAGAACTGGCGGGACGATGACCTCAAGGTCGATACCGACAAGGCGTGGGAGGCCATCCATCGGTGCCTGGGCGACGGCACGCTCGACTATGAGGGTTATCCGCTTTCGCATGCCGTGCTCGGTGGCCGTCATCTGCACACGGAAATCTACGTGGTGTATGTGTCCGTAGCCGAGGTGCGTGACGTCGCCGAAGCCCTCCGGCCTCTGGGAAGGGATTGGTTGCGGCGGCAATGCGATGCCCTGGGTCCCGGCGGCTATGACGGGCCGCACGACCACACGGCCTTTGAGTACATCTGGACGAATTTCGCAGACGTCCAGAACTTCTATCAGCGAGCGGCCAAGGCCCTCCGCGCGGTCATTTTCACCGCCACCTGAAGGGGTGGAAGCGTCCCCCGGCGGTTCCACTTCCGGATAAACGGTCGATGGGAGCATTCATAGGGCGGTTGTGTTCTTGAATGCCGTCTGGTGGTTCAGTCGGGGGCAGCGGGTCCGCTGAGGCCGTGGTGGAGGATGTCGAGTAGGCGGTGCACCTGGTCGACATCGGTCTCTGAGACGGCGACCGCGTTTGCGAGCGTCAGTACCTCGGTCACGGTGAGGTCTGTGCGTATGGCGCCCGCCTCCTGGGCTTTGGAGAGCAGCTTCTCCGCGGTCGAGGTCAACGAGGTGTGCCAGCGGGCGAACAACTCCGTGCGCCGTTCGCTGCCGCTGTCGGTACCGGCGAAGGCCAGCGTCCGCCTGGTCGCCACGTGGACGGCGAAGGCGCGCAGCCAGGTGAGGAACGCCTCACCGGGGGCCTGGTCACGCAGCAGGGCGGCGCCTCGGTCGCAAAGCGCGGCGATCTCGTCGGCGTAGACCGCCGTGAGCAGGTCATCGCGGGTGGGGTAGTGCCGGTAGAGGGTCGCGTTGCCGACGCCCGCCCGCCGGGCCACCTCGTCCAGGGCGACGTCCGGACCGCGCTCGTCGAAGAGCGCCCTGGCCGCCGCTATCAGCAGCCGGGCGTTCCGGTCGGCGTCCGCGCGGCGCGCCCGTTTGGCAGGGGGCGGCATCTCTGATCTCCCTGGGTTGCTAAACGGGGATGTCCCCGCTTAGCTTAGCCGAGACGATGACCGGGGAGCTCCCCGGTTCGTTCCGGGCGAGGTCGAGTGCCTGCCGGGCCGTCTCAGGAGGAGCGATGACCTTCACCGCCGACGACCGCGTCGCGGTCACCGAGCTGATCTCCATGCACGGCCACCTCTGCGACAGCGGGGAGCTGGATCGGCTGGACGAAGTGTTCACCCCCGACGTCGTCTACGACGTCTCGGATTTCGGGCAGGAGCCCTTGCTCGGCGTCGCGGCCTGCGCCGCCGCGGGACGTGCGCTGGGCGAGCTCAACCCGGTCGGCCATCACGTCACCAACGTCGTCCTCACCGAGATCGCCCACGACCGGGTGCACGCGCGGTCCAAGGGGATCGGTGTCAACGCCGACGGCACCACCGGGAGCGTGACGTACGAGGACGCCGTCCTGCGCGCCCCGCGAGGCTGGCGGATCAGCCACCGCAAGGTCCGCGCGCACCGCACGCCCCTGGGCGGACGAGGCTGAACCGCGTCATCTCGTGCCGCCTTCACCGCATCGCATCAGCGACCGAAATCATCTGGACGGCGTTCAAGGGCAACGCCTCCACACGAAGAGGTACTGCGCGCTGCTGTTGGTGGCCTTGACTTCCAGGTGAATTGGGATGGGCCGGGTCCGCTGGTCGCTCCGCCCGAAGGGCTGCCGCGCCCGAGGGCTGGGCGCGGCAGCGCTGCCGGTCGTGCCGGGGGCCTTCCCCCGGCGGCACGGGGGGTCAGGTAAGCGAGGGTGACATCCGTACCTGCTCAGTGCTTTCGGCGTTGTGCTGTTCGGTCCAAGTGGTCAGGGCGGTGCGGCAGGTGTGGTCGAGGTGGTGCAGCCCGGTCAGGTCCAGCTCGATGGGACGGTTCTTGGGCAGTGCTTCCAGGTCGTCCAGGATTTTGGGCAGTCGCAGGAAAGTGGCGTTGCCCGACAGGTGAGCGTGGACGGGGCCGGAGCCCTCGTCCACCACCTCCAGCTTGATGTGCGAGGTCTGCCAGGCGGCCTTGACCACGGACAGGAGGACGCCGATGAGGACACCCTCGAACATGCTGATGGCGACGATGGCCACGGCGGTTGCCGCGAGGATGACGGCCTCCCCGCGGTGGGCGCGCCACAGGACGGGGAACTGCTCGACGGGCAGGAGCTTGACCCCGGCGTAGACCAGGACACCGGCGAGCGCGGCGAGCGGGATGAGCGCGAGGACCGCCGGCAGCAGGGCGGCGAACAGCAGCAGCCACACGCCGTGCAGAACCCGGGACGCCTTGGTCCTCGCGCCGGCCTGGACGTTGGTGGCGCTGCGGACGATGACCGCGGTCATCGGCAGCGCGCCGAGGGTCCCGCAGACGATGTTGCCCGCGCCCTGGGCGATCAGCTCCCGGTCGTAGTCGGTACGCGGGCCGTCGTGCATGCGGTCCACCGCCGCCGCGCTGAACAGCGACTCGGCGGAGGCGATGAGGGTGAAGGCCAGGACGGTGCCGATCACGCCGGGGCCGAGCGTCGCGAGCACGTCGGTTCCGGGCGGCTGGATGGAGTCGATCAGGCCGCGGACCTCGACCGTCTTCACGTCGAGGCCCAGCAGCCAGGTGACGGCGGTGGCCGAGGACACCGCCACCAGCGCGCCGGGCGCGACGCGCGCCCTGGCGGGCAGGCGCTGCCACAGCGGCATCAACGCCATGGTGCCCGCGCCGATGGCGAAGGAGGGCCACAGCGTGGCGGAGGCGGCCAGGTCACCGGCGAGCCCGGGCAGACCGGCGATCTTTCCGATGCCCGATGCGGGGGCGGCGACGCCGGCCATGGCGTACAGCTGCCCGGCGATGATGACCAGGCCGATGCCGGCGAGCATCCCCTCGACCACGGCGGTCGAGATGCCGCGGAACCAGCTCCCGCATCTCAGCGCTCCGAGCAGCACTTGCAGCAGGCCCGCCGCCAGCACGATCGCGCCGAGGGCGGGCAGGCCGTAGGTCTTGACGGCTTCGTAGACGAGGACGGTCAGGCCCGCGGCGGGCCCGCTGACCTGGAGGCTGCTGCCGGGCAGCAGGCCGGTGACCAGGCCGCCGACGATGCCGGTGACCAGGCCGAGTTCGGCCGGGACTCCGGAGGCGACGGCCACGCCCACGCACAGGGGAAGGGCGACGAGGAAGACGACGAGGGATGCGGCGATGTCATGCCGCGGGATGGCGTTCATGAGGTCCTTGGCAGGTGGCGGGGGGACGGGTTTCGGCGGGGCGGGAGCGGTTCACAGCGGCAGGAAGGCGTCGTCGCCGGGCCGGTGCTCGCACACCAGCCCGGTGTGGACCTCGTAGAACCAGCCGTGCAGCCGCAGCCGCCCCTCGGTCAGGCGGCGGGCGACGCCCGGATAGCCGCGCAGCCGCCGAAGCTGCACCAGGACGTGACGCTGCACGGGACCGGCGAGATCCGCGGCGGGCTGCCCGCCGTCGCCGTCCCGCGGGAACGGGGAGGCCGCGTGGGCCAGCCAGTTCTGGACGGCGGGGACGGCCGTCAGGTCCTCCCCGCGCGCCAGGGCGCCCACCGCTCCGCAGTGGGAGTGGCCGCACACCACGATGTCCGCGACCCCGAGCACTTCGACCGCGTACTCGATCGTGGCCGCCTCGCCGGACGGCCGCTGAAGGCGGTACGGGGGAACGATGTTGCCCGCGGTGCGCATCTCGAACAGCTCACCCGGCTTGGCTCCGGTGATCAGTGAGGGGACGACACGTGAGTCGGAGCAGGTGATGAACAGGGCCTCGGGCGACTGGCCGGCGGCCAGCCGGTCCAGCGCGCCGGCGGCCCGGCGGTGGTAGGAGCGGGCGTGGTCGATGAGGGAGCGCATGTCAGGTGCCTCCTGCGCGCCGACGGGGCGCGTCGATGGGGTGAATTCGGGACGGACCCGGCGGGAGCGTGCGGGCGGCGGGCGGCCGCCCGGGCGCGAGTGGGCGAAGGACGCCTCACCGCCCGAGGGGGTCCGATCGACAAGGTCGGGAAGATGGCGCGGGCCCGTGCCTCACAGCCCGGCCGCCCTGGACGGGGAGCCGGTGCGGCTCGCCCGGAGTGCGTGGGTGACGATCACTCCCAGCGTCCGGGCACGCCCTGGCGCGCCCGCGAACCAGCGGCATGCCAGGAGCGGATACGGCCTCACGAGGGCGAGGAACGGGGACGGTCTGTCAGCAGCGGAGGACCTGCAGCGTGGCAGGTGACGGCGGCTTTCCGACCGGCTCGCACGGCATCCGCGGGCAAAGCGCGCAAGCGCACGGTGCTACCGGCGGACGCAACGTCCCGAGACCTCGGGGCACCGACAGGTTCACCGACGAACCACGCCCAAGCGCCCGTCCCAAGTGTCCGGGCGCCTCTTCAAGCCGGGAGGGGGCGTCGCACATCTGCGCCTCGGAGACGACCGCTCCCAGAAGCGGGTGCGAGTCGGAAGCGGCGGCGGTGTGGGAGAAGAACAACACCGCCACGACAGCGGCCAGCAGTGCCGCGACGGCATGTACCGGACGCCTGCTCCCCGCCACGCCCACCCTCCCTTCCGGCCCCTGCTCCGCGGTAGCGCGATGATCTCTGAGTGCCGCCATTCATTTCGACGATCGACCCGCGGCAAGAGTGCCAAGCTGAGTATAAAAGGCGCGTAATGAGTGGACCGCGAACACGAACGTGCTGATGGGAACAGTCCAACGCCTCACGATCAGTGCAACGCCCGATCAAGGCAGGTGAACGCCCTGGTCAGGCCCGTACCGGGCACAGCGAGCCGACCAGGATCGATCTTGCCTATACCGGCCGTTCCCTTGGCTCGCGGTCGCTGAACTCCCGGGATTCGGGCGAACTTGAAAGTTTCTCGGCATAAACTGCGAGGTCTTCGCCGCCGCTGAGGGTGAATGAATTTCGGGTTCGCCGGGCGATGGGCAATAAAACCAGTTCTGCCCCAATTGTCGTTGGGGTCGCGGGTCTGCTCGTCCGGCATCAACGGCTTCTAGGCGGTCGGCGAAGTTTGAAGTATCATAGATAGTCTCAAATAAGACTATATCGCGTGATCCTTGTTGTGCGTGTTCGTCCGAAAGTGCTGCGGTCAGTGCTCGTGGTTGACGGTGACCCCTACGAGTACTGCGAGGAGGACGACGCAGCCGCCGACCGTTCCATGCTTCGAAGGGACTTCGCCGAGGACGGCCCACGTCCAGATCGGGGTCATCGGGGCGTCCAGTACGTCGATCAGGGCGGCGTCTCTGGACGGGACCCGGCCCGACCCGAGGATCAGGAACACCCGGCCGAGTCCCAAGGTCACGGCCCCGAAGAGCGCGGAGATCGCGAAGTCGTGCGGGTCGAAGCGGTAGCCGCTGACGAACGGGGCCGCCACGGCGCTGCTCAGCAGGCAGGCCATTCCGGAGGCGATCAGCATCGGGGTGTCCCGGTGCGCGCGCGTGATCATGATGATGGCCGCCACGCAGACGGTCATGAGCAGGGCGAGTGCCATGCCCAGCGCGTCGCCCGTGCTGAGCCCGTCGCCGGTCATGATGGCGACGCCCACGATGACTCCCACTCCGCACGCCCAGAAGACCGGCGCCGCCCGCCGTCTGAGGAACGCCAGCTGGAACAGGCCGATGAACAGCGGGATCATCGCGTAGATGACGGAGACATTGACGACCGTGCCCACTCGATAGGCGGCGACGAGGCTCGTCATCCCGAGAGTGAAAAGGCCGGCCACGCACAAGGACGGCCAGCGGAAGTTGGCCCGGTCGAGGACGCGCCGGCGAGTGAAGAGACGGGCGACGAGCCAGATCGCGAGGGTGCCGAACAGCCCTCTGATGAAGAGGAGGTCGGCCAAGGGGAGCGAGACCGCCCGAGTGAACAGGCCGATCGTGCTGAACGACACCGCCGAGCCGAGCATCAGCAGGACTCCGGACAGCCGCTCGGCCGCCTGCGGCTCGAGCACTGCCCGCCGCCCCGGACCGGCGCGCTCCGCCTCCTGGCTCATGAGCGTCCCCTCATCCCGCTCTCGGTGGGTAACCGTATATATGGTTATCGAGAGGGTAACCTATCATGTGGTTATGTCCATGGAGACGGTCGGAGATCGCGATTGGGTCTGGTACGGGGGACGGCTGAGCACCGACTTCGTGAACACCCGCCGGTACCGGTTCGCGGGCGGACGCGAACTGCTGAAAGCGCCGGACGATCTGGCGGCATGGCTGACGGCCGCGAAGCTGACCTCCGCGGACGTCCGGGTCGCGAGCGAGGACTTCGACGCCGCGCTGGAGCTTCGCGAAGCCGTCGATGCGGGCATCCGGGCCACGGTCGCCGATGAACCCGTCCCCGAAGATGCCGTGGACGTCCTGAACCGCTGGCTGGACCGGCCCACTGGCCCGGCGCGACCTCACCTCGTCCTGCACTCCGGGGTCCCCGCCCTGGAGCAGCGGTTCGACCCGCGGGACGCCGCCACCGCACTGTGCCGCGTCGCCGTCGACGCCGCCGAGCTCCTCGGCACCGACGCCCGCCGCACCCTGCGCATCTGCCCCGGCGCGGACTGCAGCGGACGCTTCGTCGACAAGTCGCCGGGCGGGCGGCGGCGCTGGTGCTCCATGGCGGGTTGCGGCAACCGCGCCAAGGCCGCACAGCACCGCCAAGCGGTCAGAACCAACCGCTGATCAGTCTTCTGGTCCCGAACTGGAGAAGGGACGCGGACGGGAGTATTGCAACTACAATCAGTGATGGATCGTTCGCGGCGTGTCAGGGGGCGGGGGTTGGGGGAGGGCGGGCGGCGATCGGGCACGCGGTATTCGGTGCGGGCGCGCGCGACCCTGGTGACCGTCCTCGTCTCGGCGATCGTGCTCGGGCTCGCGCTCTCCCTGACCGGACGGGTCACGCGCGACTGGTTCAGGAACCGGAGCCAGAACCAGGTCGAGCGGACCGTCCAGGAGTTGATCTTCGACATCGACCGGGGGCGGCGGAGCGATCCCGTCCCGGTCGGCAGGGGCCAGGCTGACCTGATCCAGATCCAGACCATGAACGGCCGGGTCATCGCGGCCAGCCCGAAGCTGCGGGGACGTCCCGCGCTGGTGGTGCCGGACGACACCGAGCTGATCAACACCAAGGTGTGCCCGGACTACCTCGACCGGTGCGTGTGGGCGTACGGGATCCGGATGAGGATGTCGGCGTACGGGCGGAACGTGATGGTGCTGGCCGCCTCGCCGCTGCCGGTGCTGACGACCGCGTGGGCGCTGTCCCTGCTGCTGTCGCTGCTCCTCGTGGCGCTTCTGACGTTGATCGGCTGGTGGACGTGGCGGGCCATCGGGCTGGCGCTGGAACCGGTGTCCCGCGTCCAGGAGGAGATGTCGGAGATCGGGGCGAGCAACCTGAGCCGCCGCGTCCCCGTCCCGCACACCGGCGGGCATTTCCGGCGGCTCGCGAACACCGTCAACGACACGCTCGCGCGGCTGGAGGAGGCGGCCTCCCGCGAGCGCCGGTTCACGTCCGACGCCTCGCACGACCTGCGCAATCCGATCGCCGGACTGCGGACACGGCTGGAGGGCGCGCTCGACGACCCAGACGACCACGGGTTGCGGCCGGCGGTGCGCGCGGCCCTGACCGACGTCGAGCGGCTCGGTGACATCGTCGACGACCTGCTGGAACTCGCCCGACTGGACTCCCTCGCGCCGGTGCCCGTCGAGACCCTCGACCTGGCCCGGTTGACGCGCCGGGAGATCGAGCGCCGCGTCCCCGGAACACCGATCACGACCCGGCTGGAACCGGACGTGCACGTCCGGGCCAGCCCGGTGCGGCTGAGCCGGGTCCTGAACAACCTGCTGAACAACGCCGAACGCCACGCCCGGTCGGCCATCGAGGTGCTCGTCGCGCGGGACGGCGGGCAAGCGCGCCTGGAGGTCCTCGACGACGGTTCGGGCGTTCCCGAAGACGAGCGGGAGCGGGTCTTCGAGCGCTTCTCCCGGCTCCCCGAGTCGCGCGGCAGAGATCCGCACGGCACCGGCCTCGGCCTCCCCATCGCCCGCGAGATCGCCGAGGTCTACGGCGGTTCCCTGACCATCCAGGACAGCGGATCCGGCGCCCGCTTCGTCCTGACCCTCCCCCTCGCCCAAGACCCGCCCGCGCCTTAGGCGCTCAGGCGGAGGAGGGTGCCGGAGGTGAGGGTTGCGGATAGGAGTGCGGCAGGTGAAGCCCGATGTGGTGCGGGACGGCGACGTCCCGCCGTTCTCCGAGGCCGCCCGCGCGGCGGTCGCCTGACGGCGCGCGGGCGGCGGGCGCCGCTATCCGGTGACGGAGACGGTGAGGCGGGCGGCGCGGCCCTTCTCGCCCGCCGCCCAGCAGGCGCCGTCCGGGGCGCAGTCGACGGTGTCGAAGCTGCCCACGTCGAACCGCGTCCAGGACCGGCCGCCGGTCAGCGTGAGGTCGCT
Organism: Actinomadura decatromicini; assembly: GCF_008121305.1. Classification (NCBI taxonomy): domain Bacteria; kingdom Bacillati; phylum Actinomycetota; class Actinomycetes; order Streptosporangiales; family Thermomonosporaceae; genus Actinomadura; species Actinomadura decatromicini. The sequence goes on along the minus strand of NZ_VSRQ01000003.1, from coordinate 668,402 downwards.
GCCGGTCGGGCCCACGGCCAGCGCGACCGGGCCGCTGAACCGCGGCCACACGACGCCGGACCGGTACTCGGCGGGCGGACGGTCCGCCGCGCGCCAGGTGCGGCCGCCGTCGCTGGTCGTCGCGGCGGCGGTCGGGGACGGCGCGCCCGGCCGGTAGTCGCCGCCCACCGCGATCCCGTGCCGGGAGTCGCGGAACGCCACCCCGAACACGCCCTGCGACGGGCTGCTCGGCAGCGGCGTGTCGGCGACGGTCCAGGTGCGGCCGCGGTCGCGGGAGTGGAACACGCGGGAGCGGGCGCCGCCGCCGGTGGCGAGCCACACGTCCTGCCTGCCGAGGCTCACCAGACACTGCCCGCTGGCGGCGAACCCGGCCTCGCCCTCCAGCGCGGGCGGCATGCCCTTCGGCGGGAGGACGCGCCAGGAGCGCCCGCCGTCGCTGGTCGAGATGATCCGGAACTTGCCGTCCACCGGGTCGCTCATGGCGAGGCCGTGCCGGGAGTCGAAGAAGGTCACGCAGTCGTAGAACGCCTTCGGCTCGTCGTTCTTGAAGCCGAGCGTCCACGTCCGGCCGCCGTTCGACGTGCTGTAGACGCGGGACGCCTCGCCCTCGCCGATCGCGAGCACCACGGCCCGGTTCGCGTCGAACGCCTCGACGTCGCGGAACTCCAGGCCCGCCGCGTCGGGCGGGGCGACGTTCCGCCAGGTGCCGCCGCCGTCGGTCGTCCGCAGGACGGTCCCGCCGCTGCCCGCCAGCCAGGCCGTCGTGCGGCCGACGGCGGCGAGGCCGCGGAACCGGGCGGCCGACCCGGTCGGGGTGAGCCGCCAGGACGGGCCGCCGATGACGGGCTGCGGCCTCGCGCCCCCCTGCGCGTGCGCCGTCCCGGGCGTCAGCAGGGACGCGCCCACCACCGCGCACACTCCGGCGAACGACAACTTCCGGGCGAACGCCCGCATCGGCTTCATACCGCGCAAGCTAACGAAAGATGATCAAGCCGTCCAGACCCGGATGAGGCGGATGACCGTCAGTTGACGGCCGCGCGGTAGGCGGCTTCGAGCCGCTCGGCGACCGGCGGGGCCGCCGGGTCCGGACGCGGGACGCCGAGGTGCGTCTCGCGCAGCTCGTCCATGAAGTCGGACCACATCGCGGGCCCGCCGTGTTCGAGCAGCTCGGCCCGGACGCGCAGGCCCTCGGTCGTCGGACGGTGCCGCACCCCCCACGCGCCGAGGTGCACGAAGACGGGCACGAGCTGGACGGCCGCCTCGGTCAGGCTGTAGGTGGCGCGCTGCCCGGGCCCGGCGTCGTCGCGGGTGAGCAGGCCGTCGTGGACCAGCCGCTTCAGCCGGTCGGCCAGGATGTTGGACGCGATGCCCTCCTCCGAGCCCGCCTGCAGCTCGCGGAAGTGGCGGCGGCCCGCGAACATGATGTCGCGCAGCACGAGCAGGCTCCACCGGTCGCCGAAGATCTCGACCGTCGCGTTGATCGGGCAGCCCGACCGCGGTCCGTCCCTCATCTCGCCTCTCCGTCTGCTTGCAAACCCGAAGCGGTAATTCCAGCCTACAAGAGCGGACCGGCGATCGTACCGGAGCGGGCGCCCGGCACCCGCACCGGCCTGGCCCGATGCGGGACGCGCGGACGCCGAATGCCATTCTTTGTCACTCGCCGAGTTCTCCTCGTGACGCCTCGGCCGGTAATTGGAGCGGTTCAGAAATGCGGGGTTGTCCGGGCCTCCCGGTTAATGTTCGATGGGATTCGCGAAAGCCGAAGCGTGACAATTGATTGAACATTGAATCAGCAGAGGAGACCGATCGTGGACGAGCCGCCGCGCCCCGCCGGGACCCCCGAGACCGCCGCCGCCCGGCCGGGCCCGGCGCCCCGGCTCGACGTCGGCAGGCCCGTCCCGGTCCGGCTCGGCGGCGACCTCACCGCCCGCGTGGACGCGGCCCGGCTGGACGGCGAGTCGCGCGCCGCCGCGATCCGGCGGCTGCTCGGGGAGCGGCTCGGCGGACCGGCGCTGACCCGCGCGTCCGCGCGCCGGGCGCTGCTCGGCATCGGCGCGGGGCTGGCCGGTGGCGAGCCGGTCACCGGGGCGCCCGCCCACCACCGCGCTCTCGCGACCCTGCTGGACGACGGCGGCCCCGCGCTCGCCATGCGCCCGACCGTGGACGGCGTCGCCGAGACGGTCGAGAACGGCGTCGAGCACCTCGTCGGCCTGCTCGCCGAGGACGACGCCGACCGGGACCGCATGCGCCAGATCATCTGGCGCGACCTGGCCGAACGCGCCGCCAAATGGGCCGGGTCCGACGCGGAATGGGCCGGGCCCGACGCGGAATCCGAGGAAGCCGACGCGGAATCCGAGACGTCCGCCGCAGAGGCGTCCGCCTTGGGATCAGAGGCGCCCGGCGCGGGATCTGAGGAGCCCGCCGACTAGCGGGGCCGCGGTTTTCCGGGACGTCCTCCGGGTATCCGGGTCACCGTCCGGGAGGGACGGCCCGCCGGGGAGGGGGACGGCGTGAGACGGCCGAGGATCGTGATCGTCGGGGCGGGGTTCGCCGGGTTCCACGCCGCCCGCACGCTGGCGCGGCTCGCCCGCGGCCGGGCGGACCTGGTGGTGCTGAACCCGACCGACTACTTCCTCTACATGCCGCTGCTGCCCGAGGTCGCCGGGGGCCTGCTCGACCCGCGCCGGGTCGCGGTGTCGCTGACCGGCGCGCTGCCGGGGGTGCGGCTCGTCCTCGGCGAGGCGGACGGCATCGACGTGGACGCCCGCACCGTCCGCTACTCCGACCCGGAGGACGGGCGCGGCGAACTCCGCTACGACCGGCTCGTGCTCGCCGCCGGGAGCGTCAACAAGCTGCTGCCGATCCCCGGCGTGGCCGAGAACGCGCACGGGTTCCGGGGCATCCCCGAGGCGCTCTACCTGCGCGACCACGTGATCAGGCAGACCGAGCTGGCCGACGCCGCCGACGATCCCGCCGAGCGGGCGGCGCGCCGGACGTTCGTCGTGGTCGGCGCCGGTTACACGGGCGTGGAGGTGACGGCGCACGGCGTCCTGCTCACCGCGGCGCTGTGCCGCCGCCATCCCCGGCTGCGCGACGACCCGCCGCGCTGGATGCTGCTGGACGTCGCCCGGCGCGTCCTCCCCGAACTGGACGAGCGCCTGTCCCGCACGGCCGACCGCGTGCTGCGGCGGCGCGGCGTCGACGTCCGCATGGGCACGTCGGTCGAGACGGCGACGCGGGACGGGGTGCGGCTGACCGACGGCCGCGACGTGCCGACCCGGTCGCTGATCTGGTGCGTCGGCGTCCGTCCCGACCCGCTGGTGGAGTCGCTCGGCCTGGAGACCGCGCGGGGCCGCCTGGTCGTGGACGAGTACCTCAACGTCCCCGGCCACCCGGAGATCTTCGCGTGCGGCGACGCCGCCGCCGTCCCGGACCCGAACCGGCCGGGCGAGGCGACGCCGATGACGGCGCAGCACGCCGTCCGGCAGGGCAGGCAGGCGGCCCGCAACGTCGCGGCCACGTACGGGACGGGCGTGCTGCGCCCCTACCGGCACCACGAGCTCGGGTTCGCCGTCGACCTCGGCGGCGCGCAGGCCGCCGCGAACCCGCTCGGCGTCGCGCTGTCCGGCCCGGCCGCGAAGGTCGCGACGCGCGGCTACCACCTGCTGTCGCTGCCGGGGAACCGCGTCCGGACGGCCGCCGACTGGGCGCTGAACGCGGTGCTGCCGCGGCAGCTCGTCCAGCTCGGGCTGGTGCGGTCGCCGACCGTCCCGCTGGAGACGGCCGCCCCGGAGATCCCGCTGATTCCGCACTGAACGGCGTCCGGCGCCTCGAATTCCGGGGACGGCGGACTGGTTTCCCTGCGGCCGGACGTGGATCATGTGAGAATCACGCGAATTGAAGTCCCGACGCGGGAGAGCGCACATGCGAGGCGACGGCACGACCCCGGCGCGGATCCCCGGACCGCCCGTAGCGGACGACGGAGCCACCGCCATTGTCGCGGCGGGCGGGCTGCACAACTACCAGCTCATGCTGCACGCCGAATACGGGCCCGTGGTGCGTTTCCCGCTGCCCGGCGCCGACCTCGCGGTATCGGTCGCGGACCCGGTGCTGCTGGAGGCCACGGCGGGAATCGACAAACGGCCGGAGAAGCTGTTCGAGTTCCTCGCGCCGCTCCAGGAGTCGGGAAACCTGCAGACCATTCCGGCCGACGAGCACGGACCGTGGCGGCGCGTGATGCTGTCGGTGCTGGCGGGGCGTCCGTCGCACGAGGCGCATTTCGCGCGCTTCACCGCGCTGACCGCCGAACTGGCCGACCGGTGGGCGGAGCGCGCGGCGCACGGCCCGGTGAAACTGCAAAAGGACCTCAGCGAACTGTCGCTCCGCATGATCTGCGAATACGCGCTCGGCAGCGGCCTGGACTCGGACGAGTCCGCCGGACGGGTCGTGACGGCGTTCGAGGACGTCCTCACCGAGCACCTCGCCCGGCTCTACCACGTGGACGCCCCCGGCACCGGCGAGGGCGGCGCGAGCAGGGCGGACGACGCGCTCGCCTACCTGCGCGCGACCGTCGACCGGGTGCTCGCCGCGCACCGGGCCAACCCCGCCGAGGCCGACCGCAGCGACATGATCGCGGCGCTGGTGGCGGCGGGCGAGTCCCCGGCGCGCATCCGCGACTCGGTCCTCATGACGATGCTGGCCGCACACCACACCACCGGCGTCGCCATTTCCTGGACGCTCTACCTCCTGTCCCGGCACCCGGACGAAGCCGAACGCGTCGCCGCCGAAACGGACCGGGTGCTGGGCGACCGGGACGTCCCCGAATACGGCGACCTCAAGAAGCTGACCTATCTCGACTCGGTCCTCAGGGAGTCGATGCGCCTCTACCCGCCCGGCCCCTACGGCGCGCGCGAGGCCACCGAGGACCTGATCATCGGGGAATACGCCGTCCCGGCGGGCACGACCATTTTCTACCCGTTCTGGGCCGTCCACATGAACCCCGAGTACTGGCCCGAGCCGCATAGGTTCGACCCCGGACGGTTCACGCCCGAGGCGTCCGCGGGACGCCCCCGTTTCGCCTACATCCCGTTCGGGCTCGGGCCGCGCAGTTGCGAAGGCTCCGTGCTCGCTATGGTCGAGGCGCAGCTCGTCCTCGCCATTCTGCTGAAAAGGTTCCGCTTCCGGCCGACGGCCGGGCAGAACGTCACGCCCATCGAGCGTTTCGTCCTGTGGGCGGCCGAGGACATCCGAATGGACCTGACCCCGCGCTGAAACCGGGGGTCAGCTCACCCAGGTGAGCAGCGCCTCCCCGTGCCGGGGGTCGCGGAGCTGCGCGAGCGCCTGCTGCTCGAGCTGGCGGACCCGCTCCCGCGTCAGCCCGATGTGGTCCGCGATGTCCTGGAGCGTGTGCGGGCGGCCGTCGTTCAGCCCGTACCGGAGCGTGAGGATCACCGCCTCGCGCGGCGGCAGCCGGTCGACCATCGCCCGCACCTCCGCCGCGAGCTGCTGGAACTCGACCAGGTCGGGCCCGGCGGCGGCCGGGTCCGCGATCAGGTCGCCGACCCGGGTGTCGTCGTCCCGGCCGATGACGGTGTCCAGGCTGACGACGTCCCGCGCCACCCGGCGCAGCGAGACGATCTTCTCGACGGTCTCGCCCGCCTCGGCCGCGACCCGCTCGTCCGTCGGCTCGGTGCCCGCGTGCTCCAGCGCCCGCTCGATCCGGGTCAGCTTGGACAGGTCCTCGACGACGTGCGCGGGCAGCCGCACCGTCCGGGCCTTCTCGGCGAGGCCGCGCCCGATCGCCTGCCGGATCCACCACATCGCGTAGGTGGAGAACTTGTAGCCCCGCGCGTAGTCGAACTTCTCCACCGCGTGGATCAGCCCGAGGTTGCCCTCCTGGATGAGGTCGAGGAACGACATCCCCCGGTTGGGGAACTTGCGCGCGGTCGACACGACCAGCCGCAGGTTGGCGCGGATCATGTGGTCCTTGGCGCGCTCCCCGTCGGCGGCGACCGCCTCCAGCTCCGCGCGGTCCGCGCGGTCCGCGGCGGCGCCGACGATCTCGTCGCCACTCTCCGTGTCCAGCAGGTGCCGCGCGTAGACGCCCGCCTCTATCCGCTTGGAGAGCTCGACCTCCTCGGCGGCGGTCAGCAGCTCCGTCCGGCCGATCTGGGTGAGGTACTGGCCCACCAGGTCCGGTTCGTCGTCCGGCCCGTACGGCTCGCTCCTGCCACGACTTTCGGCCCTGCTCCGGCCCTCGGTTCCGCTCCGAACCATTGGCCTTCCCCCTTCGGCCTGTGCGTCCGGCAGGTCACTCCTACCCGCAAGAAATCGGGACAATCCCGGCTGACCGCCCGGGGCGCGCTAACGTAGGGTGATCTTTCCCCCCGAGACGGGAGCGACTGGTGGACGCCGACCGTGAGCCGCAGCCGGTGGAGATCCGAGACGACGTGCCCGCTTCCGCCCGGGTGTACGGATGGGCCCTCGGCAGCAAGGACAACTACCAGGTCGACCGCGACTTCGCGATGCAGACCGCGCCCGTCTTCCCCGAGTCGATCGACATCACCCGGCAGAACCGGCTGTTCCTGTACCGGGCCGTCCGGTACCTGGCGGAGGAGGCCGGGATCCGGCAGTTCCTCGACATGGGCTGCGGGCTGCCGACCGACAACAACGTCCACCAGGTCGCGCAGCGCTTCGCGCCGGACGCGCGGGTCGTCTACGTCGACATCGACCCGATCGTCCTCGTGCACGCCAGGGCGCTGCTCGCGGGCGACGGCTCCACCGTCGTGATCACCGCCGACTTCCGCGACCAGGAGAAGCTCCTCGACCACCCCGACGTGCGGCGGCTGATCGACTTCGACGAGCCGCTCGCGGTGCTGTTCCTGTCCGTCGGGCACCACCTCCTCGACGCCGACGACCCGCACCGCATCCTGCACACCGTGATGGACCGTGCCGTCCCCGGCAGCCACCTCGCCTTCTCCCAGATCGTCATCTCCGACACGGAACGGGCCGCCGAGCTGGACCAGCGCATGAACACGGCGGGCATCCCGTGGCAGAACCGCAGCCGCGAGGAGGTCGACGCCCTGCTCCTGGACGGTCTCGAACCCGTCGAGCCGGGCCTCGTCAACCTGCTGCACTGGCGGCCCGACCCCGACCAGCCGCCGCTGCCGCCCGTCCCGGAGGAGCTGGCGGCGTTCGAGGGCGCGTCGAAGATGGGACGCGACATGTGCGAGTACGGCGGCGTCCTCCGCAAGCCCTGACCTCGGCGGTCACCCGGGGGCGGCGCCGGACGCCGCCCCCGCCGGATGTTGGACGATCTCCACCGCCGCACGTCCGGCGATTACTTTTCACCGTCCCGGCGGTCCAATCTGGTGAGGCCCGGCACCACGATTGGAGCGCCCCATGCACGAGCGGACGAGTGCGACCCGGCCCGCCCCCAGGGACGGCGGCCCGCTCGAACGGGCGATCGGCTTCGCGCTGACCTCCGTCCAGGGGGTCACGCCCGGCATGATGGCGCGCCCCACCCCGTGCGAACTGTGGGACCTCGAAGCGCTCCTGCTGCACCTGCGCGACTCCCTCGCCGCGCTGCACGAGGGAATGAGCACCGGCCAGGTCGCGATGGAGCCGGACCCGAGCGTCCTGCTGGACGACGATCCGGTGTCGGCGGTGCGGGTGCGGGCGGTGCGGCTGCTGCGGGCGTCCGGTGCGCCCGAGCGGGTGGACGTCGGCGACCGGCACGTCGCGGGCGAGCTGATGGAGGCGGCGGGCGCGATCGAGGTGGCGGTGCACGGCTGGGACATCGAGCAGGCGTCCGGGCGCCGCAAGCCGATCCCGGAGCCGCTGGCCGGCGAGCTGCTCCGGGTCTGCCCGATCGTCGTCCCGGAGGAGGTGCGGCGGCCGCTGTTCGCCGACCCCGTCGAGCCGGCCCCGGGCGCCTCGCCCGGGGACCGGCTGGTCGCCTTCCTCGGCCGCCGCCCCCTGAACTGAAAGGGGCCGCTCAGCGGCGGCGGTTCTCCGGCCTGAGGGACGGGTTCCCGGTCAGGTGGTTGATGCTCGGCATGTCCGTGCCGGGCGGGACGACCTCGTCGATCGCGTCCAGCGTCGCGGCGTCGAGCCGGACGTCGGCGGCGCCGAGCAGCTCGTCGAGCTGCCCGAGCGTCTTCGGCCCGATGATCGTGGACGTGATCGCCGGGTGCTCGCCGACCCACGCGAGCGCGAGATGGGTGAGCGACAGGCCCGCGTCGTCGGCGATCTTCGTGAGCCGCTCGACGGCGTCGTACCGGACGGGCACCGACGGGTCGTTCTCGATGCCGCGCGGGGACGCGCCCATGATCCCGTCCGAGCCGAACCGGGCGCCCGCCGGAGTCGGCTCGCCGCGCCGGTACTTGCCGGTCAGCCAGCCGCCCGCGAGCGGGCTCCACGGCATCACGCCCATGCCGTGCCGCTGGGCCGCCGGCAGCATGTCCACCTCGACCGACCGCGCGAAGATCGAGTACTGCGGCTGTTCGCAGACGAACCGCGCCGTCCCGCGGCGGTCGGCCGACCACTGCGCCTCGACGATCCAGTCGGCGGGGAAGGACGAGGAGCCGAGGTAGAGCACCTTCCCCTGCCGGACGAGGTCGTCCAGCGCGCCGAGGGTCTCGTCGATGTCGGTGTCCCAGTCGTAGCGGTGCATCTGGTACAGGTCGATGTGGTCGGTGCCGAGCCGCCGGAGGCTGTCCTCGACGGCGCGGAAGATCCACCGGCGCGACCCGCCCCGCATGTTGCGGTCGTCGCCCATCGGGTTGAAGAACTTCGTGGCGAGGACGACGTCGTCCCGCCGCCCCTTGAGCGCGCGGCCGAGGATCTCCTCGCTGTCCCCGCGCGAGTACATGTCGGCGGTGTCGATGAAGTTGATCCCGGCGTCGAGCGCGCGGTAGAGCATGCGCTCGCACTCGCCCTGGTCGGATTCGGCGATCGAGCCGAACATCATCGCGCCGAAGCACTGGGTGCTGACCTCGACACCGGTACGGCCGAGCTTGCGGTACTGCATGCGGACAACCCTCTCGGTTGGCGGACGTCCAGGACGTTACGCGCTGGAGTGCGCTCAAGGTCAAGCCCGCCGCATCGCCCGGTGTCCGGCATGGCACCGGAAAATCTCCCTATTGTTCGCGCGCGCCCGGCCCGGGAGGTGTTTCGCGAGGTGCGCCCAGGGCAGTCCGCAGTCGTGACGATCATGAACGGGCCGCCGGAACTCGGCGTGGACCTGCTCGGGATCGAGGCCGGGACGTCCGGCTCGGCGCCGGCGCCGAGCCTGCGGCTCCGGCTGCGGCGGCTGGACGGCGGGCCCGTCCAGTGCGTCCTGCTCACCGCGACCGTGACGATCGCGGCGGGCCGCCGCGGCTACGACGACGCGGAGCGGGACCGGCTCGCCGCGGTGCTCGGCCCGCCGGCGACCTGGCCGCCCGGCGGGCTGCCGTGGGCGCGGGTCGGCGCGACCGTCCCGACGTTCCGCGGCGGGACCGAGACGGCGATCGCGCTGCCGTGCGGGCACGGCATGCCGGACGCGGCCGGCCGGTACCTGGGCGCGCTGCGGGGCGGGCACGTCCCGCTCGACCTCGCCTTCGACGGGACGGTGTTCTACCCCGGCGGGGACGGGTCGGCGCGCACCGGGCAGGCGCCCTGGCGGCACGAGGCCGCCGGGCTGCTCGCCGTCCGCACCTGGCGGGACCTCGCCGACCGCCGCGACGCCCCGCTCCGGCTGGACGAGCCGTCCAGATGAACGACGGCCGTCCGGGCGACGGGCCCTCCGGGGGGAACGCGGTGACGAAGACGTCCGGCCGTCGGCCGGTCAGCGGGAACACGCACGAATTCGCAGGGGGGAGGAAAGGACATGAGGAAGGGGAAGCGAGTCGGCCCGGCGCTGCTGCGGCTGACGATCGCCCTGTTCGCCGTCGCGGTGCTAGCCGTGGCCGCGAAGGAGGTCCCGGCGCGCCGCCGGAGCCGCGGGCGCAAGTCCGCCTGAGCGGGCCCGGCGCATGACCACGATCGAGCGCCAGCTCGTCGGCTACCTGAAGGACGCGCACACCCTTCAGGAGCACGTGGAGGCCGCCCTCAGCGAGATGCTGACCACGGCGGCCGGAGAGCCCGCGATGTGCCTGCCGCTCGGCCGGTTCGCCGAGCGGTGCCGGGCGCACACGCGGGAGGTGGAGGCGCGGTTGCGGGCGCACGGGTCCGCGCCGTCCATCGTCCGGGACGCGGGCGCGCTGTTCGCGGCGGTCGCCGAGGCCGCGCTCGGGCGCAGCCGCGGCGACCGCGCCGGACGGCACATGCGGGACGCCTACGTCGCCGCCCACCTGCAGATCGCCGCGGGGGAGATGCTGCGCCGCGTCGCCGAGCGCGCGGGCGACCCGGAGACGGCGCGGGTCGCGGCGGCGATGTGCGAGGACGCGTACGCGATGTCGCGGGAGCTGTCCGGGCTGTGGGACCTCGCGGTGGAGATGTCGCTGCGGCAGCACGGCGTCCGGGACGTCCCGCCGCCGCACCCCGACGGCGGCTGAGCGCCGGGTGGTGGGGCTGTCCCCACCATCTTGTTAGGAGCCAGCCGTAATGACCTATCGCCCCTTGGCGCGGTGGAATCGTGCGCATGATCATCCAACGTTTCGCGGTCCCGCGCGCCGCCGTGGCGGTCGCCGCGCTCGGCCTGGCCGGGGCCGTCGGCTGGACGGGCACCTGGGCGGGCACGGCATCGGCCGCGCCCTCCGGAGGGCCCGGGCCCGGCGGCGGCCTCGCCCGGTTCGCCGGGCAACACGTCGCCTGGGGCGCGTGCCCGGAGGGCGCCGCCGACCTGAAGGAGGCGGGCGCGCAGTGCGCGGAGCTGACCGTCCCGCTCGACTACGCCGCCCCGGACGGCGCCACGATCACGCTCGCGGTCTCGCGGATCAAGGCGACGGACAGGGCGCACCGGCGCGGCATCCTGCTGGCCAACCCGGGCGGGCCCGGCGGGCCCGGCCTCGACTACACGGCCTCGCTGCGGCCCGTCATGAAGGACGCGGCCGGTCGCTACGACCTGATCGGCTTCGACCCGCGCTTCATCGGCCGCAGCACCCCGATCTACTGCGGTCTCTCCCCGAAGGCGCAGGAGACGCACTCGCGGCGGGAGGCGTTCGAGGCGTCCGTCCGGAGCGCGCGGGAGACCGCGGAGCGCTGCTACGAGCACGGGGACAACGCCGCGCTGCTGCCGCACGCGTCCAGCCGCAACGTCGCCCGCGACATGGACCTGATCCGGGCCGTCCTCGGTGAGCGGAAGCTGTCGTACTTCGGCACCTCGTACGGCGCGGACCTGGGCGCGGTCTACACGCAGATGTTCCCGCACCGCTCCGACCGGATCGTGATCGACAGCGTCACCGACCCGACGAAGACGCAGTACGAGAACTTCCAGGCGGGGGGACCGGCGCAGGAGCGCGCCCTGGACGAGTGGGCCGCCTGGACGTCCGAGCGCGCCGCCGAGTACCGCCTCGGCACGACGCCCCGCCAGGTCAGGACGACGGTGGAGCGGCTGAGCGCCCGCGTGGACCGGGGCCCGATCCGGCTCGGCGACCATTACGTGGACGCGAACATACTGGGCCTCCTCACGCGCCAGTTCGTCAACAACGAGGAGGACAACGAGCTTCTCGCGCGGGCCATGCGCAATTTCGTGGACGCGGCGGAGGGACGGCAGGTCCAGCCCATTCCCGAGCTGAAGATGTGGCTCGAACTGTTCAGCAAGCCGGACCCGGCGATGGACAACCTCTTCAACGGCGGGAACGCGGTCTTCTGCGGGGACGGCGGCTGGCCCGCCGGGGGATGGCCGTCCGATCCCGAGCAGTATTGGCGGAGCATCCAACAGGCCCGGCGTACGCAGCCGGTGTTCGCGGCGACGGCCAACGCCATTTTCCCGTGCCCGTTCTGGAAGACGAAGCCGCGCGAGTCGGGCACCGCGATCGACAACAGGGTGCCGGTGCTGATCTTGCAGGCCAGGCGCGACAACAACGTCCCCTATCCGGGCGCCGTCTCGCTGCACCGGGCGCTGAAAGGCTCGCGCCTGCTGTCCGCCGACATCCGCTCGCACGGCGTGTACGCGCGCGGCATCGACGGGCTGACGCCCGTGCCCTGCGCGGACGACGCCGTCAACGCCTACCTGCGCACCGGCGTCCTGCCCGCCGCCGACATCGACTGCCCGAAGCCGGGGGAGGCCCGATGACCGCAGCGAAGCGAGGATCATCGGGCCTCCCGTTTCGGGGGTCTGGGGGGCGTCCCCCAGCAGGGCAGGGCCCGGTGACCGCAGCGAAGCGAGGATCATTGGGCCTCCCGTTTCGGGGGTCTGGGGGGCGTCCCCCAGGTGGGCAGGGTCGGATGAGGAGGCGTGCCGTCGCCGCGCTGGCCGCGGGTGCGCTGATGGCGGGGCTGCTGCCGTCGGTCGCCGCCGCCGCCCAGCCGGGCCGGGACGGTCTGCAGGGCGACGTCGACGCGATCCGGGCGACCGGCGCGACGGGGGTGCTCGCCGAGGTGCGGACGGCGGGCGGCGCGCACGCCGCCCGCGCCGGGGTCGCGGACCTGCGGACGGGGCGGCCCGTTCCCTGGAATTCCTATTTCCGTATCGGCAGCGACACCAAGACGTACACGTCGGTGGTCGCGCTCCAACTGGTGAGCGAAGGAAAGCTCCGGCTGACCGACACCGTCGAAAAATGGCTGCCGGGGGTCGTCCGTGGGAAAGGGAACGACGGCCGGAGAATCACCGTCAAAAATCTCCTCCGGCACACCAGCGGGTTGAACGATTATGTGGCGGTCCAACTCGGCGACGGCGGTGACTTGACCCCGGAGAAGTTCCGGGAGAACCGTTTCCGGGTCTCCACTCCGCAGGAGAAGGTGGCGGCGGCGATGTCCAAACCGCCGCTCTGGGTTCCGGACACGTCCAACCCGGCCGAGGAGACCCATTGGGGCTACTCCAACACCAATTATGTGCTGGCCGGTCTGATCATCGAGAAGGTCACCGGACATCCCTGGGAGCAGGAGGTCCATGACCGGATCATCGAGCCGCTCGGGCTGCGGCACACGATCACGCCGGGGACGTCGGCGTACGTCCCGCAGCCGAGCGCGACCGCGTACACGCGGTTCCCGGGGCACAAGGAACTCGTCGACACGTCGGTCAGCGTGAGCGGCGGCTCGGACGGCGCGATCATCAGCACGCCGGGCGACCACACGGCCTTCCTGCGCGCCCTGCTGGGCGGGCGCCTGCTGGCCCCGGCGCAGCTCGCGCAGATGAAGCAGACCGTCCCGGTGGACGACTGGATCCTCGCGGACGGCGTCCGGTACGGGCTCGGCCTCGCCTGGCGTCCCGTCAAGGGCTGCGCGGGCGGGGTCTGGTTCCACGGCGGGACCTTCTTCGGGATCATCTCCGAGTCCGGGGCGAGCGCGGACGGGCGGCGCGCCGCGAGCGTCGCCGTGTCCACGTTCCGGCCCGGCGACCCGGCCCAGGACGCCCAGGACAGGGCGTCGCTCCGGCTGGTCGACCGCGCGGTCTGCGGCGCCGGCTGACGCGCGGGCCGACCGGGCGACCTCGCTGATCAACGGCCCGGACGGGCGGCCGGGCCGCCCGTCCGGGCCGTTTCGCCACCCTCGCCAGGGGATTATCGCCCAGGCGTAAGCATCTCCTGACTTGACCGTTTGGTATCCGCTGGGTGGTTGTCCGAAATTCTCATGGAACGTGCCGCAATGTCATACCGGATCGGTGCTCTTTCGGATCGCGGCGGAGGGGGAACGGCGCAGGTCGCGCGCCGTCCTGCGGTCCGCGGGGTGGGACGGATCGGTGGGGCGCGGGGGACGCGAGGGTCCGTCCAGGGCGTGTGGTGGGTCCCTTAACGGAAGGGGTTACCAGCCGGTAGTCCTGCGCCGATTTACCGGGGTGCTGACATAATTTACGCAACGGAGACATGGTTGTGTCCGATCGTTCACATCCGGAACTGAGACACATCATGCATTTGCCGGTATGTTGCGGTGTGCTCGTCTTCCGATAGCAATCGCGATTGTTGAGATGATCCTCTGGCATAAGGAGGAGTGCGGTGACCGGAGCGGAAACAATTTCCCACGATGAGTTGCAATCGTGGCTTCTTGACAGGATCGCCTTCTACCTCGACAGGCCGGCGGAAAACATCGACCCGACGGTCGAGCTCGCCCGCTACGGCGTCGACTCGGTGTACGCGATCAGCATCATCAGCGACATCGAGGACCACCTCCAGGTCGAGGTCGACGTGGCCGAGGCCAGGCGCCGGGAGACGGTCACCGCCCTCACCGACTACCTGCTCGAACTCGTCGGGTGATGGGCGGTCCGCCGTCCGCCGGGCCCGCCCGGACCTTCATGGTGGTGCTCGGCGACAGCGTGGCCGAGGGCCAGGACGACCCGGACCCGGCGGGCGGCTGGCTCGGCTGGGCCGGGCGGCTGGCCCGCCACCTGGGCGTTCCCGCCGACGAGCTGCTCAACGCGTCCGACCCGGGGGCGAAGGTCGACGACGTGGTGCGCGACCAGCTGCCGGGCGTCCGGAAGCTGAGCCCGCGCCTCGTCGTGCTCGGCTGCGGCATGAACGACGCGCTGCGCGGCTACGACCCCGCGGTCGCCGCCGCCTGCTTGGACGAGCTGTTCGGCTGGGCCGTCGAGCGCGGCGCGGTCGCGCTCGCGATCCCGGTGCCCCGGCCGCCGCTGCTCGACCTCGCGCCCATGTCGCAGTTCCGCAAGACGCGGACCGTCCAGCGCATTCACGACTTCAACGCGGAGCTGGCCAGGGCCAGCGCCGACTTCGGCATGCCCTTTCCCGCGCGCGAGTCGGTGGCGAAGGTCGCCGACCCCGTGATGTGGAGCGCCGACGGGATCCACCTGAACCCGAGGGGACACGCCTATGTCGCGGAGGTGATCGCGGACATCGCACGGAGCCTGCTCGGGGAGCGGGCGATCTGAGCTCGGGGCCATTCCAAGACTGGGACAGAGATGAACGGACAATCCACCTTCGCCCGTGTTTCCCAGCCGCTGACGCTCATACCGCTCGCGCCGGTGCTGCTCGTCCAGGCATGGCGGACGGCGCGCCGCACCCCCCGCCTCGACCCCGCGGCGGGGGACGAGCACGGCTTCGCGCAGGCCGCCGGACCGGACGCGGACGCGTACCGCGTCGTCGTGATCGGCGAGTCCACGGCCGTGGGCGTCGGCGCGTCCCGGCACGCGGAGGCGCTGCCCGGCTTCCTCGCCGAGGCCCTGCGCGACCGGCTGCGCCGCGGCGTCGCGTGGTCGGTGTCCGGCGAGAGCGGCGCGACGGCCCGCCGCGTCGCGACCGGGCTCGTCCCGCCGCCCGGCGGCGACCGGACCGACCTCGTGGTGCTCGCGGTCGGGATCAACGACCTGATCAAACGGCGTCCGCTGCGCCGCTGGGCAACGGACCTCGCCGACCTGCTCGGCGTGCTGCGCGGCCGGTACGCCGGCGCGACGCTCGTCGTCGCGGGCATGCCGCCCGTGCACCGGTTCCCCGCCGTCCCGCAGCCGCTGCGGCTCGTGCTCGGCGCGCGGGCGCGGGCGATGGACCGGATCATGCGCGACACCGCCCGCGCCGCGGGCGCCGTCCACGCTCCCATGGACGAGGCGATGGCGCGCGACCGCGCGCTGTTCGCCGCCGACGGCTTCCACCCGTCCCCCGCCGGTTACCGGGCCTGGGCCGAAGGGCTCGCCCGCGCCGCCGTCCCGACCGGGGCCGCGCGGTGACCCGTCCGCCAGGCGATCGAAGGGAGCAGCACAGGTGACGGTCTCCGGAACGTTCCGGACGGCGGTGGAGGCGAAGGACCTCGCCGCGATCGCGGGCGCGCTCGATCCCGGGATCGAGTTCCTCAGCCCGGTGATGGTGAAGCCCTACCTCGGGCGCGACTCGGTGATGGCGCTGCTGGGCGTCCTGCTGGAGGTGTTCGAGGAGTTCCGCTACACCGACGAGCTGGTCAGCCGCCCGCCGGACGTCCCGGCGCAGGCGCTGGTGTTCTCCGCGCGGGTGGCGGGCAAGGCCGTGCAGGGCCTCGACCTGCTGAGGTTCGGCGAGGACGGCCTGGTCACCGGCCTGACGGTGATGGTCCGCCCGCTGCCCGCCGCGATGACGCTCGCCCGCGTGGTCGGGCGGCGCATGGAGGAATCCAGCGGAGAGGCGAACACGGAGGCGAACGGGGCGGAGGCGTCCGGAACGGGGGGATCTGGGGGAACAGGGGGCACGTCCGGCCTGCCCGCAACGGAGCAGGCACAGCCGTAGGGAGCCGGCGCAGCCAAAGGGAGTCGAAGGAAACGATGGACAGCAAGGTCCCCGCACACCCCGCACAGCACCCCGCGCACCCCGGGAACCCTCCGGACCCCGTGCGCGCCGCCGACCGGGCGGACCCGGCCGGTCCCGCCGCGCCGTCCGCCGACCCGCCGGACGCGCCGCAGCGGCGCGCGTCCCCGCCCGGGCGCGCGCGGCTGTCCCCGGCGCACCGGATCGCCGCCGACCTGGACGGCTATCTCGGCGACCCGATGGACGAGGCCGCCGGCCCGTTCTCCTACAAGGCGATCGTGGAGGCGGAGGAGCGCGACGAGATCCCGCCGGGCGCCGTGGACGCCGTCCGCGCCTGGGGCTTCCCGAAGTACCTGGTGCCGAGCGTGCTCGGCGGACGGCTGTCCACGCTGGAGGAGTTGTTCCTCGTCACCCGGGGCATCTCGCGGCGCAGCGTCACCGTCGCCGTGATGTACGGGTCGGGGCTGCTGGCGGTGAACCCGGTGTGGCTGTGGGGCGACGAGCGGCAGCGCCGGACGGTCGCCGACGGCGTCCTGGTCGGCGACCTCGCCTGCTTCGGCGTCTCGGAGGCCGACCACGGCAGCGACGTGATGGCCTCGGAGTCGGAGGCGGAGTTCGACGGCGACGAGCTGGTGCTGACCGGGACGAAGTGGCCGGTCGGCAACGCCACCCGGGGCCGTTTCGTCACCACCTACGCCCGCACCGGCGCCCGCGACTTCTCGCTGATCCTGGTCGACAAGCGCGAGCTCGACCCGAAGGTCTGGTCGACGCTGCCGCCGGTGCGGACGGTCGGGCTGCGCGGCCACGACCTGAGCGGCGTGGTGTTCGTCGGGGCGCGGGTCCCGGTCGACCGGGTGATCGGGCGGCGCGGGTCCGGGCTTGTACAGACGCTGAAGACGCTGCAGATCACCCGGACGGCGATCGCGGCGCTGTCGGTCGGGACGATGGACGCGGTCGTCCGCATCGGGATGGAGTACGCGCGGTCCCGCACCCTGTACGGGGCGGACATCTACCAGATCCCGGTCATCCGCGACCACCTGGTGAAGGCGCACCTGGACCTGCTGATCGCCGAGTGCACGACGCTCCCGGTGGCACGGGCGCTGACGGTCGCGCCGGGGCGGCTGAGCCTGTGGTCGTCGATCGTGAAGTACTTCGTCCCGGTGATGGGGGAGGAGGTCGTCGCCAGCATCGGGACGGTCCTCGCCGCACGCGGCTACCTGCGCGAGGGCGTCGCGCACGGGGTGTTCCAGAAGTTGCAGCGCGACCACGCGATCGCGAGCATCTTCGAGGGCACCACGCACGTGAACCTCGCCAACGTCGCGGCGCAGCTGCCGTTCCTGGTCCGTCCCCCCGAGGAGACGGGTAAAGAGGACGCGCTGCTCACCGACCTGTTCCGCTGGACCCGCACCCCGCCCGCGTGGTCGCCGGACGGCCGCCTGCTCCAGCTCACCAACGAGGGCCGCGACGAGATCGGCCAGCGCTTCGAGGAGATCTCCGAGGAGCTGCTGGCGGCGGCGAACGCGCACGCCGCGCCCGGCGTGGCGGCCGAGTTGAAGGACCTGATGTCCACGATCGGCGGTTTGCGCGTCCGGTTGGAGGAGGGCATCCGCGCCGACGAGGGCGACACGACCTCGGTGACGGCGCTGGCCCGCGCCAAGCGGTACTGCGAGCTGCACGCGATGATGTCGTGCGTCCTGACCTGGCTGCACAACCGGCACGAGTTCGGCGGCCCGTTCGCGGACGGGCAGTGGCTCGTGCTGTGCCTGCAACGCCTGCTGCAACGCTCGCAGCCCGACATGGTCCTGTCGGAGGAGTTCCTGCCTCCGCTGGAGGACGTGATGTTCCGCGGCTTCGACGAGCGGCGCTGGTTCTCCCTGCTGTCCCTGGCCGAACTGCTGCCCGACGAAGAGGACGAGTGATGACCGATGCACGCGCATGGGGACTTCGTGTCACTCGTCCGGCAGAACATCCGGGAACACGGTGACGACCGGACCTTCACCTTCATCAGCGAAGCGCGTGGACGTGCCTCTCGCGAGGGGCGACCCCCCGCACTCCCCGGACTGGACCAGAGATATAAGGAGAACGTGCTCGGCTTCGCCGAGCTGGACCGGATGGCCCGCGCGCTCGCCTGCCGCCTGGAGTCGCGCGGCCTGCGGGACAGGGCCGTCCTCCTCCTCTACCCGGAGGGGCTGGAGTTCCTCAAGGCGTTCCTCGGGTGCCTGTACGCGCGGGTCGTCGCCGTCCCCGCGCCCTTACCCGCCCTGGACGCCGGACGCTTCGACCGCACCCGCCGCATCATCGACGACGCGGGCGTCTCGTTGATCCTGACCGACGCAGCCCACCGCGACGCCATCGCCGCATGGCTGGCGGACGCCGGGCTCAAGGGCCGCGTCCATTGTCTCGACACCGAGAGCACGACTGTCGGCGACCCGGGCGACTGGGAGCCGCCGGAGTTCGACCGGGGCACGCTCGCCTTCCTCCAGTACACGTCCGGGTCGACCAGCGAGCCGAAGGGCGTGATGGTCACCCACGGCAACCTGCTCACCAACGGCGAGGAGATCAAGCGCCGGATAGAGGGGACGTCCGACACGGTGGGCGTCGGCTGGGTGCCGCACTACCACGACATGGGGCTGGTCGGTCAGTTCCTCCAGCCGCTGTACCTCGGCTGCCGGTACGTGTTCACTTCGCCGATCACGTTCATCAAGCGTCCCGTGCTGTGGCTGGAGCTGATCAGCCGGTACCGGGGCACGATCACCGTCGCCCCGAACTTCGGCTACGAGCTGGCCTTGCGCCGCGTCACCGACGCGCAGCTGGACGGTCTCGACCTGTCGTCGCTGCGCGTGGTGAAGAACGGCGCGGAGCCGGTCCGGGCCGCGACGCTGGAGCGGATCGCGGAGCGGTTCGCCCCGGCCGGGTTCCGCCCGGCCATGTGGATGCCCTGCTACGGGATGGCCGAGACGACGCTGCTGATCACCGCCGCGCCGCTCGGCGGCGGGCCGCTCGTGCGCGGGTTCGACGCGGGCGAGCTCGCCCTCGGCCGCGCCGTCCCCGCGGCGGACGACGCGGGGGACGGCGAAACGCGCAGGCTGGTGAGCTGCGGACGTCCCGTCACCCTGGACGTCGGCGTCGTCGACCCCGAGACCCGCGCCCGCCTCCCCGACGGGCTGGTCGGCGAGATCTGGGTGCGCGGCGGCAGCGTCGCGGCCGGGTACTGGGCGAACCCGGCGGCGACCGGCGCGGCGTTCGGCGCCCGCACGTCCGAAGGCGACGGCCCCTACCTGCGGACGGGCGACCTCGGCTTCCGCTTCGACGGCGAGCTGTACGTCACCGGTCGCATCAAGGACCTGATCATCGTCAACGGCCGCAACATCCACGCCCACGACGTGGAGGAGGTCGCCCGGGACGTGCACCCGGCGGTCCTCGCCACCGCCGCGTTCACCGTGGACGGCGGGGACGCCGAGCACGTCGTGGTCGTCCAGGAGATCAGCACCCGGGCCGCCGCCGGGACGCCCCTGGACGAGCTGGCGTCCCTCGTCAAGGCGAAGGTCGCCCGCGCGTTCGACCTGCCGGCGCTGAGCGTCGTCCTCGCCGGGCGCGGAACGGTCCGGCGGACGACGAGCGGCAAGCTGCAGCGCGGCCTGACCAGGGAGGCGTTCCTCGGCGGGGACGCCGCCGCCCTGGCGGGCGACGTCGAGCCCGCGCTCGCGGAGCTGTTCCCCTCGCTCGTCCCCGGCCGGGCGACGCCCGCCTGACGCGGAGGTGAACAACCGGTGTCCCCGAAAATCTGCCCTTACCAATACTAGTCAAAAGCATGACTAATCATGTCGTTGTCTGCTAACGTCTGCCTCACCCTGAGTCAAGGCGGGGAGAGAAGGCCGATGGCGCTACGTCACGCGGTGCTGGCGGCGCTGCTCGATGGCGAGTACAGCGGCTACCAGCTGGCGAAGATCTTTGATTTGTCGGTCTCCAACTTCTGGCATGCCGTACCGCAGCAGCTCTACTCGGAGCTGTCGAGGTTGGAGACCGAAGGACTCATCAGCGGGCGGCAGGTCATCCAGCACGACCGTCCCAACAAGCGCGTCTACACCGTCACCAAGGCCGGTGTCGACGAGCTCGAGCGGTTCGCGACGACCCCGGCGAAGCCGGGGATCATCCGCGAGAACCTGCTCGTGATGGTCCAGGCCGTCGACCACATCTCCGCGCCGTCCGTCATCGCGCAGCTCGAAGACCGGGCGGTGGCGTCCGCCGCCAAGATCGAGGTCTTCGAACGCACCCTGAAGCACCTGCGCGGCGACCTCGACGAGGACACCTTCCTGCGCACGGGCACCCCGGTCGGGCCGTACCTGACCTGCCTGCGGGGCCTGCGCTTCGAGCAGGAGAACTACGAGTGGTTCACCAGCACCGCCCGGTTGCTGCGCACCCGGGCGGGCACCCATGTCGAGGAGGGGGAGCCGTCATGAGAGCCGTCATGGCGGGCCGCCCGTCCTCGCCCGGCACCGTGCCGCCGCATGCCCGGACGGCGGCGGCTCCGGCGCCAACCCCCCGCGCCCACCCCGGCGCCGCGTCCGCGCGGCACCGGACCGGGCCGACACGCCTTAGTCAAGGAGGCGTTCACCATGTCGGGCGAACACCACACCATCGAACTACCTAGCACCCTTCCCCAACCCCACGAGGCGACCGAGGCGAACGGAGCGGGCCAGGCCAACGGCGCGTCCCGGCCGAACGGCCTGCGGGCCATGGACGAGCCCGCGGTCCTGCTGGGCGAGCTGACGCTGCCCGCCGAGCGGGAGTCGGTCCCGCGGGCGCGGCGGTTCGGCCGGTCCGTCGCGGCGAACTCCGGCGCCGGGCACACCGGCGACGACGCCGAGGTCCTGGTCTCCGAGCTCGTCACGAACGCCGTCCGGCACGCGCCGATCCCCGGCGCCGCGCTGCGGCTGCGGCTGCTGCGCGCCGGGTCCCGGCTCCGCATCGAGGTGCACGACCACAGCGCCGCCGTCCCGCGGCAGCGCGAGGTCGACCTGATGGAGGAGACCGGGCGCGGCTGGTTCCTCGTGGCGGTCCTCGCCGACCGGCACGGCACCGACCACACACCGTCCGGCAAGTCGGTCTGGTGTGAGATCCGGGCCTGGCCGCGGGACGAGGGTCCCGGGCACTAGCGGTCCTCGCCGCCCCGCTGTTCCACGGCGATGGGATGCATCATGCCCGTTGAGTACTTCCACGCGGACGGGCGACAGGCCACGGCCGCCGAGGCCCAGCAGATGCTGCTGGACGTGCGGGGACGCCTGCTCGCGCAGGACGTCATCCGCGTCGGCGCCGTCGTGGTGGTCGTCTCGACCTGGTTCACGGTGGTCGATCTCGGCCGCGCCGCCAACGGCAGGCCGCTGCTCTGGCAGACCATCGTGTCCGACACGTCCATGCACGCCGACATCGGGCAGTACACGACGCGGGACGGCGCCGCGCGCGGGCACGCGCGCGCCGTCGAGATGATCACCGGCCGCCTGCGCGGCCTGGTGGCCCGCGCCGCCCTGGACGAGGCGCACCCCTGACCGCCGCTCCGGCGGCGCCATCGGGTGAGCCGTGTCCTGGACGACCCGTGCCCACGAACTGAAACGACCGACATGAGCGGGCCGCACAGCCGGGCCCGTCCCCCGCACAAGGTTGTGATCTGATGGTTGGCGAAGGCCGGCCGGCGGACGCCCACGCGGCCGCCCCGAACAGTGCACCCCCTGGCCCCGACGTCCCGGCGGACTCCGGCCGCGGGCCGCGGCGGAGGCGTCCGATCCGGCTGCGGATCACGGCGCTGCTGCTGGTCCCGCTGGTGTCCCTCATCACTTTGTGGGCGTTCGCCGCGAACATCACGCTCGGCGACGCGTTCGACAAGTACGACTTCTCGACGACGTACGAGAAGGTGGGCCTCCCCGGCATCAACCTGGTGAACCTGCTCCAGGCGGAGCGGTCCTTAAGCGTCGTCGCGCTCACCACGCGCGACGACGCGGCCAGACAGAAACTGACCGGGCTGCGGACGAAGGTGAGCGCCGTCGAGGCGTCCTTCCGCCGGACGTCGCTGTCGGCGGAGGCGCAGGACGCGGCCCGGCCCGAGACCAAGCAGCGGCTCGCCGCCGCGCTCAAGGCGCTGGACCGGGTGCCGCAGCTGCGCGCCGAGGTGGACTCGGGCACGGCCGAGCCGCTCGACGTGATCAACTCCTACAGCACCGTCCTGGACCAGGTCATCGCGGTGTTCAACGGCCTGGTGTCGGTGAACGACGTCGCGATCCTCACCCAGGGCAAGGCGCTGATCAGCCTCGGCAACGCCCGCGCCTACATGCTGCGCGAGGACTCGCTCGTCACCGCCGCGATGGCGCGGAACGGGCGGCTCACCCCGGCCGAGCACATCGCGTTCGTGCAGTGGGCGGCGGAGGGGCGGCGCGAGTTCGACGCCGGGCTCGCCGACCTGAACGACGAGATCAGCGGGCCGCTGCGGCAGCTCGCCGCGTCCGACGGGTTCCGCCGCTACCGCGCGGCCGAGACCGCGATCGTCAACGCGCGCGACGACCGGCTGCCCGCCGCCGCGTCCGACTGGCAGGCCACCACGCAACTGCTGTCGCAGGCGTGGGCGCAGAAGGTCACGCAGGCGAGCCTCGCGCTGAACGAGATGGCCGAGCCGATCGGCAAGCGGATCGTGATGCGGCTCGTCCTCGCGGGCGGGTTCGGGCTGCTCGCGGTCGTCGCGTCGATCGTGCTGTCGCTGCTCGCGGCGCGCAGCCTGTCCCGCGAGCTGCGCGGGCTGCAGCGCGCCGCGCTGCGCCTCGCCGAGGACCGGCTGCCGGACGTCGTGGCCCGGCTGCGGCGCGGCGAGGAGGTGGACGTCGCCGCGGAGGCGCCGCCGCTCGTCATCGGCCGGACCAAGGAGGTCGCCCGGGTCGGGGACGCGTTCACGAAGGTGCAGCACACCGCGATCGAGACCGCCGTCCGCGAGTCGTACCTGCGGCAGGGCATCAGCCGCGTGTTCCTCAACGTCGCGTGGCGCAGCCAGTCGCTGCTGCACCGCCAGCTCCGCATGCTGGACGAGATGGAGCGGAGCGCGTCCGACCCGAAGGCGCTCGAAGACCTGTTCCGGCTCGACCACCTCACCACGCGCATGCGCCGCCACGCGGAGGGCCTCGTGATCCTCTCGGGGACGTCGCCGGGACGCGGGTGGAGCCGTCCCGTCCATGTCGAGGACGTGCTGCGCGCCGCCGTCGCCGAGGTCGAGGACTACACCCGCGTCGAGGTCGTCGTGCTGGGCGGCGGCGCCGCGCTGATCGGCGAGGCCGTCGCGGACATCATCCACCTGCTCGCGGAGCTGATCGAGAACGCGACCGTGTTCTCGCCTGCGCCGACCGAGGTGCTGGTGCGCGGGGAGATGGGCGCGAACGGGTTCGCCGTCGACGTCGTCGACCGGGGCATCGGGCTCGACCAGTCCGAGCTGGACGCGCTGAACCTGCGGCTCGCCCGCCCGCCCGAGTTCGACCTCGCCGTCACCGACCGGCTCGGCCTGTTCGTCGTCGGCCGCCTCGCCGGGCGGCACGGCATCAAGGTCGCGCTGCAGCCGTCGCTGTACGGAGGGGTCAGCGCGGTCGTGCTGATCCCGCGCCGCCTGATCGTGGACGTCGAGCAGCCCGACGACGAGGACGCCCCGGCCGCCGCCGCGCCCTCCGCGCAGGGCAACGGCACCGCGCCCGCCGCGCAGGGCAACGGCGCCGCCCCGACCAACGGCTCGCTCGCCCGGACCGGGCTGCGGAACTGGCCCACGCCGGACGCGTCCGCGTCGACGGCGATGCTGAACGCGCCCGTGTACGACACGTCCGTCCGCGAGACGACCGTGCGCGACACGGCGCCCCAGACGCCGGTCGTCCCCGAGGGACTGCCGGAGTACGACGCGACGGTGGGGTTCGATGCGCCGTCCTCGCGAGAGGAACGGCCCTCGTACGACCGGTACGAGACCCCGCCGACGTACGAGACCCCACCGTCGCCGTCGTATGGGCCGACGTACGAACAGTCGTACGAGCCAGGGCCCGCGCCCGCGTTCGACGCGACGCGACCGTTCCTGGCGTCCGGCCCCCAGGGCCCGGGCCACGACCCGTACGGGACGGGCTCCGCGCCCGCCTCCTTCGGCGAGACCCAGGCCCAGGCGGGCAACGGCGGGCGGGCCCCGCTGCCGCGCCGGGTGCGCGGCGGCAACCTCGCGCCGCAGCTCCGGGACGCGCTGCCGCCCGGCGACGGGCCGTTCGGGGCCCCGCCGGCCGACCCGCCGCCCGCCGAGGCCCCGGCCGGCGACGCGGTCGCCGCGTGGGAGGAGCGCTCGGCGGAGGCGTCCCGCGACCTGTTCGCGTCCCTCCAGGCGGGCTGGCTGCGGGGCCGGGACGACGACGAAGGACCAGGCGGACCCGCCGACGACACGGAGGAAAGAGCATGACGCAGCAGCAGGGAGTCGCGGCCGAGCTGAACTTCCTCCTGGACGACCTCGTCGACCGGGTGCCGCAGATCCGCAAGGTGGTCGTCCTGTCCCGGGACGGCCTCGTGATGGGCATGTCCCGCGGCGTCGGCCGCGAGGACGCCGAGTACCTCGCCGCGCTCGCGGCCGGGTTCCACAGCCTCGCCGCCGGGGCGCGCCCGCAGCTCGCCTCCGGCGAGATCCGGCAGACGATGGTGGAGATGGAGAACGGGCTGTTCTTCGTCGTCCCGGCCGGGGCGAACAGCTGCCTCGCCCTGCTGAGCGAGGTCGGCGCGAACGCGGGCCTCGTCGCCTACGAGATGACGATGCTGGTCAAGCGCGTCGGCCGGCAGCTCTCCACGGGCCTCAGGCGGGGCGGGCCCGGACCGGGAGCCGGGTGACCCGCCGTGGACCCCGGCGACACGCCCGGCGCCCCCGCGCGGGATCACGGCGCCCCCGCGCGGGACCACGGCGCCCACGACCACGGGGCGCCCGGCCGGGAGCGGTGGCTGGACGCGGCCGCCGGGCCCATCGTCCGGCCCTACGCGGTGACGCGCGGGCGCACCCGGCCGACCGGCGAGCCGCTGGACATCGTGACGATCCTCGTCGCGACCGGCCGGCGGCCCGCCGAGCCCGGCCGGCTCGCCCGCCCGCAGCGCCGGATGCTGGCGCTGTGCCGCCGCCCGTACGCCCTCGCCGACCTGGCGTCCGACCTGGACCTGCCGTTCGGCGTGATCCGGGTGCTGGCGGGCGACCTGCTCGACTCGGGGCTCCTGGACGTCCAGCGGTGGACCGCGCCCGCCGCCGTGCCGTCCCCCGGTGCGGACGCCGGTGCGCCGCCGCCCGCCACCGTCCCGCCGCATCTGGACCAGAACCTGCTCAGGAGGGTGCTCGATGAGCTCCGCGCGCTCTAACTCCCCGGAGGCCCCCGAGGCCCCCGCCGACGAGCGGCTGGACGGCCCGCGCGTCGCGCTGAAGATCCTCGTCGCCGGCGGGTTCGGCGTCGGGAAGACGACGCTGGTCGGCGCGGTCAGCGAGATCCGG
The DNA here is from genome assembly GCF_008121305.1 of Actinomadura decatromicini. NCBI lineage: Bacteria > Bacillati > Actinomycetota > Actinomycetes > Streptosporangiales > Thermomonosporaceae > Actinomadura > Actinomadura decatromicini. The sequence goes on along the minus strand of NZ_VSRQ01000003.1, from coordinate 642,578 downwards.
CCGCTGCGCACCGAGGAGGCGCTGACCGACGTCGGCGCCGCCGTGGACGACCTCGACGGCGTCGCCGCGAAGACCACCACGACCGTCGCGATGGACTTCGGCCGCATCACCCTGCGGGACGGCGTCGCCGTCTACCTGTTCGGGACGCCGGGCCAGGAGCGCTTCTGGTTCATGTGGAACGAGCTGTCGCGCGGGGCGCTCGGCGCGGTCGTCCTCGCCGACACGCGGCGGCTGATGGCGAGCTTCGCCTCGATCGACTACTTCGAGCGGAAGGGGACGCCGTTCGTCGTCGCCGTCAACTGCTTCGACGACGCCGACCGCTACGACCCGCCGGAGATCCGGACGGCCCTCGACATCGACCCGCACGTCCCCGTCCTGCTGTGCGACGCGCGCCGGACGGGGTCGGCGAAGGAGGTGCTGGTGTCCCTCGTCGAGCACGCGCTGCGGCTCGCCGGCGGCGCCGGCAGGCGCGGCTAGCCGCCCCGGGCGGCGGGGCCGTCGGCCAGGCGCGGGCGGCGGGGCCGTCGGCCGGGCGCGGGCGCGGCCCGGAGCGTCCGGGCGGGGCTACTCCTCGCCCGGGCGCGGCGGCCCCATGACTATCTCGTCGACCGCGACGGCGTGCCCGTCCGAGCATCTGACCTGCGACGTCACGGCCTCGCCGCAGCCCGCGTGGGTGAGCCTGACCTGGCGCCCCTCGTCGCCGGGCAGGTACGTCTCGCCCCATTCCATGAGGCCGACCAGCGTGGGCGCGAGGTCCTGGCCCATCTTCGTCAGGTGGTACTCGTAGCGGGTGCGCTGCCCCGGCTCCTGGTACGGCTCCCGGCTGAGCAGCCCCGCCTTGACGAGGTGCCGCAGCCGGGCCGTCACCGCCGACTCGGTCATCTCCAGGTTGCGGACGAAGTCGCCGAAGCGGTTGGTCCCGAAGTACGCCTCGCTCAGCACGAGGACGGCCGACGGCGGACCGAGCGCGGCCAGCGTCCGCGCGACCGGGCAGTTCTGCATCGACCAGGCGTCGCGGTCGGCGAAATGCCCCTCAAGTGCGATTGTCACGCGCCCACTATAAACCTGCTGACTTCGCTTGACCAAAGTCAGCCTGCTCGCTAGCCTCGCTGACTATGGTGGAACAAAGTCAGGTACCCGCCCTCGGGGGCCGACGGGTGCGGCCGGGGCTGGTGCTCGCGGTGCTCTCCGTCGCGTCCTTCATGGCGGGCCTCGACCTGTTCATCGTCAACGTCGCCTTCAACGACATCGGCCGCGACTTCGCGGGCGCGCCGATGGCCGACCTGTCCTGGGTGCTGAACGGCTTCGCCATCGTGTTCGCCGCGCTGCTCGTCCCGCTCGGCCGGCTCGCCGACCGGTACGGCCGCAAGCCCGGCCTCCTCCTCGGCCTCGCCGTCTTCACGCTCGCCTCGCAGGCGTGCGCGATGGCGCCGTCCCTGTGGTGGCTGGTCGCGTTCCGCGTGCTGCAGGCCGCGGGCGCGGCGGCGCTCATCCCCACCAGCCTCGGGCTCCTGCTCTCCGCCTACCCGGCCGAGCGGCGCGGCGGCGCCGTGCGGGTCTGGTCGGCCGCGTCCGCGCTCGCCGCCGCGGCCGGGCCCGCGGTCGGCGGCGTGCTCGTCGAGCTGTCCTGGCGGTGGGTGTTCGAGGTGAACGTCCCGATCGGGATCCTCGCGATCCTGCTGGCGTGGCGGTTCGTCCCCGACTCGCGGGAGGGCGTCACCGCCCGCGTCCCCGACCTGCCGGGCACCGCCGTCCTCACCGCCGCGATCGCGCTGCTCGCGCTCGCCGTCGTCAAGATCAACGACTGGCCGGGGGAGCAGACCGTGCTCGCCTGCGGCGCCGCGCTGCTCGGCCTCGCCTGGTTCTGGCTGCGCTCGCTGCGCCACCCCGCGCCGGTGATCGAGCCGTCGCTGCTCGCCGTGCGCACCTTCTCCTGGTCGAACGCCGCGATCCTGCTGTTCACCGTCGCGTTCGCCGCGAACCTCCTGCTCGGCGTGCTGTGGATGCAGCAGGTCTGGCACTACTCCGCCGTCACGACCGGGCTCGCCGTCGCGCCCGGCCCGCTGATGGTCCCGATCATGGCGCTGGTCGCCGGACGGCTGGCCGCGGCGCGCGTCCCGGTCGGTCTGATCACCGCCGCCGGGTGCATGCTCTGCGCGTTCGGCGTCGTCATGATCGCGATGAGCCTCGGCCCGGCGCCCGCTTACGCGTCCGAGCTGCTGCCGGGCTGGCTCATCGGCGGGACGGGCGTCGGCCTCGCCCTCCCCACCATCCTGTCCGCCGCCGCCGTGGAGCTGCCGCCGCACCGGTACGCGACGGGCAGCGCCGTGCTGAACATGAGCAGGCAGATCGGGAGCGTCCTCGGCGTGAGCCTCGCGGTCGCCGTCCTCGGCGTCCCGCACGGCTACCCGGACGTCCACGACTCCTACGTCGACGCTTGGCTGATGGTCGGCGGGTTCATGGCGATCGCAGCGATCGCCGCCCTTGGCATGACCCCGCGCAGACCACGGCCTTCCCCATCCCCCGTCCCCGAGACAGAAACGGAAGTGGTCGCCGGTACTTCATAATTCCTCGCCTTGACACACGGGGTACCGGACGAAACCTTGACCCGGACCTTCACAGGCCCGGTTCGTCCGAACGCCCCGCACACACAACAGGCACCTCCATCCGGAGGAGGTGCCTGTTGTGCCTTTTCTCCGTGCCTCAGCCTTGTACGGCGGTGATCAGGACGAGGACCAGCGCCGCGACCGCGAACAGGCTGGTGCGTCGAGTTCGGCCCCGCGTCCGGGTGACGGCGTCCGGTCGGGCGGGAGGAGTGCCCGGCGCGGCCGGGCCGCTCTATGGTTACGGCGTGAAGGTTTCTGCGGAATGCCGGACTCGTCCCGGCGACGCGCGCCCGTCCCGCCGGATCGGCCCGGACGGGACGCGGCCGTGCGGGTGAGCGGGCGGATCGCGGCCGCGTGCGTCCTCGCGGGCGGCCTGCTGGCGGCGTGCGGGCAGGACGGCGGCGAATCGCTGATGGACAAGTCGACGCTGGTCGTCGGCGTGCGCCCGGACCTGCCCGGGCTCGGGCTCCGCCGCGCGGACGGGAGCTTCGAGGGCTTCGACATCGACGTCGCCCGGTACATGGCCGACCGGCTCGGCAAGAAGGTGCGGTTCGTCCAGGTGCTGTCGGCCGAGCGGATACCGGCGCTGACGTCGGGACGCGCCGACCTGGTGCTCGCGACGCTGTCGGTCACGCCCGAGCGCAAGACGCAGGTCGCGTTCGCGGGGCCGTACTCGATGTCCTTCCAGGACGTCCTGGTGCGGTCGGACGAGCGCGCCGTCAAGGGCGTCCGCGACCTGAAGGGCCGCAGGTTCTGCGGGGTCGAGGGCTCGGACCCGGTGAAGCGGCTGCTGGCGATCAACGGGATGACCGCGCAGATCGTCAAGGCCAGGGACTACGACGAGTGCATGGCGCTGATCAAGCAGCGCCGGGTGGACGCGATCACCACGAACGACGTGATCCTGGCCGGGCTGATCCGCCGGGAGGGCGGCGGGTTCCGGCTGGTCGACGCGCGGATCAGCGAGCAGAACACCGGCATCGGGCTGCGCCGCGGCGACCTCGACGGCTGCGAGGCCCTGAACCGGGCCATCACCCGGATGTACCAGGACGGGACGGCCGCCAAGCTGATGAACAAGTGGTTCGGCGGCACCGGCCTCAACGTCTCGAACGTCGAGATCCCCCAGTTCGAAGGCTGCGACTAGCCCCGGCCGGACGATTCGCGTCGCCTTTCCCGTTCGGTGGTCATGCCCGCGCGGTGGCGAGGACGCGGGTCAGTTGGGCGGCGACGGCGGGGGAGAGGCCGCGTTCGCGTCGCCGGGTGTCGATCCGCGCGCGGAGCTGCCCGACCCGCCGGTGCACGTCGACCTTCCGGTCGGCGGCGAGGTCGTCCGCGAGGTCGGCGATCGCGGCGTCGAGGTCGATCGCGACGTCCGAGCGGATCTCCCCGGCGGCGTAGCCGCGGCTGACGATCGGGCGCATCTGGCCGAGCGCGGACGCCACCCGGCCCCGGCCGCGCGGCGGCGTCGCGACGCTCGCCGTCGCCGCCGGGACGACGACCGGCGCGCGCGGTCCCGACACGAGGACCGCCACACCGGCGGTGGCCGGGATCGCCGCCACGACGGCGAACGCGGCGAGCCGCGCTCCCGCGCCGTGCCTGCGCCGGGGTGGGCGCAGCGTCCGGGTCCGGTGGTCGTGGGACGGCCGCTGGTCGGGGAGAGGGACGATGAGCTGGGTCGGGGCGAAGGCGGCGGGCGGGCCGAACGCGGCGTTCACCGGTCTCGGACCGCGCTGGAGCAGGGCGGCGGCCTTCGCGGCGGACGGGCCGTCCGCCGGCGTCGCGTCCAGGCACAGCGCGGCGACCGGCGCCGGGCCCCCGGACGTCCCGGACGGCAGGCACGCGGTGATGAGCGCGCCGAGCGCGCGCACGTCGGCGGCCATGTCCGCGCCGGACGCGGGCCCGCCGCCCGCCCCGAGGCCGATGACCTTGGCGTCTCCGTCCACGAGCATGACCTTGCGGGGGGACAGCCGGCCGTGCGCGATTCCGGCGGCGTGCGCGGCGTCGAGCGCCCCGGCGACCCGCTCGGCGACGTCCGCGGCCTCGGCCACGGAGAGCGGGCCGTGGCGCAGGAGGTCGGCGAGCGTCCCGCCGTCGAGGAACTCGGTCACGGCGTAGGAGACGGCGCGTCCGGCCCGGCCGCGGGCCCGGTCGCTGTCGTAGACGGTCTCCAGCGCGGGATGGGTCAGCCCGGCGGCGCGGCCCACGCCCTGCTGGAACGCGCGGTGCGCGGCGGCGCTCCGGGCCGCGGGCAGCTTGACCGCGACGGTCCGGCCGAGCAGCTCGTCGCGGGCCCGCCACACCTCCGTCGTCCCGCCCCGGTCGAGGCGCTCCACGAGCAGGTAGCGCTCCGTCAGCCGCACGCCCGATTCCACTCGAACCAACCTCGTCGCACGTCCAGGCCGGGCTCCGTCTCCGGCGTGCCAGGTGATACGGGTGGACGCCGCCTCCCGGTTCGACCGGTCACACGCCCGCCGGGGAGCGCTCCGCGCGCCATTCGGCCAGCAGCTCGCCGAGCCGCTCCTCGTACCGGACGACGTTCGCCGTCTTGACGTCCTCGTATCCGCGGATCATGTCGGGCAGCTCCGCGATCCGCACCGCGACGTCGAGCCTGCCGGGGCCCTCCCCGAGTCCGGCGACCAGCTCGTTCACCACGGCGACGTAGCCGGTGACGAGACGGCGTTCGGCGCGGCGCTGCGCGGTCGCGCCGAACGGGTCGAACGGGGTGCCGCGCAGCCGCCGCATGGCGCGCAGCGCGCGGAACGCCGGGCGCGCCGTCCGTCCGAGCGCGATCTTCTTGTCCACCCCGACCGCGCGGAGCAGCGGCGGATGCAGCATGTACCGGACGGACGCACCCGTCCCGAACTGCTCCTCCACCCGCCGCGCCAGCTCCGGGTCGAGGTGCAGGCGGGCCACCTCGTATTCGTCCTTGTAGGCCATCAGCTTGTAGAGGTTGCGCGCGACGGCGACCGCGAGGCGCTGCCCGTCCGCGCCCGCGGCGCGGTCGGCGGCGGTGGCGACGCGCATGACGGCGGCGAGGTACCGCTCGGCGAGCGCCAGGTTCTGGTACGCGGCGAGGTCCGGGACGCGGACCCGCAGCACGCGGGCCAGTTCCCCGTCCGCGCCGGACTCGTCGACCAGGCGCATCGCGGCCTCCGCGGTGCCGTCCAGCGGACGCGGGGCCGCGGTCGGAGCCGCCGGTTCCGCCGTCCAGCCCGGTTCGAGGACGAGCCGCCGCCCCGCCCGGAACGCCTGCACGTTCGCGTCCACCTGGACGCCGTTCAGCGCGAGCGCCCGTTCGATCGCGTCCGCCGACAGCGGCAGCAGCCCCGCCTGGTAGGCCGCGCCGACCACGACGAAGTTGGCGGTGGTCGTGCCGCCGAACCAGCGTTCGGCGAGGCCGAGGGCGTCGAGCGCGACGAGCCGGTCCGCGTCGGTGCGGTCCGCGATCCGCCGGACGAGCGCGGCGCTCGGCGGCAGCCCCGCCGCCGTGTCGGTGATCATGCGTCCGGTCGGGACCTCGCTGGTCGACACGACGGCGGCGGTCCGGCCGGGCGCGCAGCGGCGCAGGTTCGGCTCGGACGTCCCGGCGAGCGGGTCGAACACGAGGTAGGCGTCCGCGCCGCCCGCACCGACCATGCCGGGACGGTCCGCCCCAGCGGACCCGATCCGCAGGTGCGACACGACCGCGCCCGCCTTCTGGCTGAGCCCGGTCTGGTCGAGTGCGCGGGCGTGCCGCCCGTCGAGGAGCGCCGCCATGGAGAGCACTTGGTTGACGGTGACGACGCCCGTCCCGCCGATGCCGACGAGCAGGACGTCCGCGCGTTCCGGCCGCCGCACCGGCTCGGCCAGCTCGCCGATCTCCGGCAGGCGCTCCTTCGCGGCCCGCGTGCCGGGGGTGACGGTGATGAAGGACGGGCAGTCGCCGTCCACGCAGGAGTAGTCCTTGTTGCAGGACGTCTGGTTGATCTGGGTCTTGCGGCCGAACTCCGTCTCGACCGGCTCCACGCTCAGGCAGTTCGACTTCACGCCGCAGTCGCCGCAGCCCTCGCACACCGCCTCGTTGATCAGCACGCGCGTCGCCGGGTCGGGGACGAGGCCGCGCTTGCGCTTGCGCCGCGTCTCCGCCGCGCACGCCTGGTCGTAGATCAGCACGGTCACGCCGGGTGTCTCGCGCAGCTCGCGCTGGACGGCGTCGAGGTCGTCGCGGTGCCGGACGCGGACGCCGGGCGCCCAGTCCGTCCCGCGCGGGTGGCGGGACGGGTCGTCCGCGACCACGGCGATCTTCGCGACGCCCTCGGCGGCCAGCATCCGGGTGATCGCCGCCGGGTCGGAGCCGCCGTCCGCGTCCTGCCCGCCGGTCATCGCCACGGCCGCGTTGTAGAGGATCTTGAAGGTGATGTTGGTTCTGGCGGCGACGGCCTGCCGCACGGCGAGGCTCCCCGAGTGGAAGAACGTTCCATCGCCCAGGTTCTGAAAAAGATGCTCCGTCTCACTGAACGGTGCCGCGCCGACCCACATCGCGCCCTCGCCGCCCATCTGCGTGGTGCCGATGCTGCGGTCCTGGAACACGGTCATGACGTGGCAGCCGATCCCGCTCGCGGCGATCGACCCGTCCGGGACGACCGTCGACCGGTTGTGCGGGCACCCTGAGCAGAAATAGGGGGTCCGAGCGGCCGTCCCGAGGAGGTTGATCTTCGGCTTGCGGGGCCGGAGCACGGGATCGCGCAGGTCGACGTGCTCCTCGCCGAGGCGGTCGGCGAGCAGGCGGGCCAGGGCCCTGGTGATCCGGTCAGCGTCCAGGCCGCCGTCCGCCGGGACGAGCGGGGCCCCGTCCGGCCCGTTCTTCCCGTACACGGCCGGACGTTCCGCCAGGTCGTACAGGACGTCCCGGAACTGCGTCTCGACGAACGCCCGCTTCTCCTCGACCACGACGATCTCGCGGAGCCCACGCGCGAACTCCCGCGCCCGGCCCGCGTCCAGCGGATGGATCAGCGCGAGCCGCAGCAGCCGCACGCCCCGCCGCTCCAGCGCCGCGTCGTCCAGCCCGAGCCGGTCGAGCGATTCGCGCAGCTCAAGGTAGGTGCGACCGGCCGCGACCAGGCCGATCACCGCGTCCCCGGCGGCGCCCTCGATCCGGTCGAGCCCGTTGGCGGCGGTGTAGGCTGTGGCCGCCTGCAGCCGTCCCTGCAGGACCTCACTCTCCAGCGACGTCGTGTCCTTGAGGTCCACGCCCGGACGGCGGGTCGGCTTCCAGGGCCGCCCCTGCCAGGTGAACTCCGGGAGCACCGGGTCGGGGACGGGCTCGACGTGCACGATCTCGTGCGAGTCGGCGACGTCGGTGACGAGCTTGAACCCCGTCCACGCGCCGCTGAACCGCGACATCTCGAACCCGTGCCGGCCGAGGCGCAGCACGTCCCCGACCGACGCCGGGACGAGCACCGGCATGAACGCCTCCGCGAGCGCGCCCTCCGTCGCCGACGGCAGCGTGGACGACTTGCAGGACGGGTCGTCCCCCACCACGGCGAGCACCCCGCCCCGCGCGGACGTCCCGAGCCAGTTCGCGTGCTTGAAGGCGTCCAGCGACCGGTCGACGCCCGGCGCCTTCCCGTACCAGAGGCCGAAGACGCCCTCGAAGCGCGGCCCCGGCAGGTGCTCCACGAGTTGCGACCCGTAGACGGCCGTCGCCGCCAGCTCCTCGTTCACGCCCGGGACGAACCGGATGTCGTGGCCGTCCAGGAGTTCCGCGTCCCGCATGAGCTGCTGGTCGAGGCCGCCGAGCGGCGAGCCCCGGTACCCGGACACGAACCCGGCGGTCGTCCAGCCGCGCCGGGCGTCCGCGCGCCGCTGGTCGAGCAGCAGCCGGACGAGCGCGTGGACACCGCCGATCGCGATCCGTCCCCGGTCGAGTTCCAGCCGGTCGCGGAGGGGAGATGCGAGGGTGCTCATTCCTGCATTAGCCCGCCCCGGTGAGCGGTGTGCAAGATGTCCGGACGATAATTGAGCAGATTGCTCAAATCGACCCTGCTCCGCCGCGGGAGGCTGCGCATCGTGACCCGTGCCACCCTGCTCGACCTGCAAGTCCTCCGCCGCCTCGTGGAGCAGCCGCGGATCGGCGTCACCGAGCTGGCCGCCAAGCTCGGCATCGCCCGCAACACCGCGCACGCCCGCGTCGAACGGCTCGAACGCGAGGGCGTCATCGGGCACCGCGGCCGGGAGGTCGACCTCGCCGCGCTGGGCTTCGAGCTGACCGCGTTCGTCACCCTGGAGGTCGCGCAGGGCAGGTTGCGGGAGGCGGCCGTCGCGCTCGCCGCGATCCCGCGCGTGCTGGAGGTGCTCGGCATCACCGGGGAGGGCGACCTGCTGGTCCGCGCGGCCGCGCCGAGCGCCAAGGAGCTGCACGAGGTGATCGACTCGATCCTCGCGTGCCCCGGCGTCCGGCGCAGCCACACCTCGATCGTGCTCACCCACCAGGTCCCGTTCCGCATCGGACCCCTTCTGGAGGACGAAGAGAGACGCGCCCGGTCCGCCGACCGGTAGCCGTGCGCGCGGCGGCCTCAGTCGCCGAAGACGCCGGACGTCGCGTTCACGAACGTCGCCGTGATCGCGCCCGCCGCGTCGGACGCGAGGAACGCGGCCGTCCCGGCGATCTGGTCGAGGGTGGGGGAGCGGCGCAGCATCCGCATCTCGGCGAGCCGCTTGAACAGGCCCTCGCGGGCGGCGTCGTCCAGGTCCATGCCGGTGGCGGCGAGCTTCTCGCGGGTCAGCGTCTCGGGGAGCCCGGCCGTCCAGATGCCGACGACGCGGACGCCGCTCGGCCCCGCCTCCTGCGCCAGGTTCCGGACGAGCGCGTCCATCGCCGCGTCGGCCGGGCCCGTCCCGCCCATCATCGGGCTGCCCTTCGCGGACCCGCTGTTCAGCGTCAGCACCACCCCGGAGCCCTGCGCCGCCATGAGCTTCGCGGCCGTCCGCGCGGTGAGGAAGTTCGCGGTGATCGCGGTGGTGACGGGGCGCAGGAAGTCGTCGGCGGGGATCTCCGTCAGCGGGACGCCGTGCATGTCGCCGCGCGAGACGAGGTTGAAGGACACGTCGAGGCTCCCGGCCCGCTCGATCACGCCCTCGGCGTGCGCCTCGACGGCCTGCTCGTCCAGCGCGTCGACCACGGCGACCTCGGCGTGCCCGCCCGCAGACGTGATGTCGGCGGCCACCGCCTCCAGGGTCTCCCGGGTGCGCCCGGCCAGGTGGACGGTCGCGCCGTGCAGGGCGAAGGCGCGGGCGACGGCGGCGCCGATCGAGCCGGCGGCGCCGTAGATGATCGCGTTCTTGTTCTCCAGCATGGTCTGCTCCGTTTCGTCGGTTGCGAACGGAGGTTGAGACGCGCGCCCGCGGAAAACTAATCGGTCAGCGTCAGCGGCAGCCCGAACGCCGGGAAGAGGTGCGGCTCGAACGACGTGATCTCGGCGATCAGGCCGTCCTCCACGCGGAGGACGTCGAGGACCTGCGCCCGGTACACGCGCGTCCCCGGACGCTGCACGTATCCGCCGACCGCGGGCTGCCCGTTCGCCCGCGTCGGCAGGTGCCGCCAGCGTCCGAAATAGGTGGGGGACGCCGGGTCGAACGTCGGCCCGAGCATCGTGACGATCGCGTCGCGGCCGCCGAACCACAGCGGGTTCGGGGGCATGGTGATCCGCGCGTCCGCGCGGAGCATCCCGGCCATCGCGCCGACGTCGCCGTCCGCGGCGGCGCGCATGTAGCGGTCGAGCAGGGCCCGCTCAGCCTCGGACGGGTCGGCGCCGCGCGCCCATTCGTGCCGCCGCTCCGGCAGCCGCCCGCGCAGCGCGGGCCGCGCCCGCTGCAGCGCGCTGTTCACCGAGGCCACGGTCAGGTCGAGGGCCGCCGCGGTGTCGGCGGCGGGCCAGCCGAGCACGTCCCGCATGATCAGGACGGCGCGCTGGCGCGGCGGCAGATGCTGGATCGCGGCGAGGAACACCAGCTCCAGCGTCTCCGCCGACTCGGCCGCGGCCGCCGGGTCCCCGTCCGGGAACGGCTGCAACCAGGGCAGGAACGACGACGCCTCCACCCCGTCGCTCGGCGGGACGGGCGACGGCCCGTACCGCTGCGGCCTCCGCTCGTTCTTCCTTAGGAAGTCGAGGGTCGCGTTCGTGGCGATCTTGTAGAGCCAGGCGCGGAGGCTGGCGCGCCCCTCGAACCCGTCCCGGTTCCGCCACGCTTTCAGCAGCGTCTCCTGGACGAGGTCCTCGGAGTCGTCGTACGAGCCGACCATGCGGTAGCAGTGCACCTGGAGTTCCCGCCGGTACGGCTCGACGAGATCGGCGAACGACCATTCGTCGCCGCTCCGCACGGCGGCGGCCTCATCCGATTCCGTAACACCGCTTTCCGTAACACCGCTTTCCGTGACGGCGGTCTCCGTGACGGCGGTCTCCGTGACGGCGGGTTCTGCGATGGCTGGTTCTGCGATGGCGGGATTCGTCACGGGTTCGGGCGTGACGGTTCGCGTGCGCGAGGCGTCCCGCGCCACCCGCGCGATGCTCCGGAGTCTGCGGACCGACGACGAAAGGCTCTCCACGCCCGAATAGAACGGCTCGGGCTTCTCCGGGACGAGCCCCTTCACCTGATGCTCGATCTCCGAGATGAGCTCTTGGACGCCCCCGCCGCCGGTAGCCTGCCGCGTCCGATACGCCTTCTGGCGGCACGCCGCCGAACAGTAGACCGACGCCCGCCCCGGCTTCCCACCCGAGACCGGAAGGCTCTTCCCACACGTCCGACACACATTCCCCGCCACGCGCCCGACCCTAACCCCGTTCGCCGCGATGAGTTCCGCGCGGGACGCGGGTCTGTCTCCATGACCGTTGGAAAACCACGGAGGACGCCATGCCGAAAACCCCGGAGCCCGGCCGCCCGCCCATCGTCGACCTGGCCACCTGGCAGGCCGCGCGCGACGAACTGCTCGTCCGCGAGAAGGCCCATACGCGGGAGGGCGACGCCATCGCCGCCGCCCGCCGCCGCCTCCCGATGGTCGAGTTCGACGGGACGGTCGAAGTCGTCGGCCCGGACGGCCCCGTCCCATTCCTCGACCTGTTCCAGGGCCGCGACGAATTGGTGGTCTACAAGCACATGTGGTGGGACGGCGCGCCTCACCAAGGCCAATGCGAAGGCTGCACCACGACGGCCTAGTCTATCAAGGACGCCGTCTACCTCAACGCACGCGGCGTCTCGTACGCCGTCCTGACCACGGGCCCCTGGGACGAAGTGGCCCCGTACCTCGAATTCATGGGCTACACCGAACCCTGGTATTCCGTGCGCGGCGTGGACGGCCCGGCAGGGGGCCCGATGGGATACATCACCGCCTATCTGCGCGACGGCGACCGCACTTTCCTCACCTATTCCACGACCGGACGCGGAAACGAGCGGGTGAACCCCTCCCTCGGCCTGCTCGACCTGACGCCCTACGGGCGCGGCGAGGCGTGGGAGGACGTCCCCGAAGGGTGGCCCGAGGGCGGTCACGCCTGCTGGTACTGGCGCTCCGACGCGGACGGAAACCCGACCAACGGCCCGACGAGCCGTCCCGTCCCCCAATGGACCCGCCCCGGCGCGACGCCCGCGGAAACCCTGGGCCGGAACGCCGACCCCCACTGACGCGCGCTACGGCTTGCGGAGGACGCCGCCGTATTCGGTGAGGTCGCGGCCCAGTTTCGAGGCGCCCGCGTAGCGCTTCAGCTCGGCGGGGACGGGCGCGAGGCGCGGCTGCTCCAGGTCGGGACGCCAGTTCACGACGTCGACCAGGCCGGGCTCGACCGGCTCCAGGCCCGCCGGGAGGAGGGCGTCGGTCTCGGCGCGGTTCCGGGTCCGCCAGCGGAGGCCGGCGCCGTTGGATCGGGCGTCGATGTCGGCGGCGCGCTCGGGGTCGGAGCAGACGATCTGCGTGAACGCCAGGTGGCTGCCGGGGACGGCCCGGTCGATGACGGTGCTCAGGATGCGGCTCGGGTCGTCCTCGTCGAGCAGGTGGTGGCCGACCGAAAGGAACAGGACGGCGAGGGGCTCGTTGAAGTCGATGAGACGCACCACGTCCGGGTGGGCGAGGATCGTCTCCTGGTCGCACATGTCGGCGGTGATCACGGCGGTGGAGTCGTCGTCGGCGAGCAGCGCGCGGGCGTGCACGAGCACGATCGGGTCGATGTCGACGTAGACCACGCGGGTGTCGGACGCGAACCTCCGCGCGACCTGGTGCACGTTGTCATTGGTCGGCAATCCGCAGCCCATGTCGAGGAACTGCCGGATCCCGGCCTCCTGCGCCAAATACCGGACGGCCCGGTAAAGGAACAACCGGTTCTGCCTGGCCAGGTCGATGAACTCGGGGAACTCCGGCAGGTTCTGCAACATGAAGTGCCGGTCGGCCTCGTAGTGGTCCTTGCCGCCAAGGGCCCAGCCGTAGATGCGGGCGGCCGTGGGCACGTCGTGGTGAATCTCGGTGGGGATGTCCTCGGCTGCGGCCACGGCGTACTCCTGAGCGTCCATACAAGCGGATTATCCAGCATTCCAGGCTAGCGGCCCATAGAGCGTTTCCCGGTGGAAACCCGACAAAAACGATCATGGACGGCCGGGGGCGCGCCGCTCGACGCTGGATCGGTCCGATGCCTGGCGACGGCATCAGACCGTCCTACAACTCGATGACCAGCAACACAGCGCACCTCGCAGCCCACGGACCGATCCAGCCGCGCCCCCTCAAGCCGCACGCCGACCCCCGCCCGGACCCTCGAAGATCGCGTCCCTCGACATTGGCGCGTTCCGGCCTGTAACGCACACCCCAGGTGGCGAATCCGAGCCACACCCCATGACACGACGCCCTCAACGAGATAGGCGCGGGGCCTCGGCCGTCCGGTCAGGAAGGCTTGACGATGCCGAGGCCGTCGGCGCCGACCTTGATGGAGGACTCGTCCAGGTTCCCCTCGGCGATCGGCTGGAGGCGGCCGTCCAGGTCGTGGACGGGGCTGGCCTCCTTGTACCAGGACTCGATCACCGCGTTGCCCCAGAAGTCGCGGCGGCGGTCGTCGTGGACGTTCCACCGGTGCGTCTCGTAGTCGGGGTCGCCGGTGAAGTAGTCGGACGTGTAGACCTCCACCCGGTGCCCGTCGGGGTCGCGGAGGTAGACATAAAAGGCGTTGGAGACACCGTGCCGTCCGGGGCCGCGCTCGATGTGGTGCTCCTTACCGAGCGCCCCGAAGATGTCGGCGGTGTGCAGCACCTGGTGGGACTCGTGCGTCGCCATCCCGATGTGGTGCAGGTACGGGCCGGGGCCGTGGGTCAGCGCGACGTCGTGGACGGTCGGCTTCCGGAACATCCACGCGGCGTACAGTTCGTGCTCGCCCTCGATGGTCTCCGAGCAGCCGAACCCGAGCGACCTGTAGTACTCGTAGGCGGCGGGGATGTCGGGCGTGCAGATGTTGTAGTGGTCCAGCCGCGCGATCTGGGCGCCGCGATGCAGGTCGTAGCGCTGGATGAGGCGCTCGCCGCGGGCGATGTCGTGGAAGAACTCGACGGGGACGCCGAGCGGATCCACGACGCGGACGGCGTCCCCGACGCCGCGCGTCCCGGTCCCCGCCGGAACGCGGCGGACGGGACAGCCGCGCTCGGCGAAGAACCGTTCGGCCCGGTCGACGTCCTCGGGAGCGCGAACCCGGTAGGCGAGGTGGTCGAGCGCCGCCACGGGCGCGGCGCGCAGCACGACGGAGTGGTGGGTCAGCTCATCAGAGCCGCGCAGGTAGAGCGCGTCCTCGTCCTCATGCTGGACGTGCATGCCGAGCATGTCGACCCAGAACCAGCGCGACGCCGCCAGATCGGTCACGGCGAGCTGCACGTAAGCGGACCGGACGACATCGGGGGCTGCACTCATGTTTCCTCCTGCACCCAGAAGCGAAGAACGTTCGCCGCCGCGCGTCCGCCTCGTCACGGAACGCCGCACAACGATGCTCGGCCCCCTGACCAGCGGTAAGTAGGGACCTTCGTCCCCCACCCCAAACTCTTTGGTCCCAAACGACCCGTGTCGGGGTGGGCCGGTCCCAGTCGGGTTCGTCGCCGTCGAGATGGGCGATCAGGGACTAGTGGGAGCAGCGCTTCCATCTCGCGCAGGGTAAGGCGACTCTCCTGGAGCAGTCCTAAGTCGCCTTTACCGCGGTGGCGGGGTGCGGGGCCGTGGCCCCCACCCGGGTGGGGTGGGGGCGGGCTTACTTCTTTTGTTCGGCTGCTCGGGGGTCGAATGCTCCGAGCAGGCTCAGCACCGACAGAACCAGGACGAGCGTTCCGCCGAATGCCGCGCCGCCGAACAAGATCGTCGCTGAGACCGAAGCGCCGTCCGCTCTCTTGAGCAGCGCCGCGACAAGAGCGACGATCGTGCTCATCAGGGCCGCGACCACGATGAACAGATACTTCACTTGCCAATCACCACCTCTCCCTCTCGGCTGCCTTCCCCGCTGACAGGCGGCCGAGGCGCGATCGGTGGTGAACCTAAAAGTAGAGGTTGGAGCGCGTCGCCCGACCTAACCAGGTCGTGATAGGCCCCTTCCCCGCCCTGGGCAGGAGCTTGTTTCTAGGATCCTGACGTTCTGCGCTGGGACATTCGGGCAACCGTGGGGGGCCGGGGGGACAGGAAAAGGGGCACATCTTGCGATCTCGGGCCGCGTCCCTTGATCGGCGTTTCTCGTGACGGGCAGACTCCGACCGAGGACGCGTCCACCAAGGGGAGACGACCGCATGCTGCACGCCCGGAAACCTGATGAGCGGCGCGCCGATCGGAGCACAAGAGTTCCCCCACGTTCCAAGAACGGCGAGGCTTTCGGACCGGCGAAACCTTCCCATCGTGCGATCGCGGAATTGCAGGGATTGGCTGGGAACACTGCGGTGGCCCGGGTGATTCAGTCCGCGCGGGATGGCTGCGGACCTGCCGCCGAACAGACCGTCCAGCGGTCGCAGGTGGACGAGGTGCTCCGCACTCCCGGCAGGCCGCTGGACGCGCCGCTGCGCGCGGAGATGGAGGCGCGCATGGGGGCGGACTTCAGTGATGTCCGTTTGCATACCGGCACGGCCGCCGAGCGGTCGGCGGCGGAGATCGGAGCCAGCGCCTACACCTCTGGAAGCGACGTGGTCATCGGCAAGGGAGGCGTCGACAAGCACACCCTCGCCCACGAACTCACCCATGTCATCCAGCAGCGACGCGGCCCCGTGGCGGGTACGGACAATGGCGACGGGCTGAAACTCTCCGACCCCTCCGACCGGTTCGAGCGGGAGGCCGAACTCAACGCGGCACGCGTCATGGGCGGCCAGGACCCGGCCGCCGAGGCATACGCGGACGGCGAGGCGGCCATCGCCCGGAAGCCGGCCGCGTACACGGCCAGCGTCCAGCGCTATCACGTCGTCGAGCCGGGCGCCGCCGACTACCCGAGCAAATGGCGCAAGCGGAAGCTCGGCCCCAGCGAGGACCGGGCAGGGGATGAGGAGTTCTTCATCCGACAGGGCGTCAATGCCAATGGCAGTTACTACGACAGCACAGATCCACCCGAACCCCACCTGCTTTATGAGGGCGCGGTCTCCTTGGCCATCTCCGATAACTTCGATCTGGCGGCGCACGACCCCGTCGACGGGGCCGAGGCCAAACACTTCTTCGCCACCGAGGCCAAGATCAAGGAAGCCAACGATCTCCTTGGGGACAGCGGGGGAAGAGTGCGCCTGACCAAGACCGGAAAGTATCTCAGGATCGAGGGCGGCGGACGGGAGAAGCGCCTGTTCGAGGTCATGCCCGACGCCCAGGTGCCCGGGACCGGCGGCGCGAGGGCCAAGGGCCTCGACGCGCGCGCACCGCAGCGATGCAACGCCATGGCGCAGTTCGTCACCGGCAGCCACAACATCACCATGGGCACGACCCGATACTTCAAGATCCTTGGCGGTCTGGTCGACGAGCTGGCCCCCGGCAACAATTTCGAGGACGGCATCACGGCGGCCATGAACCAGAGCAACAGGGCTGCATACGACCAGCTCAGCCAGGCGATGAGCCGCGCCTTCCAGGACCTGATGCGCGACAACCCCGAACAGGTGGAGAACACGCTCAGGCGCCTGGGATTCAACGAGTTCGCACCCGCGCCCGACCCCGGCCAGTCCATCAGCACGATCGGATATGGCGACGCCGAGCAGGAGGCCGAGCGAGCGCGCAAGTGGGAAGGATTCGAATACCACTTCGGTGGAGTCGTCGCGAAAAGCGGTACGGACTACATCACCATGGAGAACTACGCCCGTGGCGAGCTCCGCGACACGCTCGACTCCGGCGACCCGCTCTGGTATTTCCGGATGTACGGCGCCGCGACCCCGCTGCAAAGCTGGCACCGCGGCTGGTTCGCGTCCGGGCAATTCAGAGGAGCCGTCCTGACCATCGTCCTCGAACACTGACCGCTGACCTGCGCGGACCGCCGCCGCGCAGCGGACCCGCCTCCGTTTTCCAGGGACGGAGGCGGGTTCGAATTCTCAGCTGCGAAGGCAGACCGTTTCTTGTTTTCGCCATTCGAGCCACGCACGCACGTCCACGAAGGGCTAGGAGTTCTTGAGAACTCGGGTGAGGTCGTGGAGGGCGCGAGGGGTGAGGACGAGCTTGGGGCCGTCCGGGTTCTTGCTGTCGCGGATGGCGATGGTGTTGCCGAGGCGGGCTAGCTCGACGCAGTTGCCGCCGTTTCCGGAGCTGTAGGACGCCTTGCGCCATGTGGCGATGTTCGGGGCCATGGGGGGCTAGGCGTTCTTGATGTGGCGGGTGAGGGAGACGAGGGCGTGAGGGGTGAGGAGGAGTTTGGGCCCCTCGGGGTCCTTGCTGTCTCGGATGGCGACGGTGTCGCCGAGCCGGGCGACCTCGACGCAGTTACCGCCGTTGTTGGAGCTGCGGCTGGACTTGCGCCATGCGGCGGTGCTCAGGTCCATTTTTCTTTCGCCACCTTTGCTATCAGTTCGAGGGACTGGTCCACGGGGTACGCGGCGGACTGAATGGCCGAGAAGAGTCCGGTGAGCCGTTTGATTTCGAGGCGATCGGTGGTCGTGTCGCCGTTGTAGGCGTTGTCTTTGTACCCTACCTCGGTCCCGTCGGGAAGCGCTCCGATGGCGAAGGCTCCGCCGATTCCCTCGTGCAGGCGAAGCGGCACGATCTGGATGCGTACGAGGCGGGAGGACACCGCAAGAAGGTGTTGAAGTTGGTCGCGCATCATTTGGGGGTCGTCGGCACCGCGGTGGAGCACGCTCTCGTCAACCACGTACGTCAGGCTCGGCGGGGTGTCGCGGGCGAGGACGCCCTGTCGCGTCAGTCGGGTCTCGACGGCGGGCTCGTTGTTGTCAAGCAGGTGAGCGATGTAGGCCGGGGTCTGGAGAAGACCGGGGATGACGAGCGGCTCATAGCTTCGGATGGCGTCGAACTTGGGCTCCTGGATGGCCCAGTCGGTGAACCAGGCCGGGACGACGTTGGTGCCCTTGTAGAGGCCGTCCCAGAGGTGGACGAGGGCCTCGCGGGTGTCGAGGACGCGGTCGGCCTGGATGGCCAGGATGCGGTCGGGGCGGGTCTCGCCGCGCTCTATGCCGCCGATCGTGCTCTTCGCGTAGGGCGCCTGGTCGCGGATCATCTCGCACAGGGCGGCGATGCTCAGGCCCGCCGCCTCCCGGTATCGGCGCAATTCGGAGCCGAATAGCGCGTTCGGCGACTCCCAGGGGCGCAGGTCGTTCGGCCGTTGTCCCATCGCTCTCTCCCTTGGGCTCGAATGACCGGCGATGGCCGGTCATGGGCGGCAGTGGCCACGGCCGTGTCACGCATGGACACGCATCGTGGCTTTCTCATTGCACAGCGTTACACAGGATGCATCATTTCTGCCACCGGATTCTCGAACCAAAAAAATTCGGAGGTTTCCATGATCGAAACCGGGATGGTGTTGGGGGTGATCTCAATCGAATCTTCCGCGCGCGCGCCAGAAGTCGCACGCAAATGGGTGGCCGCTGTGTATCAGAGGCGTCGCCTAGGGGACGACTATGTCGCGCGTACCGTCGTCACTGAATTGGTTACGAACGTCCATAAGCACACCGACACGAAACTGGTTTCCGTACGACTTCTCTTGGAGGACGGTCTCCGGGTGGAGGTCGAGGACAGGTCCGCTGTGCTCCCGGTCGTCCAAGACTGGGACGACACTGCGGAATCGGGTCGCGGGCTCCTGATGTTGGGTGTGCTCGTCCAGGAGTGGGGTGTCCGGCCACTGGCCGATGGCGGGAAGGTGACGTGGGCGCGGCTCGGCGGATGAAGGTGGCGCGTTGGCCCGGTGTGGTGTGGTGGTGGCGTATCCGGCACGGCCACACCACGGCGGAACACCATCTGGACGTACTGGCGTCCCAGATGAGCGATCGCGGATGGGCTCATCTGAAGATCTACGTGGAGTGGCCCCCGACGCTGTGGGTCTTCGCCAAGGGACACGAGGGCACCGCGTTGAGCGTCACGGCGAACCGGGAGGACGGCCGGTGGGTCTACGAGATCCTGTACGCGATCGAGTACCCGTGCCATGCGGTCGCGCAGGTGGCCGACTTCCTGGACGACCTCCTCCGCGACCGCGCGTTCAACCGGTCTCCGTAGCCTCGGCCCGGCGCAGGAGGAGGACGGCCACGTCGTCCTCGGCAAGGTCGCGGCCGATGAGGGACGACATCACCGCCGCGCCGACCTGCTCCGGCGGGCCCGCGTACACGGCCCTGCGCAGGCGGGAGATGCCCTCGTCCAGGGACTCTCCGCGCCGTTCCACGAGGCCGTCGGTGTAGAAGCACATGAGCGCGCCCGGTGGGAGTTCGATGGTGGTGGTCCGGCGGGGGAGCACCTCCTCCAGGCCGATCAGGACGTCGGTCTCCGCGGGAAGGCACCGCGCCGGGGAACCCGGCACGGCGAGCACCGGCGGGCAGTGCCCGGCCGAGGACACCCGCACCCGCTCGATGCCGGGCTCGAACACCGCGTACAGCACGGTCGCCGTGGCGTCCGGCTCGAAGTGGAGCATCTTGCGGTTGAGCTTGCGCAGGACCTCGGCGGGGTCGGTCGTGTCCAGCGCGTAGGCGCGCAGGGCGCTGCGCATCCGGCCCATGACCACGGCGGAGGGGAGGCCGTGCCCCGCCACGTCCCCCATCACGACGCCGATCTCGCCGGACGGCAGGGTGAACACGTCGTACCAGTCGCCGCCCACGGTCTCCTTGCCGGGACGGTAGCGGGCGCTCAGCTCCATCCCGGGGATCTCCGGCAGGGCGGCCGGGACCAGGCTGCGCTGGAGCTCCATGGCTCCGGCCCGCTCCGCCCGTCCGAGCATGACCTGCACCGCCATCGCGGCGGGCGTGGCGGCGTGCTGGAGGAGCTCGACGTCCTCGGAGCGGAACCTGCGCGGGGTCACCGTCCCGACGTGCATGACGCCGACGAGGGCCCCCTCGCAGATCAGCGGGACGCCGAGCAGCGAGTGCAGGCCGCGCTGCACCAGCAGCGGGTTGAAGACGTTGGCCTTCCGCACGTCGTGGATGACGATGGGCTGCCGCTCGACGGCGACGCGCCCGGCGAAGCCGTATCCCAGCGGGACGTGCGCGGCCTGGAGGACCTCTTCCTCGATCCCCTTGGCCGCCGCGGCCACGAGGAACCGCTTCTGCCGGTCGAGAAGCAGCACGACGGCGGTGTCCGCGCTCAACGACTGGCGGACGCGCTCAAGCAGGGCATCGAGGAACTCGTCGATGTCCATGTGGGCGAATGCCCGGTCGGTGATGGCCCGGATGTCCGCCAGCCGGTCGGTGACGGCGTCCACGGGCTCGGTCGTCTGCTTCACCGGGAAACTGTATGCCGAAAAGTGTCTGCTTAGTACTGTTTGTAATGGTCGTAACACCGGCGCACTCCGTTGGCAATCTCCAGGTCCTCGCGAGCCGTGATCACTAGCGTGCGGACGTCCGCGCCCGCGTGGGTGAGGTCGGTGTCGCCGTCCGCGGCCGCGTTGCGGTCGGGGTCGACGCCGACCCCGAGATGGGCGAGGTCACCCGCCAGGCGCATGCGGACGGCCGCGTCGTGCTCCCCGACTCCGCCCGTGAAGACGAGCGCGTCCAGGCCGCCCAGGGACGCCGTCATGGCCGCGGCGCAGGCGCGCAGGCGGTGGTGGTAGACGTCCAGGGCGGCGAGGGCGGTGATGTCGCGCTGCTCGGCCAGGGCGCGGATCTCGCGCATGTCGCCCGTCCCGGTGAGGCCGCGCAGCCCGGACTCGCTTTCCAGCGCCGAGTTGACGTCCCGCGCCGAGAGCCCGTGCTTGATCAGCCACAGCGGGATGCCCGGGTCGATGCTGCCCGCCCGGGACGCCATGACCAGCCCCTCCAGCGGCGTGAAGCCCATGGTCGTGTCGATCGAGCGTCCTTCGGCGACCGCGCACAGGGACGCGCCGGAGCCGAGGTGGCACACCACCATCCGCAGCGAGGACGGCGGGACGCCGAGCAGCTCGCCCGTCCGGCGGACCGCGTAGGAGAACGACAGGCCGTGGAACCCGTAGCGGCGCAGCCCGTACCGCTCGCGCCATTCGGCGGGCAGCGCGTAGGTCGCGGCGGCCTCGGGGAGGGTGGCGTGGAAGGCGGTGTCGAAGCAGGCCACGGCGGGGACGCCGGGCAGCGCGCCGGTGATCTCCGCGAGCGCGTGCAGGGACGCGGGCTGGTGCAGCGGGGCCAGGTCGGCGAGGTCGCGCAGCCGCTCGGTGACGGCCGCGTCGATCGGGACGGGCTCGGTGTAGTCGGTGCCGCCGTGCACGAAGCGGACGCCGATCGCGTCGGGCTTCGGCATTCCGGCGGCCAGGTCCGCCATCTCGTGGCCCGCGCCGGAGTCTTCGGCGAGGACGGCGTCGTCGTGGTCGAGCAGGCTGATCTTCAGGCTGCTCGATCCGGGGTTGACGGTGAGGACCCTCAATGCGGCCACGTCCAGTTCTGGATTTCGGGGGCGTCCTGGCCGTGTTCGCGGGTGTAGGCGCGGAGGCGGAGGCGTTCGTCGGCCATGCGCTGCCTGATGTGGGCGACCCGTCCGCCCAGGGAGGGGACGCGGTCGATGACGTCCATGACCAGGTGGAAGCGGTCAAGGTCGTTGAGCATGACCATGTCGAACGGAGTCGTGGTCGTTCCTTCCTCCTTGTAACCGCGGACGTGCAGGTGGCCGTGCCCGGCGCGGCGGTAGGTGAGGCGGTGGATCAGGTACGGGTAGCCGTGGAAGGCGAAGATGACGGGCTTGTCGGTGGTGAAAAGGGCGTCGTAGTCACGGTCCGGCATTCCGTGCGGATGCTGGCTGGGCGGTTGGAGCCGCATGAGGTCGACGACGTTCACCACCCGGACGCGCAGTTCCGGGAACAGTCGGCGGAGCAGGTCGACGGCGGCGAGGGTTTCCAGGGTCGGGATGTCGCCCGCGCACGCCAGCACCACGTCGGGATCGGCCCCGCCGTCGGTGGACGCCCATTCCCAGATGCCGATTCCGCGTGTGCTGTGCGCTATCGCCTCGTCCATCGACAACCAGTCGAGCGCGGGCTGCTTTCCGGCGACGACGACGTTCACGTAATCGCGGGAGCGCAGGCAATGGTCGCCTACCGAGAGCAGGGTGTTGGCGTCCGGCGGCAGGTAGACACGGACGATCTCCGGTTTCTTGTTCATGACGACGTCCAGGAAACCGGGGTCCTGGTGGGTGAAGCCGTTGTGGTCCTGCCGCCATACGTGCGAGGAGAGAAGGTAGTTCAGCGACGCGATCGGACGCCGCCATGGCAGGGCGCGAGTGACCTGGAGCCATTTCGCGTGCTGGTTGAACATCGCGTCCACGATGTGCACGAAAGCCTCGTAGCTGTTGAAGAGGCCGTGCCGCCCGGTGAGGAGATATCCCTCCAGCCAGCCCTGGCAGAGGTGCTCGCTTAGCACCTCCATCACCTGTCCGGACGGGGCCTGGTGCTCGTCGGTGGGGAGGAGTTCGCCCTGGAACACGCGGTCGGTCGCGTCGAACACGGCGCCGAGGCGGTTGGACGCGGTCTCGTCGGCGCCCATGATGCGGAAATTGGACGGGTTGGCGCGGACGACGTCGCGGAGGAACGTCCCGAGCTGCCGGGTCGGCTCGGTGACGGCCGTGCCGGGCGTCTCGACCGGGACGGCGTAGTCGCGGAAGTCGGGCAGGACCAGCGGTTTCAGCAGCAGCCCGCCGTTCGCGTGCGGGTTCGCGCTCATCCGCCGCCCGCCGACCGGGGCCTGTGCGCGGATCTCCTCGACCGGGCGTCCCGCGCCGTCGAACAGCTCGTCCGGACGGTACGAGCGCAGCCATTCCTCCAGCAGGGCGAGGTGCGCGGGGTCGTCGCGGAGGCCCGACAGCGGCACCTGGTGGGCGCGCCACGTGTTCTCGACCGGGAGGCCGTCGACCTCCTTCGGGCCCGTCCAGCCCTTCGGGCTCCGCAGGACGATCATCGGCCAGCGCCGCCGCTGCGACGTCCGGCCGGAGCGGGCGCCCTGCTGGATCTCGGCGATCTCGTCGAGGGCCTGGTCGAGCGCGGCGGCCATCTTGTGGTGCATGGACGCGGGGTCGTCCCCGCTCACCAGGAACGGCATGTATCCGTACCCGTCGAGGAGCTGGACGAGTTCCTCCTCCGGGATCCGCGCCAGCACGGTCGGGTTCGCGATCTTGTATCCGTTGAGGTGCAGGATGGGCAGAACGGCGCCGTCCTTCACCGGGTCCAGGAACTTGCCGGAGTGCCAGCTCGCCGCGAGCGGGCCGGTCTCGGCCTCGCCGTCCCCGACGATGCACGCGACGACGAGGTCCGGGTTGTCGAACGCCGCGCCGAAGGCGTGCGCGAGCGAGTATCCGAGTTCGCCGCCCTCATGGATGGAGCCCGGCGTCTCCGGCGCGACATGGCTCGGGATCCCGCCGGGGAACGAGAACTGCCGGAAGAGGCGGCGCATGCCCGGCTCGTCGTACGACACGTCCGGATAGACCTCGCTGTAGGTCCCCTCAAGCCAGGCGTTGGCCACGGCGGCCGGGCCGCCGTGCCCCGGGCCCATGACGTAGATCATGTCCAGGTCGCGCTTCTTGATCACCCGGTTGAGGTGCGCGTAGCAGAAGTTGAGGCCGGGCGTCGTGCCCCAGTGGCCGAGCAGGCGCGGCTTGACGTCGTCGCGCGCGAGCGGCTCGCGGAGCAGCGGATTGGCGAGAAGGTAGATCTGGCCAACCGAAAGGTAGTTCGCGGCTCGCCAGTACGTGTCGATCCGTCGCGTTTCTTCGTCGGTCACGACGTAGGCACGTCCCCGCGATCGGCGGTCTCAACCTTCCGGCGAGGGCGCCGGAGCAACGGAGCCACGGCGGCGTGGGTGCGCCTTGCGCCGCCGTGGCTCACTCCCCACCTGGTCGAGGACGTCACCGGTTACAGGGGCGGTCGCCGCGCCGAGCGGCGGCGCGGCCTCCGCCCCGCCCCCCAGCGAACCGGTGGGAGCGTCTCACTAGGTGCGTTGAAGCCTGCCGCCTACCGGCGCGTAGGTATTCGGGTCCGGGGGCGCGGTCGACGGGCGGTCGAGTCCGTGCGACGACCGGGTCACGCTCAGCGACGAACGGACGACGCAACGCGACCGGCGGCGCGTCCGGCGGCGTGTCCGGCGGTGCGCCTCTCCGGGCCCGGGGGTTCTGCAATGCTACGCAGACCAGGCAGGTCGTACACAAGGTCGTATACAAGCGTCGTATACAAGGGTCGTACACAGGGAGATGGCATGGGCGGGTTCTTCACCGGCCGGACGCTGACGGACCTCGGCCGCGCGCTGCGGTCCGGGGACGAGTCGGCGGCCGGGCTCCTCGCACGCGCGCTGGAGTCGGTCGATCCGGAGCTGAACGCCTTCGTGACCGTCGACCGCGCGGGCGCGGAGGCGGCGGCGCGGCGGGCGGACGCCGAACTCGCGGCCGGCGCCGACCGGGGCCCGCTGCACGGCATCCCCGTCGCGGTGAAGGACATCATCGACGTCGCCGGGCTGCCGACCGGCATGGGCTCCGCGCACTTCGCCGGGCACGTCGCGGACGCCGACGCCGACTGCGTCCGGCTGCTCCGCGCCGCGGGCGCCGTGATCGTCGGCAAGACCGGCACGCACGAGTTCGCCTACGGCGGGAGCGGCGACGTGACGGTGGACGGGCCCGTCCGCAACCCGCACGACCGGGAGCGGATGTCCGGCGGGTCGAGCAGCGGCAGCGCCGTCGCGGTCGCGGCGGGGACCGTCCCGCTCGCGCTCGGCACCGACACCGGCGGGTCGGTGCGGATCCCGGCGGCGTTCTGCGGGATCGCCGGGTTCAAGCCCGCCTTCGGCTCCATCCCGACGGGCGGCGTGTTCCCGCTGTCGACGTCCTTCGACCACGTGGGCCTCCTCGCCGGGTCGGCGGACGACTGCCGCGTCGCCTACGAGGCGCTCGTCGCCCCGATCGACCCGGTCTCGGACGGCGGGCGCGTCGCGTGGCTCGAACCGCAGGCCATCGACCCCGAGGTGGAGTCGGCCGTCCGGGCGCTGTTCCCGGACGCGCCGTCCGAGACGCTCGACTTCGCCGAGCTGCGGCGCGTCTTCCGCTTCATCCAGGACAGCGAGGCGTACGACGTCCACGCCGAGCGCGTCGCCGAGGCGCCGGAGCTGTACCAGCGGCCGACGCTCGAACGGCTGGAGCGCGCCGCCGAGACGCCCGGCTGGCGGTACGTGCGCGCGTTCCGGGAGCGGGACGGGTTCGCCCGCGAGGTCGACGGGCTCCTCGACCGCTACGACCTGCTCGCCATGCCGACGCTGCCGATCACCGCGCCGAAGATCGG
Organism: Actinomadura decatromicini; assembly: GCF_008121305.1. Lineage (NCBI taxonomy): Bacteria > Bacillati > Actinomycetota > Actinomycetes > Streptosporangiales > Thermomonosporaceae > Actinomadura > Actinomadura decatromicini. Next base: position 617,116 of record NZ_VSRQ01000003.1, on the reverse strand, counting down.
CGAGACGGAGGGGCCGCTCGGGCCGCACGTCCCGACGCTGGTGAGCCTGACCTGCGCGTGGAACGTCCTCGGGCTGCCCGCGCTGAGCGTCCCCGCCGGGACGGTCGGCGGCCTGCCGGTCGGCGCGCAGCTCGTCACCCGGCGCGGCGCCGAGAGCCTCCTCTTCGACGCCGCCGCCCGCCTGACGGTCGTCACGGGCTGACGGCGTCACGGGCTGACGGCGTTACGGGCTGACGGCGTTCACGGGCTGACGGTTTCGAGGAGGATCTCGGTGACGAGGGCGGGCGGCACGTCCGTTCTCGACGCGATCCGGACGACCTGGCGCGCCGCCTCCGCCGGACGGGACGCGATCACCCCGGACGCGGCGCGGATCCCGGTGAGCCGTTCCTCCGGCGTGCCGAGCGTTCCGCCCGCGCGAGCGAGGGCGGCGTCGACGACGGCGTCCAGCAGCGGCGCGCGGGCGCGGAGCGCCTGGAGGAGGGCCGCGCGCCCGTCCGCCCGGAGGACGTCGGCCGGGTCGCGTCCGGCGGGCAGCGCCGCCAGCTCGACCGGCCCGCCGATCCCGGCGAGCCGCTCCCACGCGCGAACGGCCCCGGACCGTCCCGCCGGGTCGCCGTCGAGCGCGACGAGGACGCCCGCGCGGTCGAGGTCGGCGGTGTCGGCGAGCGCGCCGAGCTGCGCCGACGTGAGCGCGAGCCCGCAGGTCGCGACGGCCGCGTACTCGGTCGGGCCCGCCAGCGTCACCGCGATCGCGTCGAGCGGCCCCTCGACCACCACCGGACGGGCGCCCGCCGCGAGCCGGTCGCGCGCCTCGTGCAGCCCGTACAGCAGTTCGCCCTTGTGGAAGAGGGAGGTGTCCGGGCCGTTGAGGTACTTGGGGCCGGGGGCGCCGTCGCGGCGGCGTCCGATGAAGCCCGCGACCGCGCCGTCCACGGTTCGGATGGCGAACACCGCGCGGTCGCGGAACGTGTCGCGGAGGCGTCCGGCCGGGTCGCGGCGGGCGAGCCCGGCGGCGACGATCGCGTCGTCGGTGTGGCCGCGGGTCCGCAGGTGCTCGGTGAGGACGCGGCGTCCGGCGGGCGCGTACCCGATCCGCCAACGCGCCTGCACGCTCGGAGGGAAACCGCGTTCGGCCAGGTAGGCGGGCACCCAGCTCCCGCCGAGGCTGGCGCGGAAGAAGCGTTCGGCGTCGGAGGTGATCCCGTCCCGCGACGATCCGGACGCCCGCGCGTGGACGCGGCGCGCCGTCCGCAGGATGCGGTCGCCCAGGCCGGGCCCGGCCCAGAACGCGCGGTCGGGGAAGGCGGGCATCGCCGGTTCGAGCCCGAGCCAGGACGCGACGAGGAACGCGACCGAGTCGGCCTCCACCCGCCGCACCACCCCGCCCGGACCTGGGGGTGCGGGGCGTCGTCCCTCCGCATGAAACTCGCCGGGGACGTTCGCCGCCAGCGCCGCGACGCGGCGTCCCGCGCCGGGCGGCGGCGGGCCGGGCGCGGGCAGCGGCAGGCCCTCGGTCTGCGTCACGTCGAACACGGCGCGCGGCGCGCCCGTCCGGCCGAGGACGCGGATGCCCGTCTCGCCCCTCCTGACCTGGCGTCCCGCCGACCGCCACTCCTCGTAGGAGCGGACGTCCGCCGCGCCGCGCCACTGCGCGCCGATCAGCAGGATGCCGGTGTAGTCGTGGCGGCGGCCGTGCGCCGCCGCCTGTTCGAGCCAGCGGGACCAGGGGAGCGTCCCGTCCCGGAGCCGGGTGGTCTCCCGGTCGGCGACACCGCGCAGCAGCCGCTCGTCGCGGCCCATGGAAGCCTCCTCGCCGTCGGCGGGCGGGGAAGCCATCTCAGGTCATACCCAGTTACAGGTACAAACCGAAGAATTCCTCCGGGTGTTCGAGCAGCGGCGGGAGGTCCTCGGCGGTGAGGGTGATCAGTTCCTTCTTCGTCGGCGGCTTGACCGGCTTGGCGCCCTTCTCCTGCGGAGTGAGGCGCTTCGCCGCGACGGCGACGGACGCGACCCGGTCGGCCTGGTTCGCGACGGCCACGTCCAGCATGTTGCGCATCAGCCGGCCGTTGCCGAACGACGGTCCGCGCGGCGCGCGGCGCAGCATCGCGCGCAGGACGTCCTCGGTGCCGTCCGCGAGCCGGAACCCGTCGGCCGCGGCGAGCTGCCCGAACACGGTGATCAGCTCGTCGTCGGAGTAGTCCGGGAAGTGGATCTGCTTCGGGAAGCGCGAGTCGAGGCCCGGGTTCGCGGCGAGGAACTCGGCCATCTCCTGCTGGTAGCCCGCGACGATCACCACGAGGTCGTCGCGGTGGTCCTCCATCAGCTTGACCAGCTCGGCGATCGCCTCGTGCCCGTAGTCGCCCTTGAGCGGCGACTGCGTCAGCGTGTACGCCTCGTCGATGAACAGGACGCCGCCGAGCGCCCGCTCCACCAGGCGGCGGGTGCGCGGCGCGGTCTGCCCGATGTACTCGCCGACGAGGTGCGCGCGGGACGCCTCCACCAGGTGCCCGGACGACAGCACCCCGAGCCGCTTGTAGATGCGTCCGAGCAGCCGCGCCACCATCGTCTTGCCGGTGCCCGGATTGCCGGTGAAGACCATGTGCCGGGTCGGCGGCGTGATCCGCAGCCCGGACTCGCTGCGCAGCCGCGCCGCGTGCGTCCCCGCGACGAGCAGCGCGATCTCGTGCTTGACCGTGTCGAGGCCGGTGAGGTCGTGCAGCTCGGCGAGCGGGTTCCCGGCGGCGCGGGACGTGTCGAGCGTCTCCGGGATGTCCTGCTTGCGGACGACCAGCTCCGCCGTGCCGTTCTTCGCGGCCCGCTCCTTCGCGGCCGCGACGGCCTGCTCGGCGAGGTGCGGCGCGAGCCGCGCGTTGCGGAGCGTCTGCATCGGCGGCGTCGCGGCGAGCAGCTCGCCCGCCGCGTCCACGGCCTGGCGGGTGGCGCGGGCGCCGCGCGCGTCCAGCGCCCGGCGGAACAGCTCCGCGTGCCCGTCTGCGGTGAACGGGTGCGTCTTCACCACCCGGAACCGCTGCGGCAGGACGGGGTTGATCTCCCGGATCCGCTCGTCCCCGCCCGTGTCGCACAGCGCCACGAGGTGCAGGTCGGGGTGGACGGCGAGCAGCCGGTGCAGCTCGGCGGCGATCGCCTCGCCGTTGCCGGGGTCGGTGACGATGCCGTCCAGGCCCTCGATGACGAGCAGCCGGTCGCCCGCGCAGTCGCGGGCGTCGGCGTGCAGCTTCGCGACCGCGTCCGAGAGGCGCTGGCCGGTGAACAGGTTGTCGGACACCCAGTGCGGGTCGCGGCCGAGGGACAGCGCCTTCGCGAGCTCCTGCGCGGCGTCCCGCTTGCCGGTGCCGTCCGGGCCCGCGACCAGCAGCCGGACGGGCGCGTCGCCGCGGGTCAGCTCGTCCAGCGCGGCGACCAGCTCGGCCTGCCCGACCAGCGCCGTCGCGATCTCCGACCGGCCGCCGCCGCCCGGCTCCGGACGGGCCTCGGCCGCGTCCGCCGGGACGCTCTTCAACGTCTCGGTCAGCGGGTTCACGACCCGGCGGCGCGGCGCGTACAGGCGGCGCAGGTCGGTCTGGAACTGGCCGACCGGGATCCACTCGGCCTTCGGGAACCACGGGTCGCCCGGCAGGCCCTGCACGATCGCGATGAACCGCATCGCCATGTCGAGCCAGCCGCGGCAGGCGTCGGCGGCCCCGGCGACCAGCGCGCGGACGAGCCACGCCCGCGTCCGCTCCTGCCACGCGCCCGGCTTGAACCCGCGCCGCTCGGCCGGGAAGCGGCGCTGCAACTCGCGGTAGCGGTCCTCGCCGAGCGCGACCGACAGCTCTGCCGGGACGTGCTCCATGCTCCCCTGGAGGAGCAGCTGGATCAGGTGGACCTCGGCGTTCTCGTCCCTCGGCGCCGCCTCCATCAAGTGCTCGAAGGACGACAGCAGCCCCCCGCACACCCACTCCAGGTAGCCGACCGGGCCGAGCAGCTCCGGCACGGCCGTGACGATGTCGTCGCCCGCGTGCGCGTGCCAGTTCTCCCGCAGCTCCATCTTCGGCAGGTCGACGTCGCACGTCGGCGGGTCGTCGTAGAGGCGCAGCAGCGCCTTGCGCCGCTCCTCCAGCGGCTCGATGCCCTCCAGCGCGGACAGGCAGTCGCGGGCCAGCTCGATCGCGAGCTCCCGCTCGGGCGCCTCGATCAGCCAGTCGACCGGTGGCCGCCATCGGCCGCCGGGCGCGTCCCAGCGCGTCATCCGGGTGCTGAGCGGGCCCGGGTTCACGAGGTGGCCGTGCAGCAGCCGCTCGGGGAGCTGCGAGTACGAGCCCGCCTTGATCGCGCCGCCGCCCGGCAGGAACGCGAGGATCCCGAAGATCTCGGCCGTGACCAGCGACGCGGGCAGGGTGAGGAGCTTGTGCTCGTCGGTGGTCAGGTCGGCGGCGCGCGGGTCGGCCGCGAGCCCGTCGATCCGCGCCGAGATCTCCTCGAACAGGCCGTCGGGGACGCGCCAAGGACCGTACGAGTAAACGTCGAGCACCGGCTCGTCGGTGAGCAGTAGCTCCAGATGCTCCGGCAGCCGCAAAGAACTCTCCCAAGGACGATCAAAGACGGGGTACAGCCTACGTTTCCGGAGCAGGTGCCGGGTCGACGGCACGGCCAATCGCCGGTATCGGCCTGCCGGGTTCGTGCTATGGAGCGTTACGGAACGCGCAAAGTCTCCACCGCGAGCCGCGCGGCCGTCCCGATCACCGCGTCGGCCTGCGGCAGGACGGCGATCGGGAGCAGCGACCGCGTGAACACGGCGACCGCGTAGCGCCCGCCGTCGGGGTACTCGACGACGCCGACCTCGTTGCGGAGCGTCGGGAGCGTGCCGGTCTTGCCGCTCACGAGGACGTCGTCGTACGGGAACCCGGACGACAGCCGGTGCGGCCACACCTGGAGCCCGAACAGGCGGCGCATCGCGGCGCAGCCTTCGGGTGACGCGGCCTCGTCCCGCCAGATCAGCGACAGCAGGCGGGTCATCTCGCGGGGGGTGCTGCGGCTCGTCCGGAGCGGGTCGAGGACGCGGAGCCTCTCCCGCACGCCGGGTTCGTCGAGCCTCGCCCACACTTCGCCGAAGGTGGCCGCGCCCGCGTCGGCGAGGAGGGTCCCGTGCAGCTCGCGTCCGCTGACCTCCACGACCGTGCCCGGGAGGCCGAGCGCTTCGGCGGTCGCGTTGACCGCGTCGCGGCCTACCCTGTCCAGGACGACGTCGGCGGCGGCGTTGTCGCTCACCGTGATCATCAGGAAGGCGAGGTCGCGGAGGGACATGCGGACGTCGTCCAGCATCCCCGACACCCCCGTGGGCCCGGCGGTACGGTCCTCCGCGCGGAGGGCGACCTGCTCGGACGGGTCGAGCACGCCGGACGCCGCCTGCCGGTGGAACGCGACGAGCAGCGGCACCTTGAACACGGACGCGAGCACCACCGGCTCATCGGCCCTTACGGACACCTCCCGCCCGGTGTCGACGTCCACCGCGTGCAGCCACCCGGTGACGCCGGCCGCCTTGAACTCGTCCTCGATCCGCTCGGTGATGCTCACGCCGTTTCCCTGTGGGGGGACCACCCTCCACGCCCCCGGGTTCGCTTCGCTCATGCGAGGAATCCCGAGGAGGGGCGCGGGACGACCCGGCGGGCCGGGGCGGCGTCCAGCGGGGTCATGCCCGCCTCGCGGCGCAGGACGGCGGTCGCGACGGCGGTGAAGTCGGCGATCGCGCGGGCGTGCTCGGGATCGCGGGCGCGCCGCCACGCGCACGACGTCCGCCACGCGAGCGGCTCGCCCACGAGCGGGCGCCACGCCGTCCCGGCCGTGTCGTCGGCGCGGGGGACGAGCGCCACCGCCGTCCCGGCGAGGACGAGCCCGAGCGCGAACTCCGGATGCCGCGCCTCGTGGACGGCCCCCGGCGCGTACCCGTGCCTGCGGCAGACGGCCAGCAGCTCGTCGTGCGCGCCGGGCGCCTCCGCGCGCGGCGGCAGCACGAGGTCGCGCCCGGCGAGGTCGGCGAGATGCACCTCGGGGGAGGCGGCGAGGTCGGAACCGGCGGGCAGCAGGACGCCGAGCGGCCGGCCGAGCATCGGGCCGAGCTCCAGGTCGCGGCCGTCGCACGGGTGCCGGACGACCGCCGCGTCCAGCGCGCCCTCCGCCAGCGCGCGGACCTGCTCGGCCGTCCCCGCCTCGCGCAGGTCGAGCCGCAGATCCGGGCGGCGCGCCCGGAACGCGGCGATCAGCGCGGCGACGATCGGCCCGCCGAGGTCGCTCGGCACGCCCGCCCGCACGGCGCGGGACTCGCCGAGCCGGGCGCGCTCGGCGACGGAGTAGACGCGGTCCACGCGGGTGAGGATGTCACGGGCCTCGTCCAGCAGGAGGCGGCCCGGCGCGGTCAGCTCGACCCGGCGGCTCGACCGGTCGAACAGCCGGACGCCGAGCTCCCGCTCCAGCCGCTTGATCCGCTGGCTCAGCGGCGGCTGGGCCATGCCGAGCCGCTCCGCCGCCCGGCCGAAGTGCAGCTCCTCCGCGACCATGACGAAGCACCGCAGATGCCCCACGACGTTCACGAGCAGCGATGATATCGAAACGGATATCTATCCGACATAGATATGAATCTTGGACATTTCACGCTGAGCCTGGTCTCCTTGTGCACTCACTCAAGGGGGACCCCTCGTCCGGAGGGGGAAGGGAGAACCGACGATGCGCCGATCCCGTGTGATCGCCGCCGTCGCCGCCGTGGCGGCGGTCGTGCTCGTGGGGGCGGGGACGGTGTGGTTCCTGCGCGGCGGCGACGACCCGAAGGACACCGCGCGGCTCTACCTCGCGGCCTGGTCCAAGTCCGACCACGCCGCGATGAAGGCGCTGACCGACCGTCCGCCCGCCGACTTCGAGCGGCGCCTCGCGCGCCAGAACGGCGACCTCGGCGTGACCGGCCAGCGCTACACCGTGGCCTCGGTCGGCAAGGTCAAGGACGGCGCGGCGGGCGGCGCGTACACCGCCGAACTTCGGCTCGCCGGAGACCGCGCCTGGACGTACCAGGGCGCGCTCCCGTTCGTGAAGCGGGACGGGAAGTGGCGCGTCCGGTGGTCGCCGGAGCTGCTGTACCCGGGGCTCAAGGAGGGCGAGCGGCTGCGCTCCGCCCGCGCCTGGCCCGAGCGGGCGGCCGTCCTCGCGGCGGACGGCAGCGACCTGAGCAGCTCGCCGTCCGGGTCCGCGCAGCAGGTCGCCGGGCCGGTCGGGCCCGCGTCCGCGGAGGCCGCGAAGCGGCTCGGCCCGCCCTACCAGAAGGGCGACCCGGCCGGGCTGGACGGCCTCCAGCGGCAGTACGAGCGGCGCCTGGCCGGGACGCCGGCCCTCGCCGTGCAGATCGTCGGCGCGGACGGCACGCCGGTGAAGACGCTCAAGCGGTTCGGCGGTGCCGAGGGCAAGCCCCTCCGGACCACCATCGACCCGAAGGTGCAGGCCGCGGCGGGCAAGGCCCTCGGCGAGGCGAGCAAGCCGGCCGCGATGGTCGCGCTGCGGCCGTCCACCGGGGAGATCCTCGCCGTGGCGAACAAGCCCGGCGGCTACAACCGGGCGCTGATGGGCCAGTACGCGCCCGGCTCGACGTTCAAGGTCGTCACGGCGGCGGCGCTCGTCGCGGGCGGCATGGACGCGCGCACCAAGGTCGCCTGCCCGGCCACGACCACGGTCGGCGGCCGCTCGTTCCACAACTACAAGCACGAGGACTTCGGGACGATCCCGCTCCGCGAGGCGTTCGCGCACTCCTGCAACACGACGTTCGCGCGCCTCGCCGTGGACAGGCTCGGGGAGAAGCGGCTCGCGCAGGTCGCCGCCCAGTTCGGCTTCAACGCGCCGATCATCGCCGGGACGCCCGCCGTCCGCGCCGCGTTCCCCGCGAACAAGGACGACACCGCGTTCGCCGCCGCGTCCTTCGGCCAGGGCCAGGTGCTGACCAGCCCGCTCAACATGGCGGGCGTCGCCGCCGCGGCGGCGGACGGCACCTGGCGCTCGCCCCGCCTCGTCGCCGCCGCCGACGCCGCGCGGGCGGCCGACGCGGGCGGACGCAGGCCGGAGCCGCCGAAGAAGCTCGAACCCGCCGTCGAACGGGCCCTGCACACGCTGATGCCCGCCGTCGTCAGCGAGGGGACGGCGTCCGGGGTGGCGTTCCCGTCCGGGACGGCCGGGAAGACCGGCACCGCCGAGTTCGGGCAGGGCGCCGACCCGCCCACGCACGCCTGGTTCATCGGCTACCGGAAGGACGTCGCGTTCGCCGTCGTCGTCGAGGGCGGCGGGACGGGCGCGGAGGCCGCCGCGCCCATCGCCGCGAACTTCCTGAAGGGCCTCTGAGGTAGGGGGCACTGAGGTAAGAGGCACTGAGGCTTCATGCGCCGAGGCCGTCCGCGAGGATGCGGGCGGTCTCGGCGACGGCCTTCTCGTCGGCCGCGTCGTCCGCGCCCGGCCGCGTCGTCATCACCGCCATGACCAGCGGAGCCCTGTTCGGCGGCCAGGTGATCGCGATGTCGACGGCGTGGCCGTAGACGCCCGCCGTGCCGGTCTTGTCGCCGACCGTCCAGGACTTCGGCAGCCCGGCGCGGATGCGCTTGTCCCCAGTCACCGTCGCTTTCAGCCAGCCGATGAGCCTTGCGCGGTCGGGCTGGGCGAGCGCGTCGCCGACCGTGAGGGCCCGCAGGTCACCGGCCCACGCGGCGGGCGTCGCGGTGTCGCGCGGCTCGCCCGGCCGCCAGTGGTTGAGGCCCGGCTCCCTGCGGTCGCTCCTGCTGGACGTGTCGCCCAGCGAACGGAAGAACGCGGTCAGGCCGGGCGGGCCGCCGATCAGCTTCAACACCAGGTTCCCGGCCGTGTTGTCGCTCTGGGTGATCGTCGCGTGGCACAGGTCGGCGACGGTCATGCCGGTGCCGACGTGCTTCTTCGTCACCGGCGAGAAATCGGCCAGGTCGCTCTTCTTGTAGCGGATGACGCGGTCCATCAGCGTGCGGTCGGAGTCCCGCGCCTTCCGCAGGACCGCGCCGCAGGCCATCGCCTTGAACGACGACGCGAACGGGAACCGCTCGCCGCCCCGGTAGGAGACGAACCTCCCCGTGCCGGTGTCGACGGCGTACGCGCCGACCCGCACGCCGCGGGCCTTCTCCACCGCGCGAAGCTTCGCCGCGACCGCAGGCTGGGACGGCGCCTCCGCAGGAGCGCTGCCGTGGGACGCGCTGCTCCGCGGCTTCGGGGAGGCGTCGGAGGCCGTCCCGCCGCACCCTGCCAGGAAGGCGAGCGTGAGGACGGCGAGCGCGAGGACGGCGAGCGCGAGGACCGAGGCGCCGAACGACGTCCGGAGCCCGGCAGCGAGTCTCGTCATGCCGGAGAGCAGACCAGGGCGGGCGACGTCATGTCCAATATTGATATCGGGCGCGCTCGATAGGCGTCCTGATATGTATGCCGCCTGGCCTGAGCCGACGCGGTGGTCACAGCCAGTCGCGCCGCTTGAAGATCAGGTACAGGCCGACGCTGCACACGATGATGACGATCGTGCTCGTCACGAACCCCGTGTGGTTCGAGAACCCCGGATACGGGACGTTCTGCCCGTAGAAGCCGGTGACGGCGGTCGGCACCGCGATGATCGCGGCCCAGCTCGTCACCTTCTTCATCACCTCGTTCATGCGGTTGCCTTGGAGCGCCAGCCGCGTGTCGAGCAGGTCGGCGACGAGGTCGCGGAGGCCGTCCGTCCACTCCGCGACGCGGAGGGTGTGGTCGTAGACGTCCTGGAGGTAGGGGACGAGCTTCGGGTCGACCAGGCGGTTGTCGCGGCGGAGCAGGGAGTTCAGCACCTCGCGCATCGGCAGCGCGATCCGGCGGAGACTGGCGAGGTTCCGGCGGAGCTGGTAGCTGCGGTGCTGGATCTCCTTGACCGGGAACTCGTCGCCGAACACCAGCTCCTCGACGGTGTCGGCCTCCTCGTCCAATGCCTGGACGGCCGCCAGCTGCTGGTCGACGACGAGGTCGAGCATCCCGTACAGGAGGAAACCGGCGCCCGCGCCGTCGAGGTCGGCGGCGGGGCTCTCGTCCCAGCGGCGGACGAGCGTGTCGACGTCCAGGCCGCCGTCCTGCCGCACCGTGACCAGCGCGCCCTTGGCCACGAACGCGGACAGCTCGCGCAGGGTCAGCTCGGCGCCGTCCACCACCGGGACGTACATGTTGACGAACATGTAGCCGTCGTAGCGGTCGAGCTTCGTCCGCTCGTGCCGGGACACGGCGTCCTCCACCGCGAGGTGGTCGAGGCCCAGTTCGTCGCTGATGACGCGGAGGTCCTCCTGGCGGGGGCCGCACAGGTCGAGCCAGACGACCGTGCCGTCCTGCTCCAGGTAGTCGCTGACCTCGGTGACCGGGAAGCCCTCCGCCACGACCTCCCCGCCGCGCCACGCCCGCGTCCGCGGCGGCGCCGTCCCGATCCGGTTCTCCGGATGCGCCTCGATGTCGGTCTCAGACGGATGCGATCCCATGCGCCGCTGTATACCCGACCCACTCCACGAACGGGCCGCAACCCACCCGATTCCCTGACACGACCCTGCGCGGCCGGTGGGCCGCCGCGCGTGCTCTGTCCCGTGCGGACGCGGAACCAGGCGCGTTCGGGGCGGGGCGGTCAGGGAGGAGGCGGGGCGGTCGAGTCGCGGATGATCAGTTCGCCGGGCAGGACGCGGGGCGCGGGGCGGCGGCCGGAGAGGAGGTCGAGCAGAGCCGTCATGCCCTGGGCGCCCAGCTCCTCGGCGGGCAGCCGGACGGTCGTCAACTCCGGCTCCAGCGCGGTCGCGAGGAGGACGTCGTCGAACCCGGTCACCGACAGGTCGCCGGGGATGTCCAGGCCGCGCGCCCGCGCCGCCTTGTACGCGCCCGCCGCGATCAGGTCGTCGTCGCAGACCAGCGCGGTCGGCCGGTCGGCACGGTCCAAGAGCCGCCCGGCCGCGTTCTTGGCGGATGTGGCGTCGATCGCGCACATCGACCGGCTCAGCACCCCGCCCGGCACGGCCGCGACGGCGGCGGCGAGGGCGCGGGCCCGCGCGCGGAACGTCCACTGGTCGACGGCGGCGGCGACGTGCCCGATCCGGCGGTGGCCGAGTCCGGCCAGATGCTCGGCGATGCCCCGCATCCCCTCAGCCACCCCGAAGTCGACCGTGGGAACAAGCCTCCCACCCGCGCCGCCCGGCCCGTGGCCGCTGGACCCTGGGGCGCCGGGCCCCGCGGCGTGCGGCGCGAGGCCGGCGGGGGTGTTGGGGCCGCTGTCGAGCATGACGGCGGGGGTCTCCCGGAAGCGGGCCAGCGCCTCGACCGCCATCGAGGACGCGAGGACGCCGTCGATCGCCTCGTCCGGCGACGCGAACGGGCCGTCCGGCGGGGTGTAGGACGGCGGGCCCGGGCAGGCGTCCCCGACCGGGCCGTTCATGTCGTCCGGCCAGGTGGCGACGACGACGCCGAAGCCGTGCCGGGCCGCGACCCGCGCCGCGCCCGTGTAGACCGGGCCGAAGAACGGCGCGGTCAGCGTCGGGACCATCAGCAGGACGGTCCGCGTCGTGCCGAGCCGCAGGTTCCGGGCCGCCGGGTTCGGCCGGTAGCCGAGCCGCTCCGCCGCGCTGCGGACGCTCCGCGCGGTGGCGGGGGAGACCCGGCCCGTCCACTTGCCGCCCAGTACGAGCGAGACCGTGGACTGCGAGACCCCCGCCTCCTGAGCCACGTCCTTGCTGGTCGGACGGCCGGGTGCCGACACCTGCGCCTCCTCGGGACTGATCGCGGACGAATTCAGACTAGATCGCGGCCCCGTCAAGTGGTACGTATGACGTCAAGGCGGAGTAATACGTATGACTTCATCGTGGAACTCGGGGGCGCGATGCGCGGTTATGTCGTCTTCCTGCGAAGGCCGTACGCGGGGCGGCTGCTGGGCGCCACCCTGCTCGGCCGCCTCCCCAACGGGATGGGGATGCTCGCCGTCGTGCTGCACGTCCGGTCGGACGGCGGCGGCTACCCCCTCGCCGGGACGCTCGCCGCGATCCTCGGACTGGCCACGGCGGCGGGGCAGCCCGTCCTCGGCCGCGCGATGGACCGGCTCGGCCAGCCGCGCGTGCTGATCCCGGCCGCGTGGGCGTCCGCCGCCGGGTTCGCCGCGCTCGCCGCCATCGGGGCCGACCCGCTGCCGGTCGCCGTCGCCGCCGTGATCGCCGCCGGGTTCGCGACCCCGCCGCTGGAGGCCGGGCTCCGCGCGCTCTGGCCGGACGTCCTCGACGGCCCCGAGCAGGTCGACGCCGCCTACGCCCTCGACGCCGCCGCGCAGGAACTCCTCTTCACCGTGGGACCGCTGCTCGTCGTCGCCGCGGCCGTCGCGAACACCGAGACCGCGCTGCTGCTCACCGGCGCGCTCGGCATCGCCGGGACGCTGATCGTCGCGCTGTCCGGGCCGTCGCGGCGGTGGCGGGGCGAGCCGCGCGCGTCCGACTGGGCCGGGCCGCTGCGCTCGCCGGGGCTGCGCGTCCTGTTGCTGTCGCTCGCCTGCGCCGGGATCGCGCTCGGCGTCTACGCGGTCGCCGTCGTCGCCTACGCGGAGCGGCAGGACAGCGAGGCCGCCTCCGGGCTGCTGCTCGCCTGCATGGCGGGCGGCGCGCTGACCGGCGGGATCGTGTACGGCGCGCGGCGCTGGGCGGGCGCGCCGCACCGGCGGCTGCCGTGGCTGATGGCCGCGCTCGCCGCCGGGTACGTGCCGCTCGTCCTCGCGCCGGGCCTCGCGGTCATGGCGGTACTGGCGTTCGTCTCGGGCGTGTTCCTCGCGCCCGTGCTGGCGTGCAGCTTCACGCTCGTCGACCGGCTCGCCCCCAGCGGGACGGTCACCGAGGCGTTCGCGTGGGTCGTCGCGGCGGTCGGCGCGGGCGGCTCGCTCGGCTCGTTCGTCGCCGGCGTCGGCCAGGACGTGGCGGGCGTCCCCGGCGCGTTCGCCGGAGCGGGCGCCGGTGGCCTCCTAGCACTGACCCTCTGCCTCTTCGGCGGACGGACGTTCCACCCCGCCCCAGCCCAACCCACACCCGCCAACGCCGAAGCCTCCGCCTAACCCCAGCCCGCTCGACCCAGACCCCGCCCAACCCCGCGCCCGGCGGTACCAAGACGCGTCCTGCCCGGCCCGCGTCCTGCCCTGGACTGGGGTTAGACCCAGGATTTGAACCAGATTCGGTCTTGCCACTCTGTGTAGGGGATCGTCTGGGCGGCCAGGATCGGGTAGAAGTAGGCGAAGTTCGCCAGGACCACCAGCAGGAACGCGCCCGCGGCGGCGGCGCCTATCAGGCGGCGCAGGCTCGCGGTCTGCTGGGCCGCGTGGGCGCCGCCCGGTTCGTAGGGGTCCGGCCCGTACGGGGCGGGGGCGTTCGGGTAGGAGTCGTGGGCCCCCTGGCCCGGACGCAGGGCATGCGCGCCCGCCGCCCCTGCGGGTGCGGGCCCTATCAGGTAGCCGAGCACCAGCACGATCGCCAGCACCATGAACGGGATCAGCGGCGTCGCGTAGAACAGGAACATCGTCCGCTCGGAGAACGCGGACGGGAACCACGTCAGCCACCCGGCGAGGAAGCCGACCAGGATCGCCCCGGCCCGCCAGTCGCGCAGCATGAGCCAGATGCCCGCGACGATGACCAGCGCGATCAGCGCCCCCCACCACAGCGCGGGCGTGCCGATGCCGAGGATCTCGCGGGAGCACCGCTTGCCCGCGCCGCAGGCGTCCGCGGGCTGGGTGTAGAAGAACGCGACCGGACGCCGCAGGATCGGCCAGTCCCACGGCCAGGACTGGTAGGGGTGCTTGTCGTCCAGCCCGGTGTGGAAGTCGAGCATCTGCTTGTGGTAGCGCCACAGGTCGGGCATGGCCTCGAACGGGCGCCACAGCATGCTGCCGGACGCCTTGCCCCGCCCCCACCCGCCGGGCTTGAAGATCCACCCCCACCAGGTGACGAGGTAGGTCACGAGGCCCACCACGACGAGCTGGACGAACGCGGGCACGGCCTCCAGCAGCATCGTCCCGGCGAACGGCGCCCTGACCCCGGCCGCGCGCCGCGCGCCGTAGTCCCACAGGACGACCATCAGCCCGAACGCCGCGATGTAGAAGACGCCCGTCCACTTGGTGGCGCAGGCGAGGCCGAGGCAGACGCCCGCGCCGTACCGCCACCCGTGCGCGAGGAACGGCCCGTACACGGAGGTATCGCCGCTCTCGATCCGCTCCGCGAGGATGCGGCGCGACCGTTCGCGGTCGTTCACCAGGCACGCGAACCCGGCGAGGATCCAGAACATGACGAAGATGTCGAGCAGCGCGGCCCGGCTGGTGACGAACTGGAGGCCGTCCAGGGCGAGCAGGAGCCCGGCGGCGCAGCCGAGGAGCGTCGAGCCGGTCATCTTCCGCGCGACGCGGCACAGGATCAGCACGGACAGCGTCCCGGCGACGGCGGGCACGAACCGCCAACCGAACGGCGTCGCGCCGAACATCCATTCACCGATCGCGATCATCCATTTACCGAAGGGCGGGTGCGCCACGAAGGCGGGCCCGTCGCCCCAGATGTTCGCGTGCTGATCGGCGATCAGCGCCTTGTCGGCGTTCTGGACGGTGTTGTGCTCCCATCCGAACTTCAGCAGGGCCAGCGCGTCCTTCGCGTAGTAGGTCTCGTCGAAGACCACCGCGTTCGGCGACCCGAGCCGGTGAAAGCGCAGGTAGCCGGCGAAGAGCGTCACGAGCAGCGGGCCGAGCCAGCCGAGCAGCGGGCTGCCGGGGAGCGCGGGCGCCAGCCATTCCCGCAGCGGGGGAGGCCGCCGCCGGGAGCCGGGCGCCGCCGCGGGAGCGAGATCCGTCGTCGCCATCTTGCGAGCATATTTGCATTTCCCCCCTCCTTCGGGACTTGGCGGCCTTTCCCAGGTGAGGGCGCTGGAACAATGGGGCCCGTGATGGGGACCCTCTTGCTCGCCGCCGCGCCGATCGGACGGGCCGACGACGCGTCCGTCCGGCTCCGGGACGCGCTCGCCGCCGCCCCGGTGATCGCGGCCGAGGACACCCGGCGGCTCCGCCGGCTCGCCGCCGACCTCGGCGTGCCGCTCGCCGGGAAGGTCGTGTCCTACCACGACGCGAACGAGCGGACGCGGACCGCCGGGCTGGTCGCCGAGCTGCTCGCCGGCCGGGACGTCCTCGTGATCACCGACGCGGGCATGCCCGGCGTGTCCGACCCGGGGTACCGGCTCGTCCAGGCGGCGGTCGCGGAGGGCGTGCCGGTGACGGTGCTGCCCGGGCCGTCCGCCGTCACGACCGCGCTGGTCGCGTCCGGCCTGCCCACCGACCGGTTCTGCTTCGAGGGGTTCCCGCCGCGCAAGCCGGGGGAGCGGGCCCGGCGGCTCGGCGCGCTCGCGGACGAGCCCCGCACGATGGTGTTCTTCGAGTCCCCGCGCCGCCTGGACGACACCCTCGCCGCGATGGCGGACGCGTTCGGCGCGGACCGTCCCGCCGCCGTCTGCCGGGAGCTGACCAAGACCTACGAGGAGATCCGCCGCGGCACGCTCGCCGAACTGGCCGCCTGGGCCGCGGACGGCGTGCTCGGCGAGATCACCGTCGTCGTCGGCGGCGCGCCCGAGCGGCCGGGCCTCACCGACCCCGCCGACCTGGCCGCTGCCGTCGCCGCCAGGGAGGACGCCGGAACGCCCCGCAAGCAGGCGATCTCCGAGGTCGCGAAGGAGAACGGCGCCCCGAAACGGGTGGTCTACGAAGCGGTCCTCAAGGCCAGGAAATAGTCACCGGCATCAGAACGGTCTGACCGGTTCTTTCGGGGAATAAGAGGCATCGGTGCGCCTCGGCGAGACGCATCATGGGTAGTGGGTGGACTTCATCGGGAGGGGGTGACAGCCGTGCGCGACACATGGTCGAGCCACGAATCCTGGGTCTTCGAGTGCCTGAACTGCACGACTACCTGGGACGAGGAGCTGGAGGTCCGGCACTGCGGGGACGGGCACGGCAACGAGGCCGTCATCTACGAGTTCGGCGGCCAGCCCTGCACCACGCCCTGGATGGACCGGTCCTGCCCGAAGTGCCAGAGCCAGAACGTCAAGGCGCGGTCGGCGAGCAGGCGCAGGCAGAGCGAGGTGCCGAAGGCGAACGGCAACGGAGACGTGGCGATGGTGTACCACCTCCGCCGCATGCACGCCTGGTGACCGGCGGGGTGACCGGCGGGCGAAGCGGGTGAGGCGCCTCGCGGGCCGCCCGCGGGCGGCCCGCGAGGCGGACCGCCGGTCGGCGAGCCGCTAGGCCGGGACCTCCGCCGTGTCGCGCGGCGCGGGGCTCTCCGGGGCGGGGGCCTCCGCCCGCTCCGGATCGTCGCCGCGCCGGCGGAGGCGGCGCGTCCAGCCCTTGAACGTCGCGCGCGACGCGGGTCTGAACGCGATCCCCGCCGCGAGCGCCGCGAGCGGGACGGCGGGCAGCACGTACCGGTAGTCGAACTCGGCGGTCGCGGCGGGCGCGAGCAGCAGCCCGGTCGCGAGCGTCCAGGGCAGCAGCGCCTCGCCGCCGAACCGCCGCCACATCCCGGCGAGCCCGGCGAGCCCGATCAGCAGGACGACGCCGAGCATCGACCCGCGCAGGTAGAACACGTCCTGGTAGCCGCGGGCGACCCCGGCGAACGGCTCGACGACGCGGGTGCGGGCGTCGCCGCGCTCGTACGCCCTGGCCTCGGCCGACGCGATGGAGTTGCCGTCCATGTGCCAGTCGGGCAGCGGCCTGCTCGTCGTGCGGAACTCGTACTGCGCGTACGTCGCCGGGTCGGGGAAGACCGTCCGGTCCCAGCGGAAGACGCGGAGGAAGTCGTGCGCGACCACGCCCAGGTAGTCGAGCGGCTGCGCGATGATCGCGCGCTTGGCGTAGTCGCTGGCGAGGGCGTTGTTGTCGGGGCTGAACCGCGTCCCGGTGTAGCGGTTCAGCGGCGACTGGACGCTCCAGATGCCGAACTGGGACGTCTTCAGCCGGTTCTCCGGCTCGGTGCACAGCGGGTACTCGCTGACCGGCAGGTCCTTCATCTGGTGGCAGTCGGCGAACTTGTAGACCCGCGCGTACAGGAAGATCCCGTTGCTCTCGGTGAGCGCGAACTTGCCGCTCTCGGCCTTGTACCAGCCCATGTAGCCGATGACGGGCAGCATGCACGCCGCCATCGTGACCGCGAGCAGCCGCCAGCCGCTGCGCCGGATCAGCATGTAGACGAGCACGCCGACCAGCACCGGCATCCCGACCGAGCGGGTCAGCCACGCCATCCCGACGAGCAGCCCGACCGCCGCCGCGATCTTCCAGGACGGCCGGTCCCGCCACAGCAGCAGCGTGACCGCGCTCATCACGAGGAACGTGAACATCGTGTCGGAGAGGACGAGGTGCTCCAGCTGGAGCTGGTAGGCGTCCAGCAGGACGGGCGCGGCGGCGAGCGCGGCGCCCCAGCCGGGCAGCCGGAACCGGCGGCGCAGCAGCGCGTAGATCATCACGCCCATGCCGAGGCCCATGAGGTGCTGGAGGCCCGCGACCAGCGCGAAGCTGTGGAACGGCTTCAGGAACCACAGCAGGAAGGCGTAGCCGTCCGGCCGCAGCGGGTGCGGGTACGGGTCGGTCGCGACGTGGAGGTAGTCGAAGCTGTCGTTGAAGAACATCACCGGCTGGTAGCCGAGCATCGCGACCACGCGGATGAGCGCGGCTGTGGCGATGATCACACTGAACGCGGGGTGGCGGCGGGCGAGCGCCCACAGGCCGCGGCCGCGTCGGCCGCGCCGCGAACCGGCGGACTCCTCCGCCCCGGCGCCGTCCGCGGACGAGTCTTCCGTCGTCTCGTCCTTTTTCGGATGTGTCTTCGTATCGATTTCCGGCCTGTCGGTAAAGACCTCGTCCGGATCCGGGGCGGTGGCCGTCCCGCCGGGCGTGTCGTGCGCGGCCGCAGCATCGCCCACCACTGCCGTACCTCCCCTTCCGCGCCGGGCCCCCGGCCCGGCGGCCCCGCCGCCCCCGAGGTCCCCTTCGCAGCGCGGTTCGCGTTCTCCGGCCAGCGTCACAGCAGACCCACCCCTTCCGGGCCGCCGTGCCCGTATGCTTGACGTCCTAGCCTGCCGCCCGCGACCGTGGCGGTGAGTGCCTTTCGGTTGCAACTGCGCAACACGATACGGGTGCTCTTGACGAGAGCGACCATCATTACCCGTCCCCGGCAGGCATCATGAACGATGACGGGCCGCCGCGCGGAAGAACCGAGACAAACGGACAGCCCCGCAGACGGTCACGAGGGGTAACGAAGGAGATCGCGTGGAACTCTCCGTAGTGATGCCGTGCCTGAACGAGGCCGAGACGGTCGCGACGTGCGTCCGCAAGACGATCGGCTTCTTCGAGGACAAGGGCATCGACGGCGAGGTCGTCATCGCCGACAACGGCAGCACCGACGGCAGCCAGCAGCTCGCCCGGGACGCGGGGGCGCGCGTCGTCCCGGTCGTCGACAAGGGGTACGGCAACGCGCTGATGGGCGGCATCCGCGCCGCGCGCGGCCGGTACGTCGCGATGGGCGACGCCGACGACTCCTACGACTTCACCACGCTCGGCCCGTTCCTGGACGAGCTGCGCGACGGCGCCGACCTCGTCATGGGCAACCGGTTCAAGGGCGGCATCGCCGACGGCGCCATGCCGCCGCTGCACCGCTACCTCGGCAACCCGGTGCTGAGCTTCGTCGGCCGGCTGTTCTTCGGCAGCAAGATCGGCGACTTCCACTGCGGGCTGCGCGCCTTCGACCGCGACGCGATCCTCCGCCTCGGCCTGCAGACCGGCGGCATGGAGTTCGCCAGCGAGATGGTCGTCAAGGCGACCCTGCACGGCTACGACATCCGCGAGGTGCCGACCACCCTCTCCCCGGACGGGCGGTCGCGCCCCCCGCATCTCAACACCTGGCGTGACGGTTGGCGTCATCTCCGCTTCCTCATGCTCTTCAGCCCCCGGTGGCTGTTCCTCATCCCGGGCCTTGTATTCATGACGCTCGGACTGCTCGCGGGGATCGCACTGTCCACCGGACCGGTCACGGTCGGGGAGATCGCGTTCGACGTCGACACGCTGGTCGGGGCGGGAGCCGCGCTGGTCATCGGCTTCCAGGCGGTGCTGTTCGCCTTGCTCACCAAGGTGTACGCGATGCAGGAGGGGTTCCTCCCGCACGACCGCCGGGTCCAGAAGGTCATCGACTGGTGGAGCCTGGAGCGCGGGCTGCTGCTCGGCGGGCTGCTCGCCGTCGCGGGCCTCGGCGGGCTCGTCGCGTCGCTGCTGCACTGGCGGGTCAACAGCTTCGGCGAACTCGACCCGCGGCACTCGCTGCGCATCGTCGTCCCGGCCGCGACCGCGCTGGTGATGAGCCTCCAGGCCATCTTCGCCTCGCTGTTCGTCAGCATCCTCGGCATCCGCCGCCGCCAGCACCCGCCGCTCACCGACCCGGCCGAGGAGGCCGCGGGCGTGGTGGACGCCGCCGCCCGCAAGGCCGCCGAGGACGACGCCGAGCAGAGCGCCAAGGACGACGCCGGGAAGGGCGCCGGGAAGGTCGCCGCGGGGAACGTGGACGCGGCGGCGGCCGAGCGCGACGGCGAGGACGGCACGTCGGAGGACTGACCACCGGCGCGCCCCCGGCCCCCCGTCCGGCGGCACTGTGACAGTCTTGACCGGCAATGGATCACCGTTCCCAGCACGCCCGCGCCCGGGGAGCCGCACGCCGATGAGCACGCGCATCCCGGCGGGTTCCGACACCCCGCCACTGGGCGTCGCGCGCCCGCCGGTCGCGTCTCCGGGCCGGGACGCCGCCGCACGCCGCCGCTCCGGCGGCCGCCGCTGGGCGTGGCTGTTCATGCTCGGCTGGGCGGCGCAGGTCGCCGTCCGGCTGTGGCTCGGGTCGGGGCAGACGGTCCCGGTCGCGACGCCGGACGAGTCCGGCTACCTGTTCGCGGCCCGCGTCCTGACCGGCGGCCCCGACGCGGACATGTCCTACGGAACGGTCTACCGGGGCGGCTACCCGCTCCTGCTGACCCCGGCGTTCTGGCTCAGCGACGACCCCGTGTCGGTGTACCGGTTCGCGCTGGTCGTCAACGCGCTGATCAGCGCGGCGATGCTGCCGCTCGCCTTCCAACTGCTGCGCCTGTTCCAGGTCCGCAAGCGCTGGGCGTACGTCTTCGCGCACGTCACGGTCGCGCTGCCGTGCGTGCTGTTCTACTCCGAGTTCGTGCTGACCGACGCGATCCTGCCGGTGGTCCTGGTGGGGTGGCTGCTGCTCGTCCACCGCTGGCTGACGGCTCCGGCCCCTGAGGGTGTTTCCGGGGGGCGTGGGGCGCCGTCCCTCCACAAGGGGCAGGGTGCGGCGGTTCGGGTGCATCTGGCCGGGGCGGGGGCCTCGCTGCTCGTCGCGTACGCCTACGCCTGCCATTCGCGCGGGGCGGTGCTGCTCGTCGCGCACGGCGCGCTGGTCGCGACGGCGGTGGCGTGCCGGTGGCGGTCCTGGCGCGCCGGGGCGCTCGCCCTGCTCGCCGCCGCCGCGGGCACGGCGGCCGGGATGCTGCTGAACGCCTCGCTGCTGCCGCACATGTACCCGGCGGGCGACAACGACCTCAGCGGCAACGTCGTCCAGCGGCTCACCGACGCGCGGGGCTGGGCGTGGACGCTGTCGCTCGGCACCGGCCAGGTCTGGTACCAGTCGGTCGCCACCGGCGGCGTCGCGGCGGTCGGGCTGGTCGCGGTGGCGTACGCCGTCGTCCGGCCGGGCGGGGCGCTGGCGTGCTCGGCCGGACGGACCCGCGCGCTCGCCCTCACGATCGTCGGGATCGTCGCGGCCATCGCGCTCGCCACGTCGGCCGCGCTGCCCGTCGAGTACCGCGTCGGCAACTACGTCTACGGCCGCTACCTCGCCACCATCACGCCCGTGCTGTTCGCCGTGGGCGTCGCGGTGCTGCTGCGCGGCGCGTGGCGGGTCCCGGCGGCGGCCGCCGCGGCGGCGGCGCTGACGGTCGGGGCGGCGTGCGTCGTCCAGTGGTACGCGGGCGACCTGCTCACCCAGTACACCTACACGGGCTACGACTTCCCCGAGACGTCCTTCCTCACGTGGGACTGGACGTCCTTCCGCCTGTGGCACGCGACGCTGACGGGCCTCCTGCTGCTCGCCGTCGCGGTCGCGGCGGTCCGGCTGCGGCGGCGCGGCCCGCTGCTGCTCGCGGCGGTGCTGGCCGTGGTCGCGGTCGGGATGAGCGTCACCGCGACGGAGCGGATCGCGCGTCCGCTGGTGCGGGACGAGACCGCGCACACCGACATCCGGGAGAGCGTCGACCTGAGGGCGCAGCGGTCCATCGCGGTCGACTGGAACGTCCCGTGGACGATCCGGCTGTCCCACTACTACTGGGCCTGGTGGAGCGACGGCAGCGTGTTCGACGCCCGCTGGACGCCGCCGCCCCGGAACGTCGACCTCGTGGTGCTGGCCTGGCCGAAGGACGTCCCGGCGGAGAGGTCGTGGCCCGCGGGCGCGCCGCCCGGCTGGCAGGTCGTCGACAGCCGCCGCACCATCGAGGGCGACTGGGTCGCCTGGACCCGCTCCTAGCGCGGGTCTGGTCCTCGGGCGGTTCTAGTCCTCGGGCGGCAGCGGCGGCGGGTTCCAGAGTTGCAGGACGCCGTCCGACGACCGCCACATCAGCCGCCACCCCTGCGCGGGGGACGGCCGCCAGCCGCCGCCGATCTGCGACTCCATGCCCCGCCAGCGCGTGTAGAGCATCGGGCCCTCGGTCGCGTCGCGCGGCACCTGCCCGAGGTAGTGCGGGAAGTCGCGGATCTCGCCGCGCCAGACCGGGTCGCCCCACACGTCCCGCGTGTAGAAGGTGAGGGTCTGCGCGAGGCGCCGGTCCGCGCAGATCAGCGTGATGTCGCGGTGCCCGGCGAGGTAGCCGCGGAACTGCCGCCACGCGGTGTCGCGCGGCAGGTCGGGGACGGCCCGGACGGCCGCCGTCACGTACGTCGCGCCGAGCGCGACCGCCACCACCGGGACGACCAGCGTCCGAAGCCGCAGCCGGGACGGCAGCATCCGCACCATCAGGGTCAGCGACCCGAACCCGCCCGCGAGCAGCGCGGGCAGCACCGCGAACCAGTACCGCTGGAGCCAGGCCCGCAGCGAGATGTCGTTCGGGTCGAGGACGCCGGAGAACAGCGTCAGCGGCACGGCGAGCGCGAGGAACCACACGAGGACGAGCGCGAGCCGCCGGTCGCGGGTGACGGCCCAGCCGGCGATCGTCAGCCCGAGCGCGGCGGTGAAAACGAGGCCGAGCGGGTTCCAGTCGTGCATGGCGCGCAGGAACGAGCGGGCGGCGAGCTCGCGGGTCACGTAGTCGCGGGACTGCCCGCCGTGCTCGGCGGCAGACATCAGCCCGGCGAGCGGGCTGCCCCACACGAGCTGGTTGTGCACGAAGCTGGCGAGCAGGATCGCGAGCATCGGCGCGCCGACCGTGACGTTGCGCCGCCACGGGACGCGCAGCAGCGCCAGGTAGACCGGGATGGGCAGGAACAGGAACGCCAGGAACTCCCGGACGAGGAACGACGCGCCGAGGAACGTTCCGGCGGCGAGCAGCATGCGGGTCTGCGCCCGCCCGGTCCGGCGGCTCGCGACGACGAGGCCCGCCATGCCGATCGCGAACAGCCCGGCGCCCGGCATGTCCGGCAGCATCACGCCGGTCGACCAGGTGATCTCGTGGCCGAACGGGTTCGTCATGGTGAAGAACGGGTGGACGATCAGGACGCCCGCCGACAGCAGGCCCGCGACGTCGCCGAACAGCGACCGGACGACGAGGTACGTCCCGACGAAGAACGCGCACCCGCCGAGCGCGGCGATGGTGAAGTAGGCGGCCTGGCCGTCGCCGAGGATCTCCTGGACGAGCCGCGCCGGAAGCACCAGCCCGATGCGGGTGACCTGGTGCGGGACCTCGTCGAACGGCCACTGCGTGAGCGGGACGTCGGGCCAGTCGCGGGCGGCGAGCCACACGTAGTAGGAGTCGAAGTACAGCGGCGGCGTCATCAGCACGAACTGCGCGGTCACCGCCGCCACCGCGACGAGCAGGGACAGCCACACCACGCGCCGCGTCCGCCGGACCCGGCCGGGCACCGCGCCGAGGACCGCGCCGAGCGGGCGGCGCGCCGGCCCCGGCCCGGCGCCGGTCTCCGGCGCGCCGGCGACCGCCTGGTCGGACGTGGTCTGGGCCATGCCTGGGCTCCCCGCCTCCGCTGCCTTCGCGCGGCCGCCGACCGTGGCGACCGCGCCGCTCTCCGCTCCCCGCGACGCCGGACAGGTTACTCCGCGCGAGCGCGCACCGCCCGGCGCGCTACCTCCGCCAGCCCTGCCGCGAAGGCGCGGACCCGGGCGTTCTCGTGGTCGCGGCGCCAGACGAGCGCCAGCGTGGAGTCGGGCAGGCCGGTCACCGGCACGTACGTGACGGCCCCCCGGTCGTGGTCCCGGGCGGTGGCCCGGCACAGCAGCATGAGCGCCCGTCCGGCCGCCGCCAGCGCGAGGCCCTCCTGGAGGGTGCCGACCAGCGGCCCGGCCCCGATCGGACGGCCCCCGGGCGTGACCGACGGGGAGAAGCTCTCCCGCCAGTAGGCCGGGGCCGGGCCGCCCACCCGGACCAGCGCGCACCCGGCCAGCTCCTCCGCCGCCAGCGACTCCCGCGCGGCCAGCGGATGCCGCACCGACAGCGCGACCGTCTGCGGCTCCCGCGAGAAGGTCGCGCCGACGACCAGGTCGTCCTCCAGGACGGGGCCGAGGACGATCGCCGCGTCGAGTCCGCCGTCCCGCAGCGCTCCGAACGGGTCGTGCAGCGGCACCTCGGCCAGCTCGACGTCACAGGTCGGGTGCCGCTCCTGGAACCGGGAGACGGCCTCGGTCACCTGGTCGTTCGCCGTGCACTGGAAGCCCAGCCGCAGCGTGCCCTCGACGCCGCGCGCGGCGAGGCGGGCGTCGTCCACCGCCTGGCGCAGCCCGTCGTAGGCCGGGCGCAGGCTCCGCTGGAACGCCTCCCCGAGCGGCGTGAGCCGGACGCGGCGGCTCGTCCGCTCCACCAGCCGGGCCCCGACGCGGGCCTCCAGCGACCGGAGCAACTGGCTGACCCTGCCCTGCGAGACGTACAGCCGCTCACCGGTGCGCCCGAAGTGCAGTTCCTCGGCCAGGACGAGGAAGCATTCGAGTTCGCGCAGTTCCAGACCGGGCATCCCGCCTCCGTGATCGATCAGTGTGCCTATCGATGAGCGTCACTAATGCAGCCGTGAGCGGCCCGGCGTTGTTCCGGCGACCCGGCCGCCGTTGACTCGGGGCATGAGTGATCCGGCCATGAGAAACGCGACCTCCCCGGACGGCGGCGGCCTCGCCGCGTGGGCGGCGGTCGGCGCCGTCGCCGCCGCCACGTTCACCGTCGTCACGTCCGAGATGCTCCCCGTGGGCCTCCTCACCCCGATCGGGCGGACGCTCGGCGTCAGCGAGGGCGTCGCCGGACTGGCGCTGACGGTCACGGGCCTCGTCGCCGCCGTGGCCGCGCCGCTGATCGTCCCCGCCCTGCGCCGGGCGGACCGGCGGCCGGTCGTGGTGGCGCTGCTGCTGACGCTCGCCCTCGGCAACGCCGTCGCGGCGTGGTCGCCGAACGCCGTCGCGCTGATGGCCGGGCGGGTCCTCGTCGGCGCGGGCATGGGCGGGGTGTGGGCGCTGGCGGCGTCGCTCGCGGCCAGGCTCGTCCCCGAACGCTCCAGGGGGACGGCGATCGCGGTCGCGTTCAGCGGCGTCGCGATCGCGTCGGTGCTGGGCGTGCCCGCCGGGACGCTGCTCGGCGAGGCCGCGGGCTGGCGGGCGGCGTTCGCGGCGGCCGGCGGGTTCGCCGTCGTCCTCGCGGCGGCCATGGCGGTGCTGCTGCCGCCGCTGCCGGTGGAACGCTCCACGAACCTGCGGGGCATGGCCGGGCTCGCCGCCGAACCGCGCGTCCGCGCGGGCCTGATCGCCACCGCGCTGCTGGTCACCGGGCATTTCGCCGCGTACACCTACGTCCGTCCCGTGCTGGAGGACGTGTCCGGCGCGGACGCGGGGCAGATCGGCGTCCTGCTCCTCGGCTACGGCGTCGCGGGCGTCGCCGGGAACTTCGCGAGCGGCGCCCGGGCCGTCCGCTCGCCCCGCGCCACCCTGCTCGTGCTCGGGACGGCGCTGGCCGTGACGGTGCTGCTCGTCCCGCTGCTGGGACGGTCGCTCGGCGGCGGCGCGGCCCTGCTGATGCTGTGGGGCCTCGCCTACGGCGGCGTTTCGGTGACGGTGCAGAACTGGCTGCTCGCGGCGGCCCCGCACGCCCAGGAGGCGGCCTCGGGCCTGCTCGTCGCCGTCTTCAACGCCGCGATCGCGCTCGGAGCCCTGCTGGGCGGACGCGCGGCCGACGGCCTCGGCACCGTCTCGGTCATGTGGGTCGCCGGGCTCCTGGCGGCGGCCGCCGCCGTCCAGGTCGTTCGGGCGGCGGAGCCCGCGCGGCCCGAGGAGCAGGGGAGCATGCGCGCGGCGAGCGTCCCGGAATCGCGGACGAGCGCGGACGGGCGTTGATCGCGTCGCGGCCTTATCCGGTGCCGGGGGCCGCGCCGCGCGACTACCCTTGATTGCATGTCCTCGTCAAGCCGTCACATCTTGACCGCGCCCGCCTGGCCGTACGCCAACGGGCCCCGTCACATCGGGCACGTCTCCGGATTCGCGCTGCCCGCCGACATGTTCAGCCGCTACCAGCGGATGGCGGGCAACCAGGTCCTGATGGTCAGCGGCACCGACGAGCACGGCACCCCGATCCAGGTGCAGGCCGACAAGGAGGGCGTCACCGCCCGCGAGCTGGCCGACCGGTACAACCGCGTGATCGCCGAAGACCTGCACGGCCTCGGCATGTCCTACGACCTGTTCACCCGGACGACGACGCTGAACCACTACGCGGTCGTCCAGGAGATCTTCAAGGGCCTGTACGACAACGGCTACATCTTCCCGCAGAAGACGATGGGCGCGATCTCGCCGTCCACCGGCCGGACGCTCCCCGACCGCTACATCGAGGGCACCTGCCCGATCTGCGGGTACGACGGCGCGCGCGGCGACCAGTGCGACAACTGCGGCAACCAGCTCGACCCGGTCGACCTGATCAACCCCGTGTCGCGGATCAACGGCGAGACGCCGAAGTTCGTCGAGACCGAGCACTTCATGCTCGACCTGCCCGCGTTCACCGAGGTCCTCGGCCGGTACCTGCGCGGCAAGCAGAACGGCGCGCTCGCCTGGCGGCCGAACGTGCTCAAGTTCGCGCTGAACCTGCTCGACGACATGCAGCCCCGCGCGATCAGCCGCGACCTCGACTGGGGCGTGCCGATCCCGCTGGACGGCTGGCGCGACAACCCGGCCAAGAAGCTGTACGTGTGGTTCGACGCGGTGATCGGCTACTTCTCGGCGTCGGTCGAGTGGGCCCGCAGGCAGGGCGACCCGGAGGCGTGGCGCGCCTGGTGGCAGGACCCGGACGCCCTGTCCTACTACTTCATGGGCAAGGACAACATCGTCTTCCACGCCGAGATCTGGCCCGCGATGCTGCTCGGCTACAGCGGCCAGGGCGACAAGGGCGGGACGCCCGGCTCGCTCGGCGCGCTGAACGTCCCGAGCGAGGTCGTGTCGTCGGAGTTCCTGACGATGGAGGGCAGGAAGTTCTCCTCGTCCCGCCAGGTCGTCATCTACGTGCAGGACTTCCTCGCCCGCTACGACGTGGACGCCCTGCGCTACTACATCGCGGTCGCCGGTCCCGAGAACCAGGACACCGACTTCACCTGGTCGGAGTTCGTCCGGCGCAACAACGACGAGCTGGTCGCCGCGTGGGGCAACCTCGTCAACCGGTCGGTGAACCTGGCCGCGAAGAACTTCGGCGCGAT
This sequence comes from Actinomadura decatromicini, assembly GCF_008121305.1. Taxonomy (NCBI): domain Bacteria; kingdom Bacillati; phylum Actinomycetota; class Actinomycetes; order Streptosporangiales; family Thermomonosporaceae; genus Actinomadura; species Actinomadura decatromicini. Next base: position 590,118 of record NZ_VSRQ01000003.1, on the reverse strand, counting down.
CCCGGAGGCGGGCGACCTCACCGACGCCGACCGGGCGCTGCTGGAGCGCAGCCGCCGCGCGTTCCCGGCGGTGGGCGCCGAGCTCGAACGGTCCCGGTTCAAGAACTCGATCACCGAGGCGCTGGACGTCGTCCGCGACGCCAACAAGTACCTGTCCGACCAGGCGCCCTGGAAGCTCAAGGACGACCCGGCCCGCGTGAAGTCGATCCTGCACACCGCGCTGCAGGTCGTCGACGACGCGAAGACGCTGCTGACGCCGTTCCTGCCGCGCTCGTCGCAGAAGGTGTACGAGATGCTCGGCGGCGAGGGCGTGTGGAGCGGCATGCCCGAACTCAAGACGGTCTCCGAGGAGGGCGGTCCGGACTACCGCATCCTCACCGGCGACTACGCGACCGAGGCGCGCTGGGAGTCCGTGCCGATCAAGCCGGGCGTGCCGCTGGACAAGCCCGTCCCGCTGTTCAAGAAGCTCGACTCGTCCGTGGTGGACGAGGAGCTCGCCCGGCTGGAGAACACGTGAGCCGAGACGCCGACGGGCAGGCATCCAGGTCCTATCCGCCGCTTCCAGAGCGCCTGCCCGTCGACGTCTTCGACAGCCACTGCCATCTCGACATCGTCGAGACGCCGGTGGACGAGCAGCTCAAGTCCGCGAAGGCGGCGGGCGTCACGCGGATCGTGACGATCGGCTGCGACCTGCCGTCGTCGCGCTTCGCGGTGGACGCGGCCGCCGAGTTCGACGACGTGTACGCGGCGGTCGCGATCCACCCGAACGAGACGACCGCGATCTCCGACGCCGTGCTGAACGACGTCGCGCTGCTGGCCGCGCACCCGAAGGTCCGCGCGATCGGCGAGACGGGCCTCGACTACTACCGCGACTGGGCGCCGAAGGACGACCAGCACCGCGCGTTCCGCGCCCATATCGAGATCGCCAAGCGGACCGGCAAGGCCCTCGTCATCCACGACCGGGACGCCCACGACGACGTCCTCCGCGTCCTGGACGAGGAGGGCGCGCCCGAAACGGTCGTGTTCCACTGCTACTCGGGCGACGCCCGGATGGCGGAGACGTGCGCCGAGCACGGCTACCTGATGAGCTTCGCGGGCAACGTCACGTTCAAGAACGCCGAGCCGCTCCGGGACGCGCTGCGCGTCGCGCCCCTCGACCTCCTCCTGGTCGAGACGGACGCGCCGTTCCTGACGCCGATCCCGCACCGGGGCAAGCCGAACGCCTCGTACCTGATCCCGCACACCGTCCGCGCGATGGCCGAGGTCAAGGGCGTGGACGTGGCGGAGTTGTGCACGGCGATCGCCGCGAACGGGGAGCGCGCCTTCGGCCCCTGGTAAGACCCCTGGTGAGGGCGTCGGCAAGGCCCCTGGTAAGGCCGGTGTCACCCGCGGCGGGGGCGGCGGATGTGGGCGATGCGGTGGCGGAGGCACGACGGGTGGCCTTAATGTCTGGCCTTTGAGCGGGCGCCCCCCGAGCCCGGCCCCCTGGAGGAACCCCCCGTGCCTCGCCATCTCGCGCGCCGAACGTCCGCGCCCTCCGCCGTCGTGCTCGTGGCAGCGCTGCTCGCGGCCGGTTGCGGAGGAGGCGGCGGCTCGACCGGGCCGCAGAAGGCCGCCGCCGCGGACGCGCCCCGCACGAGCCCCGCGCCGCGCAAGGTCGTCATCGTCGTGGACGGCAAGCGCACCGAGGCGATGACCACCGGGACGACCGTCCGGCAGGTGCTCGACCAGGCGCGGGTCGCGCTCGGCCCGCACGACCTCGTCAAGCCGCTCGCCGACCAGCCGCCCGGCGACGTCGTCTACGTGCTGCGGCTGCTGTCGGCGCCGAAGCTCGAAGTGGTGAAGGTGCCGCAGAAGACCGTCCGCAAGAACAGCTCGTCCGTCCCGCCGTGGAGCGAGAAGGTGCTGCGGGAGGGACGTCCGGGCGTGCTGATCGTGCAGTGGGCGTACGTCCGGCGGAAGGGCAAGAAGGTCAAGAAGGTCATCACGAAGAAGGTGAAGAGCAAGCCCGTCACGCGGGTCCTCGCGGTCGGGCCGAAGTCGGCGGGGTCCGGCTCGGCGGCCCGGCTGAACTGGACGGCCCTGGCCCGGTGCGAGTCCCACAACAACCCGAAGGCCGTGAACCCGGCCGGGTACTACGGGCTGTACCAGTTCTCGCTGGCCTCGTGGGCGTCGGTCGGCGGCAAGGGCAAGCCGTCGGACGCGCCCGCGGCGGAGCAGACGTACCGGGCCCAGATGCTTTACAACAAGGTCAACGGCCGCTGGCAGGGCCAGTGGCCGAACTGCGGGAGCAACCTGTTCTCCTAGCTGGGACAATCGGGGCGTGGGGGAGACACGAGGGCTGCTCGGCCCCGCCGACGTGCGGGAGCTCGCGGCGCGGCTCGGCATCAGGCCGACGAAGACGCTCGGGCAGAACTTCGTCATCGACGCGAACACGGTGCGGCGGATCGTCCGGGCGGCGAGCCTCGATCCCGGCGACGTCGTGGTCGAGGTGGGGCCGGGGCTCGGGTCGCTGACGCTGGCGCTGCTGCCGGAGGCGCGCCGGGTCGTGGCCGTGGAGATCGACGCGGCGCTCGCCGCCGAGCTGCCCGGCACGGTCGCCGCGCGGGCCCCGGACCTCGCCGGACGCCTGGAGGTCGTGCACGCCGACGCGATGCGCGTCGACGGCGTGCCGGGCCCGGAGCCCACGGCGCTCGTCGCGAACCTGCCGTACAACGTGGCGGTGCCGGTCGTCCTGCACCTGCTGGCCGTACTGCCGTCGCTGCGGACGGCGCTCGTCATGGTCCAGGCGGAGGTCGCCGACCGGATGGTGGCGAGCCCCGGCGGCCGGATCTACGGCGTGCCGTCGGTGAAGCTCGCCTGGTACGGGGAGGCGCGCCGCGCCGGCGCGGTCGGCCGGGCCGTGTTCTGGCCCGCGCCGAACGTCGACTCGGGGCTCGTGGCGTTCACCCGCCGCGAGCCGCCGCCGACGAAGGCGTCCCGCGCGGAGGTGTTCGCCGTGGTGGACGCCGCGTTCGCGCAGCGCCGCAAGACGCTGCGGGCGGCGCTCGCGGGCTGGGCCGGGTCCCCGGCGGCGGCGGAGGAGGCCGTGCGCGCCGCCGGAGTCGACCCCAGGGCCAGGGGCGAAGCGCTGGACGTGGCCGCCTTCGCCAGAATTGCCGAGTATCGTCGTCCAACACGCGGGGGAGATCGGCTCCCACTCCCCTGAGGCGTGCACGGGGTGCGGGCTGCCGCCTGCCCGGGGGAGATCAACTCACACCAGGACGACCGGAGGTCGATGTGAAGGCGCGTTCGCGGACGGCGCGGGCGAGGTTGCCGATCGTGGGGACGGCGCTCCTCGCCACCGCGGCGGTGGTCGCGACGGTGGCGGCGGGCTGCGGGGGCGGCGCGGGCGCCGCGCCCAGGATCACGACGACGGCGCGGGCCGGGGTGGCGCCCGTCCCGCCGAAGGACGGGGCGTACTTCGGGGCCTGGGTGCCGCCGGAGCGCGGCGGGAAGGCGTCCGGCCCACCCTCGGGTTCGGCGTCGGGGCCGGGTTCGGCGTCGGGCGCGCCGTCCGGGTCGGAGACGCCCGGCAAGGACGCCGGGAAGCCGGGCATGGGGCCGGTCGCGGGCTTCGAGCGCGAGCTCGGCCGCCGGCTCGACATCGTGCAGAGCTACCGCTCCTGGACGGCCGACTTCCCCGCCGGACTGGACCGGTCCGCCGTCGACGGCAACCGCTACCTGCTGCTGACCTGGGCGGGCGCCGACACGAAGAAGATCGTCCGGGGCGAGTACGACGACCTCGTGCAGCGCCGCGCCCGCGCGATCAAGGCGCTCGGCAAGCCGGTGTTCCTGCGCTGGTCGCGGGACATGGACACGGCGGCGGCGCGCAAGCGCGTCCACTCCGCCGAAGACTTCGTCGCCGCCTGGAAGCACCTGAGGACGATCTTCCAGCAGCAGGGCGTCGACAACGTCGCCTGGGTGTGGTGCCCCACCGCCCGCGGCTTCGGCGGCGGGCACGCGGGCTCCTACTACCCGGGCGACGACCAGGTCGACTGGATCTGCGCGGACGTCCCGCCGCGCGGCGACTCCGAGTACCGCGAGCTGTCGGAGGAGCTGAAGCTGTTCCTGCAGTGGTCCCGCGACCGGCACAAGCCCATCATGATCGCCGAGTTCGGGGTGCCCGCGGCCTACGGGGAGCGCCGCGCCGAGTGGCTCCGGGAGGCGTCCAAGACCCTCCAGGACCCGCAGGTCAAGGCCGTCGTCTACTTCAACTCGAACGAGCTGGCGGCGAACGCGAAGGACAAGCGGCGGGCGCTCGCGGTGACCGGCGACAAGCACGCCGTCTCGGCGCTGCGCGGGCTCGCGACCACGCCCTACTTCAACCCGCGCAACCTTCCGGTGACCAGCGGCGGCTGATCGCCCGGGCGTCCGCGGTCCGGAATGGCCGTAGGGTTTTTACCGTGAGCGCAGTGACCGTACGCGTCCCCGCCAAGGTCAATCTCCAGCTCGGCGTGGGGCCCATCCGCGACGACGGCTACCACGACCTCGTCAACGTGTTCCACGCCGTGTCGCTGTTCGACGAGGTGACCGTCGCGACCGCTGCGGCGCCCGAGGTGCGCGTCCAGGCCGCCCCCTACTCGCGGGTGGCCGTCGCGGACGTCCCCGCCGACCAGAGCAACCTCGCCGCCCGGGCGGCCCGCCTCGTCGCCGAACGGCTCGGCGTGGACGCCCACGCCGCGATCCGCATCCGCAAGGCCATCCCGGTCGCGGGCGGCATGGCGGGCGGCAGCGCCGACGCCGCCGCCGCGCTGGTCGCCTGCGCCCGGCTGTGGGACGACCGGGACGAGCCCGTCCTCGGCCGCGCCGACCTCGTCGAGCTCGGCGCGGAGCTCGGCAGCGACGTGCCGTTCGCCGTCCTCGGCGGGACGGCCGTCGGCGTCGGCCGCGGCGAGCGGCTCACCCCGGCGCTGACCCGCGGCACCTTCCACTGGGTGTTCGCGACGGCGGACGGCGGGCTGTCCACGCCCGCCGTGTACGCCGAGTGCGACCGCCTCCGCGCGGAGCAGGGCACGGACGCGGAGGGGACCCCGGCGGCGCGGGTGTCGGAGCCGCTGATGACCGCGCTCGCGACCGGCGACGCGAAGGGCCTCGGCGCGGCCCTGGCGAACGACCTGGAGCCCGCCGCGCTGGCGCTGCGCCCCTCGCTCGGCCGGGTGCTGGACGCGGGCCGCGATCTCGGCGCGGTCGGCGCGCTCGTGTCCGGATCCGGCCCCACTTGCGCGTTCCTCGCCGAGGACGAGGAGGACGCCGCCGACATCGCCGAGGGCCTCGACGGGGCGGGCGTAGCGGCCCAGGTACTGCGCGCTTACGGCCCGGTGCCCGGCGCGATGCTGGTGTGACGGCCGGGCGGGCGGCCGGTCTGACCCCTTTTATTAGGAAGCTTCCCTAATAGAAAACCTTGAAAGCCCTCGTCACTCGCGACAACCTGGTGCACACTCAACACGTCTTGTAACTGTGACACCGATTCCGTCCCGCGTTGATCCCCCCGGCGAGGTGGAGCGATGACGTACCTTTCCGTGCTGCTGGGCCTCGTGGCCGTCGCGATGATGCTGACGCTCGCGCTGCAGGCCGTCCGCCGCGACCGCGAACTGCGCCGCGACGCGCCGGAGAACGCCGTTTCCGGGGAGCCCGCCGGGCGGTAGGCTCGCCGCGCGCCTCCCGGCGCCGGAACCGCCCGCTCCTCCCGCTGCGAGGTCCCCCCGTTGTCGACGACCTCTTCAGGACCCCCGTTGCTGCTGATCCTCCTGGGCCTCTTCTTCGTGCTCGGTGTCGTCGCGCTCGTGGCGGTCATCCTGCTGATCGCGAACCGGCAGAAGCGGACGCCGCCGCCCGGCTACGGCCAACCCGGCTACGGCCAACCCGGCTACGGACCGCCCGGATACGGGCCACCGGGGAACCCGCCGCCCGGCTACGGCCCGCCGCAGCCCGGACAGCCCGGCCCGCAGGGGCCGCCGCCCGGGCAGCCGGGGCCGGAGGGTCCGCCGCCCGAGTCGCAGGGTCCGCCGCCGCCCCTCTGACGGCGTCCGGATCATCCGCTCTCCGGGGCCAATAGGCTTGTGGGCGTCGTGAATCTCGTGAACCTTGAGAACGTCGCCAAGTCGTACGGGCCGTCGCCGCTGCTCGACGCCGTGTCCCTCGGGCTGGACGAGGGCGACCGCGTCGGCGTCGTCGGCCGCAACGGCGGCGGCAAGAGCACCCTCGTGTCCGTCCTCGCGCGGGAGACCGAGCCCGACGCCGGGCGCGTCACCCACGCGCGCGGCCTGCGGCTCGGCCTGCTGTCCCAGCGGGACGAGTTCCCCGCCGCCGCGACCGTCCGGTCCGTCGTGCTGGGCGACCGCGCCGAGCACGAGTGGGCGGGCGACGTGCGCGCCCGCGACATCCTCGGCGGCCTGCTCGCCGACCTCGACCTCGACGCGCCGCTCGCGGGCATGTCCGGCGGGGAGCGCCGCCGGGTCGCGCTGGCCCGGCTGCTCGTCCCCGAGTCCGACCTCCTGCTGCTGGACGAGCCCACCAACCACCTCGACATCGAGGCGATCGACTGGCTGGCCCGCCACCTCAAGGGGCGCAAGGACGCGGTGCTCGTCGTCACCCACGACCGCTGGTTCCTGGACGAGGTCACCGACCGCACCTGGGAGGTCGTCGACGGCCAGGTCGAGCGCTACGAGGGCGGCTACTCCGCCTACGTCCTCGCCAAGGCCGAGCGCTCCCGGATCGCCGCCGCCACCGAGGCGAAGCGGCAGAACCTCCTCCGCAAGGAGCTGGCGTGGCTGCGCCGCGGCCCGCAGGCCCGCACGTCCAAGCCGAAGTTCCGGGTGGACGCCGCGCAGGCCCTCATCGCCGACGAGCCCCCCGCGCGCGACTCGGTCGAGCTGACCCGGTTCGCGACCGCGCGGCTCGGCAAGACCGTCTTCGAGGTGGAGGACGCGACCGTCGAGGTCGGCGACCCCGGTCGCGTGATCTTCGAGCGGATGACGTGGCGGCTCGGCCCCGGCGACCGCGTCGGCCTGGTCGGCGTCAACGGCAGCGGCAAGAGCACCCTGCTGCGCCTGCTGGACGGCTCCGTCCGCCCGGCGGCGGGACGGGTGGTGCGCGGCAAGACCGTCCAGCTCGCGCATCTGACGCAGGACCTCGAAGACCTCGACCCGGCCCGGCGCGTCCTCGAGTCGGTGGAGGAGATCCGCCGCCGGATCACGGTCGGCAAGCGCGAGTGGACGGCGAGCCAGCTCCTCGAACGCCTCGGCTTCCCGGGCGACCGCCAGTGGACGCCGGTCGGCGACCTGTCCGGCGGCGAGCGGCGGCGGCTGCAGGTGCTGCGCCTCCTGATGGGCGAGCCGAACGTCCTCCTGCTGGACGAGCCTACCAACGACCTCGACATCGAGACGCTCACCGAGGTCGAGGACATCTTGGACGGCTGGCCCGGCACCCTCGTCGTCGTCAGCCACGACCGGTACTTCCTGGAGCGCGTCACCGACCACGTGGTGGCGCTGCTCGGCGACGGGCGCGTGTCGATGCTGCCGGGCGGCGTCGACGAGTACCTGGAGCGCCGGGCCGCCGGGCAGGCGCCGAAGCCCGCCGCCGCCGGTCCCGACCGGGCCGCCGCGCCCGCCGCGGCGCCGAAGCCGAAGGGCGGGAAGGAGTGGAAGGCCCGCAAGGAGCTGGACCGGCTCGAGCGGCGGCTGGAGAAGCTCGCCGCGCAGGAGAGCGAGCTGCACGAGAAGCTCGCCGCGCACGCCACCGACTACGCCAAGCTCCAGGAGCTGGACGGCCGCCTCAAGGAGATCCAGGCCGAGGCCGCCTCCGTCGAGGAGGAATGGCTGATGCTCGCCGAGGACATCGGCTAGGACGGCCGGGCCCCGGTCGGAGGTCGAACGGGGCGAGCTCAGAGGCCGAACGGGCCGGCTCAGAGGTCGAACGGGACGAGCAGGGTCCGCAGCAGGTCGGCGAGGACGGCGCGCTGCTCCGGGCTGAGGCTGTCGAGGATGGCCTGCTCCCGGTCGAGGAGGTCGGCGAACGCCGCGTCCACCCGCGTCTCGCCGGCGGCGGTGAGCCGGACCTGGACGCCGCGCTTGTCCTGCGGGTCGGGATGCCGCTCGACGAGCCCGGCGGCGGCGAGCCGGTCGATGCGGTTCGTCATCGTGCCGGACGTGACGAGCGTCGCCCGCAGCAACTGCCCCGGGCTGAGCTGGTAGGGCGCCCCGGCCCTGCGCAGCGCGGTGAGGACGTCGAACTCCCACGACTCCAGGTCGTGGTCGGCGAACACGCCCCGGCGGGCGCGGTCGAGGTGCCGGGCCAGCCGGGACACGCGGCTCAGCACCTGCAGGGGCCGTACGTCGAGGTCCGGCCGCTCGGCCTCCCACGCCTCGACCAAACTGTCGACCTCGTCCCGCATGCCGACACCTTACCCGTCTTGGTATTCCGAGGAAGGAGGGTGATCGGCCGCGGGATCAGGCGTCCGGTTCGCCGACCGCCCCGCCGACGGGCCCGCCGACCACGCGGCTGATCCGCTCGGCCGCGTCCGCCGCCTGCCGGAACCCCTCGCGGTAGACGGACGCCCAGCGGGTCAGGTCGCCGACGTTGCCGCCGAACGCCTCGAGCGCCGCCTCGTCCGGGACGATCTGGACGTCCGCCCCGGCGTCGCCATAGGACCGGGGCATCGGCTCGATCAGCACGATCCGGCCCGCGCCCGCCGCGAGGTGCGCGTTGGAGCCGCCGCCGAACGCCCCGTCCATGAAGGGGCGGCCGCCTATCAGGACCGGCTCGGCGTAGCCGGGCGCGGCGCTGCTCGCGGCGACGGCGGCGGTCAGCGGGACGCCGCTGCCCGCGTCCCAGACGACCGGCGTGCCGGACTCGACGTCCACGCCGGTGACGAGGAGGCGCGCGGCGGGCCACTCGTCCGTGCCGATCAGGAACCGCATGCCCGCCCGGTGCTGCTCGGCGGGAAGCGCCGTCGCCGCCAGGGCCAGCCTGCCGATGCGGCGCCGGATCTCGTCCGGCTCCAGGTCGGCGGAGCCGCCGAGCGCGAGCGCCTCCGCCATCGCCGAGCCGTCCGGGGCGGGCCGGGGGGTGTCGCGGGGCGGCAGGTCGGCGAGGGCGTCGAGGTCGCGGCCGGTCGTGATCAGCGCCCCGGCGATCGCGCCCGCCGACGTCCCGACGATCACGTCGGCGGCGGCGGGGTCGAGGCCCGCCCGCCGCAGCCCGGCGGCGAGGCCGGTCAGCCACGCCGTCCCGACCGGCCCGCCCGGCCCCAGCACGAGCGCCCAGCCGTTCCGTCGTCCGTGCTCGGTCACGCCGCTGTCCGTCATGCCGTCGAGCCTAGGAAGGGTCCGCGACCCGGCGCATCTGTCGGACGGCAGAAAAAGATCTCACTTCTTGACTTCACACTATGGCGGCGACGATGATGTCTCTTGACGTCGAGATAAATACGGCGAACGGGGAGGACGATGGGCCGGACGACGAGCACAGTGTGGGACCCGGCGCAGTACGGGGCCTTCGGCGGCGAGCGCGGGCGCGCCTTCCGCGACCTGGTCGGCCGCCTCACCGGCCCGCCGCCGGCCCGCGTCGCCGACCTCGGCTGCGGCAGCGGCGAGCTCACCGCCACCCTCGCCGCCCGCTGGCCGGACGCCGTCGTCGACGCCCTGGACGGCTCGCCCGAGATGATCGCCGAGGCCCGCGCGCACGAGATCCCCGGACGGCTCTCCTTCCGCGTCGGGGACGTCGTGACCTGGCGGCCGGACGGCCCGCTCGACCTGATCGTCAGCAACGCCGTCCTGCACTGGGTGCCCGAGCACCACGGGCTGCTGGTCAGGTGGGCCGACGCGCTCAACCCCGGCGGCAGGCTCGCCTTCCAGGTACCCGGCAACTTCGGCGCGCCCAGCCACGTCCTGCTCCGCGACCTGTGCCGGTCGGAGCGGTGGCGGGACACGCTCGGCCAGTTCGCGCTGGAGCCGCCCGTGCTCGGCCCGGCCGGGTACCTCGACCTGCTCTCCCGTCCCGGGTTCACGGTCGACGCCTGGGAGACCACCTACATGCAGGTGCTCCAGGGGGAGGACCCGGTCCTGGAATGGGTGAAGGGGACGACGCTGCGCCCCGTCCTGTCCGCCCTGGGCCCGGACGAGACCGACGAGTTCCTCGCCGAGTACCGGGACGTCCTCAGGCGGGCCTACCCCACCGCCCCGTACGGCACCGTCTTCCCGTTCCGGCGCGTCTTCGTGATCGCCACCCGCGACGAGGTCTGACCGCTCACCTTCGCCGCCGAGCAGCCTTAACCCGCCGTCAGCGGCCGCGCGGGGATTCTTGACATCAAGATTCGGAAGCGGGCATGCTGTGTCTCGATGTCGAGAGACACCGCGCGCAAGCGCGCGCGGGACCGACGTCCGCAGACGGGATGCCGCCCGGCCCCGCCGAGGGAAGCGACTCGTTCCCCTGCGGTGCCAACTCGGAAGGGCCGACCGGTGTCCGGCACATCCCGGTTTCGCGACCCGAAGCCGGCGACCCCTGGCCGGTGGCCGCTCAGAAGAACTCCGGGCGGCCACCGGTTGTCAGCCCCCGGCGGGCCGCCTCACGGCGACGCGTCGGGTGCGATCTCCGGATCGCGGCGGCCCCGGCGCTGCGCCTTCTGCGCCTTCTCCTCGGCCTTCTCGGCCTTGGCCGCCGCCCGTCCCTCGGCCTTCTCCGCCTTCGCGGCGGCCTTCTCCGCGCGCTTCTCCTGCCGCTCCAACTCCCGGCGGCGGCGCCGCGGGTCGAGCGACGGCCGCGGCTCCAGCCCGGACAGGCCGTTCCACGCGAGGTTCACCACGTGCGCGGCCACCTCCTCCCGGCGCGGCTTGCGGACGTCCAGCCACCACTGGCCCGTCAGCGCCACCATCCCGACGAGGCTCTGCGCGTAGATCGGCGCGAACTTGTCGTCGTAGCCGTGCCGGTCGAACTCCTGCGCGAGGACGTACTCCACCTCGCCCGCGATCTCGCTGAGCAGGCTCGCGTAGCTGCCGGTGCCCGTCCCGCCGTGCGAGTCGCGGACGAGGATCCGGAACCCGTCCGGGTTCTCCTCGATGTACTCCAGCAGCGCCAGCGCGGCCTTCTCCAGCTTGCCGCGGTAGTGGATCGCCGAGTTCAGCGCGTCCGTGACGAGGCCGAGCAGCCGCTCGAACTCCCGGTCGACGACGACCGCGTACAGCCCCTCCTTGCCGCCGAAGTGCTCGTACACCACGGGCTTCGAGACGCCCGCGGCCGACGCGATCTCCTCCACCGACGTGCCGTCCAGGCCGCGTTCGGCGAACAGCGTCCGCCCGATGGTGAGGAGCTGCTCGCGGCGTTCCTTACCGGTCATCCGCTTTCTGCGGGTCCTGGGAGCGGGTTCAGTCACGGGACCAATTGTGGCGGTCATACCGCCTGATTCGTTCGCTTCGCCGCCAGCCTGTCACTGTTCGGCCACCGCACGTCGTAGGCCAGACCCGTCTTCTCGAACGCCCAGATGATCCGCGCGCTGATGTCGACCTGCCCTTTCAGCACCCCGTGCCGCGCGCACGTCGGGTCGGAGTGGTGGAGGTTGTGCCACGACTCGCCGAGCGACGGGATGGCGAGCCACCACACGTTGCGGGACTTGTCGCGGACCTCGAAGTCCTCCTTGCCGAACGTGTGGCAGATCGAGTTGATCGACCACGTCACGTGGTGGACGAGCGTGATCCGGACGAACCCCGCCCAGAACAGCGCGGTCAGGAAGCCCGCCCACGACATCGTCACCATCCCGCCGATCAACGCCGGGAGCAGGAACGACACCGCCACCAGACCGGGGAACGCGAGGTGGATGCGGCGGATGTCGCGGTCGTTCAGCAGGTCCTTCGCGAACCGGTGCTTGGACGTCCGGTTGGCGTCGAACAGCCACCCGTAGTGCGCCCACGCCAGCCCCTTCGACAACGCCTTCCAGTCGCTGCCGAAGCGCCACGGCGAGTGGGGGTCGAGCTCCTTGTCGGAGTGCTTGTGGTGCCGCCGGTGGTCGGCGACCCACGTGATGACCGGGCCCTCGATCGCGATGCTCCCCGCCAGCGCCAGGAAGATCTTCAGGGGGCGGCGCGCCTTGAACGACCCGTGCGTGAAGTACCGGTGGTAGCCGACCGTGACCCCGCCGGCGGACAGCACGTAGAACACCGCCATCAGGGCGACGTCCGTCCAGCCGAGGAACCTGCCCCAGGCCAGTGGGACGGCCGCGAACAACGCCAGGAACGGGACGGCGGTGAACACCGCGACCAGCACGCGCTCGGCGTTCCCCCGTGGTTCCGGCGCGATCTCCGGGCGCCGCTCGGCGCGGGGCTGGCCCAAGGCCGGGGCCGTGGTCATGCGTCATCACTCCCTGCGGGTCGGAGCACTTACCTACGCCAACGTAAGCTACGGAACCGTAAGTTGACAGGGGCGGACGGTAAATTAAGGAGGAATCTGCCCCATAAGCCACATAACTCTCAAGCAACGGACGCCCGAAGGCCCCGCGCGAGAGGATGGCGGGATGCCCCTCACCCAGGAGGAACGCGCCGCCCTCGCCGAAGGCTCCCTCACCGGCCTCTCCGTCGGCGACGCCTTCGGCGACCAGTTCTTCGTCCTCGCCAACAGGCACCTCTCCGCCGAGACCGACGCGCCGCCCGCGCCGTGGGGCTGGTCGGACGACACGGAGATGGCGTGCTCCGTCGTGCACGTCCTAAACCAGCGCGGGCGAATCGACCAGGATCTGCTGGCGGAGTCGTTCGCCGCCCGGATGGACGTCGGACGCCGTTACGGCGCGGGCGCGTACGAGCTGCTGACCCGGATCGCGAACGGCGACCACTGGCACCGGGCGTCCCGCGAGCTGTTCGACGGGCGCGGCTCCTACGGCAACGGCGCCGCGATGCGGATCGCCCCGCTCGGCGCCTTCTTCAGCGACGACCCGGCCCGCGCCGCGGAGGAGGCCGCCCTGTCCGCGGAGGTGACGCACGCCAACCCGGAGGGCATCGCGGGCGCCGTCGCGGTGGCCGCCGCGGCGGCGCACGCCGCGGCCGGGCGGGGCACGAGGATCGCGCCGAGGGAGCTCATCGAGGCGGCCCTGGAGTGGACGACGGCGGGGGAGTACGTGCGGCGCGGCCTGCGGCGGGCTCTCCGGCTGCTGGGCAGGTCCCCGCGCGAGGCGGCGCACGAGCTCGGGAACGGCAACCGGATCTCGGCGCAGGACACCGTCCCGTTCGTCCTGTGGGCCGCGGCGACGCGGCTGACCGACTACGAGGCGGCCGTCCGCGCGTGCGTCGCGGTCGGCGGCGACATGGACACGACCGCCGCGATGACCGGCGGCATCGTCGCCGCCCATCTCGGCCCCGAGGCGGTCCCGGCGGCCTGGCTGGCGGCGCGCGAGCCGCTCCCGGACTGGCTGGCGCGGCCGGATACGGCGGGAGAAATCTGACGGGTGTCGGTATCGTGGTGGCCGGTCGGGTCCGGTCACCGGGCGGTCCGTCCGTTTTAATCCGGCGTGGTGTAATCGGCAGCACAAGGGTTTTTGGTGCCCTTAGACAAGGTTCGAGTCCTTGCGCCGGAGCTGTGGTAGATGTCCGTCCCTGCGACGCGGGCGGGCGGTGGGGGTGACAGGGCGGGGGCGGGCGGTATCCTGCCCGTGTCGGGTGCGTCCGGCCTGGATACGGCGTGATGTCGCAGGTGGGCGCGTCCATAACCGATCCCGTCCGCGATGCCGAGGAGCCTCCTTGTGAGCGCTGCGAGCCGCCCGGCCGCCGTCATCGTCCTCGCCGCGGGCGAGGGCACCCGGATGAAGTCCCGTACCTCGAAGGTGCTCCACGAGCTGTGCGGGCGCAGCATGCTCGGCCATGTGCTGGCCGCCGCCCGCGAGCTCGAACCCGAGCGGCTCGTCGTGGTCGTCGGGCACCGGCGCGAGCAGGTCGCCGCGCACCTCGCCGAGGCGGGGCCGGACGCCGAGACGGCCGTCCAGGAACCGCGGAACGGGACGGGCCACGCCGTCCGGATGGCGCTGGAGCAGACCGGCGCCCTCGACGGCACCGTGGTGGTCACGAACGGCGACGTCCCCCTGTTGCGCGGCGAGACGCTGCGGGCGCTCGTCCGGACGCACGAGGACGAGGGCAACGCGGCGACCGTCCTCACGACCGAGATGCCGGACGCGACCGGTTACGGCCGGATGGTCCGCGCCGCCGACGGCGCCGTCGAGGCGATCGTCGAGCACAAGGACGCCACCCCCGAGCAGCTCGCGATCAAAGAGATCAACGTGGGCATGTACGCGTTCGACGGCGCGCTGCTGGCGGACGCGCTCAAGCGGGTGACCACCGACAACGCCAAAGGTGAGGAGTATCTCACCGACGTCGTCGCGATCGTGCGGGCGGACGGCCACCGCGCGGGCGCGCACCTCGCGGCCGACTGGGTCGAGACGCAGGGCGTGAACGACAAGGTCCAGCTCGCGCAGGCGCGCCGCCAGCTCAACGACCGGATCCTCGAAGCGCACATGCGGGCCGGCGTGACGGTCATCGATCCGGCGAGTACCTGGGTCGACGTGGACGTCACCGCCGAGCCCGACGCCGAGATCCACCCGGGGACGCAGCTCCACGGCCGCACGCACCTCGCGGAGGGCGCGCGCGTCGGCCCGAACTGCACGCTGACCGACACGACGGTCGGCGCGGACGCGACCGTGGTGAACGCGGTGTGCGTGGAGGCCGAGATCGGCCCGGAGGCGTCGGTCGGCCCGTTCGCCTACCTCCGGCCGGGGACGCGGCTGGCCCGCAAGGGCAAGATCGGAACCTACGTCGAGACGAAGAACGCCGACATCGGCGAGGGCACGAAGGTCCCGCACCTCACCTACGTGGGCGACGCGGAGATCGGCGAGCACTCCAACATCGGCGCGAGCTCGGTGTTCGTGAACTACGACGGCGTGCAGAAGCGGCGCAGCGTCATCGGGTCCCATGTGCGGACGGGCAGCGACAACATGTTCGTCGCGCCGGTGACGGTGGGCGACGGCGCCTACACGGCCGCCGGTTCGGTGATCGTGCAGGACGTCCCGCCGGGGGCGATGGCGGTCGCGCGGGCGCGGCAGCGCAACGTCGAGGGGTGGGTCGAGCGGAAGCGTCCGGGGACGCCGTCCGCCGAGGCGGCCCGCCGCGCCCAGGAGGCCCTGGAGGCTCAGGAGGCCCACGAGGCCGAGGGGGCCCATGCGGAGGACGCGCCGTAACGGCCGCGTCCGGGTGAGGACTGCCCCGCCGTCCGGCGGGGATGGGGAGGACATCGGCGTCCTCCCGCGAACAACAGAACGACTCGTGCGCCGGACTCTTGTGGTGCGCGGGCGGTGGGGACACAGACCCACGTGAATTCACGCCATTGAGGGGGAGTTGTCAGAGGTGAGTGGGATCAAGGCGAGCGGCCAGAAGAAGCTGATGCTCTTCACCGGCCGCGCCGACCCGGACCTGGCCAGGGAAGTTGCCGACAACCTCCAAGTCGACCTCACGCCCACGTCCGCGTACGACTTCGCGAACGGTGAGACGTTCGTGCGGTTCCTGGAGTCCGTCCGCGGCTCGGACGCCTTCGTGATCCAGAGCCACACGGCTCCCATCAACCAGTGGATCATGGAGCAGTTGATCATGGTGGACGCGTTGAAGCGCGCGTCCGCCAAGCGGATCACCGTCGTGGCGCCGTTCTTCGGGTACGCGCGACAGGACAAGAAGCACCGCGGCCGGGAGCCGATCTCGGCGCGGCTGATGGCCGACCTGTTCAAGACGGCTGGCGCGGACCGGCTGATCACGGTCGACCTGCACACCGCGCAGATCCAGGGCTTCTTCGACGGCCCGGTCGACCACCTGTTCGCGCTCGACCTGCTCGCGCACCACTTCGAGAGCAGGCTCGACACCTCGCAGGTGACGGTCGTCGCGCCGGACGCGGGCCGGGTGCGGGTGACCGAGCGGTGGTCGGACCGGCTGGGCGGCGTCCCGATGGCGATCATCCACAAGAAGCGCGACCCGGACGTCGCGAACGAGGTGAAGGTCTTCGACGTCGTCGGCGAGGTCGCGGGCCGCACCTGCGTCGTGGTGGACGACATGATCGACACCGGCGGGACGATCGTGAAGGCGGCGGACGCGCTGTTCGACCACGGCGCGAGCCGCGTGGTCGTCGCGGCGACGCACGGCGTGCTGTCCGGCCCGGCCGTGGACCGGTTGAAGAACTCCCGCGTCTCCGAGGTGGTGCTGACGAACACGCTGCCGATCCCCGAGGAGAAGCAGTTCGACAAGCTCACCGTCCTCTCCATCGCTCCCCTCATCGCCCGCGCCATCAACGAGGTCTTCTCGGACGGCTCCGTCACCAGCCTGTTCGGCGGGCAGAGCTAGCCGCCCGCCGCGCGTTCGCCGCGCGTTCGCCGCGCGCCCGCCGGGAGGCGGAGCCGGCCGCCCGCCCGGAACGGGGCCGGTGGCGGTCCGGGCCCGGGTTGGGGCGGGTCTTCGATCGGCTAGACTTGTGCGACCCGCGTCCGCTCCAGGTCGTCCAGTGCGTGCCGTGCCGGTACCGCGCTCCCTGGAGAACGCAAAGAATCTTCAAGTCGCCCGCCCCCAGTCGGCGTGCGAGGATCACAACCGTCCGTAACGGACGTCCGGACGCCCCGGACGGCCGTGGATCGCAGAATGAGGAGTTTTCGCCGTGTCCGAGGTACGCATCGCCGCCGAGCCGCGCACCGAGTTCGGTAAGGGTGCCGCGCGGCGCACCCGCCGGGCCGGCAGGGTGCCCGCCGTCCTCTACGGTCACGGCACCGACCCCCAGCACATCTCGCTGCCCGGCCATGAGCTGATGCTGGCGCTCAAGACGCCGAACGTCCTGCTCACCATCGAGGGGCTGAACGGCGGCGCCGAGCTGGCGCTGCCGAAGGACGTCCAGCGCGACCCGATCAAGGGTTTCCTGGAGCACATCGACCTGCTGCTCGTGAAGCGCGGCGAGAAGGTCGTCGTGTCGCTGCCGATCCAGCTCGTCGGCGACGTGGTGGCGGGCGGCCAGGTCGCGCAGACCGAGGTGGAGATCTCCGTCGAGGCGGAGGCCACGCACATCCCCGAGTCCGTCGAGTTCGACATCAGCGGCCTGGAGATCGACAGCCAGGTCCTCGCGAAGGACCTGCGCCTCCCGTCGGGGACGACGCTCGCCGCCGACGAGGACGTCCTGATCCTCCAGATCACCGACGCCAGCGTGTCCGCCGAGCGCGAGGAGCCGGCGGAGGCCGCCGAGGCCGCGGGCGAGGGCGCCGAGGGCGAGGGCGAGGCCCCGGCCGAGTAGGAGGCCGGGCGGTTCCGGCGCGGCCGCGCGGCGACGCGGCCGTCCGGGTAGGGCGCGGCGTGTTCTGTCACGGCATGTTCTTTCACGGCCCCGCGGGTGCGCACCCGCGGGGCCGTGCCCGTTGTGCGGGCCCGTGATGGTGGCCCGTGGTGGTGGCCCGTGGGGTGGAGGAGTTCGGTGAGCGCGGATCTCTGGCTGGTCGTCGGCCTGGGCAACCCCGGGCCGTCGTACGCGAAGAACCGGCACAACGCGGGGTTCATGGTGCTGGACGTCCTGGCCGCGCGTGTCGGCGGCAGGTTCAAGTCGCACCGGTCCAGGGCGGACGTCCTGGAGGGACGGCTCGCCGGGGCGCGGGCGGTGCTCGCGAAGCCGCGGTCGTTCATGAACGAGTCGGGCGGTCCGGTGAAGGGGCTGTGCGACTTCTACAAGGCGCCGGTGGAGCGGCTCGTCGTCGTCCATGACGAGCTGGACATCCCGTTCGGGGCGATCCGGTTGAAGCAGGGCGGCGGTGACAACGGTCACAACGGGCTGCGGTCGGTGACGAAGTCGCTCGGGACGCGGGAGTACCTGCGGGTCAGGTTCGGGGTGGGCCGCCCGCCGGGGCGGATGGACCCGGCGGCGTTCGTGCTGAAGGACTTCTCCGCCGCGGAGCGCAGGGACCTCGACCTTGAGGTCGACCGGGCCGCGGACGCGGTCGAGGCGCTGATCTCCGACGGGCTCGGCGCGGCGCAGAACGTCTTCCACGCGGGTTGAGCGCCTTCCGCGCGGCGGGTCGAACGCCTTCCGCGCGGGTCGAACGTTCGGGGGCGCGGGCTGAATGGACGTCCACGCGGGTTGAAAAAGGTCGTCCACGCAGGCTGAACGGCCTTCAGTGGGGTGGCCGGATCCGGCCAGTCGCAGCGGAACGCGACAGTGTCGACGCGGACAGGCACAGCCGGGTTTTCGTGCGCTTCTCGCCTTGCCTGTCGGCGATCTCGGGCCGGTACCGGCCTCCGCGTGACCTGACCATGGCAAAGCGGCCATAGGATGCGGCTCAAATGAGGTTCAAGATGCATGTGAACCTCAGGCGACGTTCAACCGTCTTCGGTGTGAATCGCGCTGACGGGGCGCGCGTTACAGGGGATTGGTGAGAGGTGTATATGGCCGTCGTTGACAAGGTGCAGGCCGAGTCATCGACCAGCCATGACCAGCGGCGCCCGTCCTTCCAGAGCTGGAGCGGATCCTACCGGCGGGTCGCCGGGTACCTGGACTTCCTCAGCATGCTGATGGCCGGCGTGATCGCGTTCGTGCTCCGGTTCCCCGGCGTCCCGACCGACCTGAACGCGCCGTACGTGGCGCTGACCGTCGCGCTTCCGATCGTGTGGGTGCCGACGCTGATGCTGTGCCGGGCCTACCAGCCCCGGTACGTCGGCGTCGGGTACG
Organism: Actinomadura decatromicini; assembly: GCF_008121305.1. NCBI lineage: Bacteria > Bacillati > Actinomycetota > Actinomycetes > Streptosporangiales > Thermomonosporaceae > Actinomadura > Actinomadura decatromicini. Next base: position 571,374 of record NZ_VSRQ01000003.1, on the reverse strand, counting down.
AGGAGTTCCACCGGGTGCTGCGGGCCGGGTTCATCCTCACCGCGACCGTCGCGATCGTCGCGTACGCGACCAAAACCGAGGTCGCGCGCGGCTACGTGGTGATGGCGCTGCCGCTCGGAACGGTCCTCGCCCTGCTCGCCCGCTACCGGCTGCGCAAGTGGCTGCACCGCAAGCGCTGGAACGGCGAGTGTATGCGCCGCGTCGTCGCCGTCGGGCACCGCACGTCGGTGGCCGACCTGATCCGCGAGCTGCAGAAGAAGCGCTACCACGGGATGGACATCGTGGCCGTGTGCCTTCCGCCCGCGCTCGCGTCCGGCGACGACGCGGTGGCCGAGGTGGAGGGCGTCCCGGTGCTGGGCGACTTCGCGCAGGCGGCGGCCGTGGCCGACCGCGTCGCGGCCGACTCGGTCGCGGTGCTCGCCTGCCCGGAGATGGACGGCGTGGCCCTGCGCAGGCTGGCCTGGCAGATCGAGCGCAACGACGTCGAGCTCGTGGTCGCGCCCGCGCTGATGGACGTGACCGGCCCGCGGATCTCGATCCGCCCGGTGTCCGGGCTGCCGCTGCTGCACGTCGAGCACCCGGAGCTGGACGGCGGCCGCAAGGTGTTCAAGGGCCTGTTCGACCGGGTCGCGGCGCTCGGCGCGCTGCTCGCGCTGAGCCCGCTGCTGGCGCTGGTCGCGATCCTGATCAAGTTCTCCGGCGAGGGCGGCCCGGTGCTGTTCCGGCAGACCCGGGTCGGGCGCGGCGGCCGCGAGTTCACCGTGCTGAAGTTCCGCACGATGGTCCCGGACGCCGAGGCCCGCCGCCTCGAACTGCTCCAGCAGAACGAGAACGACGGCGTGCTGTTCAAGATCCGCGCCGACCCGCGGGTGACGCCGGTGGGCCGCTGGCTGCGCCGCTACTCGCTGGACGAGCTGCCGCAGCTCTTCAACGTGCTGCGCGGCGACATGTCGCTGGTGGGGCCGCGCCCGCCGCTGCCGGAGGAGGTCGCCCAGTACGGCGGCGACGTGTACCGGCGGCTGGTCGTGAAGCCGGGCCTCACCGGCCTCTGGCAGGTGAGCGGCAGGTCCGACCTGACGTGGGAGGAGTCCGTCCGGCTCGACCTGCGCTACGTCGACAACTGGACGCTCGCCCTCGACCTCCAGATCATGTGGAAGACCTGGTCGGCGGTCTTCCGCGGCTCCGGCGCGTACTGAACCGGAGGCCCCGCGCGGGCCCTTCGGCACCCCTTCGGCGACCCTTGGGCGCCCCTGCCGGTCGCCGACCGGTGGCCGCGGGGGCGTACCCTGACGCGGGCGCGGCGCGCTCGGACGCGCGTGAGACAGTAGATCGGACAGAACGAGCCGAATCGGGAATGTGATCGACGGATGACGGTGGATGCGGCCGCGGACGACCACGAGCTGGCGGCGGAGCTCGCCGGCACGGCGGGTCGCCTGCTGCTGGACGTGCGGGACGAGGTGGGCTTCGCCGACGCGCGGGCCCTCAAGGACGCGGGCGACCTGCGGTCGCACGAGTACCTCATGGCGGCGCTGGCCGAGCGCTGTCCCGGCGACGCCGTCCTGTCCGAGGAGGGCCGGTCCGCGGCCGCGGGCAAGCGCACGGGCGGCGGCGAGCGCGCCCCGACCCGCAACACCGCCGACGCCGAGCGGCTGACCGCCGGCCGCGTCTGGATCATCGACCCGCTGGACGGCACCCGCGAGTTCTCCGAGGAGGGCCGCCGCGACTGGGCGGTGCACGTGGCGCTGTGGCGGCGCGACCCGTCCGGCGGCGGGCGGCTCGCCGCCGGGGCCGTGGCGCTCCCGGCGCAGGGCCTGATCCTCCGCACCGACGCCACCGGCGGCGCGTCGCTGGTCCGGGACGACGCGGGCGACCCCGACCCGGTGACCGCCGGGTCGCGCAGGGCGCGCGGCGCGCTGCCCCGCGAGGTGCCGCTGCACGTCCCGGCCCCGGACGCCGGCAAGCTGCGCATCGCGGTGAGCCGCACCCGGCCGCCGGAGTTCGTCCGGCGGATGGCCGATCAGATAGACCTCGATGTCGAGATGGTGCCGATCGGGTCGGCGGGGGCGAAGATCTCCGCGGTCCTGCTCGGCGAGGTGGACGCCTACGTCCACGCGGGCGGGCAGTACGAGTGGGACTCGGCGGCCCCGGCGGCGGTGGCCCTCGCGGCGGGGGCGCACGCGTCCCGCGTCGACGGGGCCCCGCTGGAGTACAACCGGGAGGACCCGCGGCTCCCGGATATCCTGGTGTGCCATCCCGTGTCGGCGTCGACGCTGCTGACCGGCATCGGGAGCGTGTCCGGCGCGTTGCCCTGACCCCTTCCCGCCCGAGGGCGGGATTTTTTCCGCGGCGGCCGGGCGTTCGATCCGGAGGGGACGTCCGTCCCGCGGCCACTCGGTTGCATCTGCCAGTACAGCGTGAAAGAGCCCACACCATGCCTCAGACGACGCAGCGTTGTGATTACCTGCTGTCTCAGTTGGACGTGCTAGAAGCAGAGTCGATCCATATCTTCCGCGAGGTCGCGGCGGAGTTCGAGCGGCCGGTGCTGCTGTTCTCCGGCGGCAAGGACAGCATCGTCATGCTGCGGCTGGCGCAGAAGGCGTTCTGGCCCGCGCCGATCCCGTTCCCGGTGATGCACGTCGACACCGGGCACAACTTTCCCGAGGTGATCGAGTTCCGCGACCGGATGGTGGCGGACGTCGGGGTGCGGCTGGTGGTCGCCTCGGTGCAGGAGTCGATCGACAGCGGCCGCGTCGTGGAGCAGAAGGGGCGCCGCGCGTCCCGGAACCGGTTGCAGACCACGACGCTGCTGGACGCGATCGAGGAGCACCAGTTCGACGCCGCGTTCGGCGGCGCGCGCCGCGACGAGGAGAAGGCCCGCGCCAAGGAGCGCGTGGTGTCGTTCCGCGACGAGTTCGGCCAGTGGGACCCGAAGAACCAGCGTCCCGAGCTGTGGAACCTGTTCAACACGAAGATCGTGCAGGGTGAGCACGTGCGCGTGTTCCCGCTGTCGAACTGGACCGAGCTCGACATCTGGGACTACGTCCGCCGCGAGGAGCTGGCGCTCCCGCCGATCTACTTCGCGCACACCCGCCGCGTGTTCGAGCGCGACGGCCTGCTCCTGGACGCCGAGACCGGGTTCGCGAACCGCGGCGAGGACGAGCCGGAGTTCGAGGCCACGGTCCGCTACCGGACGGTCGGCGACGCGTCCTGCACGGGCGCGGTGAAGTCGGCGGCGGAGAGCCTGGAAGAGGTCATGGAGGAGATCGCCGCGACCCGGGTCACCGAGCGCGGGCAGACCCGCGCCGACGACCGCACCAGCGAGGCCGCCATGGAGGACCGCAAGAAGGAGGGCTACTTCTGATGGCCGCCACCCAGCCCCCGGGGGGAGCCTCGCTCTCCGGCACGACCCCGTCCGGCAAGAGCATGGACCTGCTGCGCTTCGCCACCGCCGGCAGCGTCGACGACGGCAAGTCCACGCTGATCGGCCGCCTGCTGTTCGACTCCAAGTCGATCTTCGAGGACCAGTTGGAGTCGGTCGAGCGGACCAGCGCCGACCGCGGCGAGGAGTACACCAACCTCGCGCTGCTGACCGACGGCCTCCGCGCGGAGCGCGAGCAGGGCATCACCATCGACGTCGCCTACCGGTACTTCGCGACGCCGCGCCGCAAGTTCATCATCGCCGACACGCCCGGCCACATCCAGTACACCCGCAACATGGTGACGGGCGCGTCCACGGCCGACCTGGCGATCATCCTGGTGGACGCCCGCAAGGGCATCCTGGAGCAGTCGCGGCGGCACGCGTTCCTGACCACGCTGCTCCAGGTCCCGCACCTGGTCGTCGCGGTCAACAAGATGGACCTCGTCGACTACGACCGCGGCGTGTACGAGCGGATCGTGGACGAGTTCACCGCGTTCGCCTCCAAGCTCGAGGTGACCGACCTGACCTTCATCCCGATCTCGGCGCTGCACGGCGACAACGTCGTCGAGCGCAGCGTCAACATGACGTGGTACGAGGGGTCGTCGCTGCTGCACCACCTGGAGCACGTCCACATCGCGTCCGACCGGAACCTGATCGACGTGCGGTTCCCGGTGCAGTACGTGATCCGCCCGCACGCGTCCACCGACCCCGACCTGCACGACTACCGGGGGTACGCGGGGCAGGTCGCGGGCGGGGTGCTGAAGCCGGGCGACGAGGTGGTGCACCTGCCGTCCGGGCTGACCACGACGATCACCCACATCGACGGGCCGCGCGGCCCGGTCGCGGAGGCGTACGCGCCGATGTCGGTGACGCTGCGGCTGGCCGACGACATCGACATCTCCCGCGGCGACATGATCGCCCGGCCGCACAACCGGCCGGAGGTCGCGCAGGACATCGACGCGATGGTGTGCTGGATGACCCCCGACCGGACCCTCATGCCGCGCGCCAAGCTGGTGATCAAGCACACCACGCGGACCGCCAGGGCCGTCGTGAAGGGCCTGCACTACCGGCTGGACGTCAACACCCTGCACCGCGACGAGGAGGCGACCGGCCTCGGGCTGAACGAGATCGGCCGCGTCTCGCTGCGCGTCACCCAGCCGCTGTTCGTCGACGACTACGGCCGCAACCGGCTGACCGGCGGCTTCATCCTGATCGACGAGGCCACCAACAACACCGTCGGCGCCGGAATGATCACCGGCGCGCGCTGAGCCGGGGCGCCGCGGGACGCCGTCCCGCGGCGCGCTCGGAAAGCATCCGTCCAGGCTCCCGGTCCGTCCCCCTCGATTCCCCTCGATAGCAAGGCAGGCCATCGATGCCCCCTTCCGTCGGCGTCGTCCTCCCGACGCACAACCGGCCGGAGCTGCTGCGCCGCGCGCTGGAGTCGGTCCTCGCCCAGGAGTACGACGGCGACCTGCGCGCCGTCGTCGTGTTCGACCGGGCCGAGCCGGACGCCTCGCTCGCCGGGGACCGCGTCGAGGTGATCGCCAACACCCGGGCGCCGGGCCTCGCGGGCGCCCGCAACACCGGCATCCAGCACCTCGGCACCGACCTCGTCGCGTTCTGCGACGACGACGACGCATGGCTGCCCGGCAAGCTCGCCGCCCAGGTCAAGGCGCTGGAGGCCGAGCCCGGCGCGGTGCTGTGCAGTTCGGGCATCGTCATCGACTTCGACGGGCGCGAGCTGCCGCGCCTCGCCGGGACGACCAGCGTCACCTACGACGCCCTCATCAAGGACCGGATGATGAGCGTCCACTCGTCCACCTACGTGGCGCGCCGCGAGCCGCTGATCGAGATCGGCATGGTGGACGAGACGATCCCCGGCAGCCAGGGCGAGGACTGGGACCTCGCGCTCCGCGCCGCGCGCCGCCACCCGGTCGTGAACGTCGACGAGCCGCTCGTCCGCGTGCTGTGGGGGCTGACGTCGTACTACGCGCAGGCGTGGGAGACGAAGGTCGCGGCGCTCGAATGGTTCCTGGAGCACTACCCGGAGATCGGCCGCGAGCCGGGCGCGGCCGGGCGCGTCTACGGGCAGCTCGCGTTCGGGTGCGCCACGGTCGGCCGGCGGCGGGACGCGCTGCGCTGGTCGGCCCGCGCGCTGCGCGCGAACCCGGCCGAGCGGCGGGTGCCGTTCGCGCTGGCGGTCGCGTCCGGGGTGGTGTCCGGCAAGCGGGTCCTGCTCGCCCTGCACACCCGGGGACGCGGAATCTGACCGATGCCTGCCGTTTCCCCGCTTCCACCACCTTTTCCCATGTCGCGACGCTAGTGTCCCCGCTACCGCCCCCGCGTCCGTCAAGGCCGTCCCAGTGTTAGAAGGAGCCCTTCCGTGCACATCTCCGCCCGCCGCATCGCCGCGTCCGGGACGCTCGCGCTGGCGCTCACGCCCGCGCTCGCGCTGACCGCCGTCCCCGCGCACGCGCAGGTCGACCTCGACGCGGTCGCCGAGGGCATCACCGAGAGCGGCTACTACGTCGACTCGCACGCGAAGTACTACCAGTCGGACGGCGCGCAGGAACTGCTCCGCACGGCGCAGGGCCGGTCCGTGGCGGTGTTCATCGCGATCGTCCCGGCGGGGAACGACCCGGCGGCGATCCTCCAGCGGCTCCCGGGCCTGATGCACCGCAAGGGGACGTACGCGGTCCTGGCGGGCGACCAGTTGAAGGTGTCGTCGAACGCGCTGCCGGACGCGCAGGTGAAGTCCGCCTACACGAAGGCCGTCGCGGGCGCGAAGGGCAAGCCCGACCTCGCGCTGCTCCACTTCGTCCGGACGCTGCCCGAGTCGAAGTACGCGCCGCCGAAGCCCGGCAAGCCCGGCAACAACGGCAAGCCCGCGCCCGCCGCGCAGACGCAGCAGGAGGAGCGGACGCTCGCCCAGTCGCAGCCGACCGGCCCCGCGACCGGGTCCGTGGCCGCGAGCCCGAAGGACGACGGCGGGTCGGCGATGCCGTTCGTGCTGGGCGGCGGCGGCCTCGTGGTCGTCGCGGCGGCGGCGGGCGGGTTCCTGCTGCTGCGGAAGCGGTCCGCGAAGCCCGCGGCGGCCGGGGCGCCGGCCGGGGGCGGGCAGCCGCTCGTGCCGCCCGCGCAGCCCGCGGCCGACCCGGGCGAGGCGCGGGCCGAGGCCGCCAAGCCCGAGCCGCCCAAGGACGCCTGAGCGTCTTCCAGGAGGGGTCAGGGCGTTCGGGGGGCCACGAGCAGGATCAGGTGGCGTTCCCCGGCGCCCGCGGACACGCTCTTCCCGGGGGCGCCGCCGAGCGACGTCGCGACCTTGCCGGGACGGCTGCGCGCCGCCCGCCGTCCGGAGCCGAGCTGGCCGCTGCCGCCCGCGCCCCAGGTCAGCGGCGTCCCGTCGGTGAGGATCGCCGCGCCGTACGCCTCGCCCGCGAACACCTGGGCCGCGCCGCGGAGCTTGCCGTCGCCGTCCTCGTCGACCACGTGGACGGGGGACGTGCGCAGCGTCAGCGTCCCGTCGCCGAGCTGCCCGGCGGTGTTGTTGCCCCAGGCGACGACCGTGCCGTCCTTGCGGAGCGCGTAGTTGTTCTTCTCGGCGGCGGCGAGCGCGATGACCCCGCCGAGGTGGCCCTCGCCCTCCACGCCCGACACGAGCGTCGGGGTGAGCCGGTCCTGGCGCGTCCCGTCGCCGAGCTGGCCGAGGTCGTTGTGGCCCCACGCGGCGACCCGCCCGTCGTTCAGCAGCGCCAGGCCGTGCTGCCCGCCGACCGCGACGCGGACGACGCCGTTCAGCCGCCCGGCCCCGTACAGGCCGCGGACCGGCACCGGCAGCGCCCGGTCCTCGCGGGTGCCGTCGCCGACCATGCCGAACGTGTTGGCGCCCCACGCGAGCACCTGCCCGTTGCGGCGCAGCGCCAGCTCGGTGCGCCCGTCGGCGGCGATCGCCGTGATCCCGCTGAGCGGGCGCTCCCCGTCCGGGGACTTCACGGTCGTCGGGTAGAGCGGGCTCTCACGGTCGCCCGTGCCGCGCTGGCCGGACGCCCCGACGCCCCACGTCACGACGGTGCCGTCGCGGCGCAGCGCCATGGAGAAGTCGGTGTTGGCGCTGACGGCGACGACGTCGCCGAGGTGGCCGTCCTGCCCGTCCGGGGCGAGGACGGGGACCGGGACGCGGCTGTCGCGGGTCGTCCCGTCGCCGAGCTGCCCGTGGTCGTTGGCGCCCCACGCGACGACCGTCCCGTCGCCCTTGACGGCGAGCGAGTGCCGCCCGCCGCCCGCGACCGCGCGGACCCCCTCCAGGCCGACCGGGGCGAGGTTCGGGTCCTTGGCCGGGCCCGGACGGCCGAGCTGGCCGTTCTCGTTGAGGCCGCTCGTCCAGACGGCGCCGGCCGGGCCGCCCGCCGCACCGGCGGCGGGCGGCGCGGACGCGGGCGGCGACGCGGCGGGCGCCGCCGTCCCGCCGCAGCCCGCCGCCAGCACGCCGAGCGCCACCAGCGCGGCCGTGAGACGCCCGCCGATCACGCCTTCCGGACGCACGCGAACAGGTGCCTGCGGTAGTTGTCCTCGTAGGGCGGCCGGGCGTCCTCGTCCGGGCCGAGGTCGACGATCTCGTCGAAGCCGGTGTTCTCGCGCAGGAACCGCTCGACGCGGGCCGGGTCCCAGCCGCGCAGCGACTCGGCGAACCACTTCTCGTTGTCCTGGCCGGTGTCGAAGAACAGCACCCGCCCGGTGGCGCGGTCGAGCAGCCTGATCAGCTCCTCCGCGCTCACCGACCCCCGGCCGAGGACGAAGTGGTGCAGCAGGCTGAAGCACGACACGACGTCCCAGTGGCCCTCGTCGTGCCCGCCGAGGAACTCGACGGCGTCGCCCGTGGAGATCACGCCGTCGGGGAGGCCGTACACGGCCTTGCCGAGCGGGACGGCCAGCGGGTCGCGCTCGATCCCCTCGGCCTCGAACCCGCGTCCCGCCATCTGCGACACGAACCAGCCGTAGCAGCTCGCGACGTCCAGGTACCGGCCGCCGGAGACGCCGCGCTCGGCGAGGAACGCGTCCATCTTCGCGAGCCGGTCGGTGCACTGCCGGACGGTCGTCCAGCCGGTCTCCAGCTCGGGCGCGTCGATCGGCTGGTACAGCTCGTGGGTGCCGTCGAGCCAGCTCATCTTGAGCAGCAGGTCCTGCAGGGGAGTGGTGACGGGCAGCCACTTCGCGACGACGCTCGCGCCGTCCGCGCCGCTCATCGCCGCGATCGCGAGGCGGTGGTGGCCGTCCAGGATCTGGAACCGGTCCGAGCCGCGGACGGGCGCGACGAGCACCGGGTCCTGCGGGCCGCTCTGCTGCGGGCGCGGCGCCCCTCCCGGGACCTCCTCGCCCCGGTAGCGGGCCACGAACGCGCGGGCCGCCGCGAGGACGCCCGCCTCGTCGGCGCCGCCGAAGTAGTTGCCGCCCGCCTCGATGCAGCGCAGCCCGAGCCGCCCGTAGGCGCTGCCGAGGATCTGCTCGTCGGTCAGGTCGGCGTGCTCGTCGGCGAGCCGCAGCAGGCCGACGTGCGGGCCGTCGAGGAACGGGGTGGACGGCCACAGCAGGTCGCCGGTGCGGTCGGCGAACTCGCGGGCGGTCCAGCCGCCCTGCGCGCCGACCAGCAGCTTGTCGAACCGGACGGGCACCTTCCACGGGCGGCGCAGCACGGCGGTCGACACCGCGACGCGCGCCGCGGCCGGGATCGGCAGCGAGCGCCCCGCGTCGACCAGCCGTCCGTACACGGGGCCGCTCGGCGCGAGCCCGCTCTTGCGCAGCACCGCACGGGACTTGCGGCGCACCTGGTCAATTCCTGTCATGGTTCCCGTGGGGGGACGAGCCCCCCACACCCCCTCGCTCAATCATGGGTTCAGTTGGTGGCTGGTGTCGTGTCGGGGACCGGCGGGACGGTGACGCCCGCGGGCCCGGATGCGGGCCGGCGGCCCCGCCGTCCCGGGAGCAGGGAGGCGAAGGCGGTCAGGGACAGCCGCTCGCGGCCGGCCCAGAGGAGGACGACGTACAGGACCGCGCCCGGGACGAGCCCGGCGGCCAGCGCGGCCGGACTGGAGCCCGCGACGAGCCGGACGGCCAGCGGCACCGCGGCGAAGCTCACCACCGCCGAGCCGCCCGCCCAGAACAGCCCGGCGCTCGCCGGGGACATGCCGAGGATGCGGCGGACCTGGACGAGCGCCAGCAGCGTCCGGACGAGCAGCCCCGCCGCCCGCGCCGCCGCCGCGCCCGCGATCCCGAACGGCGGGATCAGCAGGACGTTCAGCACCAGGTTCACGGTCAGCGCGGCGCTCTGGTTGACGAGGCTCAGCCCGCTGCGCCCGGCCATCAGCAGCATCACGTCGCGGGCCCCGGTCGCGGTCGCGACCAGCATCGCCATCGCGAGGATCACCGTGACGGTCTCGCCGGTGCCGCGGTACCCGTCGCCGAACGACGCGACGTACACCGGCGCGCCCACCGCGATCGACAGGTGCACCGGCCAGGCGAGCACCAGGTTCCAGGACGCGCACACCGCGAAGATCCGCTGCGCGCCGGTCCGGTCGGACAGGGCCATCAGCTTGCTCACCGCGGGCTGCATGACGTTCTGCACGGCCTGCGTGACGAGCTGGCTGATCACGATGAACCGGGTCGCGGCCGTGTAGATCGCCGCCTCGCGGGGCGAGCTGAGCGCCGCGACGAGCACGATGTCGGCGCGCTGGAACGCCGTCTGGCAGATCTGCGCGAACGCGCGCGGCCCGGTGAACCGCCAGAAGTCGCTCGCCAGCGGCCCCCACCCCGTCTGGGCCGGGGAGTGCGGGGGGGCGCCCTCCCACGATGAGCCGGAACCTCCCGGCGCGACCGGTCCGGCCGCGGCGGACGGGGCCCGGCCACGGCGGCTGATCTTGAGGTACCAGAGCGCCGCGACCACGATGCACGGCAGGTAGGGCGCGGCCCACGCGAACGCCAGCCAGGTCGCGTCGTCGGACAGCACCGCCGCCGCGATCACCCCGGCGACCTGGAGCGTCTGCCGCAGGATCTTGTCGACGAGGACGGTCGGCCGCATCGACCCGTAGCCGCGCGTCGCCGCGAGGAGCGCGTCGTGCGCCCCGGCGAGCGGCAGGAACAGCGCCAGCACCCGCACCATCCCGACCGCCTGGCCGGGGTCGTCGGCGCCGATGTGGCCCGCCGTCCACGACGAGGTCGCGGCCAGCACGAGACCGGCGACCGCCGCCGTCGCCGCGACCGGGACGAGCGCGACCGGGACCGTCCGCAGCGCCGCCGCCCGGTCGCCGAGCGCGAGGTGCCGGGGCAGCCAGCGCAGCAGCCCGGCGTCCGTGCCGAGCCCGGACACCGCCTGCAGGATGATGAACAGCGACGTCGCGGCGAAGAACGTTCCCGCGATGCGCTGCGAGTACAGGTGCGCGACGAGGAAGACCAGCGCCAGGCCCTGCACGCCGGCGACCGCGGCGCCCACGAGGTTGAGGGCGCCGCCCCTCGCCAGCCTGTTCAGATTGGGCCCGCCGGACGGCTCCGGTTCAGGACCCGGCATGGCGGCCCGCTTTGTGCGGCTTCTTCCCGTAGCGGGGCATGCCGGGGCCGGGCTCGGCGGCGGCCGGGCCCTCCGGCGCGTCGTCGGGCTGCTCGGGCGGCATGTACTTGGAGATGTCCTCCTGCGTCCGCGTCGAGGCCGACTCCAGCGCGGCGGCGGCCTCGGCCTGCTCGGCCGCCGCGTCGGCCTCGCCCTGGGCGAGGTCCGACGGCGGCGCGGGCGGCTTCGGCGCGACCGGCTTGCCCGGACCCGAGGGCGGTTCGAGCGCCAGCGGGCCGCGCGGCCGCGCGGACCCCTGCGGCGGGGCGCCGCGCCGCGAGCCGCCCGGCGCCCGGCGCGGCTGCCGGGACGGCGCCTGCCGCGGATCGCGGGGCTGCTGCTTGATCTGCGGCTGCTGCTTGATCTGCGGGAGGGCCTGGGTGGTCAGGGACGCGGCGTCGGCGTCCTGGTCGTCCTCGGCGCGGGGACCGCCCGGCCAGTAGCCGCCGTCGTCGGACGGGTCGGGACGGCGCGGGTCGTCCGGGACGGGCTGCTCGTCCGCCCAGCCGAGGGACGCGTCGCCCGGCACCCGGGTCTCGCCGCTGCCGCGCGTGTCCGCGGGCACCCGCGTCTCGCCGCTGCGCTGCGGCGCGCGGGCCTGCCGGGGCGGCGCGGCCTGCCGCTGCGGGCGGCCGCCGCGCTGCTCCGGCGGCTCCAGCAGGGCGCCGAGCACGGTCACGCCCGCGCGCTCGGCCTCGATGTACGCCTGGCGCAGCTCCTCGCGGGTCGTCACGCCCTGGTTCACGACGAGGACGACCGCGTCCACGAACGTGCACAGCGCCTGCGCGTCGGCGTCGTGCAGGCTCGCCGCGTTGACGACGAGGTACTCGCTGCGGCGGCGCAGCACCTTCACGGTCTCGCGCATCCGCGGGCCGCTGTAGCGGTGCGCGGCCTCGCGGGCGCGCGGCCCGCGCGGCAGCAGCCGGAGCTGCGAGTCGGTGTGGATCAGCAGGGTGGCCGGGTCGGTGCCGCTGAGCAGCGTGTCCGACAGGCCCTTGCCGGGACGGGCGCCGAACAGCCCCGTCATGTCGGCGTCCTCGGTGGTCGCGTCGATCATGATGGTCTTCGCGCCCGCGAACGCCAGCGACACCGCGAGGTTGGCGCTCGCCAGCCGGGCGCTGCCGCCGGGCGTCGCGCTCGTGACGAGCAGCGCCACCGGGGTCTGCGGCGCGGTCGCGACGACCGCCGCGCGCAGCCGCCGGTACGCCTCGCCGACCGGGCTCTTCGGCGCGCTGACCAGGGCGAGCGTGTCGCCGCCCGGACCGCCGGAGGGGATCGTGGAGAGCGCCCGGACGCCGAGCCCCTCGATCGCCTCGGCGTTGCGCAGCCGCTGGTTCAACCGCTCCCGGAGCAGCATGATCACGAAGCCGGCGACCAGCCCGAGCAGGAGGCCGCCCGCGCCGTACATCGCGGGCCGGACGATGCCGGGGCCGCTCGGCGCGGCCGCCGGGGTGATGACCTGGCCCGGGTCGATCGGGGTGCTCGCGATGTCGTTGGACTGCTCGTCGATCACGCCGAGCTGGTTGTTGTAGGCGGTGATCCGCTGCGCGATGGTCGCCTTCTTCGACCCGGACGCGAGGGCCAGCTCGCGGTTGGCCTGGTCGAGCTGCCGCGTCACCTTCGCCGCCTGCGCCTTGAGCTTGGTGAGCTGGTTGTTCACCACGCTCTGCGCGCGCTGCGTCCGGTACTCCAGGTAGGCGTCGGCGAACGCCTGCGCGCCCGCGCGGGCGTCGCCGGAGTCGCCCGTCGTGTAGGTGAGGCTGAGCACCTGCGTGTTCGGCGGGGCGGAGACGCCGATGGCGCCCTCGGCCTCGTGCCCGAGCTTCTTCGCGACGATCCGCGCGACCCCGTCGGTGGCGACGAGCTGCGCCTCCGTCTGCAGGTTCACGAGGTCGTCGCCGCGGCCCTCCGGCGAGTACGGGTTGCCCTCAAGGGGGGTGACGAGGACGGTCGCCGTCGCCTTGTACGGCGGCGGGATCACGATCTCCAGCGCGATGCCCGCGCCCGCCCCGGCGACGCCGAGGACGATCAGCATCGCCGCGTACCGCCGGACCAGGGCCAGGAGCTGCCCCCCCTGCGGGTCTGCCGTCTGGTCAGCTCCCACGACGAATCCCCTCATCGATCCGCGGATGTCTTTTCATCACGACTTTAACCGCGTGTTGCACATGGACGGTTCCGTTCATCTCAACCTCGTCCGGGAGCGGTGGCTCGGTGCGGGGATCTTGCCGGAGGTCCCACCGGGGGCTCCGCCGGGGTGCGCCGCGTGGTCCGGGGCGCCGGGCCCGCGAGCGCGGGGGAGGTCAGCACGATGGCGCGGGGCGGGTTCGCGGACTGGTCGAGGGCCAGCACGCCGCTCGCGACCTCCCGGTCGAGCGCGCGGCCCTTCTCCACCACGACCAGGACGAGGTCGCTGGCGGCGGCCGCCGCGATGGTGTCGGCGCCGGTGATGTCGGGCGTGGTGATCACGACGACGCGCGACTCGCGGCCGGCCTTGTCGACGGCGCGGGTGAGCTGCCGGTCGTCGTCGCTGCGCACCAGCCGCACCCCGAACGTGCGGGGGACCGGGTCCGGGGACGGCGGCTCCGCGTCGCCCTCCCCGGCGATGCGCAGCACGGTCGACGCCGAACCGCCCTCGGTGCACAGCTCCGCCAGCTCGTAGGCCAGCTCGGTGCCCGCCGCGCCCGGCACGCCCGCGACCAGGACCGTCCGCGCCTCGGCGTCGAAGACGAGGTTGCGCAGCCGGCGGCAGACCTCGCGGTGCCCGCCGCCGAGCGTGCTCGCCTCCACCATGATCGGCAGCCGGGAGTGCAGCCGGATGTCGGCGGGCCGCCGGATGCGCCGCGGCCGGGTCTCGCGCAGCAGCACGAACGCGACCCAGGCGAGGAGGCCGAGGCCGATCCCGGTCGCGACGGACACGTCCCGGTTCGGGTCGTCGCGGTGCCGCGGCAGCGTCGCCGCGCGCAGCACCTCGCCCGGCTGCTCCGCCCTGCTCTTCAGGCCGGAGATCTGCTGCTGGACGTCCCGGATCTGCTTCATGATCGCCTGGCGGCGGGTGCGGGTGGTGACGCGGCGCAGCTCGTCCTCGTCGCCGGGCAGGGCGTCGAGCTGCGTCTTCAGCAGGTTGAGGTTCTGCTCCAGGGCCGTCCGGTTGCGCTCCTGGATCTGGCCGAGGATGCGGGCCCGCAGGCCCAGGTACGCCTCCGCGACGACGGAGGCGCCGTCCCGCGCGGTCCGCGGCGACCGCGCCCGGACGCCGATCGTGAACACGTGCGTGTTGGACGGCACGCTCAGCTCGACGCGCTCGCGCAGCTCGTCCCGCGAGGCGTGGAAGCCCGGCTTCGCCGACAGCGTGGACAGCACGCTGTCGGACCAGACGAGCTGCGCCTCGGTGTCCATCGTCGTCTCGCGCGGCTGGCGCTTGTTCGTGTCGATCGACGACCCGATGTTGATGCCCGGGTGCAGCGCCACCGGCGGCGCCAGCACCGAGATGTGCGCGGTGTAGGTCGCCGGGGTCAGCGCGACCTTGGCGCCGCCGAGCGCGCAGCCCGCCACCACCGCGATCACCAGCGCCGCGAGGTGCCGCCGGACGGCGCCCGCGTACCGGGTCACGGGGATCGAGTCCGGCGCGAGCGGCGGTTCCGCCTGCACGCTGGACGGGCCGAGGGTGCGCTTGCTCATCGCCGCCGGGTCACCCTGCCCTCCGCCGCCAGGCGGGCTCCGCGCCGAGCAGGGCGGCGAGCTTGTCGTCCCAGGGCGCGTAGTGGTCGGCCAGCCGGCGGTGCAGGTGGTCCGGCAGCGGCGAGCCGGGGCGCGCGTTGTGCCGCTCGAACGAGTCGGGCCGCCACGCGGGCAGGCCGAGGAACTCCAGGATCGCGTCGTAGCAGGGCTCCGGCTCGGCGAAGAAGTCCTCGGCGTAGGCGACGTGGACGCGGTCGCGGCCGAACAGCTCGAACAGCCGTCCGATCTGTTCGGCGTACTGGCCCCGGTCGACGTAGGAGTGGTGCCGGTGGCTGTGGCTGACGTACGCCGGGTCGGCCTTGATCCTCTCGACCTCGCCCGCGAGCCGCTCGGCCTCCAGGTCGAGCGCCCGCTCGAACGGCTCGGTCTCGAACCCGCGGGCCAGCTCGTGCTTGTGCGCCGAGTACGCGCGGATCACCGGGTCGCGGAGCAGCGCGACCAGCTTCACGTCCGGCAGGTCGCGGGCGATGCGCTCGGGGGCCAGCGGATGGTGCATGTAGTACCCGGCCGACTCGAACGCCAGCGGCCGCGCGTCCGGCATGGCGGCGGCGACGCGCCGCTCGGCCCGCGCCCGCACCGGGAAGTGCCCGCGGTACCAGCCGAAGCCGCGCGGGTAGTTCACGTCGAAGTAGTGCACGCCCTTGTGGAAGTTCGGCTGGACGACCGCCGGGTGCGCGGCGAGCGCCCGGAACAGCGACGTGGTGCCGCCGCGCTGCGTCCCGACCATGAGGAAGCCGGGCATGACGCGGGCGCCGGAGGTGAGGCGTCCGCTCGCCCGGGTGGCGGCGCGGCCCGCCTCCTTGACCCACTGCGGGGCGTCACGGCGTGAGATCACGGGTTCCTCCCGGCGATGGTGGAGTGGAGCAGGGAGAGCAGGCGCTCGGTGTCGGCGCGCAGCGGCTCGCCGATCGGCTCCTGGGCGGCCAGCAGGTAGCGGCGGCACAGCTCCAGCAGGTACAGCCGGACGGTCGCGTCCGCCGCCGCGCCGGTCAGGCCGAGCGGCTCCAGGACGGCGGCGGCGCCGTCCGGCCACGTGGCGTAGGGCGGGCCGGATGCCGTGCGCCTTTCCTTCTGTAGGGCCTCCTGGAGCCGGTAGTGCAACAGGTCGAAGCCGTTCGGGACGCCGCGTCCGAAGCGCTCCCAGTCCCACAGGCGGAGGACGCCGCGGTGCCAGGCCATGTTCCAGGGCGTCCAGTCGCCGTGCCAGGCGCCGAAGTCGAGCGGCAGGTCGCCGTGCGCCTCGCCGGTACGTTCCACGACCTCGCCGAAGCGGGCGCGCTGCCCCTCGTCGAGGACATCGGCCACGCTCGCGGCGGTCGCGTCCCAGAAGGGGCTGTCGCGCAGCGGCGTCCGCTCGACGCCGCCGACCTCGAACAGGGCCCGCATCTCCGCGACCGGGGCCCGGCCGCGCGGGCGCCAGCCGCGCGCGCTCGTCGGCAGCGGCTCAAGGACGAGCAGGTCGAGCGCCCGCCACGTGCCGTGGTGCAGCAGCCGGGGGACGTGGACCCGGCCGTCCAGCCGCCCGTTCAGGTAGGTCAGCGCCGCGGCCTCCCCGGCGAGCAGGCCGCGCGCCGTGCCCGTGTCGCCGACCTTGACGAACGCGACCGGCTCCCCGTCCGGCGACAGCACGTGCAGGATCGGCTTGCGGTTCGCGCGGGCGCTGCCGAGCCCGATGCTGACCACGACCGGGCGGCCGAGCAGCTCGGCGAGCCGGTCCTCGATGGACGGCCCCCCGCCGGTGATGCGGAGGCGGTCCTTCAGCGTCCGCTCCGGAAGCCCGGTGCGGACCGCCGTCGCGGTGAGGCCGCGCGACACCCGCTGCTTCACGCCGAGGTCGTGGCTGTACCGGCGCAGCGCGCTCGCCGCCGCGCCCGGCAGCCCGGCCGGGACGAGCAGCCGCGGGTGCTCGGCGTCCGGCAGGAACGCCAGTTCGCGGCGGGCGCCCTCGGACCGTCCGGGACCGACGGCCGCGACGGCGGCGTCCGGCCACAGCTCCCGGGCGGCGTCGATCCAGGCGTCCCGGACCCGCTCGCCCGCCCGCTCGCCGGTCGGGGCGCTCATCGGGACGTCCCGGCGGTCAGCGCCCGCGCGAACGGGTGCACCTGGTCGCCGGTGGCGTCCCGCCTGGCCCGCCACATCAGCGCCACCGCGATCATCACCGTGTACAGCGGTACCTCCACCATGTCGTAAGTGATCATGAAAAGGGCGAGGGCGATCAGCACCGAGCACCCCGCGAGCGAGTAGGCGCCGCGGTCCCGCCAGTGCCGGAAGAAGCGGATGAGGAAGAACGCGGCGAACGCGACCGTCCCGACCAGGCCGTTGGCGAACAGCAGCAGCCACAGGTGGCCCTGCGTGCCGAGCGGCGGGGAGCCGCACGCCTTGCAGCCCTCCTTGTCGCCGCCGGAGACCTGGCCGAGGTCGCCCTGCACGTTGCGGGTCGAGCCGAACCCGACGATCGGGGACCCGGCGAGCACGCTGCGCGTCGTCTCCTCGGCGAGCATGGTGCGGCGGTTGTTGCTGTGCGGGTTGTCCAGCCGGTCCTGGACGAGCCCCGGCAGCGGCGACAGCGCGACGACGATCGCCCCGGCGGCGGCCATCCCGGCCGTCCAGGCGATCACCCGCGGGCCGCCCACCTGGATCAGCTTGACCACCCCGAACAGCCCGATCGCGCCGAGCGCGCCCCACAGGCCCCGGTTCAGCGAGTAAACGACCGGCCACAGCGACGCGGCGAGGATGGCGAACCCGGCGATCCGGCGCCGCGGCTGGGCGCGCAGGATCCAGGTCAGCAGGAAGTACGGCAGGAAGAAGGCGTACGCGGCGCCCCAGGTGTTGGCGTAGGCGAACGGCGCCATCGGCCGCGACTGCTCGAAGCCGAGGATCGACTCGATGTCGGCGACCTTCGGATGGACGATGTCGCGCACGAACGAGTTGCTCGTCAGCCCGTGCGGCAGGACCATCTCCATCGGCGACGTCAGCTGGATGGACGGGAAGAACGAGCCGATCAGGCCGCCCACCGTCGTCACGATGAACATGTAGCCGAGCAGCTTGCCGATCCGCCCGGACGGCAGCTCGCGTTCGCTCAGGTTGCCGATGTACAGCAGGACGACCGTGAACGAGACGTACCAGGCGAGCCGCCACCCGTAGACCAGGAGGCGGCTGAACCCGCCGCCCGGCTCGGCGAGCGGGGCGTCCGCCCACAGCACGAGCAGGCCGAGGACGACCCAGACCAGGAAGAACAGCCACGCCGCGAACCCGAACGGCGCGACCAGCGTGCCGCGCCGCCGCCACAGCGTCATCGCCATCGGCACCGTCATCACGAGCAGCACCACGTTGGCGAGGCCGAGGATCCACCACAGCGGGAAGCCGAGGAACGCGACGCTGAGCGGCCAGCCCGGCCGCAGCCGCCACGGCAGCAGCCGCGCCGGCGCGAGGGGCGTGCTCCCCGCGATCCCTCGCATCCCGGTCAATCAACGCTCCGTTCCCCTGGACGCACCGCCCGGTGCGCGGATCCCGCCGGGCGCCCGGACCGTCCGTCCGCGCGCCCGTCCAAGTGTCCGTCCGGGCGTCCGTCCGCGCACGGGCCGCCCCGCCGCGACTGGAGGACGTTCACCCCGCAGCCAGGGGCGACAACGGAGCGTGGCCGTTTTCGGCCACTATTTCCGGTCGTCCGAAGGGGGGTGGGAGGCGTCCTCCCGAGGTGCGCAGCGTACCCTGCGGGGCACGCTGGCCGTTCTCGCGGACCCGCGGCACGGCGCCGGTCACCTTCCCGCGCACAATACGACACATCACAGGGCAGCTATGCCTCGACTTTGCACGGAGGGCTTGATGGGCAGACGTAGGTGGGGGGCCTTCGCCGCTGGGGCGGTGCTGGTGCTGGGAACGCTGACGGGCCTCGCCGTCGCCGTCCCGGCACAGGCCGACCAGCGGGGATCCGAACCCGGGCACGGGCGCGTCGTCAGCGCCGACCCGGCGGATCACACCCCGCACGTCGTGGACGGCACCGTCCAGTCGATCATCAAGATCGGCTCCAAGATCTACGTGGGGGGCTCCTTCACCCAGGTGAAGGAGGCGGGCTCGAACAAGCCGGTGCTGACCCGCAACCGGCTGTTCGCCTTCGACGCCGGGACCGGCGCGATCGACCCGGACTTCACGCCCAGCCTCAACAAGGGCGAGGCCAGCGTCCTGCTGCCCGCCCCGGACGGCCAGTCGATCTACGTCGGCGGCACCTTCAGCGAGATCAACGGCGTCCGGCACTTCGTGCTCGCCCGGATCAGCGCGCAGACCGGCGCCCCGATCGCCGCGTTCGACCCGCAGCTCGACGCCCGCGTCCGCGACCTCCGGTTCGCCGGCGGGCGGCTCTACGTCGGCGGCACCTTCACCACGGCCGGCGGCGCCCCCCGGGTCGCGCTCGCCACGCTGAACCCGCAGACCGGCGCCCGCGACGACTTCGTCGACCTGTCCTTCGCCGGGACGCAGACCGGCGACGGCATCACCACGATGTACAAGTTCGACATCAGCCCCGACGGGTCCAAGCTCGTCGGCGTCGGCAACTTCAACTCGGTCGCGGGCAGCACCCGCCGGCAGATCGTCATGCTGGACCTCACCGGCCAGTCCGCGCAGCTCGCGAACTGGGACACCGTCCGCTACGCCGACCAGTGCTCGCAGTCGTTCGACACCTACATGCGCGACATCGAGTTCTCGCCGGACGGCAAGTACTTCGTCGTGACGACCACCGGCGCCTACGGCGGCACCGCGAAGCTGTGCGACACGCAGGCGCGCTGGGAGAGCGGCGCGACCGGCGGCGGCCAGCAGCCCACCTGGGTGAACTTCACCGGCGGCGACACCACCTACGCCGTCGAGATCACCGACACCGCGATCTACACCGGCGGCCACTTCCGCTGGGCCAACAACCCGTTCGCGGGCGACCGTCCCGGCCAGGGCGCCGTCGGCCGCGAGGGCATCGTCGCGCTCGACCCCGTCAGCGGGCTTCCGTTCAGCTGGAACCCCGGCCGTGACAAGGGCGTCGGCGTGTTCGACATGCTCGCCACCGACGAGGGCCTCTGGGTCGGCAGCGACACCGACAACATCGGCGGCGAGTACCACCAGAAGCTCGCCCTGCTGCCCATCACCGGCGGGAAGGCCGTCCCGAACCTCGTTCCCGGCAAGCTTCCCGGCAACGTCTACTACGCGGGCGGCACCGGCTTCCTCGCGCAGAACTACCTCAAGCACCGCTCGTTCGACGGGACGACCGCCGGCGCCGAGGTGAGCGACAACACGGGCGGCGTCGACTGGCGGCAGGCCCGCGGCGCGTTCATGCTCAACGGCGAGCTGTTCTACGGCGGGTCCGACGGCACGTTCCGCCGCCGCACCTTCGACGGGACGACGCTCGGCGCCCCCACCACCATCGACGGCGCCGACCAGCTCACCTCGATGACGACCTGGCACGGCCAGGTGCCGAACATCACCGGCATGTTCTACTACAAGGGCCGGATCTACTACACGCGCGGCGGGTCCGCGCTGTACTACCGGACCTTCAACCCCGAGAGCAACGTCGTCGGCGCCCTGGAGTCCACCGCCGTCGGCAACCTCCCGGGCATGAACTGGTCGTCGGTCGGCGGCATGTTCGTCGACGGCGGCAACCTCTACTACGTCAGCAACAGCAGCGGCAGGCTGTACCGCGTCGCGTTCTCCGAGGCGGGCGTGCCCTCCGGCAACAGCACCCAGGTGAGCACCGCCGACTGGCGCGGACGCACCGTGTTCGTCTACGCGGGCACGCCGAACCAGGCGCCGACCGCCGCGTTCACGGCCAACTGCGACGCGCTCAACTGCTCGTTCAACGCCGCCGGGTCCTCCGACGAGGACGGCACCATCGCGTCCTACGCCTGGGACTTCGGCGACGGCAAGGACGGCACCGGCGCCACGCCGCAGCACGCCTACGAGCAGGCCGGCACCTACACCGTCAAGCTGACGGTGACCGACAACCGCGGCGGGACGGGCACCAAGACGCAGGACGTCACGGTGGCGCCGAACCAGGCGAACATCGGATTCCGCGGCGGGTCGGGCGGCAACGCCAACGTCAAGACCGCGTTCGCGCAGATCCCGCCGACCGTCCAGCCGGGCGACGGCCTGATCATGGTGCTGACCTTCAACAGCAGCACGGTGTCGATGGCGACCCCGCCCTCGGGCTGGACGCAGGTCGACTCGCAGTCGGTGGGCGGCGCGACGTCCGTCCTCTGGAAGCGGGTCGCGCAGGCCGGTGACGCCGGAAGCCAGGTCAACGTCGGCCTGAGCGACTACACCAAGGCCGACATCCGGCTGCTGGCGTACGAGAACACCAACGCCACCGACCCGGTCGCGGCCGTGGCCAAGGGTATCGACGGCGGCACCGTCACCGACCACACCAGCCCGACGGCCACCGTGGGCGACTTCGGCGGCTGGGCGGTGACCTACTGGGGTGACAAGTCGTCCACGACCACGTCCTGGACGGCCCCGGCCGGCGTCACGTCCCGCGGCACCGGCATCGGCTCCGGCAGCGGCCGCATCACGTCGCTGATCGTCGACAGCAACGGCACCGTCGCCACCGGCGGCTACGGCGGCAAGACGGCGACCACCGACGCGGCCAGCCGCGCGGCGATGTGGACGATCATTCTCGCTCGTAAGTAGCCCTGTTTGTCCAGGGGGGCGACCCCCTGGAACCCCCGTTACGAACGGCGGGGCGTTCCCGAGTCCGCGTTCGCGGCTCGGGAACGCCCCGCCGTTCGGCTGTGTTTGCCCAGGGGGACGACCCCCTGGAACCCCCGTTGCGAGCGAGGGGCCGCTTCCCGAGCCGCTGGCGCGTCTCGCGAAGCGGCCCCTCGCTCGGCGGGTCGGGCGGCCTCCGGGCGCTGGGCGCCCTACGGCCGCCCGACCCGTGGCCTCGCTCAGGTCGAGTCCAGAAGGGTTGAAATCGGGCTCGTCCAAGAGGGCGGTCTGGCGCCGTGACAGGGCAGGCGAGTCCGGCAGGGTGTCGAGGGGGCGGGTTCGGGGGCGTGCGGTGGTGTGGGGCGGCGTCGGGGAAAGCAGTGGGTCCCCGGCCGAGCCTTCGGCCGGGGACCCACTGCCTATTTGGGTTCTTGGTGCTTTAGCAGAACTCTCGCCAGGCTGTCTTGCTCTGGGGGTCCAGGAGGCGGAAGTCTCCGGTGCTCCAGTCGAGGTCGAAGTAGGCGACCCAGAGGGCCTGGTTCTTCGCGAGGTAGGCGTTGGTGGCTCTCAGCCAGGCGGCGCGGCGGTCGCCGTTGTCGCCCTTGACCAGGAAGCTGCCCGTCTCGGCCACGCCGAAGGGGAGCTTCTCGGCCCTGCTGGTGGCGATGACCCGGTCGTACATGAGGGACGGGTCGTCGTAGCGGCCCTTCTTCCAGCCGAGGTTGTACACGTCCCAGCCGAGGACCTGGATGACGTCGCGGCCCGGGTAGTAGTCGCGCCAGTCGCGCTTGGACAGCGGGTCGAGGCTCCAGCCCATGAGGACGAGCGTGGCGTGCAGCCTCGGGTTGCCGGCCTTGTCGGCGAGGGTCCGCAGGCGGCGCCAGGCGGCGCGGTAGTCGGCGGCCGTGAACTCGCCGGAGGCGATGTTGTCCTCGGGCTCGTGGTAGTAGACCCAGTAGACGTCGCGGTCGCTGGGCGCGGTCGCGAACCAGGTGGTGAACGCCTTGTCGTACTTGCCGGACAGGACGTCCTTCGGCGCGAGCTTGAACGAGATGATCGGCGGCCGGTGGCCGGTGTTCGGGTTGCCGGGCCACGCCGGCGGGACGCCGCGGTAGAACAGCCGGACGGTCTCAAGCCCGCCGTACTCGCCGTCCATGCGGGTCAGGGCGCGCTGGAACGTCTCGCCCGACTTGAGGTTGAGGGAGACGCCGCAGAGCGTCCGGCCGCCGCCGGGAGTGCCGCCGGACGGCGGCGTGGTCGGCTCGGGCACCTCCCAGGTGGGCTCGGGGCCGGGCGTCGGCAGCGACGTCGCGGTCTGCTCGGGCGTCCCGCCGGAGGCGGACGGGGACGGCGACGGCCGGTCGCCGCGCCGCGTCCTGAGCACGAGGCGCGGGCCCTCGCCGGTCTCCCGCGAGTGCAGGGAGGCCGCCGACCCGGGGCTGCCGTTGGTGATCGCGAACGCGTACCGGCCGGGGCCGGTCACGACGGAGCCGACGTCGAACAGGATCCGGTCGCCGCGGGTGACGGCGGTGGCGACGACCGGGCCCGCGACGGGACGGTTCGTCCAAGACGTGTCGCTCTCCGTCCAGGAGCCGGGCAGGCTGCGCAGCTCCACGTCGCGGGGCCGGTTCTCGGGCCGGTCGAAGACGACCTCCACGCGGGCCTTCGTGACGCGGGGGGTCCCGGCGGGGACGTCGAACGCGACGTACGCCTCGGTGTGCCAGGACGGCCACAGCGACGCGGTGATCTTCTTCGCGGTGCCGAACCCCTTGCCGGGCATCTCGCGGACGACGTAGGTGTCCGCGGCGGCGGGCACGACGGTCCCGGACCCGGCGGACGTGGTGCGGGCGTCGCGGTCCAGCGCGCCGCCGCCGAGCGCGATCGCGCCGGCGGAGCAGCCGACGACGATGAGGGTGCCCGCGGTCGTGAAGTAGAACGCGGGCCGCGGCCCGCGCCGCCGGGCGCGCCGCGCCCGGCCGGGCGGGACGGGCTGCGAGCGGCGCGGGCCGGGCCGGTGATGTCCACCGGGGAACGGGTCGTGTTCAGCCACTGCCGCCCCCTTCATTTCAATGGTCTTTGCCCTCTGTTCACCGCATAGGGCCCGTTTTGTTACCGCCCTTTATCTCACAAGGCCGCTTTCTTCACACCCGTCACGTCCGGAGGCGGCCGGGCTCAGCCCAGCGGGAACATCCCCACGCGGCCGTGGTACTCGTGGCCGAGCTGGTCGGTGTCGCTGCCGACGAGGAGGCCCTTGGGGTCGGCGACGAGGGCCTCGACGCCGTGCCCGAGCGTCCGGGTCGGGTTCCACGAGAGCGCCTTGCCCGTCGCCGGGTTCAGGGCGCCGAGGCCGGGCCGCGACACCGCGCCGGGACCGGCGGAGTCGTGCCCCTGCGGGTTGTCGAGCCAGCGCTGGTGCCCGCCGACGTACACGGCCGCGCCGGTGATGGACGTGGACAGCAGCGTGTCGCCGCCCGTCCAGTTCACCCAGGTCGGCTTCTTGCCGGAGCCGGTGGCGGACGACTCCCAGCGCGCGGCGGAGTCGCACAGCGTGCTGGTGCCGTAGGGGCCGCCGGTGGTGACGACGACGAAGTACTTGCCGTCCGGGGAGAAGTCCATCCCGCGCATGTAGGTGTCGAACGCGCCGAGGTTGCAGGCGTCGGCGTACTCGGTCGTCGCCCAGGTCGACAGCGACGCCGCGCCCGCGCCCGTGTTGATCACCGCGATCTGCGGGCGGCTCTGGCCGTTGACCTTGGTGAACGTCCCGTTGATGACCAGCTTGGTGTCGGCCGGGTCGACCGCCAGCTTGTACACCTTGAGCGCGCCCGAACGCGGCGTGGTGACGCTGAAGTTGAAGCCCGCGTCGGCGGCGCCGGTGAGGGCGTCCACGCGGGCCACGGCGGTGCGGGCCTTGCCGCCCGCCTGCGTGAACGTCCCGCCGATGTAGAGCCGGGAGCCGCGCCGCACCATCGTCGTGACGCGGTAGTTCACGTTCGGCTTGAAGCCGGTGTGCAGCTTGTTGGTGGTGGTGTTGAGCGAGGCGACCGTGCCGGTCTTGGCGCCGTTGACGTTCGTGAACGTCCCGGCGAGGTAGACCCAGCCGCTCGTGCCCGCCTGCAAGGCGTGGACGGTGCCGTCCACCTTCGGGACGAAGGCCGTGCTGACCTTCCCCGTGCTCATGTCGTACGCGAAGAGGTTGTGGCGCTTCAGCGTGGGCTTGCCGCTGCCCGCCTCGCGCACCTCCTCGAAGTTGCCGCCGACGACGACGAGGCCGCCCACGACGGCGACGGCGCGGACGGTTCCGTCAAGCACGTGCGGGGTGTTGTTCACCGGGTTCGCCGAGACCACGGACCCCTGGGCGAGGTCGGCGGACGCCGGGCCCGCCGCGGCGGTCAGGGCGGACGCGGCGAGAGCGGTGGCCGTGATGCAGGCGATTGAACGGCGCATGAATGTGCTCCGGGGTGCGGCCGGGAATAGTGATGACATCCTGTACTACCACAAAGCGGGAAAGCCGGCGGCCGTTCCGGGAAAGCGCTACGGGAAGGAGACCGCGATCACGTGTCCCGGCTCTTGCCGTTCCGGATTCGGTGGACCAGAACCCGGGTCAGATATGCGCCCAGTTCGACGGTGTAACGGCGCCAGAGCCGGCGCGGTTCCCTGGCGAGCCGGTACAGGAAGCCGATCCGCAATTTCAGCACCCAGGCCGGATAGTAGTCGCGCCGTTCGGCGAGGTGCTCGAAGTAGGCGCCGCAGGTGATCACGACGGGCGCGGTCAGCTCGTCCCGGTACTCGGTGACGAACCGCTGCTGGAGCGGCGTGCCGAGCCCGACGTGCAGGATGTCCGGGGCCGACTCGTTGATCTCGGCGACGAGCCGCGCCGCCGTCGCGTCCGGGATCCGGCCGTTCTCGGCGGCCCAGTGGCCGTGCTGCGTCCCGGCGATCTCCAGGCCCGGGTACCACGTCCGGACGTTCTCCGCCGCCGCCTCCGCGACGCCGGGAGCGTTCCCGAACAGGAAGACGCGCCAGCCGTGCTCGGCGGGCTGGCCGAACAGGTGGTCGGTGAGGTCGTCGTTCGCCATTCGCCCCGGCACCGGGCGGCCGAAGATCCGCGCGGCGAGCACCACGCCCCAGCCGTCCGGGAGGTTGAGGTCGAAGCCGTTCATGAGGTCGCGCAGCGCGCGGTCTTTCTGCGCTTTGAGCACGTAGTCCGGATTGGCGAAGGTGACGGTCAGCTTCGTCCGGTCTTTGATCGCCGTTTCCACGAACGTCCGGAACTGCGCGACATCGGTGCGGCTGACCCGGACGCCGAGGACGTCGACGGTGTCATGCGGCCATCGTTGGTCCACGCTCGCCCTGCTCTCCTGACGTGCCCGCGAGGCCGGGCGGTACGACCGGAGAGTGCAGCGTATCCCGGTTCCGGGCGGCGCGGTTCCGCAGCACGAGCGCCACGGCGACGGTGCCGGAGGTCAGGACGACCATCGTCCACGCGAGCGGGACGGCCCCCACCCCGAACATCTTCAGCGAGGACGCGACGAGCACGAGCGCCAGCACGCGGCGGATCAGCCCGCCGGGCGCCCGCGAGGAGATCTTCGAGCCGAGGTACACGCCGGGGATCGACCCGACGAGCAGCGCGGCGGTGACCTCCATCCGGAAGTCGCCGAACAGGATGTGGCCGACGGCGGCCGCGAACACCAGCGGGACGGCCTGGAGCAGGTCGGTGCCGACGAGCTGGTTCGCCTTGAGGGACGGGTAGAGCGCCAGCAGCGCGACGATGATCAGCGAGCCGGAGCCGACGGACGTGATCCCGACGATGAGCCCGCCGACCACGCCGACCAGCACGGTCGGCACCGGCCGCACCTTCACCCGGGAGGCGCCCTCGGCCTCGTCGGCGGGCGCCCCGCGGACCCGGCGGCCGAGCACCCCGCGCGCGACGAGCCCGGCCGCCGCGATCATCAGCGCGACGCCCATCGCCTTGCCGATCAGGTCCTCGACGGACGCGCCGTCGCCGAGCGCCTTCGCCAGCAGCACGCCGGAGAACGCGGCGGGCACCGAGCCCGCGCACAGCCAGCCGACGAGCCGCAGGTCGATCGTGCCCTGCCGGTAGTGGACGGCGCTGCCGACCGGCTTCATCACGGCGGCGGCGACGAGGTCGCTGGACACGGCGGCGAGCGGGCTGACGCCGAAGAACGTCACCAGCATCGGCGTCATCAGCGCGCCGCCGCCCATGCCGGTGAGCCCGACGATGATGGCGACGAGGAACGAGCCGAACGCCATCGTCCAATCGAAGTCCATTGGCATGACCTACCAGGCATATAGGAAAACTCGTCCGTCAGACTAGGACATGCGCTGCACACCTGTTAACCCGGGTCGCGGCCGACCGGCAGTGACCGATCAGGCACCGGGAGTCAGGCGGGCCGAACCCAGCCGCCGTCCACGAGGAGGTCGAGGACGCGGCCGACCGCCTCGTCCGGCGCCATCGTGGACGTGTCGAGCACGAGGTCGGCGTCGTCCGGCTCCTCGTAGGGGTCGGAGATCCCGGTGAACTCGGGGATCAGACCCGCCCGCGCCTTCGCGTACAGGCCCTTGCGGTCGCGGCGCTCGCACTCCTCCAGCGGCGTCGCGACGTGCACGAGGATGAAGTCGCCCACGGCGGACACCATCCGGCGCACCTCCGCGCGGGTCGTCGCGTACGGCGCGATCGGCGCGCAGATCGCGGTGCCGCCGTGCCGGGTGATCTCGGCGGCGACGAACCCGATGCGGCGGATGTTCAGGTCGCGGTCGGCGCGCGAGAACGTCAGGCCGGACGACAGCATCGTCCGGACGACGTCGCCGTCGAGCAGCGTGACCGTCCGGCCGCCGCGCTCGACCAGCGCGTCGGCGAGGCCGCGCGCGACCGTCGACTTCCCCGACCCGGACAGGCCGGTGAAGAACACCGTGATGCCGCGCCGCACCTTCGGCGGGCGGGCGATCGCCAGCTCGGCTGCCACCGCGGGCGGGGTGAACCAGTCGGGGACGGGCTCGCCCGCGTCGAGCAGCTCGCCCAGCCGCTCGGCGGTCAGCTCCGCCTGGACGTGGTCCGGCTCGATCCGCGCGACCGGCCGCCACACCTCGACGTCGGCGTCGTAGGCCCACGGCTCCGGCACCACGATCGGGATCGCGGCGCCGTCCACTTCCGCGTCCGCGAGCAGGTGGGTCGCGCC
Source organism: Actinomadura decatromicini (assembly GCF_008121305.1). NCBI lineage: Bacteria > Bacillati > Actinomycetota > Actinomycetes > Streptosporangiales > Thermomonosporaceae > Actinomadura > Actinomadura decatromicini. Next base: position 543,743 of record NZ_VSRQ01000003.1, on the reverse strand, counting down.
GTAGGCGGCGGCGACCCGCGCCCGAAGCAGGAGGTCGCGCTCGGGCTCCCCGCCCTCGCGCTCCGGCAGCGGGACGGGGACGATCCGAGCGCCGTCCGGCAGTTCCCGGCGCACGCCGAGCAGCGCCCGGACGAGCGAGTCGTCGTGCTCGCCGCCGAGCAGCGGCAGCACCAGCACCTCCGCGCCGAGCCGCTCCGCGACCTGCCTGAGCTGGCCGAGCTGCTTGCGGTGCAGCGGCTCCCTGGTCGCCACCGCCAGCAGGGGGGCGTCCACCGGGTCCAGTTCGTCGGGGCGGCGGCGCAGGCCGTGGAACGCTCCGTGCGCCGGCGCGCGCAGCGCCTCCAGCGGACCGGCGAGCCGCCAGCCCTGGCCGGTCGGGTCCTGCCACGCCTCGGTGACGTCCAGCAGCGCGACCGGCACGCCCTCCGGATCCTGGAGGACGATCCGCTCGTGCTCCGTCAGCTCCTTCGGCACCGACAGCGTGACCGGCACCGGCCACGGCGTGCCGTCGGCGAGCCGGCCGCCCGCGATCACCATGGCCGCGTCGAACGAGCCGAGGAACCCGGTCAGCGGGCGGTACGCCCCGGCCAGGATCAGCTCGAGGTCGGCGAGCTCCACCGGACCGGGGGTCCAGGCGGGCAGGTCGCGCAGCGTGTCGGGTACGCCGTCGGTCACCGCGGTCTCCGATCTGGCCCGGCGCGCGGCCGGGCGGGTGCGTGCGAATGGGAGTTTCCGCAGGAAAAATACTGCGCCAGGGCGGACGCACGCACCCCCGGACAGCCTCAGATGACCCGGGCGAAACGGTTCTCGGGCTTGCGGATGACGAACGTGACCTCGCTGTGGTCTGCGGTGAGGCGTCCCCTGCTCAGCAGCGAGACCAGCCGGCACAGCAGGTCGGCGGGGCCGGTTCCGGCCCCGAGCGCCTCGATCGACCGGCGGGACGCGTACTCCTCGCACACCACGAGCCCGCGCATCACGCAGTACCACTGCATCCCGGACCGGGACGCGACCCGCTCGTACACCGCGGTCGGCGGGGCCGTCCGTCCGGCGGGCCGCGCCGCCCGCTCCAGGACCCGCTCCGCGCCGCTCCCGGGCGGCATGGCATCGCCCGCGGGCTGCGGGACCCGGGCGTGCGCGCCGCGCCCCTGCCGCGTCCGCCGCCGCCCGCGGCGCGCCGACCTGTGCAGCCAGTGCGGGAGCGTCCGGTCGAGGAACGCGTACGCGGTGTTGCGGTCGCGCAGGTGGACGAGGAGCAGCCCGCCCGGCTTGAGCGCCGCGACGAACCGGTCGAGCACCAGCTCGGCGTGCGGCACCCGCTCGATCAGGTACGTCGCGTGGACGATGTCGAACGCGCGCGGCGGCAGCGGCACGGTGCGCAGGTCGCCGAGGTGCCACGTGTCGAGGTCGGTGCGCTCGACGGTGTGGACGCGCAGCTCGGAGGAGTCCTGGTCGACTCCGGTGACGTGGCGGTCGCGGTCGCCGAGGTCGAGGCCCGTCCCCCAGCCGCAGCCCGCTTCCAGGACGTGGATCCGCTGCAAGGGCTTCTCTAGGGCGTACTGGCGGGCGCGTTCTGAGAAGAGATCACCGTCGCTGGTGGGCGGCGTACGCAGATCGGTCACAGTCTCGCAGCGTAATCGCACGACTGCGCTCCGTCCGCTATTTGCCCTTTCTTGGTAACGGTCGTGTCGCGCTCCGTTCCGGCCGCTCCGTTCCGGGGGCTCCGGGTCCGCGAGTGCCGCGACCTGCGCTCCCGTGCGGGCGGACGGACGGCCGGCGCGGGCGCGTACCCTGGTAGCCGACACCGGGATCCGCTGGGATTCCGGGTTTTCGGGCTGCCCTGGCACGGGGTGCATCGCTGAATTCGCGGGCGAACGGGCGAAGATGACGCTTTCCGGACTTGTTGACCTTGCACGCACCGACCCCGGCTTGGAACGCGCCCTGCGCGCGGCGCGGGCCGACCAGGAGGTGGTCGCGCCCGCCGCGCTGTGGCCGATCCTCGCCGCCGCGCTGAGCCGCGCCCTGGGCGAGCGGGACGGCGGGAAGGGCGTGGTGCTCGCGGTGACCGCGACCGGCCGCGAGGCCGAGGACCTCACCGCCGCGCTGACCAGCCTCCTCGCCCCGGGCCGGGTGGCGCACTTCCCGGCGTGGGAGACGCTGCCGCACGAGAAGCTGTCGCCGCGCTCGGACACGGTCGGGCAGCGGCTCGCGGTGCTGCGCAGGCTCGTCCACCCGGACGCGGGCGGCCCGCCGACCGCCGAGGAGGCCGCGGACGCGGACACGGGCAAGGGCGGCGCGCTGGACGTGGTCGTCACGCCGATCCGCGCGGTGCTCCAGCCGATCGTGTCCGGCCTGGCCGACCTGGAGCCGGTGCGCCTCGGCACCGACGACGACGCCGACATGGACGACGTCGTCCGCCGCCTCGTCGAGGCCGGGTACCACCGCGTCGACCTGGTGGAGAAGCGCGGCGAGATCGCGGTGCGCGGCGGCATCCTGGACGTGTTCCCGCCCACCGAGGAGCACCCGCTCCGGGTGGAGTTCTGGGGCGACACCGTCGAGGAGATCCGCTACTTCAAGGCCGCCGACCAGCGGTCCCTGGAGGTGGCGCGGGGCGGGCTGTGGGCGCCGCCGTGCCGCGAGCTGCCGCTGACGGAGACGGTCCGCGAGCGCGCGAGGTCGCTCGCCGAGGAGCATCCGGCGCTGGCGGAGATCCTCGGCCGGATCGCGGACGGCGACACCGTCGAGGGCATGGAGGCGTTCTCGCCCGTCCTCGCCGACGGGATGGAGCTGCTCACCGACCTGCTCCCGGACGGCTCCGCGCTGCTCGTGTGCGAGCCGGAGCGGATCCGCACCCGGTCCGCGGAGCTGGTCCGGACGAGCCAGGAGTTCCTGGAGGCGAGCTGGGTCAACGCCGCCGCCGGGGGAGAGGCGCCGATCGACCTCGGCGCCGCCGCGTTCCGCTCGCTCGACGACGTCCGCGCCCACAGCACCGAGCTGGGTCTTCCCCGCTGGAGCGTTACAGCGCTGAATCCCGAGGGCGACGCGCTCAACTTGGGTGTCCAGCCCGCGGAGGCGTACCGGGGCGACACCTCGCGCGTCGTCGCCGACCTCAAGGGCTGGACGGACGCGGGCTGGCGCGTGGTGATGGTCACCGCCGGGCACGGGCCCGCGGAGCGGTTCGTCCAGCTCGTCGGCGAGGAGGGCCTCGGCGCGCGGCTCGCCGACCTGGCGGGGCCGCCCGACCCGGCGCTGGTCACCGTCACGACCGGGCTGCTCGACAACGGGTTCACCTGGGAGTCGGTCAAGCTCGCCGTGCTGACCGAGACCGACCTGTCGGGGCAGAAGTCGTCCACCAGGGACGCGCGGCGCATGCCGTCCCGGCGGCGCGGCGGCATCGACCCGCTCCAGCTCAAGCCGGGCGACTACGTCGTCCACGAGCAGCACGGCGTCGGCCGGTACGTGGAGATGGTCAGCCGGACGGTCCAGGGCGCCACCCGCGAGTACCTGATCCTGGAGTACGCGAAGAGCGACCGGCTGTTCGTCCCGACCGACCAGCTCGAAGAGCTGACCCGGTACGTCGGCGGGGAGGCGCCGAGCCTGCACCGGCTCGGCGGCGCCGACTGGCAGAAGGCGAAGTCGCGCGCCCGCAAGGCGGTCAAGCAGATCGCCGGGGAGCTGATCCGGCTGTACTCGGCGCGGATGGCGAGCCCCGGCCACCCGTTCGCCCCGGACACCCCGTGGCAGCGCGAGCTGGAGGACGCGTTCCCCTACGTCGAGACGCCCGACCAGCTCGCCGCGATCGACGAGGTGAAGGGCGACATGGAGAAGCCCGTCCCGATGGACCGGCTGATCTGCGGCGACGTCGGCTACGGCAAGACCGAGATCGCGGTGCGGGCGGCGTTCAAGGCCGTCCAGGACGGCCGCCAGGTCGCGGTGCTCGTCCCGACGACGCTGCTGGTGCAGCAGCACCTGTCGACGTTCTCCGAGCGGTTCGCGGCGTTCCCGGTCGTGGTGAAGCCGATCTCCCGTTTCCAGTCCGACAAGGAGATCGAGGCGACGCTGGACGGGCTCGCGAACGGCACCGTCGACGTGGTCGTCGGCACGCACCGGATCCTGTCGTCGCAGACGCGGTTCAAGAACCTCGGCCTGGTCGTCATCGACGAGGAGCAGCGGTTCGGCGTCGAGCACAAGGAGGAGCTGAAGCGGCTCCGCACGCAGGTGGACGTGCTCGCCATGTCCGCGACGCCGATCCCGCGGACGCTGGAGATGGGCCTCACCGGCATCCGCGAGATGTCGACGATCCTGACGCCGCCGGAGGAACGGCACCCGGTCCTGACGTTCGTCGGGCCGTACGAGGAGAAGCAGATCGCCGCCGCGATCCGCCGCGAGCTGCTGCGCGAGGGCCAGGTGTTCTTCGTGCACAACCGGGTCCGGTCGATCAACAAGGTGGCGGCGAACCTGGCGAACCTCGTCCCGGAGGCGAGGGTCGGGATCGCGCACGGCCAGATGAACGAGCACGAGCTCGAAAAGGTCATGGTCGACTTCTGGGAGAAGAACTACGACGTCCTCGTCGCGACGACGATCGTGGAGTCCGGGCTCGACGTGCCGAACGCCAACACCCTGATCGTCGACCGCGCCGACATGTACGGGCTGTCGCAGCTCCACCAGTTGCGCGGCCGCGTCGGGCGCGGCCGCGAGCGCGCCTACGCCTACTTCCTGTACCAGCCGGAGCAGCCGCTGACCGAGACCGCGCACGAGCGGCTCGCGACGCTCGCGCAGCACACCGAGGTCGGCGCCGGAATGTACGTCGCCATGAAGGACCTGGAGATCCGCGGCGCGGGCAACATCCTCGGCGCGGAGCAGTCCGGGCACGTGGCGGGCGTCGGGTTCGACCTGTACGTGCGGATGGTCGGGGAGGCGGTCCGCGACCTGAAGGAGGGCGGCCGGGAGCCGGAGGCCGTCGAGACCAAGGTCGAGCTGCCGGTCGACGCGCACCTGCCGCACGAGTACGTGCCGGGCGAGCGGCTCCGGCTGGACGCCTACCGGCGCATCGCCGCGATCACGTCCGAGGACGAGATCGGCGCCGTCCACGAGGAGCTGAAGGACCGGTTCGGGCCGCTGCCCGTCCCGGTGCTGAACCTCCTGGAGGTCGCCCGGTTCCGGACGAAGGCGCGCCGCGCGGGGCTCAGCGACGTCACGCTCCAGGGCAACTTCATCAAGTTCACGCCCGCGCGGCTGCCCGACTCCAGGCAGGTCAGGCTCCAGCGGCTGTACCCGAAGAGCATCCTGAAGCCGTCGACCGACACGCTGCTCGTGCCCGCGCCGAAGACGGCGCAGCTAGGCGGCCGTCCGCTGCGCGACCAGGAGCTCCTCACCTGGGCGACGGACCTGGTGGAGGCGCTGTTCCTGGACGGTCCGCCCGCGTCCGGCAGCCGGTAGTCTGGCGCGGATCCCGGCGATCAACGCTCCCTGATCACGACGAGACGAGGAAACCGTGCCTGGTAGGTCCGTGTCCGCGAGGGCCGTGACGGCGGCCGCGGCCGCCGTGCTGGCGGCCGGCGCGCTGGCCGGCTGCGGCAGCACCCAGAAGGCGGGCACCGCGGCGCTCGTCGGCGGCGACCGCATCACCGTCACGAAGCTCGACCAGACCGTCCGCGACTGGCGGCGCCAGTTCCGCGCCGACCCGGCGGCCAACGACCTGCGCTCGAACTCGGCGAACCCGGGCGCGCAGCTCGGCGGCGAGTCCGACTCCGACCTGCGCGGCGCGCTCACCCTGCTGATCAACTTCCGGGTCGCCCGGAAGGTGGCCGACAAGGCGGGCGTGACCGTCACCGGCGGCGAGGTCGACGCGGCCGTCGAGGGGCTGAACAACAAGGGCGGGGCCGAGTCGGTCACGCTGGCGAGCGGCCTGCCCCGCGCGTACACCCGCGACCTGGCGCGGCTGGTCGCCACGCAGTTCGCGGTGATGCAGCGGTTCGGCGCCAGCCCCGGCAACCTCCCGACCCCGCAGACGCAGCAGGCGGGGCAGCGCTGGAACGAGCTGTTCCGCAGCACCGCCGACGGCATGGACATCGAGGTCAGCCCGCGCTACGGCGGCTACGACCCGGGCGAGTTCGCGATCGGCCCGGTGCAGTACCGGCTGTCCACGCCCGATTCGGGTATCTGAGGCGCATGGGCCTGACACTCCTCGCGACCACGCACCGGGTCGCGCCCGGCCTGCTCACCTGGCGCGCGTGGGACGCGCTGCGCACCGCGTCCGCGGTCCGGACGCGGCCGGGGCATCCGCTGCTGCCGGCCCTGCGCGACGCCGGGATCGCCGCCGACGAGGTGCCCGAGCCCGACGCCGCCCGACTGGTCGCCGACGCGCGCTCCGGCGACGTCCTGTGGGTGGCCGCGCCCGAGGGCGACGAGACGCTGATGCGCGAGATCGGGACGCTGGTCGTCGACGACCCCCTGGACGTCGAGGTGCTGCACGGGTCCTACGACCTGCCGGGAGCGCGGCTGCTCGACCTCGTCTCGGTGATGGACACGCTGCGCCGCGAATGCCCGTGGGACCGCAAGCAGACGCACGCGACCCTCGTCCCGTACCTGCTGGAGGAGTCCTACGAGGTCCTCGACACGATCGAGTCGGGCGACTACGGCGCGCTGCGCGAGGAGCTGGGCGACGTGCTGATGCAGGTCGCGTTCCACTCGGTGGTGGCCGCCGAGCGCACGGACGAGACCGCGTTCACCATCGACGACGTGGCGGGCGCGATCGTCGACAAGCTCGTCCGCCGCCACCCGCACGTGTTCGGGGACGTGACCGTCTCCGGCGCCGACGAGGTCAACGCGAACTGGGAGCAGATCAAGGCGGCGGAGCGGGCGGAGAAGAGCGGCGCGGAGGCGTCGGCGCTGGACGGCGTCCCGATGGGCCAGCCCGCGCTGTCGCTCGCCGCGCAGCTCCAGCGGCGCGCCGCCCGCCTCGGCGCACCCGACGACCTTGCCGAGGCTCTTCCGGACGGTAAGGAAACCGACCATCCGGACGTCCGGAACGACGTGGGCGCGCGGCTGTTCGAGATCGTCCGGGACGCGGCCGCGCGCGGGCTGGACGCCGAGTCGGAGTTGCGCACGGTATCGCGGGTATTCCGGGACCGTGTCCGACAGTGGGAACGAAGCCGGGGACCGGAGTGAATCGTCGGGTTTCGCCCCGAACATCGCCGATGGGGTAGTCCGGCCGGGGACACCCGTCTACTCTGATCGCGTGCCGGCTGAGGCTGAGGGTGATACCGGAGATCCTGACGTAGTCAGAGATCTCGTGCCGGCGCGCCGTGCCGGGCGCGATGGAAAGCGGCGGTCCCGGCGGTGGCTGACCCCGTCGACGTCCCGCGCCGAGAAGGCCCGCGCGCTCCGCGGCCTCGGCGCGTTAGGCGGTCTCTCCGGGCTGCTCGTCGCGCTGCTGGTGCTGCCCACCGCGTGCGCGGCCGGGGTCGGCGCGCGCGACGCCTCCGACTGGTTCCGGACCGAGCCGGACGGGCTGACGACCTCCGGCGTCCCGCAGCGCTCCCGGATCCTCGCCGCCGACGGCCGGACGATCGCCACGTTCTTCTACCAGAACCGCGTGGACGTCCCGATGTCGAAGATCGCGCCGGTCCTCCGGATCGCCGTGCTGGCCATCGAGGACAGCCGCTTCTACAACCACGGCGCCATCGACGCGCAGGGCACGCTGCGGGCGCTCGCGAGCAACCTCGGCAGCGGCCAGGTGACGCAGGGCGGGTCCGGCATCACCCAGCAGTACGTGAAGAACCTGCTGCTCACCCAGGCCGACACGGCGGCCGAGCGGGCGGCGGCCAAGGAGATCTCCGCGGCGCGCAAGATCCGCGAGCTGCGGTACGCGGTCGCGATCGAGAAGCGCTACACCAAGGACGAGATCCTGCGCCGCTACCTCAACATCGCCTACTACGGCGACGGCGCGTACGGCATCGAGGCGGCGTCCCGGCACTACTTCTCCAAGCACGCCGCCGAGTTGAGCCTGTCCGAGGCGGCGCTGCTCGCGGGCATCATCCGCTACCCGTACGCCTACGACCCGACGCGGCATCCGGGCGCGGCCCGCGAGCGGCGCAACGTCGTCCTGCACCGGATGGCCGAGCTCGGCTGGATCGACCACGCGGCGGCGGACGCGACCGCGCGGCTCCCGATCCGGCTGAAGGTGGACGACGTGAAGAGCGGCTGCGTGACCAGCTCAGCGCCGTTCTTCTGCGACTACGTCCAGCGGGAGATCCAGACGAACCCGGTGTTCGGGCCGACGCCCGCCGCGCGGGAGAAGCTCCTCAAACGGGGCGGCCTCACCATCCGCACCACGATGGACCCGGTGGCGCAGCGGGCCGCGCAGCGCGCCGTCGACGGGCACGTCCCGCCGAAGAACTCGGCGCACAAGGCGGCGGCGGAGGCGATGGTCCAGCCGGGCACCGGCGAGATCAAGGCCATGGTGGTCGACCGCGCGCTCGGCCCGGACAAGGAACGCGGCAAGACCTGGATCAACTTCGCGGCCGACGCGAGCCACGGCTCCAGCATCGGCATGCAGGCCGGGTCGACGTTCAAGGTGTTCACCCTGGCCGCCGCGCTCGACCAGGGCATGCCGTTCGGGACGCGGCTGATGGCCCCCCGCGAGTTCACCGCCGTCGGCTACCGCAACTGCAAGGGGCAGCGGGTCGGCGACCCGTCCAAGCCGCTGCGCAACTCGGCGGACGGCGAGGGCGGCAGGCGGTTCAGCCTCGTCACCGGCACCCACCACTCCGTGAACACCTTCTTCCTCGCGCTGGAGAAGGAGGTCGGCCTCTGCGAGACGGTGAAGATGGCCGAGAAGCTCGGGATGCGGCAGGCGAGCGGCAAGCCGCTGGAGCAGTACCCGTCGTTCACGCTCGGGTTCAACCCCGTGTCGCCGCTGCGGCTCGCGGCGGCGTACGCGGCGTTCGGCGCGCGGGGCCGCTACTGCGAGCCGGTCGCGATCCGGGAGATCCGGGACGCGTCCGGACGCGAGCTGAAGGTCCCGCCGCGCAAGTGCCGCCAGGCCGTCGACCGGGGCGTCGCGGACGCCGTGAACTACGTGCTGAGCGGCGTCCTCACCAAGGGCACGGCGCAGGGCATGGGCCTCGGCCGCGACGCCGCGGGCAAGACCGGCACCGTCGACGACTTCTCCGCCGCCTGGTTCGCGGGCTACACCCCGGACCTCGCCGCCGCGGTGTGGGTCGGCGACCCGCGCGGCGGCTACCGGTACCCGATGGACGGCCTGTGCATGGACGGCCGCTGCTACGGCTCGGTGTTCGGGGCGACGATCCCCGCGCCGATCTGGCAGCAGAGCATGCTCGGCGCCCTCTCCGGCACGGGCGCGGGCTCCTTCCACCGGCCCCCGTCGGAGTACTTCAGCAAGGGGTCCGGCGAGGACAAGGTGAAGCTGCCCGACGTGCGCGGCATGAAGCTCCGCGAGGCGGTCGCGAAGCTGCGCGAGGCCGGGCTCAAGGTGCAGGTGCGGCAGCCGGTGGAGTCCCGCGAGTACCCGAAGGGGACGGTCGCCGAGATGTCGCCGGACCCAGGCTCGGTCGAGCCCGGCGACACCGTCGAGCTGCGCGTCAGCAAGGGGCCGGGGCCTGGGCACGACGGGCAGCCGCCGGTCCCGCCCACGTTCCCGCCGACCTTCCCGCCGACCTTCCCGCCGCCGGCCGATCCGGGCCGGCAGGCGCCCGCGTGACCGTGCTGTGTGATCGTCCCGTCGGCGGGTAGATCACCAACGCAGTGATTCCGTTCGGGGGGACGATCGTCATGCGAGCCATCGCCGTGTCCGAGTACGGCGCCACACCGGCGCCCATGCAGTTGCCGCGCCCGGAGCCCGGGCCGGGGGAGATCCTCGTCAGGATGATCGCGGCCGGGCTGAACCCGGTCGACTGGAAGATCGCGGACGGGATGCTCAAGGACTCCGTCGACGCGACGTTCCCGCTGATCCTCGGCCAGGACGGCGCGGGCGTCGTGGAGGAGGCCGGCGAGGGCGTGACCCGGCTGCGTCCCGGCGAGCAGGTCTACGGCTCGTTCGGCTCGGTGGCCCGCGGCCTCGGCAGCTACTGCGAGTACACCATCGCCCGCGACGACGGACCGGTCGCCCGGATGCCCGAGGGCATGATCTACACGCAGGCCGCGGCGGTGCCGACCGTGGGCATGACCGCGCTGGGCATGGTCGAGGAGGCCCGCGTGGACGAGGGGCAGACCGTCCTCGTCGTCGGCGCGACCGGCGGCGTCGGGCAGAGCCTCGTGCAGCTCGCCGCCCGCACCGGCGCGAAGGTCATCGCCACCGCCCGCGCCGACATGGCCGGGACGATGCGGCGGCTCGGCGCGGCCGAGACCGTCGACCACTCCAAGGGCGACCTCAACCGGCAGGTGCTCGCCGTCCACAGCGACGGGATCGACGTCATCATGCACACGGTCGCCGACACCGACGGCGCCGAGCACCTGGCCCAGCTCCTCCGCCCCGGCGGGACGTTCGTCAGCACGACCTGGTCGATCAGCCCGGACGCGATGGCCGCCCGCGAGGTGCGCGGCGTCAACTTCCAGGAGCAGCCCTCGGCCGCGCTCCTGGACCGGCTGTCCGACCTCATCGACGCGAGCGAGCTGCGCGTCCGGGTGGAGCGCGAGGTGCCGCTCGAGGACGCCGCGGAGGCCCTCGCCGACAACCGCGCGGGCGGCGCCCGCGGAAAGACAGTGATCCGCATCTGACCCCGACGACGCAGGGAGGACGCATGACCGCAGCGAAGCGAGGATCACTGCGTCTCCCCCTCGGCAGTCGGGGGTCGCCCCCCAGAAAGGCAGGTCCCATGAGTGAGAAGGGCGCGGGCCGTCCGGACGATGACGATGACCGGCGCGAACGCCTTCGCGAGATCGAGCAGTCCCTCGAACGGCTCCGGGCGGACCTCGTGCCGCCGCGCGAGGACGCCGGGGACAACATCGACTCCGCGCAGAACCTCACCGCCCGCGAGGAGATCGCGGGGCAGATCGAGCTGCTGGAGTACGAGCGCGAGCGGCTCCGCTCCGCGCTCGGCCTGACCTGACCGGGACGGGCCTGACCGCAACGCGGTCAGCGCGGCAGGCGCAGGATGAACCGGGCCCCCGGCTTGTCGTCCGCGCGGTCGGCGAGGACCAGCGTGCCCTGGTGCGCGACGGCGATGTCGCGGGCGATGGCGAGCCCGAGGCCGGTCCCGCCCGCGTCGCGGTGCCGTCCCTCGGCGAGCCGCGCGAACCGCTCGAACACCCGCTCCCGGTCCTCGGGCGCGACGCCGACGCCGTCGTCGACGATCTCCACCACGGCGGTGCCCGGCGGCTCGGTGCGCAGGATCACCGTCACCTCCGCCGCCGCGTGCCGGTCGGCGTTGTCGATCAGGTTGGTGAGCAGCCGCGCCAGCTCGGCGCGCCCGCCGTTCACCGTCACCGGGCCCTCCGACAGGACCGTCACCTGGGTGCGGCGCGGGCGGCGGAGCACCTCCTCGTCCGTCAGCGCGGTGAGGTCCACCGGCTCGCGGCGGAAGTTCCGGTCGGCCTCCAGCCGGGAGAGGGCGAGCAGGTCGTCCACCACCGCGGCGAGCCGGTCGGTGTTGATCAGGACGGCCCGGAGCGTCTCGGCGACCTCGGGGTCCTGCGGGCCGGACAGCGCGAGCTCCAGCTCCATCCGGACGGCGGTGAGCGGGCTGCGCAGCTCGTGCGAGACGTCCACGACGAACGCGCGCTGCCGGGCCACCGCCTGCTCCAGCCGGTCGAGGGTCGCGTTGACGCTGGTGGCGAGCTTCCCGACCTCGTCCCGCCGGGACGGCTCGGGCACCCGGCGTTCGAGGTCGGTGGCGGTGATCTCGTCCAGCTCGCGGCGGATCTCCTCCACCGGGCGCAGGGTGCGGCCGACCGACCGCCACGTCCCGTAGCCGACGACGGCGGTGCCGGTCAGGACGCCGATCAGCAGCAGCAGCGCGAGCTTCGGCTGCGGGATCAGCCCCGGCGCGGGCGCCAGCGAGAAGACGTACTTGGCGGACGCCCCCGTCCCGGCCCTGAACTCGACGATGAGGAAGCAGCCCCCGCCGGGCGCGTCGACGTCGCAGCTCCGCCCGTCCCGCCGGCCCGCCGGCGGGACGGGCGGCGGGAAGCGCACCGGCGGACGGCCCTGCATCCGCTCGGACGCGGCGACGACCCGGCCCTGCGCGTCGACCACCTGGAGCAGCTCGTGGCCGGTGCCGCGGATCTCGGGCCGCAGCGTGCCCGCGTTGATCTCGGCGACCACGCGGCCCCCGTTCCGCGCGGCCTCCAGGGTCCGGTCGATGATCGTCTGCTGCCTGCTGCCCGCCAGCACCAGCGTGGACATGGCGCTGGACAGGACGAACGCGACCAGGGTCGAGGTCAGCGTCACCCGGGCCCTGATCTCCGGGCCGAGCGGCCTGACTCGTATGGCGACCTCCCGGGTGCGATCCTGCCGGTACCCGGGGTTTCTTGCCGGACCTGGGCAAACTCGATCGCGTTCGCCGGATAAGAGATCGTCAGTTCTCGTCCACGCCCCAGCGGCGCCGGATGGAGGCGTCCGCCAGCCCGAACAGCCGGTCGATCACGATGCCGATGATCAGGATCACCAGCATGTAGGAGATCATGTCGGCGGTGTTGTTCAGCTCCCGGGCCTGCGACAGCAGCACGCCGAGCGAGGTCGTGTCGCCGATGACGACGAGCAGCTCGCCCGCCATCAGGCTCCGCCACGCGAACGCCCAGCCCTGCTTGAGGCCCGCGACGAACGACGGCAGCGACGCGGGCATGATCAGGTGCCGGTACAGCCCGAGGCCGCGCAGCCCCATGACCTTGCCCGCGCGGAGCAGGATCGGCGGCGTGTAGTCGACGCCCGCGATCAGCCCGTTCGCGATCGACGGCGCCGCGCCGAGGATCACCACGAACAGGATCGCGCTCTCGCTCAGCTTGAACAGCAGGATCGCGAGCGGGAACCACGCGATCGACGGCATCGTCTGCAGCCCGGTGATCAGCGACCCGAACGCGCGGCGCAGGATCCGGAACTGCGACACCAGCGCGCCGATCGCCACGCCGACGACGATGGCGAACGCGAACCCGATGAGGGCGCGCTGCATGGTGAGCGCGACCGAGTGCCAGAACCGGGACGAGGTGATCTGGTCCCAGAACACCGGGAACGTGTCGCGCGGGCCGGGCAGGACCCAGGGGTCCTTCCACCCGCTCCACACCACCACCTGCCAGGCGGCGATCGCGATCAGGACGGCCGTGAGCATCGGCCAGACCGCCGACCACGTCCGCTGGAGGAACCGGACGCGGATGCCGCCGCCGAGCTCCAGGGCGTCGAGGCCCGCGATCTCCCGGTCGAGCCGTCCCGCGGCGTCCCCGCGGGGCTTGTCGGCGGCCCCGCCGGTCTTGTCGGTGGCGTCGTCGTGCCGCTGGCCGCGGGTCGTCGTGTCATGCGCCATGGCGGCCTACCTCCTCGCGCAGCCTGTCGGTGATGGTCCCCGCGAGCGCGGCGACCTCGGGGGCGTCGATGCGGCGCGGCCGCTCCAGCGGGACGGGGAACTCCTCCACGACCCGGCCGGGACGGCTGCTGAGCAGCACGACCCGGTCGCCGAGCCGCACCGCCTCCCGCACGTTGTGCGTGACGAACAGCACGGTCAGGCGGCGCTCCCGCCAGATCCGCTCGATCTCGTCGTGCAGCAGGTCGCGGGTCATGGCGTCGAGCGCGCCGAACGGCTCGTCCATCAGCAGGACGGTGCTCCGCTCCGCCGCCTCCTCCTCCGCGTCGACCGTGCCCGAGGCGTGCTCCTGCTCGGTCAGCGCGAGGGCGCGGGCCAGCGCGATGCGCTGCCGCATCCCGCCGGACAGCTGGTGCGGGCGCTTCTTCGCGAACCCGCGCAGGTGCACCGTGTCGAGCAGCGCGCCCGCCCGCTCCCGCCGCTCGGCGCGGGGGACGCCGCGCATCTTGAGGGCGAGTTCGAGATTCCCCGTGACGGTCAGCCAGGGGAACAGGGCGGGCTCCTGGAACATCAGCGCGACCCTGGAGCCCTGCCCGTCCTTGCCGTCCTTGCCGGCGGTGTTCTGCTGGATCGTTCCGGCGCTCGGCCGGTCCAGTCCGGCCACGAGGTTGAGCAGGGTGCTCTTCCCGCAGCCGGACGCTCCGACCAGGCAGACGAACTCGCCGGGCGCGACGTCCAGGGAGACCCGGTCCAGCGCGAGGAGCGCGGACCGGCCGGTCCCGAACGCCTTCGATACCTCGCTGAGCCGTACGGCCGGCTCGGCGCTCACCTGAACGTCCGCGGTCATTTGTCGCTGACCTGTGCCTTCCCGCTCGCCTTGAGCACGTCGTTGAGGGCCTTCAGGTTGTAGATGCCGGCGAGGTCGGTCTTCTCAAGCAGGCCGATCTCCTCGGCGTGCTGGGCCCCGGTGACGAGAGAGGACGCGACCGGGTCCGTGGTGAAGTCGATCTCCTTGAAGGCGGCGTCGAGGACGTTCTGCTTCAGCGGCTTGCCGCTCAGCTTCGCGAGCGCGTCGTTCGAGACCTTCTCCGCGTCGGCCTTGTTCTGGTTGATGTAGTCGGTCGCCTCGACGACGCCCTGGAGCAGCTTCTTCACCTGCTCCGGGTGCTTCTTCTCGTACGACTGGCTGACGATCAGGTTGGTGATCACGAACTTGCCGTTGGGCCAGAGGGTCTTCTCGTCGACCAGCTTCACGGCCTTGTTCTCCAGGATCAGCCGGGAGGCGTACGGCTCCGGCACCCAGGCGCCGTCGATCTCGCCCTGCGCGTACGTCTGGAGCGTCTGCGCGTTCTCCTGCGGGACGATCTTGACGTCGCCGCTGCCGTCCTTGTTCGCGGTCAGCCCGTTCTGCTTGAGCCAGTAGCGGATGGCGACGTCCTGCGTGTTGCCGAGCTGCGGCGTCGCGATCTTCTTGCCGCGCAGGTCCTTCGGGCTCTTGATCCCGGCCTTGACGACGAGCGAGACGCCGCCCGAGGCCGCGCCGGAGATGATGTGGATCGCCTTGCCGTGCGACTTCGACCAGGCGTTGATGGACGGGTTCGGCCCGACGAACGTCGCGTCGATCGCGCCGGAGAAGAGGGCCTCGACGGCGGCCGGGCCCGCGTTGAACGTCGCCGTCTTGGGCGCGGTTCCGAGGTGCTTGGCGAAGATTCCCTTTTCCACTCCGACGAGTGCGGTCGCGTGCGTGATATTCGGGAAGTAGCCGAGGCGGAGGGGAGCGTCCGCGGCGGACTTTCCGTCGTCGTCGCCTCCACAGGCGCCGAGCGTCCCCGCCGCGACCAGGACGGTCAGTGACACGGCGGCGAACCGCCCGCGAAGTCCACGAAGCATGGTCATTTTCCCTACTAAGCAGGTCGGATTGGCCTGAACAGTAGATAAGGTTGGTAATGCCCACGTCAAGTGACCTGCTACACACGGTTTCGTACGCGCTCGCCCCGCTTTGTAAGTCATCCGGATGGGAACGGCGAGCCAGTTGGGCGGCGGCCGGGCGGCGCGGCTAGGCTCGTGGCCGCACCCGAGTGCGCTGCGCGGGCCGCCGCCGCAGCGCGATCAGCCGCTCTACCAGCAGGGGGTTCCCCGTGTCGTCGATCGAGGCCGTACTCGCCCGGGAGATCCTGGACTCCCGCGGCAACCCCACCGTCGAGGTCGAGGTGCTGCTCGCCGATGGGACCGAGGCGCGCGCGGCCGTGCCGAGCGGGGCCTCAACCGGCCAGTTCGAGGCTGTGGAACTGCGGGACGGCGGTGAGCGGTATGGGGGCAAGGGCGTCCGCAACGCCGTGAAGGCCGTCAACGAGACCATCGACGAGAAGCTCGTCGGGTACCCGGCGTCCGACCAGCGGCTGATCGACCAGTTGCTCACCGACCTCGACGGCACCCCGGCGAAGTCCGCGCTCGGCGCGAACGCCATCCTCGGCGTCAGCCTCGCGGTCGCGAAGGCCGCCGCCGACTCCGCCGACCTGCCGCTGTTCCGCTACGTCGGCGGGTCGAACGCGCACCTGCTGCCCGTCCCGATGCTGAACATCCTGAACGGCGGCGCGCACGCCGACACCAACGTCGACGTCCAGGAGTTCATGATCGCGCCGATCGGCGCGGCGACCTTCGCCGAGGCGCTGCGCTGGGGCGCCGAGACCTACCACGCGCTCAAGTCGGTGCTGAAGTCCAAGGGCTTCAACACCGGGCTCGGCGACGAGGGCGGCTTCGCGCCCGACCTGCCGAGCAACCGGGACGCGCTCGACCTCATCCTGGAGGCGATCCGCAAGGCGGGCTTCGCGCCCGGCCGCGACATCGCGCTCGCCCTCGACGTCGCCGCCACCGAGTTCCACGCCGACGGGCAGTACACCTTCGAGGGCGTCAAGCGGTCCGCGGACGACATGGCCGCCTACTACGGCGAGCTGATCAGCGAGTACCCGCTCGTCTCCATCGAGGACCCGCTCGACGAAGAGGACTGGGCGGGCTGGGAGGGCCTCACCGCCGCCGTGGGGGACCGCGTCCAGATCGTCGGGGACGACCTGTTCGTCACCAACCCCGAGCGCCTCGAACGCGGCATCAAGGCCCGCGCCGGCAACGCGCTGCTCGTCAAGGTCAACCAGATCGGGACGCTCAGCGAGACCCTCGACGCCGTGGCCCTCGCCCAGTCCAGCGGCTACCGCTGCATGATGAGCCACCGGTCCGGCGAGACCGAGGACACGACGATCGCCGACCTCGCGGTCGCGACGAACTGCGGCCAGATCAAGACCGGCGCCCCGGCGCGCAGCGACCGCGTCGCCAAGTACAACCAGCTCCTGCGCATCGAGGAGCTGCTGGACGACGCCGCCCGCTACGCCGGAGCCGCCGCGTTCCCGCGCTTCGACCCGCAGAGCTGACCGCGCGGGCGGCGGCACGGGCAGGACGGGCAGGGGCAGGACGGGCAGGGGCGAGCCACAGGCAGGGGACACGATGGCCGACGACCGGACGGGCTCCGCGCGGGGCCGCGGCGACGAGCACGCCGACGACCGCGACGAGTTCGACGACGAGTCCGGGCCCGAGGCCGGTCAGCGCCGGGCCAACCCGGCGCTGACCAGCCGCGCCGCCATCCTGGCGGTGGTCATGTGCGCGATCGCGCTGAGCCTCGCCTACCCCGTCCGGGAGTACATCGCCCAGCGCAAGGAGATCGCCGACCTCCAGCGGCAGGAGGCGGCGGCCCGGCGGCAGGTGGAGATCCTGGCCCAACGCAAGCAACAACTAGGGGATAAGTCGTACATTGAGCGTGAGGCGACGCGAAGGCTCCATTACTGCCGCCCTGACGTAAAGTGCTACATCGTGCTGCGCGGCCGCGGGGACGACGGGCGGCAGGCCCGCAAGGACGGGCCGACGCGCACGCCGCCGTGGTACGAAACGCTGTGGCGATCGGTCGAGGCCGCCGACCGGCCCCGCTGACCCGCGCGCCGGCGGGCCGGCGCCGGACACGCCGGGCGGGCGCCGGGGCGGCGGGACGTCGGTGGAGCGCGTCGACGGTGGGGCGGAGCTGTCGGAGGGGCGATGTCGAGGACGGATCGCGAGATCCGCGGGTGGGGACGCACATGATCGACGCGCGTGACGCAGCCGGACGTGACGCGGCCGGACGTGACACGGCCGGACGTGACACGGCCGAGCGCGCCGGCCCCGACCAGAACGGGACCGGGCGGAACGGCTCCGGGCGGGGCCTCGCGGAGCGGGATCGGGCCGCGGTGGCGGCGCAGCTCGGCCGCGAGCCGCGCGGCGTCCGCCGGGTGGCGAGCCGCTGCCCGTGCGGGAATCCGGCCGTGATCGAGACGGCCCCGCGCCTCCCCGACGGGACGCCCTTCCCGACGCTCTTCTACCTGACGTGCCCGAAGGCCGCCTCAGCCATCGGCACGCTGGAGGGCGGCGGGGCCATGCGCGGGATGCAGGAGCGGCTCGCCGCCGACCCGGAGCTCAAGGCCGCCTACACCGCCGCCCACGACGACTACCTCCGCCGCCGCGGCGAGGCCGCCCGGGAGGACGGCGTCGAGCCGCTCCCGCCCGGCACGCAGAGCGCGGGCGGCATGCCGGAGCGCGTCAAGTGCCTGCACGCGCTCGTCGCGCACGAGCTGGCCGTCCCCGGCGCCAACCCGTTCGGGCGGGAGGCGCTCGACGCCCTGCCCGACTGGTGGCGCTCCGGCCCCTGCGTCGAGGCCGGCGTCGAGGCAGAGCCGGACCAGGGACAAGAGCCGGACCGGGAAGCAGAGGGGGAGCGGTGACGCGGGTCGCGGCCGTCGACTGCGGCACCAATTCCGTCCGCCTCCTGATCGCCGACATCGCGCCGGGCGAGGGCGGCGGGACGCTGACCGACGTCGAGCGCCGGATGGAGATCGTCCGGCTGGGGGAGGGCGTCGACCGGACCGGGCGGCTGTCGCCCGCCGCGCTGGACCGTACCTTCACCGCCATGCGCGGCTACGCCGACCTCATCGAGCGGCACGGCGGCCGGGGGCGGCGCGGCGCCATCAAGACGCGGGTGGTCGCGACGAGCGCCACCCGCGACGCCGAGAACCGGGCCGACTTCGTCAAGGGCGTCGTGGACATCTTCGGCGTCGTCCCCGAGGTGATCAGCGGGGACGAGGAGGCCGGGCTCTCGTTCACGGGCGCGACCCGCGAGCTGGCGGAGCTGCGCCCGGCCCGCCCGTACCTGGTCGTCGACATCGGCGGCGGCTCGACCGAGTTCGTCATCGGCAGCTCGACCGCCGACGTCGCGCGCTCGATCGACATCGGCTGCGTGCGGATGACGGAGCGGCACCTGCGCGACGACCCGCCGACCCCGCTGCAGATCTCCGGCGCGGCGGCCGACATCGACGCGGCGCTCGCCACCGTCCGCGAGACGGTCCCGGTGGACGAGGCCCGCACCCTCGTCGGCCTCGCCGGGTCCGTCACCACGGTCGCCGGGATCGCGCTCGACCTGCCGGAGTACGACCCGGTGCGGATCCACCTGTCCCGCATCACCGCGCTGCAGGTGCACGACGTGACGCGGCGGCTGCTGCACGCCACCCGCGCCGAGCGCGCCGAGTTCGGCGTCATGCATCCGGGACGGGTCGACGTGATCGGCGCGGGCGCGCTGATCCTCGACCGGATCATGCGGGAGTACGGGTTCGGCGCCGTCGTGGTCAGCGAGCACGACATCCTCGACGGCATCGCCTGGTCCCTGGCCTGACCCGCGCGCCCTGACCCGCGCCCTGGCCGACCCGCGCGTCCGGCCTGCGTCTCAGAGCCTGAGCTGGGTGAGCAGGGCCGGGATCAGCACCGCGTTCGGGTTCTGCTGCGGGACGTACAGCACCGGTGCCGCGCTGCTGGTCTGCTGGATCCAGACGCGGCCGCCGTCCACGGTCGCGCCGGCGATCGACGACCAGCTCAGCGACACCCGGTTCCCGCGGACGCCGCCCGGGTGGACGGTCAGCCCCTGCGCCACGTCGATCGACTCGCCCGCGCGGACGCGCCGCGCCATCTCGCCGACGAGCCGCTGCTCGGCGTACTCCTGGCAGAGCTGGATGAGGCGTCCCCACACGTACTCGGGCTCGCCGTCCCCTCCGGAGGTCAGCGCGTCCTGCTCGATGACGACCTCGACGCGGGGCCCGCCGCGGAACGGGTACCGTCCCGCCTGGAAGATCCACTGCGTGCAGCCGGGCCGCCCGTACGCGGCGGGACGCTCCGCCGCCCAGTACGCCACCCACTCGACGTGCGGCCACGCGAGCGACGCGGTCCCGTACGCGACGAACCGGTCGTCGGCGTACAGCGGCAGGCCGCGGACGTTCTGGTCGAGCGGCCGCATGGCGGGACGCGCGTCCCACGTCGGCTGCTGGAAGTGCGGCGCGGCGTAGTGCGTCCCGTACGCGGGCTCCTCGTCGTGCTCCTCGACCTCCGGCGGACGGTCCTGCGCGGGCGGCAGGCGCAGGCGCGGCGGACGGTCGGGCTCGGGGTTGAGGCGCTCGGTCCAGGTCTCGCCGTCCCACCAGCGCAGGCTTCCCGTGCCGTAGGGGTCTGGATACCAGCCCGGTTGCGACACTGCCTGCCTCCCGCTTCGCCCATGGCGTGCCGGACACCCGCCTCCCCGACCGGCGAACGCATCGTACCGACCGGACAGCGCTCCGTTGGAAGATGGGCGGAACCCGGCCACCGCCTGTGGCGTGCGACGATCGGTGGTATGCCGACCGCCCGCGCCCCCTTCGTGCCGCCCGGTTCCGGGTGGCCGGAAGACCCCGCGAATCCCGGAACCCCCGTCGCGCACGGCCCTGCCGACGTGATCGAGCTGGCCGCCGAGGCCCCCGGTCTCGGCGAGCTGTGCGCCCGCCAGTCGGTGTGCCGGGCCTGCGACCGGCTCGTCGAATGGCGGGAGAAAGTCGCCGTGCAGCGTCGGCGCGCCTTCGCGGACGAGGAGTACTGGGGACGCCCGATCGCCGGTTGGGGCGACCCGGAACCCCGCGTCCTGATCGTCGGGCTCGCGCCCGCCGCGCACGGCGGCAACCGCACCGGCCGCATCTTCACCGGCGACCGGTCCGGCGACTGGCTGTTCGCGTCGCTGCACCGGGTGGGGCTCGCGGCGCGGCCGACGAGCGTCCACGCGGGCGACGGGCAGCGGCTGATCGGCGCGCGGATGGCGGCGACCGTCCGCTGCGCGCCGCCCGACAACAAGCCGACCCCGGTCGAGCGGACGACCTGCCTGCCGTGGCTCGCGCGCGAGGTGGAGATGGTCGCGCCGAGCGTCCGCTGCATCGTGTGCCTGGGCGGTTTCGCCTGGCAGGGCGTGTGGCCCGCGCTCCGGCAGGCGGGCTACGGGCTGCCGCGCCCCCGGCCGAAGTTCGGCCACGCCGTCGAGGTCGAGCTGGCGGCGCCGCCGTCGGCGTCCCATCCCGACCCGGTGCTGCTGCTGGGCTGCTACCACCCGAGCCAGCAGAACACGTTCACCGGCCGCGTCACCGAGGAGATGCTCGACGCGGTCTTCGTCCGCGCCCGCGACCACCACTAGGGGACGCCCGAAGTGGTGCACGCGCCCGGTATGCGGGTACCGCTCCGGACATGCCTTCCGATCACACGTCGCCATCCGACCGCGCGTCGGCGAAGCACATCCTGATCGTCGGCGGCGGATACGTCGGCATGTACACGGCCCTCCGCCTGCAACGCAAGCTGCGCCGCGAGCTGCGGCGCGGCGAGATCGTCGTCACCGTCGTCGACCCCCAGTCGTACATGACCTACCAGCCGTTCCTGCCGGAGGCGGCGGCCGGGAACCTGGAGCCCCGGCACGTCGTCGCGCCGCTGCGGCGGGTGCTGCGGCGCTGCCGGATCCTGAACGGCTACGTGACGGGGATCGACCACGCCTCCCGGAGCGTCAGGGTCCGCCCGGCGGGGGCGCAGAGCGTCGGGGTGCCGGAGCGGGACGTCCCCTACGACCTCCTCGTCGTCGCGCTCGGGTCCATCTCGCGGACGCTGCCGATCCCCGGCCTCGCCACCTGCGGGATCGGGTTCAAGACCGTCGAGGAGGCGATCTTCCTGCGCAACCACGTCCTGCACCAGCTCGACATCGCCGCGTCCAACGCGGGCGACGAGGAGGTCCGCAGGCGTGCGCTGACGTTCGTGTTCGTCGGCGCCGGGTTCGCGGGCATCGAGGCGATGGCGGAGCTGGAGGACATGGCCCGCGACGCCTGCCGCTGGTACCCGACGATCGACGAGCGCGAGATGCGCTGGATGATGGTCGAGGCGACCGACCGGATCCTGCCCGAGGTCGGGCCGGAGATGGGCCGCTGGACGGCCGAGGCCCTGCGCGCCCGCGGCATCGAGGTCAGGCTGGAGACGCTGCTGAAGTCCGCCGAGGGGCGGCACATCGTGCTCAGCGACGGCGAGGAGTTCGACGCGGGCACGCTCGTGTGGTCGGCCGGGGTGAAGCCGCACCCCGTCCTCAAGGAGACCGACCTCCCGCTGGACGACAAGGGCCGCATCAAGACGACCGCCGAGCTGACCGTCGAGGGGGCGGACGGCGTCTACGCGGCGGGCGACAACGCGGCCGTCCCCGACCTGTCCGGGACGGGCGAGTTCACCGCGCCGAACGCGCAGCACGCGGTCAGGCAGGCCAGGCGGCTGGGTGACAACATCGTGGCGGACCTGCGCGGCCGGCCCAGAAAGCCCTACGTGCACGCCTACGTCGGCTCCGTGGCGAGCCTCGGCCTGCACAAAGGCGTCGCGAACGTGTACGGGGTGAAGCTGCGCGGCCTCCCGGCCTGGCTCATGCACCGCACGTACCATCTGTCCCGGATGCCGACCGTCAACCGCAAGTTCCGGATCACCATGGACTGGACGCTGGCGATCTTCTTCAGACGCGAGATCGTCTCCCTCGGCGAAATGGAATGGCCCCGCCAGGAATTCGAACTGGCCGCGGGCCGCCAGGAAGACCGCTGATCAGCAAGACCAACCACCCCAGCCGCCCCCACGATGCCCAGCCGCCCCCCCGATGACCAACTAGCTCAGCCGGGGCCACGGGTCGGGCGGCCGCAGGCCGCCAAGGCCGGAGGCCGCCCGACCCGACGAGCGAGGGGCCGTTTTCCCGAGAGCGAACGCGATTCGGGAAAACGGCCCCTCGCGAGCAACGGGGGTTCCAGGGGGTCGCCCCCCTGGGCCTACAGGAGCATGGGGACGAGTGCGAGACCCTGGCCGGAGCCGGACGGTCCAGCGCCCGGCCGCCGTACCGCGCCGCGTCCGCCCTGGCCTGCGAAAGCGGTCGGCCGGGCGGTCGCGAGATCAGTGCGATTCGCCTGGATCGCGAGGGTCGTACTCGCCCGTAAGCGGTAAAAGGACGCATCGAGATGTCGCGTCGGCTCGATATGATTGCGCCGCCCCTGTAGCCCAATGGCAGAGGCGGGCTCCCTAAAAGAGCCATTGTGTCGGTTCGAGTCCGACCAGGGGCACAATAACCGGATCGGCGCCTCCCCAGGTGTCGATCCGGTGGTGATCGGCTGATCGTCGATGACATTACGGCGCTTACACTGGAAGTCCGGGTCAGCCGAATGGAGGCACTGATGCAGAGTAGAAACCCGGCCTTCCGGGGGAATGCCTTCGGGCGGTCGACCAGCGGCGCGGCGTACGGCGCACCGGCCCGCGGGGCCCCGGGGCACGGGGCTCCGGGCTACGGCGCGGGGGGTTACGGCATGCACGGGGCGCCCGGGTACGGCGTCCAATATCAGGGTCAGAGCGCCCCTCCCGGATATGCGCCGCCGGGTGCCGCGCGTCCCATGACCATGGACGACGTCGTCGTCCGCGGATTCCTCACGCTGGCCACTCTGGTGATCACCGCGGCGCTGGCTTGGGCGGTCGTGCCGACCCGCCTCGCCGTTCCGGTGCTGGTGGTCGCGCTGATCCTGGAGATCGGCATCTGGGCATTCATCACGTTCGGCCGTAAGGCCAACGCGCCATTGGTGCTGGCGTTCGCCGCGGTATACGGCGTGCTCGTGGGGATCGTGAGCCATTCCTACAACGACGTGTTCCACGGCGTGGTGTTCCAGGCGGTGATCGGCACGGCGCTGGCGTTCGCGGCGACGCTCGCCGCGTACTCGCTGCGGATCGTCCGGGTGACGCCGAAGTTCGCCAGGTTCGTCCTCGCGGCGGGCGTCGCGCTGATCGGGCTGATGCTCGTCAACCTGCTGGCGCACCTGTTCGGCGCGGACCAGGGGATCGGCATCCGCGACCCCGGCAGCCCGCTCGCCTACGTGTTCAGCGTCGCGGCGATCCTCGTCGGCTGCTTCTTCCTGCTGCTCGACTTCGACTCGATCGAGCAGGGCGTGCGCGGCGGGGCGCCGGACGAGTTCGCCTGGTACTGCGCGTTCGGCCTGGTGCTGAGCCTCGTGTGGATCTACCTGGAGATGCTGCGCCTGCTCAGCTACTTCTACGGCGGACGCGACTAGCGCGTCCCGAGGCGGCGCCCAAGCCCAGGGCCCCGGACACTGATCAGCCCCACGCCGCGCGGCGTGGGGCTGATCAACGTGGGATCTCCGCGCCGAGGTCGTGCGCGGCTCGGGCGGCACGACTGCGGGGGCATCCGCTGGCGGGATCCCACCGGGTCACAGGTGAAGTTCAGGTCGTGGTGCTGTGCTCTCGGGTCGGCACCGGCGCTCCGCGCTCAGTACCGTCGCGCCCGGCCCAGTCTCAGTAGTGCCTCGCACGGCGGGCGCGCTCGTGCTCGCGCACCAGCGCCGCGGCGTAGCCGTGGGAGAGATTGTGCTCTTCGGCCAGCCAGGAGCTGCGTTCCTCGCAGCGGGTGAACGACGGGCCGTTCTCGATGGCGGAGAACCACTCGGGGATGTCACGTCCAGTGACTTGCGGAATGCGGGCGATCAGCTTGCTGTGCGTCTCCGGCGAGTGGTTCAGTGACAATTGGCACCTCCAGGTCGCGGGGCTCTTCCTGCTGACTCTGCAACAGGAGCCCGGATGTGACAACCCCCTAACGCGGACCTATCCGGGACGTTACGTTGATCTTTTGTAACGGGGATGTCCTCCGGAAACGCGCAGGTGGCCCGCCATGAGGCCGACACGCGCCTCATGGCGGGCCACCCGGGTGCGAGCGGCCGGACGGCGGCTACGAGAGCCGCTCCACGACCATCGCCATGCCCTGGCCGCCGCCGACGCACATCGTCTCCAGCCCGAACTGCTTGTCGTGGAACCTGAGGCTGTTCAGCAGCGTGGACGTGATCCGCGCCCCGGTCATGCCGAAGGGGTGACCGACCGCGATCGCGCCGCCGTTCACGTTGAGCTTGTCGATGTCGATGCCGAGGTCCGCCGCGGACGGCAGCACCTGTGCCGCGAACGCCTCGTTGATCTCGACCAGGTCGATGTCGTCGATCGTCATGCCCGCCTTGGCGAGGGCCGCGCTGGACGCCCCGACCGGCCCGAGCCCCATGATCTCGGGGGACAGCCCGGTCACGCCGGTCGACACGATCCGCGCCAGCGGCGTGACGCCCAGCTCGGCGGCCTTCACGTCGCTCATGATCACGACGGCGGCGGCGCCGTCGTTCAGCGGGCAGCAGTTGCCGGCGGTGACCGTCCCGTCCGGGCGGAACACCGGCTGGAGCTGCGAGACCTTCTCGTAGGTGGTGCCGGGGCGCGGGCCGTCGTCCTTGGCGACGACGGTGCCGTCCGGGAGCGTCACCGGGGTGATGTCGGTCTCCCAGAAGCCGTTGGCGAGGGCCTTCTCCGCGAGGTTCTGCGAGCGGACGCCGAACTCGTCCTGCTCCTGGCGGGTCACGCCGCGCAGGCCCGCCACGTTCTCGGCGGTCTGGCCCATCGCGATGTAGATGTCGGGGAGGACGCCGTCCTCGCGCGGGTCGTGCCAGGTCTCCCCGCCGCCCTCGCCCGCCTTGACCGTGCGGGCCTGCGCCTCGGCGAACACCGGGTTCTGCGTGTCGGGCAGGCCGTCGCTGCTGCCCTTCGCGAACCGGCTGACCGTCTCGACGCCCGCGGAGACGATCACGTCGGCCTCGCCCGCCTTGATCGCGTGGAACGCCATCCGGGTCGTCTGCAGGGACGACGAGCAGTACCGGGTGATCGTCGCGCCGGGCACGTCGTCCCAGCCCAGCAGCACGGACACCACGCGCGCCATGTTGTAGCCCTGCTCGCCGCCGGGCAGCCCGCAGCCGAGGAGGAGGTCGTCGATCTGGCCCGGGTCGAGCTCCGGGACCTTCGCCATCGCGGCGGTGACCATCTGGGCGGTGAGGTCGTCCGGCCGGATCTCCTTGAGCGATCCCTTGAACGCGCGGCCGATCGGGGAGCGGGCGGTTGCGACGATGACTGCCTCGGGCATGTCGGGAACTCCTGTCTGGCGGCGCCGATCGTGGTGGCGAGCGTGTTACCGGACGGTCACCAGCAATCTAACTGTTGCGTCCTGGACAGCCGCAACGCGGGCTCCCCAATTCGTTGACGGTGAGTCCAATGCGCCGGGGGTTACTCGCCGGGACGCGATTCCCGGTCCGGTGATGACTGATGTCCCATGTGGGCGGGACCGCGCGGGCCGGACGCTTGGACGCGGCCCGCCGGATCCCGCCGCCGCTAGCGCGGGTGGCGGCCGGACGCCGGGGAGTCGGATGACCGGCCGGGGCTCGTCAATGGTGACCGGACGGGCCCCGGTCCTGTCAGGCCGAACCTGTCGGGCCGGTCGTGTCGGGCGGGTCGTGTCAGGCCAGTCGTGTCGGGCCGGTCGTGTCAGGCCGGGTCTGAGGCCACGTCGGCGGACCGTCCCGGATCGGTCGCGGGACGGGCGCGGCGGCGCAGCAGCGCGGCCCAGCGCCCGCGCTCGCGGCCCGTCACGCCGCGCACCTCGGTGCCGGACACCTCCGCCGCCTCGGCCGCCGCCAGGTAGACGGGCAGCACGCCCTGCCCGAGCCGATCGGCGACGTCGGGCTCCAGCCCCAGCGCGGACGCGATCGACGGCAGCACGGCCGCGCACGCGGCGGCGTAGCCGCGGGCGGACGGGTGGTACCGGTCCTCGCTGAACATCGAGAGCGGGTCGGCGGCGAACTCGCGGCCGAGCAGGTCGCCGAGGGACACCGAGCGGGCGCCGCGCTCCACCGCCGCGATCGTCTGCGCGGCGGCGAGCTGGCGGCTGGCGCGCCGCGCGATCCACCGGAGCGGCTGCATCAGCGGCTTGACGGAGCCGAGGTCGGGGCAGGTGCCGACGACGACGTGGGCGCCCGCCGCGCGGAGCCGCTCGACCGCGTCCGCGAGGTGCCGGACGGACTCGGCGGGCGGGATCCGCCCGGTCACGTCGTTCGCGCCGATCATGACGACGGCGACGTCCGGCGCGACCTCCAGCGCGCGGTCGACCTGCCCCGGCAGGGCCTGCGAGCGCGAACCGGGGAGGGCGACGTTCGTCAGCCGGACGGGCCGGTCCGCGATCGCGGACAGGCCGGTGGCGAGCAGCGCGGCCGGGGTCTCGTCCGCCGTGTGGACGCCGAGCCCGGCGGCCGTCGAGTCGCCGATCATGACGAGGGACAGGGCCGCGCCGCGCAGCCCGCCGCCGTAGAGCCCGTCCGCGACGGGCGGGTCGCCGTTCGGCGTGGCCGAGATGATCCGGCGGGCGAGTTTGGCCTCCACCACGAGAAGCCCGAACGTGAAGCCGCCGAGGGCGGTGATGCCCCCGCCCCCGTAGGCCGCGGCCGCCGCGATGCGGCGCGCGGTGAATGCCCTCATCATGCTCCGTTGACCCTCCGTGCCGAGGTTCTACCCTCGGCCTCCCGTGTTGATGCCCACCCCTGTTGACGTCCGGCGCCGGTGATGTCCGGTGCTGGTGATGCCCGGCGCTCCCGGTCTCGGCTACCGTCGAAGACGGGGACCTTTCCGGACCCGCGTCCAGGCGGCCCGTCCAGCGGGCGGGCCGACCAGAGGCGCAAGGCTGAGCGCACACACACTGCGCAACACACTGAACGACAAGGATGTCGCGGTGCAGGTACACGACTCGCTCGTCGAGCTGATGGGCAACACCCCGCTCGTCCGGCTGCGCAAGGTGACCGGCGACGGCGCGGGCGGCGGCCGGGGCGCGCAGGTGCTCGCCAAGGTGGAGTACTTCAACCCGGGCGGCTCGGTGAAGGACCGCATCGCCGTCCGCATGATCGACGCCGCGGAGCGCTCCGGCGAGCTGCGCCCCGGCGGGACGATCGTCGAGCCCACGTCCGGGAACACCGGGGTCGGGCTCGCCATCGTCGCGCAGGACCGCGGCTACCGGTGCGTCTTCGTCTGCCCGGACAAGGTCGCCAAGGACAAGATCGACGTGCTGCGCGCCTACGGCGCGGAGGTCGTGGTGTGCCCGACGGCGGTGTCGCCCGAGCACCCCGACTCCTATTACTCCGTGTCCGACCGGCTGGCGGCGGAGATCCCGGGCGCGTGGAAGCCGAACCAGTACACGAACCCGCAGAACCCCGTCTCGCACTACGAGACGACCGGTCCCGAGATCTGGGAGCAGACCGAGGGCCGCGTCACCCACTTCGTCGCGGGCATCGGCACCGGCGGGACGATCAGCGGCACCGGCAAGTACCTCAAGGAGGTCTCCGGCGGCCGGGTGAAGATCATCGGCGCCGACCCTGAGGGGTCGGTGTACTCCGGCGGCAGCGGGCGCCCCTACCTGACCGAGGGCGTCGGCGAGGACATCTGGCCCGAGACCTACGACCGCGACATCTGCGACGACGTCATCGCCGTCTCCGACAAGGACTCGTTCAACATGACGCGGCGGCTCGCCCGCGAGGAGGCGCTGCTCGTCGGCGGGTCCTGCGGGATGGCGGTCGTCGCCGCGCTGCGCGTCGCCGCCGCGGCCGGGCCGGACGACGTGATCGTCGTCCTGCTCCCGGACGGCGGCCGCGGCTACCTCAGCAAGATCTTCAACGACGAGTGGATGGCGGACTACGGCTTCCTCATCCCCGCCACCGAGGAGGCGCGGGTGGGCGAGGTGCTCACCCGCAAGGGCCGGACGCTGCCGGAGTTCGTGCACGTCCACCCGCACGAGAGCGTGCAGACCGCGATCGCGATCATGCGCGAGTACGAGGTGTCGCAGCTCCCCGTCATGAAGGAGGAGCCGCCGGTCATGGCGGCCGAGGTGGTCGGCTCCGTGGTGGAGGGCGACCTGCTCGACATCCTCGTGAAGGAGCGCGCGAAGCTGTCCGAGCCGGTCGAGCTGCACATGTCGCAGCCGCTGCCGACGCTCGGGTCGGGGGAGCCGGTGAGCAAGGCCGTCGGCGTGCTGGAGAAGTCCGGCGCGGCGGTCGTCCTGGTGGACGGCAAGCCCAAGGGCCTCGTCACCCGGCAGGACCTCATCGCGTTCCTGGCCGGGTCGACGTCCGGCGGCTGACGCGCCGAACCACGGAAACACCGAACCACGGAAACGGCGAACCACGGAAACGGCGAAGCGCCGGAGACCTCGGCGGTCTCCGGCGCTTCGTTCTGCCAGATCGGCAGGTGTCGGGTTGCGGGCCCGGCCGGTGGGCGGCGTTTTCAGGCCGGCCCCGCAACCCGACGTCTAGGGGGCGGCCGTCACCGGTACCCGGACGGGAGGTAGTCCTCCCGCGTGTCGGCCGGCCGCGCCTGCTTCTTCGGCTCGTCGCCGTGCCCCGGCCACCATGCCCGGTGCCCGAGCAGGGCGGTGATGCCCGGCACCAGGAACGTCGACATGACGAACGCGGACAGCGCGATGCCGATCGCGACGGAGAAGCCCATCTGCTTGAGCATGGACACCGGCGCGAGCATCATCACCGAGAACGTCCCGGCGAGGATGAGGCCCGCCGCGGCGACCGTCGGGCCGCCGTGCTGGACGGCCAGCGCCGCCGCCTTGCGCGGCTCGTTGCCCTCCTTGGCCTCCTCGCGGAGCCGCGCGGTCATCAGGATGTTGTAGTCCGTCCCGATGGCCAGCACGAACAGGTAGAGCACAATGGGCAGCTGGAACGTCACCCCGGCTTCTCCCTGCGCGCCCTGGAAGACGTACACCGCGGAGCCGAGCGTCGCCGCGAAGCCGAGCAGCACCGCGATGACCAGGTAGATCGGCGCGACCACCGACCTCAGCAGCAGCGCCAGGATCAGCGCGATCAGCACCGCCGCCACCGGCAGGATGACCGACAGGTCGCGGTTGTTGACCGTGTTGATGTCGGCGAAGATCGCCGTCTGGCCGCCGACGTAGGCGCGGGTGCCCTCCGGCGCCGCCTTGTGGACGGCGGGCGTCAGCTCGTCCTTGACCAGGCTGATCGACTTGTTGGACGCCGGGTTCGTCTTCAGCACGAGGTCGACCCGGGCGACCGACTTGTCCTGCGCGGGGACGGCGGGCTGGACCCGGCCGACGCCCGGCGCGGTCTGCGCGGTCTGGCTGAACGCGGCGAGCTGCTGCTGCGTGAGCGGCTGCCCGTTCTGGCTCTTGATGAACACCTGGACGGGCGTCGTCAGACCGGGCGGGAAGCCCTTCTCCATGTCCTTGGTCGCCTGCGCGGACTCGGTGTCCTGCGGGAACCCGGCGGCGAAGTCGTAGTCCGCCTTGAACCCGAGGGAGCCGAGCGCGAGCACGACCATGACGAGCCCGGCCGCGGCCGCGGCGACCGCCGGGCGGCGGCCGACGCCGCGCCCGATCGCGCTGGAGATCGAGCCCTTCGGCTCCTTCTTCCACGCCTTGGACGGCCAGAACACGGCCGTGCCGAGCAGCGACACGAGCGCCGGGAACAGCGTCAGGGCAGTGATCCCCATCACGACGACGGCGATGGCGAGGGACGGGCCCCAGGCGCTGAACACGCCGAACGTCGCGAGGAGCAGGACGAGGAACGTCACGGCGATCGCGGCGGCGGCCGAGGAGATGACCTCGCCGACCCGCTCCACCGCGGTGATCATCGCGGTCTTCTTGTCGTCCCCGGCCCGCAGCCGTTCGCGGAACCGGAACATCAGGAACAGGTAGTAGTCCGCGCCGATGCCGAAGAGCACGATCAGGATGATCGTACTGAGACTGTCGTCACCGGAGAAGCCGAAGATCTTCGACGCGACCCCGATCAGTCCCATCGCGACCTGCATGGTCACCATGATCACGATGATCGGCAGCACTGCGGCGAGCGGCGCCCGGAAGATCAGCAGGATCAGCCCGACGATCAGCACGAAGGTGGCGATGCCGACGATCTCGAAGGACTTGTTGAACGAGTCCTCGTTGTCGACGAAGCCGGCGACGTCACCGCCGACCTTGGCCTCCATCCCGCTGCCCTTCAACAGGGTCGGGAGGTCCTTGCGGATCTGCTTGACGGCGTCGCCCTGCTTCTCGCTCTCCGCCTGGCTGGTGCCCTTCATCGGCACCATGATCACCTGGACGGCCTTGTTGGGCGCGACGGCCTCCGGGCCGGTGGCGAAGTTCTGCACCGTGGGCGGCTTGTGCGAGTTCAGGGACGCCGCGGCCTGGTTGACCTTGGCGGAGTCCTGCGCGGTCAGCGGCTGCCCGTCGGTCCGCTTCACCACGATCAGGGAGGAGGTGTCCTCCTGCTGCGGGAACGCCTTCTCGGCGATGTCGAGTGCCTGCACCGACTCGTACTTCGAGGGCAGGAAGTCGCCCTGGTCGGACTCGGTGGTGAGCTTGGGGGACAAGGCGATGATGAGGATCGCGGCGAGGAGCCACGCCCCGATCGTCCACCATGGATGTCTCACGACGAAGCGCGCGAGCCCAGCGAACATGCGTCTTCCTTAACTCAGGGTGTTCGGATATCAGAGTCAGAGCGAGCACTCAGGATGCGTACTCGTGATGGATATGGGTGCAAGGTCGTTCGGATACTCGTAAAACGGTAGAGAACGTTAAGGGGTGCTGTGGTCAACCTGCACGCCGAAATGAGGTGTGATACCTGCGGGGGAGCCCCTCATCCTCTAGGAGGGCGGGGCGCTGGATAACCTCGTACCCATGGACAACGACGTTCACCGCGGTATCGGTTCCCGGCACGGCTTCGACACCGTGGCCATCCACGCCGGGCAGGAGCCGGATCCCGCGACGGGGGCGGTCGTACCGCCGATCTACCAGGTCTCCACCTACAAGCAGGACGGCGTGGGCGGGCTTCGCGGCGGCTACGAGTACTCACGCTCGGCCAATCCGACGCGTACCTCTCTGGAGGTATGCCTCGCCGAGACGGAGGGCGGCGCGCGGGGGCTGGCGTTCGCGTCCGGGCTCGCCGCCGAGGACGCGCTGCTGCGCGCAGTGTGCCGTCCCGGCGACCACGTCGTGATCCCGAACGACGCCTACGGCGGCACCTACCGGCTCTTCGCGAAGGTCGGCGAGCCGTGGGGGCTCTCGTTCGACCCCGTCCCGCTCGCGGACATGGCGGCCGTGCGGGCGGCGATGCGTCCGGACACCAAGATCGTCTGGGTGGAGACGCCGACGAACCCGCTGCTCGGCATCGCCGACATCGCGGCGCTCGCGGCGGTCGCGCACGACGCGGGCGCGCTGCTCGTCGTCGACAACACGTTCGCCTCGCCGTACCTGCAACGGCCGCTCGACCTCGGGGCGGACGTGGTCGTCCACTCCACGACCAAGTACATCGGCGGGCACTCCGACGTGATCGGCGGCGCGCTGGTCGTCGCGGACGGCGGGCTCGGCGACCGGCTGGCCTTCCACCAGAACGCCATGGGCGCCGTCGCGGGCCCGTTCGACGCCTGGCTCACCCTGCGCGGGATCAAGACGCTCGGCGTCCGGATGGACCGGCACTGCGCGAACGCGGAGAAGATCGCGGAGATGCTGGGACGGCACCCCGCCGTCCGGCAGGTGCTCTATCCGGGGCTGCCCGACCATCCGGGCCACGAGATCGCGGCCAAGCAGATGCGGGCGTTCGGCGGCATGGTCTCGTTCCGGATGGAAACGGAGGAGGACGCCGTCGGGGTGTGCGAGCGGACGAAGCTGTTCACGCTCGGGGAGTCGCTCGGCGGCGTCGAGTCGCTGATCGAGCACCCGGGGCGGATGACGCACGCCTCGGCCGCCGGGTCGCCGCTGGAGGTGCCCGGCGACCTCGTCCGGCTGTCGGTCGGGATCGAGGACGCGGACGATCTCATCCGTGATCTTGAGATGGCGCTGGACCCGCTCTGACCAGCGACGATGCCTCGCCGCCGGGGCGTCGGGCAAAGGCGAGCGGCCTAGTCTTCCCGCCACGAACCTGATCAAACATCTATTATTGGCGCGCCAGGTTCGCGAAGAAGGGGCCCGGGGTGCGAAAGATACTGGTCTGTGGGGCGGCGTTCGCCGCGACGTGCGTCGCCGCCGTGGCCGTCCCGGGCGGGGCGGAGGCGACCCCGACGCCCTCGCCGCCCGCCGCGTCCATCGCGCCGAGCGAGGAGACGTCCGCGTCCCCGTCGCCGCCGCCCGGCGTCGAGTCGCCGTCGACATGGACGGAGACGCCCCCGCAGGGGCGGACACCGCGCGCCGGCGAGCCGGACGCCACCGTCTCGGCCGAGGCCGTCATGGTCACGCCGCGGCTCCCGCGCGCCCGAAGCTACGCCTACGGCAAGGACCCGAACCAGCGGATCGACGCCTACTGGCGCAAGGAGGGCCCGAAGGCGCAGCCGCGCCCGGTCGTCCTGATCCTGCACGGCGGGTACTGGATGCAGGGCGACAAGGGCTCCTGGAAGTACTTCGCGCGGCGGCTGACCGAGGACGGCTTCGTCGTCATGTCCGCGAACTACCGGCTCACGCCCAAGGCGCAGTGGCCCGCGCAGCGCGACGACGCGCTGTCGGCCCTCGCGTTCGTGAAGAAGTACGCCCGGCACTGGAACGCCGACCCGACCCGCGTCGTCGTGCTCGGCGCCTCGTCCGGCGGGCACCTCGCCACCCAGGTCGGCACGTTCGGGACGGGCGGCGCCCAGGTCCGGGGCGTGATCGCGCTGTCCCCGCCGAACGACCCGTACCTCGCCTACCAGGACGGCGCCCTGGCCGGCGCGACGCCCAGCCAGCGCAAGCTGCGCCGGGCCGTGGTCGACCTCGTCCACTGCGTGCCCGGCGCGGTCACCGGCGTGCTCGCCGCCCCGGACTGCTGGCAGCGCCTCGACGACGCCAACACCACCACGCACGTGTCGGCGGGCGACGCGCCGATGCTGCTCATGCACGCGACGGGCGACTTCGTCCCGGTCACGCAGAGCAACGGGCTGGCGGTGGCGCTGCGCGAGGCGGGCGTGCCGGTGACGGTGAAGACCGTCCAGGGCAAGCTGCACGCCTCCCAGCTGTTCGAGGACGAGCACACCTACCCGACGGTGCTGGCCTGGCTGAAGAACCGGCTGCGGCCGGGCCGCTGACCTACCCCCAGGCCCACCCCGGGCCGCCGATGCCGGGCCGCCCCGGGCGGCGCGGTCAGGCGTTCCAGACCATCAGGACGAGGATCACCAGCCAGATCAGCGCGACGACGCCGGAGATGGCGGCGATCCGCCCGCGCTCCACCTGGGCGACGTCCCCGCCCGGCCTCTCCCGGGGCTTCTCCTCGCCTTCGGCCGCCGCCGCCTCCTTCGGGGCGGGCGGGGCCTCGGCGGAGGCCCCCGCGGCGGCCGCGGCGGTCTCCAGGAGGTGCGCGGCCTTGCGCTGGTCCCGCTCGACGATCAGCAGCAGGACGATCGCGACGATGAACAGCGTCATCGACACCGACAGCCACGCCTCGGCCAGGTCGTCCCCGGCGAGCGCCATCCCGAACAGGAAGATCGCCAGCGTCCCGACGCCGTAGATCTGGGTGGTCCGGTGCAGGTAGCGGACCACGGTCACGTTGCGCTTGCGGATGTAGCGCGGCGTGGACATCGTCGCGGCGGTCAGCGGCCCCAGCGTGAAGATCGCGAAGCCGATGTGCAGGATGAGCAGCAGGCGGTCGGAAGTCGACATGACGCAGACCTTAGCCCCCCTCGCGGGGGCTCAGCGGCGTCCGCGCCGCACCCGCAGGTAGTCGCTGACGACGTACTCGCCGAGGCGGTCGGCGTCCGGCGCGAAGACCCGTCCGCCGTTGCGGCGGGCGACCTCCTCCACGAACGAGACGAGCCGCCGGTCCTCGGCGAGCATGAAGAAGTTCATGCAGGCCCCGCGCCGGGTCATCTTGTCGACCTCGGCGAGGGTGAGGACGAGCGTGTCCGTGGACGGCGGATAGTCGAACAGGGAGCGGCCGTCCGGGCGCAGGTGCGCGGTCGGCTCCCCGTCGGTGACGACGAGGACGATCGGCTCGAAGTCGGGGTGCCGGTCCAGATGGCGTCCCGCGATCATGAGGGCGTGGTGCAGGTTCGTGCCCTGGACCATGTCCCAGTCGAGGCCCGCCATCTCCGTCGGGTGCAGCACCCGCGCGTAGTTGGAGAACCCGATGATCTGGATGGCGTCCTGCGGGAACTTGCTGGTCACGAGGGTGTGCAGAGCAAGGGTCGTCTGCTTGGCGACCGCCCAGGTGCCGCGCAGCACCATCGAGTACGACAGGTCGACCAGCAGGCAGACCGCCGCGCCGGTGCGCCGCTCCGTCTCGTGGACCTCGAAGTCGTCCACGCCGAGCCGCACGCCGTTCGCGCGGCCGTTCGACTGCGGCGCTGACGGCGGTCCCGGCTCGATCACGCTCGCCGTGGACGCGGGGGCGGTCGGCCCCGCCGCGCCCTCCATCGCGCTGCGGCGGATGGCGTTGCTGACCGTCCGGACGACGTCGAGCGGCTGCTCGTCGCCGAACCGCCACTCCCGGCTCGCGCCGGTCAGCTCGCCCGCCTGGCCCGCGTCGCGCTGCTCGTGGTCGCCCTGCCGACCGGTCGTGAGCTGCGCGAACACCCGGCGCAGCGCCGTCTCGCCGAGCCGCCGGACGGCCTTCGGGGTCAGCTCCAGCTTGCCGCGGTTGCGCCGCAGGTAGCCCTGCCGCTCCAGTTCCGCCTCGATGCGGCGCAGCTCGGCGAGGTCGTCCACGGCCTGGCGGCCGAGCGCCCGCCGGACGGCCTCCTCATCGACGTCGTCGAGCCGCGCGCCGGGGTAGTCCTGCCCGAGGGCGGCCTCCAGCTCGCTGAGGTCGGCGAGCTCGGCCAGCGCGGTCGTCGCGTCGCCCATGCCGAGCGGGTCCTCGCCGGTCATCTGCTCCGGCTGCCCCCAGCCGAGGTCGGGCCGCCGGGACCGCAGCGCGTCGCCGAGCCTGGACATCTCCATGGCGAGGCCCGCGTCCTGCATGACCTGGTCCATCAGCCCGGCCAGCTCGGCGCGCTGCTCGGGGGAGAGGGAGGCGAGCAGGCGGTCCATCGCGGCGGCGCGGCGGGCGAGCGAGTCGACCAGCTCTTCGAGGTTCGCCGGGGCGTCGGGGAACATGTCCCCGTACTCGTCCATGAAGCGGTCGAAGTCGGCCTGGGTGTGCTCGCCGCGGGCGTCGCGGTCGAGCATCCGGTTGAGCGCGGCCATCATGTCCTTGACGCGTTCCATGGCGGCCGGGTCGCTGTTCTCCAGCGCCTGCTTCATGCCCTGGAACTGCGAGTCGAGGACCTCGCGCCGGAGCAGGTCCTTGAGCCGCTCGAAGGTGGCGCGGGCGGCGTCCGAGCGCCAGTCGTACCCGGACAGCCGCCGGATCGCCTGGGACGTGTCGGACGGCAGCGTGTCCAGCTCCGCCTCCCGCAGCCGCGCGTCGTCGCCCGGGTCGGGGAACAGCTCGGCCCGCTCCTGCCCGATCGCCGTGTCGAGGAGGGCGCGGGCCTCCTCGAGCGTCCCGTCGAGGCGGCCGCGGTCGCGCAGGGCGCGGCGCCGCTCCCGCACCTGGCGGAGCATGTCGTCGAGCCCGCGGCGGTTCCGCGCGCCGGGCAGGCCGCGGCGCAGCAGCTCGCGCAGCGCGTCGTCCGGACGGGTGCCGTCGAGCACCGAGTCGCCCATCGCGTCGAGGGCGTCCCGGACGTCGTAGGGCGGGGCGAGCGGGTCGGGCCCGTCCTCGTATGCGCCGTAGCGGTATCGGCTCATCGAATCCCCTTGCGGTGGAGACCTGGGATCAGGGGCCCGGCCTGCGGCCGGGTCGGGTGCGGCGTGTCGTACGCGGCGGTGTCGTGTGCTTCAGCGCGGTGTCGTGTGTAGGCGCGGTGTCGTGTGTGGGCGCGGTGGTGTCAGGTCCGGTAGGTGGCGGTGCCCTCGGAGCCGCCCGCGCCGACGTCCTTGGACAGCCGCCGGGTCAGGAACAGCCCCTCCAGGGCGAACTCCAGCGCGGCCGCGGCCTGGCCGGGGGACTCCCCGCTCATGCCGAGCCGCTCCATCATCTTCGCGAGGCCGGGCACGGGCCCGAGCCGGCGCAGCAGCTCCGTCGCCGTCACCAGCTCCCCGGACTCGACGGTCTCGCCCGCGTCGAACTTGTCGAGCAGGCCGTTCAGGTCGGCGGCGCCGAGCGTCCGCCGGTAGGTCTCGGCGACGGCGCGGCGCAGCAGGTGTTCGAGGACCTCCTGCTCGCGCCCCTCCTCGCTGACCTCGAACTCGACCTTGCCCATCAGCGACGGGACGATCGCGGGCAGGTCGCAGACGCGGGCGACGGCGTGGTCCTCGCCGGTGAGGGCGGCGCGGCGGACCGCGCCCGCCGCGACGGTCTCCGCGGCCGCGAGCGCGAACCGCGCGGACACGCCGGAGCGGGCGTCGACCGCCGTGGACTCGCGGACGAGCCGGGTGAACCGCCCGATCACCTCGATCAGGTGGTCGGGCACCTCGGCGGGCAGGCCCGCGAGGTCGGCGAAGTCGGACTCCTGGCGGATCAGCGCCAGCTCGGCCTCAAGGGCGAGCGGGTAGTGGGTGCGGATCTCGGCGCCGAAGCGGTCCTTCAGCGGGGTGATGATGCGGCCGCGGTTGGTGTAGTCCTCGGGGTTGGCGGACGCGACGAGCAGCACGTCCAGCGGCAGCCGCAGCGCGTAGCCGCGGATCTGGACGTCGCGCTCCTCCAGCACGTTCAGCAGCGCGACCTGGATGCGCTCTGCGAGGTCGGGCAGCTCGTTGATGGAGAACACGCCGCGGTTGGTGCGCGGGACGAGCCCGAAGTGCACCGTCTCCGGGTCGCCGAGGGTGCGGCCCTCGGCCACCCTGATGGGGTCGACGTCGCCGATGAGGTCGCCGACGCTGGTGTCGGGCGTGGCGAGCTTCTCGCCGTACCGCTCGTCGCGGTGCTTCCAGTCGACGGGCAGCTCGTCGCCCTTCTCGGCGGCGAGGCGGCGGCAGCGCACGCACACCGGCGCGTACGGGTGGTCGTTGATCTCGCAGCCCGCGACGACGGGCGTCCACTCGTCGAGGAGCCCGGCGAGGGTGCGGATCAGCCGCGTCTTGCCCTGCCCGCGCTCGCCCAGCAGGACGAGGTCGTGCCCGGCGAGGAGGGCGCGCTCCAGGTGGGGGAGGACGGTGTCGTCGAACCCGAGGATGCCGGGGAAGCGCGGCTCACCGGTTCGCAGCCGGTGCAGCAGGTTGCCGCGGATCTCGGCCTTCACCGACCGCTGGACGTGACCGCTGGTGCGCAGCTCGCCCAGAGTGGACGGGCGTGGTGCGGATTCACATGGTGTGGATTCACTCGGGTTGGAAGAACGCACGCGACCGACACTACGTCGCGGGTCAGCGGAATCGCACCCTTGACCCTAGGATTCGTCCGCTATGCCCTGCCTTGACGGCGTTTCGCGGCGCGCCCCGCTGTTTGTTCGGAGTCGCGTCTTGTTTGGGTGGATATGGCGTGGCGGGGGACACTGGAGGTGTGAAGCGAACCGGTGAACGGAGTGAATACTTTCATCGGACATCGAGATGACCGGGATGAAGGCATTGACTTGGGAGGCGGTGCCGATGGCGCGATTCGGTGATGGCCTGGCCCTCGGACCCGACCTGTCCAAGGCCGCCGCGTCCGCGGTCGAGCAGGCGCTCGCGCCGCTCAGCGCGGCGCCCGACCTGGTCTGCGTCTTCATGACCGGGGACGATCCGGACGCGATCGAGGAGGCGGCGGCCGCCGCGGCGCGGGCGGCGGGACCGGCGGTGCTGCTCGGCTGCAGCGCGTCCGGGGTGATCGGCGCCGGGCGCGGCGTGGAGGACGCGGGCGCGGTCAGCGCGTGGGCGGCGGTGCTGCCCGGCGCGCGGCTCGACCCGTTCCGGCTGGAGACGCTGAAGGCCGACGACCGGCTGATCGTGGTCGGCATGCCGGAGGGCCAGGACGACGACGTCGTCGGCGTCCTGCTGACCGACCCGTACAGCTTCCCGGTGGACGCCTTCGTCGAGCGCTCCGACGACGCGCTCCCCGGCCTGCCGCTCGTCGGCGGGCTCGCCGAGGGCAGCGAGCGCGGCGACGTGCGGCTGTTCGTCGGCGGCGAGGTGTACCGGGACGGCGCGGTCGGCGTCGTCATCGGCGGCGCCGTGACCGCCGCGACCGTGGTCAGCCAGGGCGCCCGCCCGATCGGGCCCGACATGGTGGTGACGCGGGCGGAGGAGAACGTCCTGTACGAGCTGGCAGGGGTGCCCGCGCTGGAGAAGCTGGAGCAGATCGTCGTCGGGCTGCCGGAGGAGGAGCAGGAGCTCGCCGGGCACGGCCTGCTGATCGGCGTCGCGATGGACGAGTACGCCGACGAGCACGAGCACGGCGACTTCCTCGTCCGGGGCGTCGTCGGCGCCGACACCGACAGCGGCGCGATCGCGATCGGGGACGTCGTGGACGTCGGGCGCACCGTCCGGTTCCAGGTCCGCGACGCCGGGGCCGCCGAGAAGGACCTCGCCGCCCTGCTCGAACGGTTCGACATGGCTCCCGTCGAGGGCGCGCTGCTGTTCTCGTGCAACGGGCGCGGGCAGGCGATGTTCCCCGACTCCGACCACGACGCGAAGGTGCTCGACCGCGCGTTCGGCCCGGCCGGAGTGGGCGGGTTCTTCGCCGCCGGTGAGATCGGCCCGGTCGCGGGACGCAACCACGTGCACGGCTTCACCGCGTCCATCCTGGCGTTCGGCGGCGCGTCGGAGCCCGCATGACACCGGTCTCCGGGGCGCCCGTCCTCGCGGCGGACATCGGCGGGACGAAGCTCGCCGCCGCCCTCGTCGGACCGGACGGGCGCGTCACGGCGTCCGGCCGCGTCCCGACCCCGAACGAGCCCGGCGTCGACGGCGAGGAGCTGTGGCGGACGCTGGAGGCGCTGCTCGGCAAGCTCGTCGCGGACGCGGGCGACCCGCCCCTCGCGGGCGTCGGCGTCGGCTGCGGCGGGCCGATGACCTGGCCCGCCGCCGAGGTGTCGCCGCTGAACATCCCGGCGTGGCGCGGGTTCCCGCTGCGCGCCCGGCTGCGCGCCCGGTATCCGGGGCTGCCGGTCCGCATCCACAACGACGCGATCTGCGTCGCGGTCGGCGAGCACTGGCGGGGCGCGGGGCGCGGGCACGACGACGTCCTCGGGATGGTCGTCTCAACCGGCGTCGGCGGCGGGCTGATCCTCGGCGGGCGGCTGGTGAACGGGGCGAGCGGCAACGCCGGGCACATCGGGCACGTGATCGTCGACCCGGGCGGGCCGCCGTGCGCGTGCGGCGGGCGCGGCTGCCTGGAGGCGGTCGCGCGCGGCCCCGGGCTGGTCGCGTGGGCGCGCGAGCAGGGCTGGCGGCGCGGCGACGGCACGGCGACCGGGGTGGAACTGGGCGCCGACGCGCGCGGCGGCGACCCGGTCGCGGTCGCCGCGATGCGCCGCGCCGGACGCGCCCTCGGCATCGCGATCGCGTCCGCGGCGCACCTCTGCGACCTCCAGGTCGTCGCGATCGGCGGCGGCCTGTCGCAGACCGGGTCGCTGCTGTTCGAGCCGCTGGACGAGGCGTTCGACACGCACGCGCGGATGGAGTTCGCGCGGCGGGTCCGGATCGTCCCGGCGTCGCTCGGGCAGACCGCCGGGCTCGTCGGCGCGGCCGCCCTGGTCTTCGCCCAGGACCGCTACTGGAGCGCGGGCTGACCGCGCC
The DNA here is from genome assembly GCF_008121305.1 of Actinomadura decatromicini. Taxonomy (NCBI): domain Bacteria; kingdom Bacillati; phylum Actinomycetota; class Actinomycetes; order Streptosporangiales; family Thermomonosporaceae; genus Actinomadura; species Actinomadura decatromicini. Next base: position 503,339 of record NZ_VSRQ01000003.1, on the reverse strand, counting down.
CCTGGCCGCGCGTGGTTCGGAGGTCGCCCGGCGGGTGCGAGGATCGTAGGCATGCTCTCCCTCACCGTCGAGGACGTGCGCGCCGCCCGGGACGTGCTCCGCGAGGTGGTCGTGCCGACCCCGATGATCCCGTCCCGGGTGCTGTCGGAGCAGATCGGCGGGCCCGTCCTGCTCAAGTGCGAGAACCTGCAGCGCACCGGCTCGTTCAAGATCCGCGGGGCGTTCCTGCGGATCTCCCGGCTGAGCGCGGCCGAGCGGGCCCGCGGCGTCGTCGCGGCCAGCGCGGGCAACCACGCGCAGGGCGTCGCGCTCGCCGCGTCCATGCTCGGCTGCCGGGCGACCGTGTTCATGCCGGTCGGCGCGCCGCTCCCCAAGATCGCCGCGACGCGCGGCTACGGCGCCGAGGTCGTCTTCCCCGGCCCGACCGTGGACGACTGCCTCATCGCCGCCCGCAAGCACGCGGACGAGTCGGGCGCGGTGTTCATCCACCCCTTCGACCACCCGGACGTCGTCACGGGCCAGGCCACCATCGGGCTGGAGATCATGGAGCAGTGCCCGGACGCCCGCACGGTCGTCACGCCGGTCGGCGGCGGCGGCCTGCTCGCGGGCGTCGCGGCGGCCGCCAAGGGGATCGCGCTCGCCGCGGGCGGCCCCGACGTCAAGATCGTCGGAGCGCAGGCCAAGCGGGCGGCGGCGTTCCCGCCCTCGCTCGCGGCCGGGCGCCCGACGCAGATCGAGATCGACCGGACGATGGCGGACGGGATCGCGGTCGGCCGTCCCGGCGACCTCACCTACGCCATGTTCACCGAGCTGGTGGACGCGGTCGTCACCGTGACCGAGGAGTCCATCTCGCAGGCGCTGCTGCTGTGCCTCGAACGCGCCAAGCAGGTCGTCGAGCCCGCGGGCGCGGCCGGGGTCGCGGCCCTGCTGGAGCACGCCTACGCGGTCGAGCCGCCCGTCGCGGTGCTGCTGTCGGGCGGCAACATCGACCCGCTGCTGCTGTCGCGGGTGCTGCGGCACGGCCTCGCGGGCGCGGGACGGTACCTGGTCGTCCGGTGCCGGTTGAAGGACCGTCCGGGGGCGCTGATGACGCTGCTCGGCGAGCTGGCCGAGCTGGGCGTGAACGTGCTGGACGTGATGCACGAGCGCGTCGCGGCGCGGCTGCCCGTCGAGGAGGCCGAGGTGCTGCTGCACCTGGAGACGCGCGGCGCCGACCACTCCGAGGACGTCGTCGGCCGCCTCCGCGAACGGGGCTACACCCTCACGCTGAGCTAGCCGTCCGTCCGGCGCTCAGCGTGAGGGCGGTGAACTCACACGCTCGGCTTGCCCTCGGAGTACAGCCAGGTCTTGGCCCAGCCGTCCACGTTCTTGTGCGCGAGCCGCCCGGCGAAGCGGACGAAGTCGGCGGTCGAGGCGTTCCCGTACCGGTGCGCGGCGGGCCACTCCCGCAGCAGGCGGTAGAACGACCGGTCGCCGATCGTCTTCCGCAGGGCGTGGACGGCCATCGCGCCGCGGGCGTACACGAGCCCGTCGAAGATGTGGTCGCGGCCCGGGTCGGCGACCTTGCCCTTCCACAGCGCGCTGTCGGCGGGCGCCTTGTACGCCTGGTCGAAGCTGGTCTGCACGGGCGTGCCCTCGAACCGCTCCGCGTACAGCCACTCGGAGTACGTCGCGAAGCCCTCGTTCAGCCAGATGTCGGACCAGCGCGCCGGGGACACCGCGTCGCCGAACCACTGGTGGCCGAGCTCGTGCGCGAGCAGCCCGCCGTCCGGGATGGCGCCCGGCCTGCGTCCGAGGTCGTACACGGGACGGCCCTGCGTCTCCAGCGCGTACCCGACGCCGGCCTTCACCACGATCCCGCCCGTCGAGGTGAACGGGTAGCGCCCGTACAGGGACGCCTCGAAGTCCGTCACCTGCCCGGTCTGGTCGTGGAACTTCCGCGCGTCGCCCGCCGTCACGGCCTGGACGCGGTCGGTCGCCGTGAGGTTCGGCACGCCGCCCTTCGTCCGGCCGGACAGGGTGTCGTACTTGCCGATCGCGAACATCGACAGCTCGCTCGCCATCGGGTTGCGGACGTCCCAGCGGGTCGTCGTCCAGCCGCCCTTCGTCGACCTGCCGCGCAGGTCGCCGTTGGCGAGCGTGGTGAGGCCGCTCGGCGCGGACAGGGTGAAGGTGTACGTCGCCTTGTCGGACGGGTGGTCGTTCACCGGGAAGACCGTCGCCGCGCCGATCGGCTGGTTGAGCATGACGGCGCCGTCCGCCGTCGGGATCCAGCCGGACGTGCCGAGCGCCTCGTCGTTCACCGTCTGCGGGACGCCCGAGTACGCGACCGTCACTGTGAAGGTCCGGTTCTTACGCAGCCCGCCCGGCGGGGTGATGACCAGCTCCTGCGCGCCCGTCCGCTTGTAGGACGCCTTGCGCCCGTCCACCTTCAGGGACGAGATCGTCAGCGGGCCGAGGAAGTCCAGGTCGAAGCGGGACAGGTTCTGCGTCGCCCGTGCCTTCACCCGGGTCACCGCCCGGATGCCCTTCGTCGCCGGGTCGTACCTGAGCCCGATGTCGTAGTGCGCGACGTCGTAGCCGCCGTTGCCCATGTCGGGGAAGTAGGGGTCGCCCGCGCCCGGCGCCCCGGGCGTGAACCGCGCGGCGGCGACGGCGGGCGCCGCCGGCGCGGCGAGCACCGCGGCGGCGCTCACCGCCACGGCGGCCAGGACTCTGGGGGATCTGCTCATCGGCCTCGTCCTCAGGTCGTCGGTCGTCCTCGGTTGGCGGTCCGGCCCCCGGTTTCCGGCCCGGCCGGCCGTGGTCAACTGTCATGACCGTGATCAAGACTTGCTGGTGACCCGCGTCCCCGGCAAGCGCGGTTCAGTCTTAAATCGGCTGAAAAAGGACGGAATCTGTGGCCGGATCCGGCAGTCGGACGCCGTTCGCACGGTTGGTCCGTCCGGTGGACCCGGTTCCGGCCCAGCCTCACGGGCCTTTACGGGCGTCCGCCATGGGACTCGCCGGTCTTTCCGCTGGCTTGGCCGAATCCCCGCCGCGGCGTCACTTCGACGGGCGGCCCTGCTCGTACAGCCAGTCGTTGAAGAACCCGTCCAGGCTCTTGCCGGAGACCTGGTTCGCGGTCGCGATGAACTGCCGCGTCGTCGCGCCCGAGTGCCTGCGCTCCTTCGTCCAGGTCTGGAGGATCTTGTAGAAGACGCCCTCGCCGACCTTGTCGCGCAGCGCGACCAGCGTCATCCCGCCCCGGTCGTACACCGAGCGGCCGAACATCTGCTTGCGCCCCGGGTTGCCGGGCGGGACGTCCCACAGCTCCCGCGCCCCCGCGCTCCGGTACCGCTCGTCGAACTGCTCCTTGACGGTCCGGCCGCCGGTCTTCTCCTCCCACAGCCACTCGGCGTAGGTGGCGAAGCCCTCGTTCAGCCAGATGTCCTGCCACTTCGTCACGCTGACGCTGTCGCCGAACCACTGGTGCGCCAGCTCGTGCGCGACGATCGTCGGCTGGAGCCCGAACGCCCCGTACACCGGGCGGGTCTGCGCCTCCAGCGCGAAGCCCACGTCCGCGTTGTCGATCAGCCCGCCGGTGGAGGAGAACGGGTACGGGCCGAACAGCTTCGTCCACTCCTCGGTGACGTCGGAGTTCAGCTTGTGGAACCGGTCGATGTTCACGGTCATGAGGCTCTGGTCGACGGCGGTGATGACCGGGACGCCGCTCGGGGTGCGTCCCGTCCGGACGCCGAACCGGCCGACGTCGACCGTCGCCAGGTACGTCGCCATCGGCGCCTTGACGTGCCACTTCGACGTCGTGTCCGCGGTCAGCGACACCGGCTCGACGGACGGCAGGCCCGTCCCCGGCGACTCGCTCGGCGGCGTCCCCGGCAGGTTCGGCGGCGAGCCGGGCTGGTTCGGCGGGAGCCCGCCGCCGCCGGTGTCGGCCGGCGGCGTCTCCGGCTCCCCGTTCGCGATCGCGGTCAGCCCCGGCGGCACCGTGATCTCGAAGTCGAACGTCGCCTTGTCGCTCGGATGGTCGTTGCTCGGGAACCAGGTGTGCGCCCCGCTCGGCTGGCACGCGACGAACACGCCGTCCGGGGTGCGGATCCAGCCGTACTTGCCGAGCGTCGAGTCGGTCACCGGCCGCGGCGTCCCCGCGTACTGGACGACCGTCGTGAACTTCGCGCCCTTCTCCAGCGGCTTCGCCGGGGTGACCTCCAGCTCGCTGCCGCCGCGCTGCTGCCGCGCGGGCGCCCCGTCCACCGTGATGGACGACACGTCCAGGCCGGTCAGGTCCAGGTTGAACCGGGCGAGCCGCTCGGTCGCCAGCGCGGTGATCGTCGCGGTGCCGTCGAGCTGCTGCGGCCCGTCCGGCGTGATCTTCAGCTTGAGCGCGTAGTTCTGGACGTCGTACCCGCCGTTCCCGTCGCCCGGGACGTAGTCGTCGCCCGCCGTGGTCGGCCCCGCCGGGCCCGACACCGCGCCCTCGGGCGGCGGACCGGCCGGCCCCGGGTCGTCGTCGCCGAACGGCGCCACCTGGCAGGCGGCGGTCAGCGACCCCGCGACGGCGAGAGCGGCCAGTCCCGCGGCGCGGCGGGACACGGGCCGCGCACCACGACGGGACGGGCTGGGGGACTTTCCGGCCTTATGCACGCCGACAAGCGTGCCCGTGCCACCCCCACCCCGCAACCTGGACGTGTCCGGTCGTCGTCAGCGACGGCGCGCGTAGGGGTTGGGAGCGGTGGGGTCGGCCTTGACGACGATCGTCCGCGCGACCTTGCAGTGCAGGGCCTGCTTGCGGCGGTCCCACAGGATCCAGGCGACGTCGACCAGGCCGATGCAGCCGCAGAAGCCGCCGAGCACGCTGTAGAAGGCGGAGCGTCCGGCGGCCTGGCCGGAGGTGATCGCCCCCTGGTCGTCCTGCCGGACGACGCGGATGCGCAGCAGCATCTTGCCGAGCGTCTGCCCGAACTTCGCGTGCATCAGCCAGTAGTAGAGGAAGCCCAGCACGACGCTGATCGCGTTCGCGCCGGACTGCGCGCCGTTGAAGAAGGAGTCGTTGGAGTCGGGGTGGAAGACGCGGTCCCAGTCGATGAACGGGATCGAGACCAGCCCGGACACGATGCCGACCAGGATCAGGTCGACGATCGCCGCGCCCAGCCGCGCCCAGCGGCTCGCCAGCCCCTCGGCCGGATCGGGGTACCCGCCCATGCCGCCGTAGGACGGCCCGTAGCCGGACTGGTCGGGATACCTCGGGTACTGCGGTGGCGGCTGCTGCTGCCCGTACCCCGGCTGCCCGCCGTACCCAGGCTGCTCGCCGTACCCCGGCTGGCCTCCGTACCCGGGTTGGCCCCCGTAGCCCGGTTGCTCGCCGTAGCCCGGCTGGCCTCCGTATCCGGGTTGGTCGCCGTAGCCGGGCTGGCCTCCGGGCGGCTGCTGGCCCTGGCCGCCGTAGGGGTCCTGGCCGTAGGGATCCTGGCCGTGGGGCGGCTGGCCGCCGGGCTGCCGCTGCCCGCCGTAGGGCGGTCCGCCGTACGGGCCCGGACGGTCGGGCGGCGGCTGCTCGTCAGGCCGCCGGTCTTCCGGCTCTCCCCCGGACGCGGGGTCGTTCGGCGGTTGCGTCATGACCGTTGGATTGGCCGTGGCGCAGGCTTCCAAACATCGCCGCGTCCGGGAGGATCGGAATGTTTACCCCCGGATGATCAAGAGTTGCCGGGGCCGGACGGCGGTTGCGCCGGTGGTTGCGGCGGCGGGGCGGAGCGGGCGTACGGGTTCGGCATCCACGCCGCCGCCTTCACGACCACCGTCCCGGCGACCTTGTCGTGGAGCGCCTGCCGCCGCTGGTCCCACAGGATCCAGGCGTTGTCGAGGAGGCCGACGAGCCCGAGGATCCCGAGGACGGGCGACAGCAGGTTGACCACGGACGTCCCCACGGTGATGACGTACACGAACGCCTGCCGCCCGGCCGCCTGGTCCCAGCTCACCGCGGAGTGGTCGGACGCCTTCACCAGCCGGATGCCGAGCGCCTTCTTCCCGAGCGTCTGCCCCCACTTCGCGTGCGTGACGGTGAAGTACACGAAGCCCAGCAGGAACACGATCGCGTACCCGATGACCAGGCGCGGGATGTTGTACATGTCCAGCGGGTCGGTCATCGGCTCGCCGGACGAGATGGAGTCCTCCATCCTGTCCCAGCGGATCGAGAGCAGGACGGCGGGCGTCGCGAAGACGCTCAGGAGCAGGCTGTCCAGGACCCCGGCGCCGAGGCGGTGGGCGCGCCCGGCGATGAGGTCCTGCGGGCCGCCGTGACCGGGCGGCCCGTAGCCGGGCGGTCCGTAGCCGGGATGGCCGCCGTAGCCGGGCGGGGGGTAGCCCGGCTGTTGCGGGTGGCCGGGCGGCGCGGCGGGCGGTCCGTAGCCGATCGGCGGCGCGGCGGGCAGCGGGGCCGCGCCCGGCTGCCCGCCGTAGGTGCCCTGGTAGGGCGGCGGGCGCTCCGGCGTCTCGGCCGCGCCGGGCGCCGCCTCCGCGGGGGTGTCCGGGGCCTGCGGGTCGGGGGATTTCCATCCGCCGCCCTCGGGCCGGGGGTTCTCAGGCGGTTCGCTCATGGGCCACAGTGTGCCGTCAAACGGCGGGACGGGTGCCGCCGGACGGACGTCCGGCCCTGGACGATGGCGCCGTCCAGGGCCGGGCGACCCCCCGAGTCCGAGGGGGAGTGCGGCGGATCAGAGGTTGCCGCGGCGCTCCTGCTCCCGCTCGATCGCCTCGAACAGGGCCTTGAAGTTGCCCTTGCCGAAGCCCAGCGAGCCGTGCCGCTCGATGAGCTCGAAGAACACGGTCGGCCTGTCCTGGACGGGCTTGGTGAAGATCTGCAGCAGGTAGCCGTCCTCGTCCCGGTCGACGAGGATCCGGCGCTTCTGCAGCTCGTCGATCGGGACGCGCACCTGCCCGATGCGCTCGCGCAGCTCCGGGTCCTCGTAGTAGGAGTCGGGGCTCTCCAGGAACTCGACGCCCGCGGCCCGCATCCGGTCGACCGAGGACAGGATGTCGTTCGTCGCGAGCGCGATGTGCTGGACGCCGGGACCGCCGTAGAACTCCAGGTACTCGTCGATCTGCGACTTGCGCTTGCTCTCGGCGGGCTCGTTCAGCGGGAACTTCACCTTGCGGGTGCCGTCCGCGACGACCTTCGACATGAGCGCCGAGTACTCGGTCGCGATGTCGTCGCCGACGAACTCGGCCATGTCGGTGAAGCCCATGACGCGGTGGTAGTACTCGGCCCACTCGTCCATGCGCTCGACGTTGCCGACGCAGTGGTCGATCGCCTGGAAGTAGCGCTTCTCAGGGGGCTCGACGATCGGGTCCGCGGCCTCGAACCCGGGCAGGTACGGGCCGGTGTAGTTCGAGCGGTCGACCAGGGTGTGCCGGGTCTCGCCGTAGGTGGCGATGGCCGCGACCGTCACCTTGCCGTGGTCGTCCTCCAGGACGTGCGGCTCCTCCAGGCCCGTCGCGCCCTTGGCGAGCGCGTGCCGGTAGGCGTGCTCGACGTCCGGGACCTCGATCGCGAGGTCGACGACGCCGTCGCCGTGCTCGGCGATGTGCCGCCCGATCTCCGTGCCCGCCTTCACCGGGCCGCGGAACACGAACCTGGCGCCGCCCGACTCCAGGACGTGCACGGCCTCCTCGGGACTGCCGTTCTCCGGGCCGCGGTAGGCGACCCTGCGCATGCCGAACGCGGTCGAGTAGTAGTGCGCCGCCTGCTTGGCGTTGCCGACGGCGAAGACGACGGCGTCCATGCCCTTGACCGGAAACTCATCCATGCCACCTAATCTCCGCAACCGGCTACAAGGTGCGCAAGAGTCGTCTGAATCCCTGGTCAATCTGTACAGTGGGCCAGGATGATGACCGGTCGCTCTGTACATCATGACCATGTGTGCGGGCGGCCCCGGCGGGGGAGGGCGGCGGCGTGCCGATCGACGCGCTGGACGGACGGCTGATCGAGCTCTTCACCGCCGAGCCGCGGATCGGCGTGCTGGAGGCGTCCCGGCGGCTCAAGGTCGCGCGCGGGACCGTCCAGGCGCGGCTCGACCGCCTGGCCAGGGACGGCGTCGTCGCGGGCATGGGCCCGGAGATCGACCCGGCGGCGCTCGGCTACGGCGTCACGGCGTTCGTCACGCTCCAGCTCCGCCAGGCGGGCGGGCACGACCCGGTGGCGGCGCGGCTCGCGCAGGTGCCCGAGGTCATCGAGGCGCACACCATCACCGGGCCCGGCGACATGCTGTGCCGCGTCGTGGCGCGCAGCAACACCGATTTGCAGCGCGTCATCGACGTCATCGTGGACGTCGCGGGCGTCGAGCGCGCGTCGTCGGTGATCTCCCTGGCCACCCAGGTGCCGTACCGGACGCTGCCGCTCGTCCGCGCCGTCGCCGCCCAGCGCAACCGCTGACCGGCGCGGCGTGACCGCTGACCGGCGCGACCGCTGACCGGCGCGGCCGCTGAACCGGAGAGGGCCCGGCCCCGGACACAGCGCCGCCGGGCGGGTTTCTGCCCGCCCGGCGGTTCCCGGCTCCGCGATCGGCGTTCCGCGATCGGCGCGGCCGGCTCAGAAAGACGCCGGCCGCGGGGAAACGGTCAGCCGACTCCGTACGGGGTGGCGTCGAGGATCTCGACGGTCATGCCGCGTCCGTTCGGCAGGGTGTAGGTGGCCTTCTCGCCGACCTTCTTGCCGTTGATCGCCGCGCCCAGCGGCGACTTGGGGGAGTAGACGTCGATGGGGGCGCCGACCTCCTCGCGGGAGGCGAGCAGGAAGGTGACCTCCTCGTCGTCGCCCTCGAAGGAGATCGTGACGGTCATGCCCGGCCCGACGACGCCCTCGGTGCGCGGCGCCTCGCCGACGCGGGCGTTCTCCAGGATGCCCTGGAGTTGCAGGATGCGGCCCTCGATCTTGCCCTGTTCCTCCTTGGCCGCGTGGTAGCCGCCGTTCTCGCGCAGGTCGCCTTCCTCCCGCGCCGCCTCGATCTTCTGCGCGATCTCGATGCGGCCCGGGCCCGACAGGTGCTCCAGCTCGTTCTTGAGCCGGTCGTACGCCTCCTGGGTCAGCCAGGTGACGTTGTCAGCGCGGGTCTCGGTCACGGGTACTCCTCATCCACATGTAGCGATCCTCCGCCCGCTCCCTGGGCGGATGTCACATCGACATGAAGTGCGGCCGGGTGAAACCTCTAGCCTATCCGGTGGTTGCGGGTAAAGGTTCCCTGATCTCGGCGTCTGCAATCCGCCATTCGTACTTCGGCCTTCACGGGGCGTATCGGGCGCCCGACCGTTACACCCGTCCGCTACATCCGGCCTTACACCGCGCGGCAGTCGTGGATGCGCGCGCCGGTCGCCCTTCGGGCCGTGTGCAGCGTCTCCGTCCCCTTGGCGCCCGACCTGCCCGCCGGGACGGTGACCTCCCGCTCGTCCAGCACCGCGAACTTCTCGTCGTAGGCGTCGACGGTGCAGCGGACGGCGTCGTCCTTCCCCTTGGCGACGGTGTAGTTGACCGTCACCGAGGCGTCGGAGATGTCGTAGCTGACCATCTGCGCGACGATGCCCGGCGTCTGCCCCGCGTAGGCGGCGATGATGCCGAAGCCGCCCGCCGCGAGCGCGGCGACCGCGCCGATGACGACCAGCCCGAGGCGCCCCCGGCGCGGCTCCGGGCGCGCGGGGTCGGACGCGGGTTCCTGCGGCACGCTCGTCGTCATGGCGGGGAATCTCCGTGCGATGTCCGGACGTTGTCAGGGACAATTCTCGTCTGTGTTGTCGCGTGCCTCGAACCGGGGGCCGCTCACCGAGTCCGGAGAGGGAGATCCCCAGGTGTCCGAGGCGATCGAGGAAACGACGAGGCGGCCGGCCGGGGGCGAGGAGCCGCTGCGCCTCATGGCGGTGCACGCGCACCCCGACGACGAGTCCAGCAAGGGCGCCGCGACGATGGCGCGGTACGTCGCGGAGGGCGTCGAGGTCCTCGTCGTCACCTGCACCGGCGGCGAGCGCGGCGACATCCTCAACCCGGCGATGGACCGTCCCGAGGTGAAGGCCGACATCGGCAAGGTCCGCGAGGCGGAGATGGCGCGGGCCCGCGAGATCCTCGGCGTCCGGCAGTCCTGGCTCGGCTTCGTCGACTCCGGCTACCCGGAGGGCGACCCGCCGCCGCCGCTGCCGGAAGGCTGCTTCGCGCTCGAACCGCTGGAGACCGCCGCCGAGCCGCTGGTGCGCGCCGTCCGCGAGTTCCGCCCGCACGTGATGCTCACGTACGACGAGAAGGGCGGCTACCCCCACCCCGACCACGTGAAGTGCCACGAGGTCTCGGTCGAGGCGTTCGACGCGGCGGGCGACCCGGAGCGCTACCCCGGCACCGGCGAGCCCTGGCAGCCGCTCAAGCTCTACTACCACATGACGTTCAGCAAGGAGCGCGTCCTCGCCCTCCACACCGCGATGGAGAACGCGGGCCTGGAGTCGCCCTACGCCGACTGGATGAAGCGGTTCGACGAGGACGACACGGGTGAGCGCGCCAAGTGGGAGATCACCACGCGCGTGCCGTGCGCCGACCACTTCGAGACCCGCGACCAGGCGCTGCTCGCCCACGCCACCCAGATCGACCCGAACGGGTTCTGGTTCGTCGTCCCGCTGGACGTCCAGCGCGAGGCATGGCCCACCGAGGACTACCATTTGGCCAGGTCCCTGGTCGACACCGAACTGCCGGAGGACGACCTGTTCGCCGGCGTCCGGGAGAAGGTGTGTCTCTGATGTCTCCCCTCGCCGTCCCGCTCGCCCCGCCGCTCGCCGCGCTTCCGCTGAACGACGACACGGTCAGCCCCGGCATGCTCGGCTTCGGTGTCTTCGTCGTCCTCGCCGTCGCGACGGTCTTCCTGTTCCGCTCGATGGGCAAGCAGCTCAAGAAGATCCAGGCGCCGCGCGAGGCCGACCTGAGGCAGCAGGAGTGGGAGCGCGCCGAAGCGGCGAAGGCGGCGGCCGGGAAGGCCGCTAAGATCGACGACGCCGCGAAGAACGGCGGCGCCGGCGACGGGGACGGCGCCTGACGCTCGCTCGACTCGACAGCGGAAGAACCGGGGGCGCCCATGGCGGAGGCGGCGGCGCACCGCACGGAGACCGTGCCGGCGCCCGGCCAGGCCCGTCCGCACAGGTCGGACGCGGTGCTGCGGGAGCGCGGCGAGGAGGGCGCGCGGGTCACGTTCTTCGAGCTCTTCTTCGACCTCGTCTTCGTCTTCGCGATCACCCAGCTCTCCCACCTGCTGCTGGAGCACCTCACGCTGCGCGGCGCCGCCGAGACGCTGCTGCTCCTGCTGGCCGTCTGGTGGGCGTGGATGTACACGTGCTGGACGACGAACTGGTTCAGCCCCGACCATCCGGCCGTCCGGCTGATGCTGGTCGCGGTGATGATCGCCGGACTGTTCATGGCGGCGATGCTGCCCGGCGCGTTCGGCGGCGAGGCGCTGTGGTTCGCCGCCGCCTACGTCGCGATCCAGGTCGGCAGGACGGTCTTCGTCGTCGTCTGCACCTGGGGCCACGCACTCGGCCCGAACTTCCAGCGCGTGCTGTTCTGGCACACCTGCTCCGGCGCGCTGTGGATCTCCGGCGCCCTCGCCGACGGCCACGAGGCCAGGGTGGGGCTGTGGCTGCTGGCCCTCGCGCTGGAGTACCTCGCGCCGTGGCACGGCTTCGCGACGCCGCTGCTCGGCCGGTCCAGCACCGCCGAGTGGACGATCGACGGCGCGCACATGGCCGAGCGCTGCCAGCTCTTCCTGATCATCGCGCTCGGTGAGACGGTGCTGGTCACCGGCGCCACGCTGGCCGGGCACCCGCCGTCCGGCGCGGTCGCGGCCGGGTTCGTGTCGGCGTTCGTCGGCACCGTCGCGCTCTGGTGGATCTACTTCGACCACACCGCCGAGGCCGCCGCCGCGCAGATCGCCGCGTCCCCCGACCCCGGACGCCTCGGACGCTCCGCCTACACCTTCATCCACATCGTGATGGTCGCGGGCATCATCGTCGGCGCGGTCGCGGACGAGAAGGTCCTCGCGCACCCCGGCGGCCGCCTCGGCACCGCGTTCGCCGTCGTCGCGCTCGGCGGCCCGGCCCTGTTCGTCGCCGGGCAGGCGCTGTTCAAGCGGGTCGTCTTCGGCGGGTTCACGCGCGCCCGGGTGGTCGCGATCCTCGTCCTCGCCGGGCTGGCCGCGCCCGCCCTGCTCACCGGCGCGTTCACGCCGCTCGCCCTGCACGTCTGCGCGTCCGCCGTGGTGGTGGCGCTGGCGCTCTGGGACGTCCGCGCCTACCGGCGGCTGCGCCGGATGAACGCGCTGCCGGGGCCGTTCGTCACCGGGTGACGTCCGGTTGACCCGGCCGCCGCCGGGGAGGATCTCCGGCGTGCGCGCGAACTTCGAGGACTCCCTCCGGGACCTGCCCCCGGCGGCGGCACGGCTGTTCCGGCTGCTGGCCGTGCTGCCCGGCGACGACGTCGGCCCGGCGGCGGCCGCCGCCCTCGCCGACGTCCCGGAGGACGAGGCCCGGACGCTGCTCGCCGCGCTCGCCGACCGCGGTCTCGCGGCCGAGTCGGCGGACGGCCGCTACGGGCTTCCCGGCCCGGCCCGCGCCCTCGCCCGCGAGCGGGCCGAGCGGGACGAGACCGAGGCCGGACGCGAGGCGGCGCTGCGCCGCCTCCTCGACCATCTCCTCACCGTCGCGGGCGAGGGCGGGCTCCACACGGACGGGCTGGCGCTGCTGGAGCGCGAGCGCTGGTCCGAGGCCGCCGACGAACTGGCGGAGCGCCTGGACGCCGCCGAACACGACGACGACCCGCACGCCGCCCTCCTCGCCCGCCTCGACCTCGCCCGCGCGCTGATCGGGACGGGCGACCTCGACCGCGCCATCGACCTGCTCGGCCTGCTCCCGGACGAGTTCGCCGCCCTCCCCGAACCGGACCAGTACAACCGGGCCCGCGCGCTGTCCAGCCTGGGCGAGGCGTACCTGCGGGCGCGCCGTCCCGTCGCCGCGACGAACTTCTTCGGCCAGGCGCTGGAGATCCTGCGCAAGGAGGACGTCGTCGACCTCCAGGCCGAGATGTTCGTCCACCTGGCCGAGGCCGCCCGCCAGCGCGGTGACCACGTCGCCGAGAGCGCGGCGCTCGACCGCGCGGCCGAACTGTACGAACGGGTCGCCGCGCAGAGGCCGTGAGCGGTCAGGCTTTGCGGTGGTCCCAGCTCACGACGCGGTCGGGCTCCATCACGACGAGGACGCGCTTGGCCACCGCCCGCTCGATGCCCTCGGCGACCACCGGGTCGATGGGCTCGCCGATCTCGGGGACGGGCAGTCCCGCCATCCGCGAGCCGACCACCATGCCGACCTTGTTCCTCGGCTCCGGGTCGTCGATGACGACGCCGCGCCCGTAGAGGGACACGCCGCGCAGCTCGCCGTACTCGACGCCGTCCTCGACCAGGCAGGTCATGGTCGGGTTCCGGCGCAGGTTCAGCACCTTCTGCGACGCCCGGTAGGTGGTGAAGGCGATCTTGCCGTCGAGCAGCGCGTAGAACATCGTGACGAGGTGCGGCGCGCCGTCCCTGCCGACGGTCGCTACCTGCACCTTGTAGCTCTCCGCGAGGTAGGCCGCGACCTCGTCCGGCGTCATCCTGATCTGCTCGCGCTTGCCGCCTGCCAACGGGGCCTCCTCGTATCGGGCTCGACTTCGGGCCGACTCGGGCACGATGCGGAAAGCATAACCAAGCGCTTGATCGTGTCCGGGACGCGGCACCATGGGGGGATGTCCGCGCGAGATCTGACCGTCCTCGGCTCCGCCAGCGCGGTGCCGACCAGGGTCCGCAACCACAACGGCTACCTGCTGCGCTGGGACGGCCACGGCCTCCTCTTCGACCCCGGCGAGGGGACGCAGCGGCAGATGACCCTGGCCGGGGTGTCGGCGTCCGACGTGACGTGGATCTGCGTGACGCACTTCCACGGCGACCACTGCCTCGGAGTGCCCGGGATCGTCCAGCGCATCGCCCGCGACGGCGTCGCGCACCCGGTGGACGCGGCGTTCCCGGCGAGCGGCGCGCGGTTCTGGGAGCGGCTGCGGCACGCCGCCGCCTTCCACGACACGGGCGTGATCCGGGAGCGGCCCGTCGCCGGGGACCGGATGGCGCTCGACACCGGGGACGCGCCGTTCTCCCTGGTCGCGATGCGCCTGTCCCATCCGGTGGAGGCGTACGGCTACCGGCTGGAGGAACCGGACGGCGTCACGATGCTGCCCGCCGAGCTGGCCGCGCGGGGCGTGCGCGGGCCGCAGGTGCGGCGGCTCCAGCGGGACGGCCGCGTCGTCACCCCGGACGGGCGCACCGTCACGCTCGACGAGTGCAGCGTGCGCCGTCCGGGCCAGAAGTTCGCGTTCGTCATGGACACCCGGCTCTGCGACGCCGTGGCGGAACTCGCCGACGGCGTCGACATGCTGGTCATCGAGTCGACGTTCCTCGACGCCGACGCCTCCCTCGCCGCCGAGTACGGGCACCTCACCGCGTCCCAGGCGGCGAAGGCCGCGGCGGGCGCGGGCGTCCGGCACCTGGTCCTCACGCACTTCTCCGAGCGGTACCGAACCGACGACGAGCCCCGGTTCGCCGACGAGGCGGCCACGGTGTTCGGCGGCGAGGTCACGCTCGTCCACGACTTCGACCGGATCCCGATGCCGCCGCGTCGACTGTCCGGACGCCGGGCAGGGCAGGATGATGGCCATGGCTGAAGAAGTCGATGTCGTGGTGATCGGTCTGGGCCCCGGCGGCGAGGACGCGGCGGGACGGCTGGCGGAGGCGGGCCTGTCCGTCGTGGCCGTCGAGTCGCGGCTGGTGGGGGGCGAGTGCCCGTACTACGCGTGCGTCCCGACGAAGATGATGGTGCGGGCCGCCGGGCTCCTCGCGGAGGGCGGGCGCATCCCGGGGATGGCGGGCGAGGCGTCGGTCCGCCCGGACTGGGCGCCGGTCGCGGCCCGGATCCGGGACGAGGCGACCGGCGACTGGGACGACAAGGCCGCCGCCGACCGGCTCACCGGCAAGGGCGCGCGGCTCGTCCGCGGGCACGGCCGCGTCACCGGCCCCCGCGAGGTCACCGTGGACGGCCAGGTCTTCCAGGCGCGCCGGGGGATCGTCCTCAACACCGGCACGTCGCCCGCCGCGCCGCCCGTCGACGGGCTCGCGGGCACCCCGTACTGGACGAACCGCGAGGCCGTCCAGGCGACGGAGCCGCCCGCGTCGCTGCTCGTCCTCGGCGGAGGCGTCGTCGGCGTCGAGATGGCGCAGGTGTTCTCCCGCTTCGGCAGCCGCGTCACCATCGTCGAGCACGGCGATCGGCTGCTCGCCAACGAGGAGCCCGAGTCCAGCGCGCTGCTCCGCGACGTGTTCGAGCGCGAGGGCATCGGCGTCCGCACCGGGGTGGCCGCGACCGGCGTCGCGTACGAGAACGGCGAGTTCACCCTCCGCCTCGGCGACGAGGCCGTCGTCGGCGACCGGCTCCTCGTCGCGACCGGGCGCCGTTCGAACCTCAAGGGCCTCGGGCTCGACGCCGTCGGCCTGGACGAGAACGCGCGGGGCGTCTCCGTCGACGGCCACATGCGCGCGGCCGAGGGCGTGTGGGCGATCGGCGACATCACCGGGATGGGCGCGTTCACGCACGTGTCGATGTACCAGGCGGCGATCGCCGTCCGGGACATCCTCGGCGAGGAGGGCCCGCCCGCCGTCTACCGCGCCGTGCCGCGCGTCACCTTCACCGACCCCGAGATCGGCTCCGTGGGCCTCACCGAGGCGCAGGCGCGCGAGCAGAACCTGCCCGTCCGCACGTCCGTCTCCCCGATCCCCGGGTCGACGCGCGGCTGGATCCACAAGACCGGCAACGACGGCCTCATCAAGCTCGTCGAGAACACCGAGTGGGGGACGCTGGTCGGCGCCACCGCCGCGGGCCCGTCCGGCGGCGAGGTGCTCGGCTTCCTCGCGGTCGCCGTCCACACCGAGACCCCCACGGCGTCCCTCCGCGAAATGATCTACGCCTACCCCACCTTCCACCGGGCCATAGAACCCGCCCTCACCGCCCTCGCGGAGAAGACGTCCGGGGCGTGAGCCGCGGGACGGATCGGGCAGGATCGGAGGCATGAACCGGCTCAAGGACGCGACAAGCCCGTACCTGCTGCAGCACGCCGGCAATCCGGTCGACTGGTGGGAGTGGAGCGGCGAGGCGCTGGCCGAGGCGCGGCGCCGGGACGTCCCGGTTCTGCTGTCTGTCGGATATGCGGCATGCCACTGGTGTCACGTCATGGCCCACGAGTCCTTTGAGGACGATGAGACCGCGCGGTTGATGAACGAGCGGTTCGTCAATATCAAGGTCGATCGGGAAGAGCGGCCGGACATCGACGCCGTTTACATGGAGGCCACCCAGGCCATGACGGGCCAGGGCGGGTGGCCGATGACGGTGTTCATGACGCCTGAGGGGCATCCGTTCTACTGCGGGACGTATTTCCCCCGTGCGCAGTTC
Source organism: Actinomadura decatromicini (assembly GCF_008121305.1). Classification (NCBI taxonomy): domain Bacteria; kingdom Bacillati; phylum Actinomycetota; class Actinomycetes; order Streptosporangiales; family Thermomonosporaceae; genus Actinomadura; species Actinomadura decatromicini. Next base: position 486,803 of record NZ_VSRQ01000003.1, on the reverse strand, counting down.
AGGGCGTTGTTGCAGGCCGTCCACAAGGCGTGGACGGAGCAGCGGGAGGAGGTCGTCGGCCAGGGGCAGCAGGTCGTGGCGGCGCTGACGTCACGCGGGTCGGGGCTCGCGGGCGAGGGCGCGCCCGGCGAGGGGCTGCTCGCGCGGTCGGTGCAGGCGCTCGCCGCCTCCTACGACGCGGCGCGCGGCGGGTTCGGCGGCGCGCCGAAGTTCCCGCCGTCGATGGCGCTGGAGTTCCTGCTGCGCCACCACGCCCGGACGGGCGACGACGAGGCGCTCGCCATGGCCGGGCACACCCTGGAGGCGATGGCGCGGGGCGGCATCTACGACCAGCTCGGCGGCGGGTTCGCGCGGTACTCGGTGGACGCGGGGTGGGTCGTCCCGCACTTCGAGAAGATGCTGTACGACAACGCGCTCCTGGCGCGCGTGTACGCGCACTGGTGGCGGGTGACCGGCACGCCGTTCGCGCGGCGGATCGCGCTGGAGACGTGCGACTGGATGCTCCGCGACCTGAGGACGGACGAGGGCGGCCTCGCGTCCGCGCTCGACGCCGACAGCGAGGGCGTCGAAGGCAAGTACTACGTCTGGACGCCCGACCAACTGCGCGAGGTCCTCGGGGACGAAGACGGCGCCTACGCGGAGTCCCTCTTCAAGGTGACGGGCACGTTCGAGCGGGGAACGTCGGTTCTCCAGCTTCTGCATGACCCGGACGACGTCGACCGGTACGAGCGGATCCGGACGGCCCTGCTGGCGGCGCGCGCGCACAGGATTCCTCCCGCGCGGGACGACAAGGTGGTCGCGGCCTGGAACGGTCTCGCCGTCGCGGCGCTCGCGGAGTGCGGGGCGCTGTTCGACCGTCCCGACCTCGTCCGGGCGGCGGAGGAGATCGTCCGGCTGCTGGTCGACGTGCATCTGAGCGACGGGCGGCTCGTCCGGACGTCGCGGGGCGGGACGGCGGGCGCGAACGCGGGCGTCCTGGAGGACTACGCCGACGTGGCCGAGGGCCTGCTCGCCCTGCACGGCGTCACCGGCGACCCGCACCATCTGCGGCTGGCGGGGGAACTGCTGAACACCGTCCTGGAGCGGTTCGGGGACGGCGAGGGCGGCTTCTACGACACCGCCGACGACGCCGAGCGGCTGTTCCGCCGCCCGCAGGACCCGACGGACAACGCGGCGCCGTCCGGGCAGTTCGCCGCCGCGGGCGCGCTGCTGTCGTTCGCCGCGCTGACCGCGTCGGACTGGCACCGGCAGGCGGCGGAGGCGGCGCTCGCCCCGGCCGCGAAGCTCGCCGACAAGCACGCCAGGTTCGCCGGGTGGGGGCTCGCGGTGGCGGAGGCGCGGGCGGCGGGCCCGGTGGAGGTCGCGGTGATCGGCGACCCCGCCGACGAGCGGACGCGGGCGCTGCACCAGACGGCGCTGATGTCGGTCGCGCCCGGCGCGGTGGTGAGCGTCGGCCCGCCGGACGCGGAGGGCGTCCCGCTGCTGGAGGGGCGCGGGCTCGTCGACGGCGTCCCGGCGGCGTACGTGTGCCAGGGGTTCGTGTGCCGCCGGCCGGTGACGTCCGCGGCGGACCTGAGCCGCGAACTACGTGGGCAATTGGACTGAGAATCCATTTTATGGCACCGTGATGTTGATCTCGTTCGGGCTTGGTGTTACCACTCAGTAGTAGAGCCGGGGCTGACCCAACGGGGCACCGCGGACGGGCGTGACGGGTGGTGCGCCGGGTATCTGGACGGTGGCCGACCAAGTGAGTCATAGTCGTGTATCGAGGACGGTCAAGACGCGCCGCGGCAGGACGACCTTCGAGGGAGCGCAGCAGTGGGAAAGCCGAACCGCCGGGTCCTGCCGACGATCATCGGCGTTTCGGTGCTCACCACGCTCGCCGCGAACGTGGCCGTGCTGGTGGCGCGCGAGGGTAATGGTCCGGCGACCTCGCCGCGGGCCGACGGCCGCGCCCGGTTCGTGGCCGCGTCCGGCGGCACGGGAGTGCCGACCGGGGTCGTCGCGCCGCTCGGCAAGCGGCTCACGCCGCACGTGCTCGTCGCCGCGCCGTCCACCCTTCCGGCCGACTTCGTCGAGAAGGTCCGCGCGGCCAAGGGCGTGCAGGGCGTCGAGGTCGTGGACGCCGTCCAGGGCATGGTCGCCGGTAAGCGCGTCGGGCTGATGGGCGTCAACCCGTCCACGTTCCGGAACTACACGCCGAAGCCCACCGCCAGGTCGGACGCGCTGTGGCGCAACGTGGCGTCCGGCGACGTCGCGATCTCGTTCACGATGGGCAACGACGGCGGCGTCGAGCTCGGCAGCCAGGTCCCGGTCGGCGGCAAGCGGAGCCCGTCGCGGCTGCGCGTCGGCGCGTACGCGACGATGGGCATCGGCGACGTCGACGCCGTCATCTCGCACACCACCGCGCAGATCCTCGGGATGCCGAGCGGCAACGCGATGCTGATCAGCGTCCCGAAGACCGAGCCGAAGGCGTTCGTCAAGAAGCTCCGCAGGACGCTGCCGAAGCAGGCGAAGGCCGTCGAGGTGAACCCGGAGATCGACGTCCCGCAGGGCGGCGACGTGCCGCGGTCCGACGGCCAGGTGATGACCGCGCACCAGATCCAGACGGTGATCCGCGCCGCCTACACGCGGCTCGGCTGGCCGTACGTGTGGGGCGGCGAGTCCGAGGCCGAGGGCGGCTACGACTGCTCCGGGCTCATGCAGTTCGCGTTCGCGCGGGCGGGCATCAGGCTGCCGCGCGTCGCCGCCGACCAGGCGCGCACCGGCTGGGTGATCCCCTATGCCAAGGCCCGGCCCGGCGACATGCTGATCTGGGCGAACGACCCGACCGCGCCCGGCTACATCTCGCACATCGCCCTCTATCTCGGCAACGGCAAGATGATCGCCGCGCCGCGCCGGGGGACGGTCGTGCAGGTCCAGAACGTCTACACGCGCAACATGCGCGGCGCCGTCCGGGTCAGCCCCAAGCTGGCCAACACCCTCGCCGGTTGAGCCGGTTGAGCCGGTTGAGCCGGTTGAGCCGGACGAGCTAGAGCGGGCAGCCGCGGCCGAGGAACTCCAGGTTGCGGTCGATCAGGCCGGGCAGCGCGTCGTGGTCGATCTTGCCGTCCATGAACTGGTACATCGCGGCCTGCATGACGCCGAGGACGGCCCAGCCGAACGCCTCGACCTCCGGGTCGTCGGCGGGGCGGCCGGTCCGCTCGGCGACCACCTCGTTGATCACCTTGAACGTGCCCCCGCGCAGCGACTCGAACGTGCGGGCGCGCAGCGCCGGGACGGTCGCGGTCAGCCGCATCCGCGTCTTGATCGTCTCGATCTCGGACGTGTAGAGCTGCGGCAGGACGTCCTGGAGCACGGCGCGCAGCGCGTCGAGCGGCGGCACCTCCGGCGGCTGCTCGCGGAGCAGCTGCGCCATGACCGGGTCGTACTCGTCGGTGACGACCACGTCCTCCTTGGTGGGGAAGTAGCGGAAGAACGTGCTGGGCGAGATCTCCGCCGCCGCCGCGATCTGCTCCACCGTCGTCTCGTCGTACCCCTGCTCGGTGAAGAGCCGGAGGGCGTGGTCCTGGATGGCGCCGCGGGTCCGCAGCTTCTTGCGCTCCCGCAGCGGGAGGCGGGAGATCCGGTCCTGCAGCCGGTCGACCAGCCGGTCAGGGGACGACGCGCTCATGTGCCGATTCTCGCCCATCGGCGGCGGGCGTCGCATCCTCGCGCGCCCGTCCCGGCTGGACCAGCCAGAGCAGGACGGCCACGGCGAGCGCGCCCGCCCCGCAGGCGGCGAGCACCGCGTCCATGCCGTGCGCGTAGGCGTCGCGGGCGGACGCGAGCAGCCCGCCGTCGTGCAGGCGCCCGGCGACCGCGACGGCCCCGCCGATCGAGTCGCGCGCCGCGTCGGCCGCGTCGGCGGGCAGTCCCGCGGTCGGCACGCGGTCCCGGTAGAGCGCGGACAGCAGGCTGCCGAGCCCGGCGACGCCGAGCGTCGCGCCGGTCTGGCGGAGCGTCTGGACCAGCCCCGACCCACGTCCGGCCTGGTCGGCGGGGAGCGCGGCGAGCACGGCGTCCATCGCGGGGATCATGGTGAGCCCGGTGCCGATCCCGATGACGACCAGCCACGGGACGGTCGCCGCGTACCCGTCGCCCGCGCCGGACAGCGCGCCCCACCCGAAGCCCGCCGCGAGCACGAGCAGCCCGGTCACGATGATCGGCTTGTGCCCGGCGCGGGCGGCGATCCGGTCGGTGGCGACCGCGCCCGCGATGAGGCCGAGCAGCATCGGCGTCAGCCGCAGGCCGGTGCCGAACACGTCCGCGCCCTGGACGGCCTGCAGGTACTGCGGCAGGACGAACAGGACCCCGCCGAGCATGAGGTTCGCGGCGACGGCGGCGACCGTCGCCGACACGAACCGGGCGTCCCGGAGCAGCGCGAGGTTCAGCATCGGCTCGGCGGCCCGCCGCTCCCAGCCCACGAACCCGGCGATCAGCAGCGCGGACAGGACGAACGAGCCGAGCACCACCGGGTCGGACCAGCCGCGCGACGGCGCCTCGATCACCCCGTACACCAGCGCGACGATCCCGGCCATCGACAGCAGCGCGCCCGCGAGGTCGACGCGCGGCGCGGCCGGGTCCCTGGACTCGGGCAGCAGCAGCGCGATCGCGACGCCGCCGACCACGACGACCGGGACGTTGATCAGGAAGATCGAGCCCCACCAGAAGTGCTGGAGGAGCCAGCCGCCGAGCAGCGGCCCGAGCGGCAGCCCGAGCGCGGTGGACGCCGACCACACGGCGACGGCCCGCGTCCGCTCGGCGGGCGGGAAGATCGCGGGGAGCATCGACATGGACAGCGGCGTCACGATCGCCGCGCCGACGCCCATGAACGCGCGGGCCGCGATGACCCCGCCGGTGCCGTCCGCGAGCGCCCCGCCGAGCGAGGCGGCGCCGAAGATCCCGAGCCCGGCGAGCAGCAGCCACCTGCGGCCGAACCGGTCGCCGAGCAGCCCGGCGGGGAGCAGCAGCGCCCCGAACACGAGCAGGTAGGAGTCGACGATCCACTGCAGTTCGCCGGTGCCCGCGTGGAGGTCCTCCGACAGCGTGGTCAGCGCGACGTTGAGGATCGTCATGTCGAAACCGAGCGCGAGCATGCTCAGCGCCAGCGCCGCGAGACCCAGCCAGCGCCGGGTGCTGCCGACCTCCATGAAGGCCACCTCCAAATAGTTCTAACTCTCAAATGAGAGTAACTATCAAAAGAAGCCGGATGTCAAACGGTGTCGAGGCTGGCGCTTGTGGGAGCAGCGATGTAATTTTAATTACATGAATACGAGCGAAGCGGTGGAGCAGTTGCGCGGCTGGTTCTCCGGGCGGCTCCCGGACGACTGGTTCGACGGCCCGCCGGAGGTCGTCCTCGACCGCGAGGAGGTCAGCGTCGTCGGGCGGCTGCCCGAGCCGGACGCGGCCGCCGAGGTCTCGGAGGCCGAGCGGGCGGGCGTGATCGCCGGGCACGTCCAGCGCTTCCGCGAGGACACCCGCGAGCTGCGCATCGGGATCGCCCGCGAGGCCGAGCGGCGCTTCGGCCACAAGGTCTCCTGGGGCGTCGAGTGCGGCGGCGAGCGGGAGATGTTCACGACGCTGTCGGTGCCCGTCATGACGCGGCTCCGCCAGCCCGAGCGGCGCGTCCTCGACACGCTCGTGGAGGCGGGCGTCGCCCGCAGCCGCAGCGACGCGCTCGCCTGGTGCGTCCGGCTCGTCGGCAAGAACACCGACGAGTGGCTCGCCGAGCTGCGCAGCGCGCTGGAGCACGTCGAGCGGGCCCGCGCCGCCGGCCCGCGGGCGTGATCGGCGCCTTCCTTACCCGATCTCGATGATCATTGGGTGTGATCATGGGCCCGACCTCGCCTAAGGTGCCATGAACAGTGGCCGGGACGGGATCGGGAGGTGGTCGGACGGTGCGCGGGCTGCGCTGCCTGGACGGCTCCGACCTCGCCGTCGTCCCGGTCGCCTCGCTCGACCGCGGCGGCAACCCGTTCGAGGTGACGCTGGAGCTGCGCCGCGACGGCGACTCGTTCGGCTCGGTGGGGGAGCGGTGCGGGTACTTCCTCGCCGACCTCGCCCGCCGCGTCGCCGAGGCCAGGACGGACGGCTCCGCGCAGGCCGCCCGCTGGCCCGACCCCGACGACCGGTTCCCCGACCCGTCCCCGGGCGACCCGTCCCGCGAGCCGGAGCTGTTCGCGTTCCGCTACCGTGACCGCGGCGACGTGATCAGCACCGGCGAGCTGCGCTGCGCGCTCCGCACGTCCTCGATCTGGCTCGGCGGGCAGCAGTCCGCCGCCGGACGGTGGCGGGTCGCGCGGCGGGCCGTCCTGGAGGCGTGGGGCGCGGGCGGGCGGGGCGTGCGCGCCGTGCTCACGTCCGCCGACCTCGCCCGGTTCCTCGCCGAGCTGCTGGCCCAGGCCGACCGGGAGGTCCCGGGCGGCGTGGGCGGGCGCCCGCCGCTCGGGGACGGGCCGGAGCAGGCCATTGCCCTCGGCCGAAGCATCCCTCGCGTTAGCCTGACATGACGGGAACGGCAGGAAAAGTGTCGCGGCCGGGCCATAATTGAGCGTTCTCCCGCCAGGGACGGTCGCTCGAAGGGAAGCCCATGGGGGTTCGGCGTACGGGAAGGCCGCGCGGCGGGATGGCACGAGCCCGGATGGCACGGGGCCGGATGTCCGGCTGGACGTCACGGAATGCGCGGCGGGACCGCGTGCGCCGCCGCCCGTCCGACGACGGCGGCCCGTTCGTCGCCGCGATCCGCCGCAGCGGGCCGTACGCGGCCGTCCGCGACGTCGTCTACCGCATGTACGAGCGGCGCGTCGAGAAGTCGCTGCCGACCGACGTCACCCCCCGGCACGTCGGCGTGATCCTGGACGGCAACCGCCGCTGGGCGCGGTCGATGGGCCTCGCCGACGTCAACTCCGGGCACCAGCGCGGCGCCCAGAAGATCTCCGAGCTGCTCCAGTGGAGCGCGGAGGCGGGGGTGGAGCATGTCACACTGTGGCTGCTGTCCACCGACAACCTGAACCGTCCGGCGGCGGAGCTCGACCCGCTGCTCGACATCATCGAGAACACCGTCCGCAAGCTCGCGGACGACGGCTGGCACGTGAAGCCCGTCGGCGCCCTCGACCTGCTGCCCGGCAAGACCGCCCGCGTCCTCAAGGACGCCGGCGAGGCGACATCGGACGCACCCGGTCTGATTGTGAACGTCGCCGTTGGGTATGGAGGTAGGCGTGAGATCGCTGATGCGGTGCGCTCACTGCTCATCGAGCAGGCGAGCCGGGGCACCAGCATCGAGGAACTCGCCGAGATCCTCGACGTGGAGCACATCGCGGAGCATCTCTACACGCGCGGCCAGCCCGACCCCGACCTGGTCATCCGCACCTCGGGGGAGCAGCGCCTCTCCGGCTTCATGCTCTGGCAGAGCGCGCACTCGGAGTTCTACTTCTGCGAGGTCCACTGGCCGGACTTCCGCAAGGTCGACTTCCTCCGGGCGATGCGCTCGTACGCCGCGCGGCACCGGCGCTACGGTTCCTGACGGCCGTTCCGCGGCCGCACCGCCCGCGCGGCGGACCTGCGCCACCGGCAGTTCCCCCATGACCAGGGAGATCGAGTGGCCACATCCTCCGCGCGCCGTCCCAGCCTGCCTGGGAACCCTCCCGGGACGGACGTCCCGGACCGGCGCACGTACGTCCTCGACACCAGCGTCCTGCTCGCCGACCCAGGGGCCGTGACCCGGTTCGCCGAGCACGAGGTCGTACTCCCCATCGTCGTCATATCCGAGCTGGAGGCGAAGCGGCACCACCCAGAGCTCGGATACTTCGCCCGGCAGGCCCTCCGCCTGCTGGACGACCTGCGCGTCCGGCACGGCCGGCTGGACGAGCCCGTCTCCGTGGAGGGCCCGGTCGGCGACCAGGGCGGAACGCTCCGGGTCGAGCTGAACCACTCCGACCCGACCGTCCTGCCGGACGGGTTCCGGCTCGGCGACAACGACACCCGGATCCTGTCGGTCGCGGCGTGGCTGGCGCGCGAGGGACGCGACGTCGTCCTCGTCTCCAAGGACCTGCCGATGCGGGTGAAGGCGTCCGCGGTGGGCCTCGCGGCCGAGGAGTACCGGGCGGAGCTCGCCGTCGTCGAGTCCGGCTGGACGGGCATGCGGGAGATCGAGGTCCCCGCCGCGCTCGTCGAGGAGCTGTACGAGACCGGGGCGACCGACATCGAGGAGGCCCGCGAGCTGCCCTGCCACACCGGGCTGCGGCTGCTGTCCGAGCGCGGCTCCGCCCTCGCCCGGACGCTGCCCGACAAGTCCGTGAAGCTGGTGCGCGGCGACCGGGAGACGTTCGGGCTGCGCGGCCGGTCCGCCGAGCAGCGGATCGCGCTCGACCTCCTGATGGACGACGACGTCGGCATCGTCTCGCTCGGCGGCCGCGCCGGGACGGGCAAGTCCGCCCTCGCGCTCTGCGCGGGCCTGGAGGCCGTGATGGAGCGGCGCAAGCACCGCAAGGTCGTGGTGTTCCGCCCCCTGTACGCGGTCGGCGGGCAGGAGCTCGGCTACCTGCCGGGCACCGAGAACGAGAAGATGTCGCCCTGGGCGCAGGCGGTGTACGACACCCTGTCGGCGGTCACCACTCCCGAGGTCATCGAAGAGGTAGTGGACCGTGACATGTTGGAGGTCCTGCCGCTCACCCACATCCGCGGCCGGTCGCTGCACGACGCCTTCGTGATCGTGGACGAGGCGCAGTCGCTGGAGCGCGGCGTGCTGCTGACCGTCCTGTCGCGGATCGGGGCGGGGTCGCGGGTCGTGCTGACCCACGACGTGGCGCAGCGCGACAACCTCCGGGTCGGGCGCCACGACGGGGTCGCCGCGGTGGTGGAGAAGCTGAAGGGCCATCCGCTGTTCGCGCACGTGACGCTGACGCGCTCGGAGCGGTCGCCGATCGCCGCGCTGGTCACCGACCTGCTCGGCGATGTCGGCTGACGGTCCGCGTCCGGATCCCGGCCGTCCGCGTCCGCGGGCGGCCGGGATCCGCGTTTCCGGGCATGCGCCTATTCCGCCACTTATCGTGATCATTCAGCCTCATGGCGTGCCTTTGTGATGAAGGTCACAGATTACCGGCCGAGCGCGGAGATCCCCTGGTCTGGTCGCGGTTTCGGCGCCCGGTCCGGCGAGTTGACAAACGTCCCGGCGGAAGCATTTGTCTCGTTTCGGTTGCGGAGCCTCCCACGGCCTCGGGCATTGTGTCTCCCCGTAAGCACCCCCGAGCGGTGCCGGGCCGGAGCGCGTCCCCTCGAACGAACGCGCGCGACGGGCGGGCGCCGGCCCTGCTCCGGAGCCGCCCCGCGGCGGACCGGACCGGGGGTGAGGCATCTCGTGCGCGTGTCCATGCGCGTGCGACCGTCGGAAGGACCGCCTTGTACGGAGACCGTCCCGGGTCCCCTAGGCGAGACGATCGACAGAGCTTCGACCCCGCGGAGCCGTGGCGGGCCGCGGCTCCCTCCCCGACTTCCGACCAGGCGCGGCACCCGTCCGAGGCGCCCCTGGTCTCCCAGGCGCAGCCCGCCGCCCAGGACACCCTCGCCGCACCGGTCGCCCCGCACGAGGACGACGTCAAGGTCGCCGGCGAGCGCCCCCGGACCGGCGGCCCGACCCCGGGCGGCACGTTCGGCTTCGAGGCCGAGCCGCTCGGCGCGGCCGGGGCCGACGACCGCGACGAGATCACGTCCCGCGGACCGGCGCCGCGCCGCGCGGGCCGCTCGGGCCAGGGCGGCGGCGCGGGCCGGCGCAACGGCGTGCGGATCGCCGCGATCGCGGCGGGCGCCGCGGTCGTGCTCGGCGCCGCGACCGCCGGCGCGCTCGCGCTGACCGGCGGCGGCTCCGACGACGGCACGCAGACCGTCAAGCCGACCAAGCAGCTCGCCGACGCGGCGGCGCCGAAGGTCGACCCGAAGGTGCTGGAGGAGCAGCGGCGGCAGCTCGCCCTGGAACGCGCCTCCCGCGAGACGCGCGAGGACGGCGGCAAGGGCCCGTCCCTGCTGCCGAAGGGCGAGCCGCTCCCCACCAAGACGCCGAAGCCGGGCGGCGGCGACGGCGGAGGCGGAGGCGGCGGGCCGACCGGCGACCCCGTCCCGGCGGGCGAGGCGCAGCGGATCGCGAAGGGCCTCCTGCCGGGCTACGGGTTCGGCGGCTCCGGCCAGTTCGGCTGCCTCGTGAACCTGTGGAACAGGGAGAGCGGCTGGAACACCCACGCCGCGAACCCGTCCGGCGCGTACGGCATCCCGCAGGCGCTGCCCGGCTCGAAGATGGCGAGCGCCGGGCCCGACTGGCAGAACAACGCCACCACGCAGATCAAGTGGGGCCTCGGCTACATCAAGAGCCGCTACAAGACGCCGTGCGGCGGATGGTCGCACTTCCAGTCGGCAGGCTGGTACTAAACCCGGGAGACGTCGTTCAGGCGCTCGGCGGCCGGGTCATCCGGAGCACGTCGAGCGCCTCGTCCAACTGCTCGACGGTCAGCTTCCCCTCGTCGACGTAGCCGCGTTCCAGGACGACCTCGCGGATCGTCCTGCGCTCCCGCAGCGCCTGCTTGGCGACCTTGGCCGCCTCCTCGTACCCGATGTACCGGTTGAGCGGCGTCACGATCGACGGGGACGACTCGGCGTACTCGCGCAGCCGCTCCACGTCGGCCTCGACGCCGTCCACGCAGCGGTCGGCGAGGAGCCGCGAGGCGTTCGCCAGCAGGGTGATCGACTCCAGCACGTTGCGGGCCAGCATCGGCAGCATCACGTTCAGCTCGAAGCTGCCGGCCGCCCCGCCGAACGCGATCGCCGCGTCGTTCCCGACGACCTGCGCGGCGACCTGCGCCACCGCCTCCGGGATCACCGGGTTCACCTTGCCCGGCATGATCGACGACCCGGGCTGCAGGTCGGGCAGCCGGATCTCGCCGAGCCCGGCCCGCGGCCCCGACCCCATCCAGCGCAGATCGTTGGCGATCTTGGTGAGGCTCACCGCGACGGTGCGGAGCGCGCCGCTCGTCTCGACGAGGCCGTCCCGGGCGCCCTGCGCCTCGAAGTGGTCGCGGGCCTCGGTCAGCGGCAGCCCCGTCTCCCGGACGATCTCCGCGATGACGCGCGCCGCGAAGCCCGGCGGCGTGTTGACGCCGGTGCCGACCGCCGTCCCGCCGAGGGGCAGCTCCGCGAGCCGCGGCAGGACGGCCTCCAGCCGCTCCACCCCGCGCGCGACCTGCGCCGCGTAGCCGCCGAACTCCTGGCCGAGCGTGACGGGCGTCGCGTCCATCAGGTGGGTGCGGCCGGACTTCACCACGGTCGCGAACTCGTCCGCCTTGCGGGCCAGCGCTGCCTGGAGATGGCGCAGCGCGGGCGTCAGCTCGTTCAGGACGGACCAGGTCGCCGCGATGTGGATGGACGATGGGAACACGTCGTTGGACGACTGAGAGGCGTTCACGTGGTCGTTCGGATGGACCGGACGGCCGAGCCGCTCCTCCGCCAGCGTCGCCACGACCTCGTTCGCGTTCATGTTGGACGACGTCCCCGACCCGGTCTGGAACACGTCGACGGGGAACTGGTCGTCCCACCGGTTGTCCGCGACCTCGCGGGCGGCCTCGGCGATCGCCGCCGCGACGTCCGCGTCCAGCACGCCGAGCTCGGCGTTCACGACCGCCGCCGCGGCCTTGATCCGGCCGAGCGCGGCGATGTGCGCCGACTCCAGCGTCCGCCCGGACACCGGGAAGTTCTGCACGGCGCGCTGCGTCTGCGCCCGCCACTTCGCCGCCGCCGGGACCCGGACCTCGCCCATCGAGTCGCGCTCGACCCGGAACTCCTGCTCGTCCATGGAAGCCTCCCGTAGCGTCCACCGCCGTCCTTCATGGCAGCCAGGCGGGTGGCTCACGCATTCCCCGGGGTGAGGCGGCTCACTCCCCGCCCGTCACAGCCCGCCCGTCACTGCTTGTTGAGGGCGTAGTTCCGGCGCTCGCCGGGGGTGCCGAGCGGCTTCCGCAGGCCGTTGACCCAGACGTCGCAGGCGGACGCGTCGTAGATGACGGCGTTGATCCGGGGCTGGTCGTACTGGCGCGCCTCGCTCTCGCGGAGGGTCTCGTCGCTGAGCACGGGGCCGTCCGGGACCGATACGAAAATCTTGCACGCCGAGTTGCGGGCCCGGACGACCAGCGTGCTGGTGGCGACGCCGGCCGGGACGTCCTGCACGCCGCCCGCCGGGCTCGACGCCTCGGTCGGCGACGGCCCCGGGCTCTCCCGCATCATCCCGACGATCAGCGCGGTGGCGCCGATCCCGCAGGACGCGACGGTCGCGCTGACGAGCCCGATCACGACCGCCACCCGGTAGCGGGGCGTCGGCGGGCGCCGTCCGGTCCGCGGACCGGCGAGGGCACGCTCCAGACGGTCGACGGCGCGGGCGTGGCTGAGCCTGCGCGTCGGGTTCTTCTCCAGCAGCCCGGTCACGACCGACGTGAGCGCGCCCGCGTTCTGCGGGGCCGGCGTCGACTCGTTCGCGAGCGCGCTGAGCGTCGCCATCACGTTCTCGCGCTCGAACGGCGGGCGGCCCTCCAGCGCGGCGTACATCGTCGCGCCGAGGGACCACAGGTCGGAGCGCGGGGTGGCCTTCTCCCCGGCGGCGACCTCGGGCGCCACGTACGCGGGCGAGCCCATGAAGTGGCCCGTCTTCGTCAGGCTCGCCGAGCCGGACGAGAACGCGAGCCCGAAGTCGGTGAGGACGACGCGGTCGCCGTCCAGCAGCACGTTGCTCGGCTTGAGGTCGCGGTGCACGATCCCGGCCTTGTGCGCGGTGCTGAGGGCGTCCAGCAGGGCGCGGCCGATGTGCGCGACCCGCTCGGGCGGCAGCGGGCCCGAGCGCTCGATGAGCTGCTCGAGGCTGGGCGCCTCGATCATCTCCATCACGATCCAGGGCCGGCCCTGCTCGATGACCACGTCGTACACCTCGACGATGGAGTGCGTGCGCAGCTGCGCGGGCGCGCGCGCCTCCCGGAGGGTGCGGCGGTAGAAGACCACCCGGTCGTTCTCGGAGAGGTTCTCGGGGAGCCGCAGCTCCTTGATCGCCACGGCGCGATCGAGGAGCTCGTCGTGCCCTCTCCACACGGTGCCGTTGGCACCCTGACCTATCTCCGAGACCAGCCGGTAGCGCGTCGCTAGAACGAGGCGCTCTGACTGTGACATGGCGGAAAAGATACCGGAGTGGCCAGGCGGTCAGCGGGGAGACCTCATGACCGACTTGGATTTCCGGCCGATAAAGTGATCTACCAGCAAGAAACCATCAGCGGTGGTCAAGCCGGAAGTCCCGGGCCGCGATTTCGGGCGTCCCGCCAGGGAGTTCGGCGCCTTCCGTCAGCGCCGTCCGTCAGCGCCGTCCGTCAGCGCCTTCCGATGGTGAGGACGGGGCCGGTGGTGTCGGCGAAGAAGTCCTCGCCCTTGTCGTCCACGACGATGAAGGCGGGGAAGTCCTCGACCTCGATCTTCCAGACGGCCTCCATGCCGAGTTCCGCGTACTCCAGGACGTCCACCTTCTTGATGCAGTCCTGGGCGAGGCGGGCGGCGGGGCCGCCGATGGAGCCGAGGTAGAAGCCGCCGTGCTCCTTGCAGGCGTCCGTGACCTGCTTGGACCGGTTGCCCTTCGCCAGCATGACGAGCGAGCCGCCCGCCGCCTGGAACTGCTCGACGTAGGAGTCCATGCGCCCGGCGGTGGTGGGGCCGAACGAGCCGGACGCGTAGCCCTCGGGCGTCTTGGCCGGTCCCGCGTAGTAGACGGCGTGGTCGCGCAGGTATTGCGGCATGGGCTCGCCCGCGTCCAGCCGCTCCTTGATCTTGGCGTGCGCGATGTCGCGGGCCACGACCAGCGGGCCGGTCAGCGACAGCCGGGTCTTGACCGGGTAGCGGGTCAGCTCGGCGCGGATCTCGTCCATCGGGCGGTTCAGGTCGATCCGGACGACCTCGTCGTTGAGGTGCTCGTCGGTCGTGTCCGGGAGGTACTGGGCGGGGTCGGTCTCCAGCCGCTCCAGGAACACCCCGTCCGCGGTGATCTTGGCGAGCGCCTGCCGGTCGGCGCTGCACGACACCGCGATCGCCACCGGGCAGGACGCCCCGTGCCGCGGCAGCCTGATCACCCGGACGTCGTGGCAGAAGTACTTGCCGCCGAACTGCGCGCCGATGCCGAGCTTCTGCGTCAGCTCGAACACCTGGAGCTCCAGCTCCAGGTCGCGGAAGCCGTGCCCGAGCGGGGAGCCGCCGGTCGGCAGCGTGTCGAGGTAGTGGGCCGAGGCGTACTTGGCGGTCTTCAGCGCGTACTCGGCGGACGTCCCGCCCACCACGATCGCCAGGTGGTACGGCGGGCAGGCGGCGGTGCCGAGGGAGCGGATCTTCTCCTCAAGGAACGTCAGCATCCGCTTCGGGTTCAGGACGGCCTTCGTCTCCTGGTACAGGAACGACTTGTTCGCGCTGCCGCCGCCCTTGGCCATGAACAGGAACTTGTAGGCGCCGCCCGGGGCCGCGTACAGCTCGATCTGCGCGGGGAGGTTGCTGCCGGTGTTCTTCTCGTCCCACATGGACAGCGGCGCCATCTGGGAGTAGCGCAGGTTCAGCTTCGTGTAGGCGTCGTAGACGCCGCGCGAGAGGTGCTTCTCGTCGTCGCCGTCCGTCAGGACGTGCTGGCCGCGCTTGCCCATCACGATCGCGGTCCCGGTGTCCTGGCACATGGGCAGGACGCCGCCGGACGCGATGCCCGCGTTCTTCAGCAGGTCGAGCGCGACGAACCGGTCGTTCGGGGACGCCTCGGGGTCGTCCAGGATGCGGCGGAGCTGGGCCAGGTGCGCGGGGCGCAGCAGGTGCGCGATGTCGCGCATCGCCGTCTCGGTCAGCAGCCGCAGGGCCTCCGGCTCGACCTGGAGGAACGTCCGCCCGCCCGCCTCGAACGCGGAGACCCCGTCGGAGGTGAGCAGCCGGTAGTCGGTCTCGTCCGGGCCGAGCGGCAGCAGGTCGGTGTGGGCGAACTCAGGCATCTCAGACAGTTCCTCGCGCGATCGACGTGTCAGGAGGGTATGGGCTCACAGGTTACGGGCTGGGGCGGCGCCTGCTCACGGGGGCCGTGCCGGTCGCGGCGGGCGCGCAGGCCGACGACCACGCCCGCCGCGACCAGCGCGGCGCCGGTCAGGTCCGCCGGGCCCGGCCGGCCGAGGCCGAGCGCGACCGTGGTGACCACCGCGCTGATCGGGATGAGGCCCGCGAACAGCCCGGCGCGGTCGGCTCCGAGCCGTCCGATGGAGCCGTACCAGAGCAGGAACGCGACCGTCGTGACGACCACCGACAGGTAGCCGAAGCCCGCCAGCTCGGCACCGGTGGGGACGCGGAGGACGGACGTCCCGTCCGCGACCAGGCCGACCGCGAGCAGCATCGGCGCGGCCAGCGCGGACGAGTAGGCCGAGACCCGCAGCGGCCCGAGCCGCGGCAGCAGCGGGACGGCCAGCAGCGAGAAGCACACCTCGCCCGCGAGCGCGCCCAGCGACAGCAGCAGCCCGCGCACGCTGCCGCCGCCGGACCCGGTGGCGAGCGCGGCCCCGGCCGCCACCACGCACGCCGACAGGACGAGCGCGGGCGACGGCCGCCGCCCCTCCAGCAGCGGCCCGGCCAGCGCGAGGACGATCGGCACCGCCGCGATCACGGTGCCGATGGTGGCGGGGCTCGTGTCCCTGGTGGCGGCGACGATGCAGACGTTGAAGGCGACGAGGCCCGTCCCGGCGAGCGCGGCGAGCAGCAGCCAGTCCCGGAGCGCCGGGCGCCGGTGCCGCCCGCCGGTGAACCGCGCCACCGCGAGCAGGATCAGCGCCGCGACCGCGTACCTGGCGGCCTGCCCGCCGAAGACCGGGTAGTCCGAGATCGTCGCGGAGACGGCGGTCAGCGTCCCGACGAGGAACATCGCCGTCCCGGCGCCCGCCATGCCGCGTCTGTTCGCAGTGTTCATGGAAGAGAACGCTAGAAGGCGGTTGGTCCATGAAGAAGGGCCAATGGAGGCGTGCGAAAGTGGACCAAATACCGTGTGGTGACGCGCGCACTCCGTCTTGACGCTGAGAGTCATGTGACCGACCTTCATCTCCCCCTCGACCGGACCGCGGGGCGGCTCGCGGCCCAGATCGCCGCGGGCTTCCGCGCGGCCGTCCGGTCCGGCCGGCTGACCGCCGGGACCCGGCTGCCGTCGAGCCGCGACCTGGCGCGCGACCTGGACGTCTCGCGCGGCGTCGTCGTCGCCGCCTACGAGCAGCTCACCGCCGAGGGGTTCCTGGTCGCGCGGCGCGGGGACGGCACCCGCGTCGCGCCGCTGGCCCGCCCGGACGAGGCCCGGTCCGCGCCGAAGCGCGTCCGGCACCCGTCGTGCGACACCGCCCCGGAGCCCGAGGTCCAGTACGACCTGTGGCCGAGCAAGCCCGACCTGTCGGCGTTCCCCCGGGAGCGGTGGATCGCCGCCGCCCGCTCAGCGCTGCGCACGCTGCCGCACGACGCGCTGACCTACCCGGACCCGGGCGGCGTCGGCGTGCTGCGCGCCGAGCTCGCCGGGTACCTCGGCCGGGTCCGCGCGGCGCACGCCGACCCGTCCCGCGTGGTGATCATGAACGGGGTGGCGCACGGGCTGTCCGCGCTGCTCCGGCTGCTGCGCGCCACCGGGCACACGATCCTCGCGGTCGAGGACCCGACGAGCGACCGGCAGCTGCCGATGCTGGAGGCGTCCGGGCTGCGGCTCGTCCGCGTCCCCGTGGACGGCGACGGGCTGGACGTCGCCGCGCTCGCCCGGACCGGGGCGCGGGCCGTGCTCGTCACGCCCGCGCACCAGTTCCCGACCGGGGTCGTGCTGTCGGCGCCCCGGCGGGCGCAGCTCATCGCCTGGGCGCGCGACGTGGACGGGCTCGTCGTGGAGGACGACTACGACGCCGAGTTCCGCTACGACCGCGAGCCCGTCGGCTGCCTCCAGGGCGTCGACCCGGACCGGGTCGTGCTGCTCGGCTCGGTGAGCAAGTCGCTGGCCCCGGCGCTGCGCCTCGGCTGGGCGGTCGCGCCGCCGCGGGTGGCCGAGCGGCTCACCGCGCACCGCGGCGTGACCGACCTCGGCGCGCCCGTCCTGGAGCAGTACGCGCTCGCCGAGTTCCTCAGGTCGGGCGGCTACGACCGGCATCTGCGCACCATGCGGCGCCGCTACCGGGCCCGGCGGGACGCGCTGGCCGACGCGCTCGCCGTCCACCTCCCGGACGCGGCGGTTCGCGGCGTGTCGGCGGGTATCCACCTCTACGTGGAACTGCCCGCCGGGTGCGACGAGGAGGCCGTCGTCGACGCCGCGCTGCGCGCCGGGGTGTCGGTGGCGGGCGCGCGTTCGACGTGGTCGCACGGCCGGGCGGAGGGCGCGGCGCCCGCGCTCGTGCTCGGCTACGCGCGGCTGTCGGAGAGCCGCCTGGTCAAGGCCGCGCAACTGCTGGGTCAAGCGGTTGCGGGCGGTGCTCGGGGGTAGGAACAGCATCCCCGGTGTAGGAGGTATGCATGAGTCTGGAAGAGGCCGCGCGGCAGCTCAAGATGGCCGGCCACGACGCGCAGGTGGCCTTCGACTGCGTCGGCCTGGGCGACCTCGAAAGGGCGCAGGAGCACGCCGTCACGCTGCGGGCGGCGGCCGACGCCGCCGAGGTGGCGCTGAGCCGCGCACTGACCGACCTGACGCCGGAAGAGGCCCAGGCCGAGGGCGAACGCGCGATCAAAGCCCTCGAAGACGCCTGACCGCTCCCAGGAGGGCCCCCGCTCGCGCCCAGGCGCGGCCGGGGGCTCGCTTTCGTCTTCGGGAGTCGTGCTCGGGCGACGGTGCTCGGGCGACGGTGCTCGGGCGACGGTGCTCGGGTGGCCGGGCTCAGGCGTCCGGGCTCGGCTCAGGCGACGGGGCGCTCCATCGCGGGGGCGTCGGGCCGCGCGCCCTTCACCGGGTCCGGGGCGAAGCCCTTCGCCGTCGCGAACACGACCAGGACCAGCGCCGCCGGGACGACGAACGCGATCCGCAGCCCGTGGTCGGCGCTGAGCGGCGCGATCGCCCCGACCACGGCCGCGCCCAGCACGAACCCGACGTAGTTGAAGATGTTGACGCGGGCGACCGCCACGCCGAGGCCGGTCGGGTCGACCCGTCCGGCGGCGGAGAAGGACACCGGGGCGATCACGCTCAGCCCGAGCCCCGCGACCGCGAACGCGGCGATCGCGACGGCGGCGTTCGGCGCCGCGACCACGCCGGCCATCCCGGCGAGCCCCACCGCCCCGCCGAGCCGGACGACCCGCACCGCCCCCGACCGCCGGACGGCGAGGTCCGCGACCGCCCGGCTGGCCACCATCGTGACCTGGTAGGCGACGTAGCCGAGCGGCGCGACCCAGTCGCTCGCGGACAGCTCGTCGTCCAGGTACTTGGCGCCGTAGCTGGAGATCGCGGAGTCGGCGAGGTAGGCGACGGCCATCGCCGCGCCGACGACGAGGATCGGCCGCCACGGCACCCGCCGCCCGGCCGCCTTCAGCTCGGCGGCGGTCGGCCCGTCGCCCTCCTCGGCGCGCCGGTAGAGCACGCGGCCGGTGGCGAGGGACCCGGCGACCCCCGCCGCGGCGGCGATCGCGAAACCGGCGAACAGCGGCAGGTCGATCTTGTTGGTGAGGGACGCCCACAGCCCGCCGAGGATCCCGGCGACGCTCCACACCGCGTAGAAGCCGGTGATCAGGCTGACCCCGTACCGCCGCTCGACCGCGACGGCCTGCGCGTTCATGGAGGCGTCCACCGCCCCGACGAACAGCCCGAACGCCGCGACCGCCAGGTAGAGGGCCAGGTCGCTGTCGCCGGTGAGGCCGATCAGGGCGATCGTGACGGCGACCGCGGGCTGGGACGCGCGCAGCACCGGACCGCTGCCGAACCGCGCGAACAGCGCCCCGGACGCGACGCTGCCCACCCCGGCGATCAGCGGCACCATCAGCAGCACCAGCGAGAGGGTCGCGTCGCTGAGGTGGTGCGAATCCTGGATCCGCGGCACCTGCGTGACGAGCGAGGCGAAACAGAGCCCCTGGACGGCGAACGCCGCGTACGCGGCGAACCGGGCCCGGCGGTCCCGCTCGGTGACCGCCCGGCCCGTACGGCTGCCCTCGCTCATGCGGCCCTGCCTTCCTGGGGGCGCCCCCAGACCCCCGAGGCGGGGCGGCATGATCCTCGCTTCGCCGAGGCCGTGCCACCCCTGCCACGCAATGTGAATAAGTTTCGCGTCAGCGTAGGGACAGGTCGGGCCACCGGTCAACGGCCCGGCCGGGACCGGTCCACGGGCGTCAGGCGATGAGCCGCCTGCGCATCCCGCGGACGGCGATCGCCCACATCAGCGCCGCGAACGCGATGAGCCCGCCGAGATGCCCGAGGTCGGCCAGCGGGTCGAGCCCGAACACCGCGTCCCGGACCAGCTCCACGCAGTGGTAGAGCGGGTTGAGGTAGGAGACCTTCTGCGCCCAGTCCGGCAGCGAGTCGATCGGGAAGAACGTTCCAGCGATCAGGAACAGCGGCGTCACGACCCCGGTGATCACGTAGTCGAACGAGTTGATCGACGGGACGACCGACGACGTCCACATGCCGAACAGCCCGAAGCCGAGCGCGGTGAAGAACGTCACGAACGGGACGAGCAGCATCCCCGGCGCCGGGTCGAGGCCGAAGAACATGCCGACGACGATCGGCGTGCACGAGTACACCGCCGACTTCGCCGCGATCCACAGCGCCTCGCCCGTGACTAGCTCGTGGACGTCCACCGGCGCGGCCAGCATCCCGTCGTAGGTGTGCTGGAACACGCGCCTGATGTAGCCGTTGAACATCCCCGGGAACACCGAGGTGAACAGCGCGGCCGTGCCGACGACGCCGGTCGCGACGAAGTCCAGGTACCGGTAGTTCCCGATCACCGCGACCATCGAGCCGAACCCGTAGCCGAACGCGAGCAGGAAGAACGTCGGCTCCACCATCGAGGCGAACGACTGCGACTTCCAGTACCGCTTGTAGAGGGCCAGCTCGTGCCGCCAGATGCCCCGCACCGGCGCCATCTCGAACCGCCGCAACCGCGGCGCCCGCTCAGCCTGGACGCTCATTCCCGCTCCCTACAGGGGGACGACCCCCGCGCCCCCCGGTTCGCTTCGCTCATTCCTGCTCCCTGCGAGGGGACGACCCCCCGCGCCCCCCGGTTCGCTTCGCTCATTCCTGCTCCCTGCGAGGGGACGACCCCCCGCGCCCCCCGGTTCGCTTCGCTCATTCCACGCGCTCCCCAGTAAGCACCACGAACACGTCCTCCAGGTTGGCGGCGCGGCGGACGCCGTCCGGGCCCAGTTCGTCCTCCAGGGACGGCGGGATCGTCTCGGCCTTCAGCACCGACACCGACGGGCCGGTGCGGCGGGTCGGCAGCCCGGACTCGCGCGCCAGCCGCTCCACCTCCGTCAGCCGGTCCGGCGGCCCGTAGTGCTCGACGACGCGGTCGCCCGCGTACTCGGCGACGAGGTCGGCGGGCGAGCCCCGGGCGATCACCCGGCCGTGCGACATCAGCGCGCACTCGTCCGCCAGCCGCTCCGCCTCCTCGATGTAGTGCGTGGACATTAGGACGGTCGTGCCGCGCGCCCGCAGCCCGTCGATCAGGCCCCACAGCTCGGCCCGGACCTGCGGGTCGAGGCCGACGGTCGGCTCGTCCAGCAGCACCAGGGCGGGACGGTGCACGAGCCCCCGCGCGATCAGCAGCCGCCGCCGCATGCCGCCGGACAGGTCGTCCACCTTCGTGAGCTGCCGCCCGGTCAGGTGCGCGATCTCCAGCGCGTCGTCGACGGCCTGCCGCCGCATCCCGCGCGGCACCCGGTACAGGTGCGCAAACACCTCCAGGTTCTCGCGGGCCGTCAGCTCCTCGTCGAGGTTGTCCTGCTGCGGGACGACGCCCATCGCCGCCCGCGCCCGCTTCGACTCGCGCGGGACCCGGAAGCCGAGCACCTCGATCTCGCCCTCGTCGGCGATGGCCTGGGCGGTCAGCATCTTCATCGTGGTCGACTTGCCGGCGCCGTTCGGGCCGAGCAGCCCGAGGCAGACGCCGGTGGGGACCCTCAGGTCCAGCCCGTCCACGGCGGTGAAGTCGCCGAACCGTTTCACCACGCCGCGGAGGCTGATCGCCGCCGCGCCGGAGCTCGCCCGGGCAGCGGCGATCCGCGTACGTTGCAAGGTCATGCCCCCACATTAGGAAAATTCGTTGACATAACCCCACCCGTTTTCCGGTGGGGCTCCCGCCCGGTGCGGGGGCTAACCTTCTGGTGTGCCCCACCCCGATGACCGGTCCCGCCCCGCGGCGGGGAAGGCGACGCCCGTGCGCGACCTGCGCGCGTCCGACGCCGACCGGGACCGGGTCGCCGCCGTCCTCGGCGAGGCCCTCGCGGACGGCAGGCTCACCGCCGACGAGCACGCCGACCGCGCCGGCCGCGCCTTCGCCGCCCGCACGCTGGGCGAGCTGACCGGGCTCACCGCCGACCTCATCCCGGCGGAGGCGCAGCCCATCCTGGTGGACGACCGCCCCGTCTCGGTCTTCTTCGGACGCACCCGCCGCGACGGGCGCTGGGTCGTCCCCGTGAAGCTCCCCCTCCTCGCCCTGTTCGGAACGGTCGAGCTCGACCTGCGCGAGGCCGTCCTGCAGCGCCGCCACATCGTGGTCGACTCCCTCGTGCTCGGCGGGCGGATCAGGCTGCTCGTCCCGGACGGCGTCCGCGTGGACGTCACCGGCCGCACCATCCTCAGCACCCGCGACCTGCGCGCCCGCCCGGCGGCCGAGGGCCCGACGATCGAGGTCGGCGGCACGCTGATCTTCGGCTCGGTGCGGGTCCGGACGCCGAGGCGGACGCTGCGCTCGCGCGTCAGGGGCCGCCTCGGCCGCGGCCGCTAGCCGCCGCGTCCCCGGCCTTACACGGCGGTGTCGAAGTTGATGGCGCTGTAGGCGCGCAGCTTGCCGAGCTGGTGCTCGCTGGAGATCGTCCGGATCGTGCCGCTGCGGGAGCGCATCACCAGCGAGTGCGTGACCGCCGTGCCCTTGCTGTACCGGACGCCGTCGACCAGCTCCCCGTCGGTGATGCCGGTCGCGGCGAAGAACACGTCGTCCGAGGTCACGAGGTCGTCGGTGGTCAGGACGCGGCCGAGGTCGTGGCCCGCGTCCGCCGCCTTGCGGCGCTCGGCGTCGTCCTGCGGCCACAACCGGCCCTGGATGACCCCGCCGAGCGCCTTGATCGCGCACGCCGCGATGATGCCCTCGGGAGTGCCGCCGATGCCGAGCAGCAGGTCCACGCCGGTGCCGGGCCGGGACGCCATGATCGCGCCCGCGACGTCGCCGTCCAGGATGAACTTGATCCGCGCGCCCGCCTCCCGGACCTCCTTGACGATGCCCTCGTGGCGCGGGCGGTCCAGGATGCAGACGGTCACGTCGTTCGCCGAGGAGCCCTTGGCGCGGGCGATCGCGCGGATGTTGTCGGCGATCGGGCGCTCGATGTCGACGGCGTCCGCCGCCTCCGGGCCGGTCACGAGCTTCTCCATGTAGAACACCGCGGACGGGTCGAACATCGACCCGCGCGGCGCCACCGACAGCACCGCGATCGCGTTGCTCATGCCGAGCGCGGTCAGCCGCGTCCCGTCCACGGGGTCGACCGCGACGTCGCACTCGGCGCCGGAGCCGTCCCCGACCTCCTCGCCGTTGTAGAGCATGGGCGCGTTGTCCTTCTCGCCCTCGCCGATCACGACGACGCCCCGCATGGACACCGTGTTGATCAGCTGCCGCATGGCGTTCACGGCGGCCCCGTCCGCGCCGTTCTTGTCGCCCCGCCCGACCCAGCGGGCCGCGGCCATCGCGGCGGCCTCGGTGACCCGGACCAGCTCCATCGCCAGGTTGCGGTCCGGCGCCGCGGGCTCGGTCGTGAGGGGGGACAAGACGCCGGTCTCCTCGGCGGGGGCGGAGACGGCGCCGGCGGACGCGGCGGCGGAGGCGGGGTTCGACACGGCGCCGGAGGCGGGGTCGGGGGCGGGGTTGGACACGTCTGGCATGGCGGCGCGGCCCTTTCGGTCGGTGGTCAGTCGGATTCTCCGTGGGCCGGACGTCCGGCAACAAATTGGACCAGACCAGCCGTACCGCGCCACGTACCGGCACGGATGGCCACGTACGGCCCCGAGACGGATTTGACGGTCGCCCGGGCAAGGGATCGTTTCCCCCTGGGAGAGGGCGTAATCTCAGGCATCATGAGCAGCCACATCGACGTGCCGTCCGGTGAGGTGACGCGGAACGGGGACGCGGCGACCGCCGACACCCCCGCGCGCACCTCCGACCGCGGGGCGGCCACGCGCGGCGCCCTGCTGGCCGCGGCCCGGGACGTCTTCTGCGAGTCGGGCTTCGCCCAGGCCGCGGTGACCGACATCGTCGCCCGCGCCGGCGCGAGCGTCGGCAGCCTGTACCACCACTTCAACGGCAAGGCCGACCTGTACCTGACGCTGTTCGAGGAGTTCCAGGCGGGGCAGCAGGAGCGCACCCGCAAGGCGATCAGCGCCGTCCGGGAGGCGGGCGAGACCGACCCGATGCGGCAGTTCATCGCGGGCGCGGGCGCCTACCTCGACGGGTGCCTGGAGCAGCGGCACGTGTCCCGGCTGTTCATCTCGGGCGACGGCCCGCCCGGCTTCGACCGGGTCATGCGGCAGCGGCTCGGCAAGTGGGCGCGCCGCAACGCCGCCCTGTTCCACACCGCCGACGGCGGCGTGGACGAGGCCCTGGTCATGGTGCTGACCGGCGCGATGGCGGGCGCGGTCTCGGAGATCTCCCTGATGGACGACGAGGACGCCGCGCGCCGCCTCGCCGACGAGATCATGGCCATCGTCGGGACGATCAGGAACCCCCGTACGGGGCAGCGCTGACCGTGCGGGATGCTGGAGGGGTGACCGACAAGACCCCGTCCTCCGTCCCGGACGCCGCGACCGACGCCGCCGACGCGGCCGACGCGCCGCCGCCGGAGGGCGCGTCCGGCGGGCGTCCCGTGGTCGAGGTGAGCCCGGCCGTGCACAAGCGGCTGACCACCGGGCTCGGCGGCTTCGCGATGGCGATGGGCGCGTGCCTGGTGCTCGTCTTCGCGATCTACCTGATCGCGCCGCGGAGCGAGAGCGAGGTCGAGCCGGTCGTCGACTACGGCTCGCAGCTCTGGGCGATGCGCGGCGACGCGCCGTACACGGTGCACGCGCCGGAGGGGCTGCCGCCGGGGTGGCGTCCGACCAGCTCCCGGCTGACCGGGCTCGGCTCCGGCGCGAAGGGGCCCGTCGCCTGGCACCTCGGGTTCGTGACGCCGAGCGACGAGTACGCGGCGCTGGAGCAGAGCAACGAGAAGGCGTCCGAGTTCGTCCCGCGCATGGCGAACAGCAGCAAGCCGACCGGGACGCGGACGGTGAACGGCGTCGCGTGGACGACGTACCTGAACAAGGGCAAGAAGGCCAACACCCTCGCCCGCACCCTCCCGGACGGGACGAGCCTCGTCGTCACCGGCACCGCGTCCTACGCGGAGCTGGCGGTCCTGGCGGGCGCGCTCAAGCCGCAGGCCAAGACCGGCGGCCTCACCCCGTCGGCGACGGCGACACCGCGCTCCTAGACGGGCGCCGGGGCTCCTAGAAGGGGGCCGGGGCGTCGCCGTTCTCCGGACGGTCCAGCGCCGCGGCGAGCCGCGCCCGCGCGCCCTCCAGCCACTCCTCGCAGACGGTCGCGAGCCGCTCGCCCCGCTCCCACAGCGCGAGGGACTCCTCCAGCGTCAGCCCGCCCGCCTCCAGCCGCCTGACGACGTCAGCCAGCTCGTCCCGCGCCTGCTCGTACGACGGCTTCTCCGCCGTCCCCTTGTCCTCGGCCACCCGACCCACCCTATGGCTCCCCGCGCTCGGCCACGGTGACTCCGAGGCGGCCTCCGGCGAGCCGGACGTGCAGCGCCTCGCCGTCCTTGACCTCGGCGGGCTCCCGCACGACCGAGGCGTCCTCCCGCTGGACGATCGCGTACCCGCGCTCCAGCGTCGCGGCGGGGGACAGGGCGAGCAGCCGCGCGCGGGTGTGCGACAGCTCGTCCCCGGCCCGGTCGAGCGCGCCGGACAGGCACCGCCGCGCCCGGTCGCGCAGCGCCGCGACCTGCTCGGACTGCCGCTCGACCTCGCGCACCGGGTCGGCCAGCGCGGGCCGCGACCGGACCGCCGCGAGCCACGCCAGCTCCCGCTCGACGGCCCCGGACAGGCAGCGCCGCCCCCGGTCCCGCAGCTGCCGGACGAGCTGGAGCTGCTCCCGCACGTCCGGGACGGTCTTCTTCGCCGCGTCCGTCGGGGTGGACGCCCGCACGTCCGCGACAAGGTCGAGGATGGGGGAGTCCTGCTCGTGGCCGATCGCACTGACCACCGGAGTACGGGCGGCGGCGACCGCGCGGACGAGCGCCTCGTCCGAGAAGGGCAGCAGGTCCTCCATGGCGCCGCCGCCGCGCGCGATGACGATCACGTCGACCTCGGGGTCGGCGTCGAGCGCGCGCAGCGCCTCCATCACCTCGCCGACCGCGTACGTGCCCTGCACGGCGGTGTTCTCCACCCGGAACGCGACGGCGGGCCACCGCCGCCGCGCGTTCTGCAGGACGTCGTGCTCGGCGTCGGAGTCGCGCCCGCAGATCAGCCCGATCTTGCCGGGCAGGAACGGGAGCGGCCGCTTGCGCTCCGGCCGGAACAGGCCCTCCGCGGCCAGCACGCCCTTGAGCCGCTCCAGCCGGGCCAGCAGCTCGCCGACGCCGACCGGGCGGACCTCCAGGACGCTGAGCGAGAACGTCCCGCGGTTGATCCAGAAGTCGGGCTTGGCGTGCACGACCACGCGGGCGCCGTCGGCGACGGCGGGCCCGGCCGCCTCGAACACGGCGCGCGGCCCGACGAGGCGCACCGACATGTTGGCCACGGGGTCGCGGAGCGTGACATAGACCGTGCCGCCGCGGGCGTTGAGATCGGTGATCTGGCCCTCGACCCAGATGCGGCCGAGCTTGCCGATCCAGCCGCTCACCGCCTGCAGGACCGTCCGCACCGGGACGGGGGATTCGGCCGTGGTCTCCATCGCCATGCGGGCAGCCTACGGTGCGCGCCGTGACCGGGCGCGCCATGATCCGGTGTGACGGAGGAGACACGCCTCCGGCCGCCAAAGCTTAGACACGCTAACTTAGACTCGCTAAGTAATTCGAGGAGAGGGTCACGTGACCGCATCCGAACACGACCTCGCCGAACAGCTCAACCGGCTGCTCCGGGACGTCGTGCTGATGCTCAGGCGGGCCAACGCGGACCAGCCGATCACCAGCCAGCAGCTGTCCGTACTCGGCTCCCTGGAGCACGGACCGCGCCGGATGACCGAGCTGGCCGCCGAGCACGGCGTCCGGCTGCCGACCATGACCGCGCAGATCAACCGGCTCGAACGCGACGCCCTGATCGCGCGCGGCCGGGACGGCGCCGACGCCCGCGTCGTCACCGTCCGGCTGACCGGCGCGGGACGCGAGCGGCTCGCCGAGGGCCGGGAACGCCGGATCGGCTTCCTCGCGGACCGGTTCGCGAACCTGACGGACGCGGAGCATGCGGCGGTCGTCGAAGCGCTGCCCGCCCTGCGCAAGCTCCTCGGCCCACCCTGATCTCTTGACGGAGGTGTCCATGCACGCGAGGCCAGCGGCGACGGCGGAGAGCGCCCCCGTCAGGGGCGGCGGCATCCTCAGACAGCCGATGTCGGTATGGGCGACCGCGTTCGCCGCGGTCGTCGCCTTCATGGGAATCGGGCTGGTCGACCCCATCCTGCCCGCGATCGCCGCGAACCTGGACGCCTCGCCCAGCCAGGTGTCCCTGCTGTTCACCAGCTACTTCCTGATCACCGCCGTGGCCATGCTGATCACCGGCTGGGCGGCCAGCCGGATCGGCGGCAAGCGGACGCTGCTGATCGGGCTCTCGCTCGTCGTCGTGTTCGCCACGCTGTCCGGGACGTCCGACACGGTCGGGCAGCTCGTCGGCTTCCGCGCCGGATGGGGCCTCGGCAACGCCCTGTTCGTGGCCACTGCCCTTGCCGTCATCGTCGGCGCGGCGTCGGGTGGCGCGGAGTCGGCGATCATCCTGTACGAGGCGGCGCTCGGGCTCGGCATCTCGCTCGGGCCGCTCGCCGGGGCGCTGCTCGGCGACATGAACTGGCGCTTCCCGTTCTTCGGCACCGCGATCCTGATGGCGGCCGGGTTCCTGCTGATCGCCACGCTCCTCAAGCCCACGCCGAAACCCGCGCGGAAGACGCGGCTGAGCGCGCCGATCAGGGCGCTCGCGCACGGCGGGCTGTCCACGACCGCGTTCACGGCGCTGTTCTACAACTACGCCTTCTTCACGGTGCTGGCGTTCACGCCGTTCGTCCTCGGGATGGGCGCGCACGGCATCGGGCTCGTGTTCTTCGGCTGGGGCGTGATGGTCGCGCTGGCGTCGGTGTTCGGCGCGCCGTTCCTGCAGCGGCGGTTCGGGACCGTCCGGGTCATGTACCTGGCGCTCGGGCTGCTGACCGTGTTCCAGCTCGGGCTCGCCGTCCTCGGGCACGACGGGATCATCGTCTGCACGATCCTGTCCGGGATCCCGATCGGGCTGAACAACACGGCGTTCACCGAGGCCGCCATGGAGGTCTCCGACAGCCCGCGGCCGGTCGCGTCCGCCGGGTACAACTTCGTCCGCTGGATGGGCGGCGCCCTCGCCCCCTACATCGCGACGAAGCTCGCCGAGAAGGTCAACGCGGACGTCCCGTACTTCGTCGGCGCCGCCTGCTGCGCGGTCGCGATCGGGATCCTCGCCGTGCGCCGCCGCCACCTGGACGCCCTGGAGCGGGTCGACATCGACCACGCCTTCCAGGACGCTCCGGCCACGGCCTGACCCTCGTCCACGCGAAAGCCCTGGGACGCTCCGTCCCAGGGCTTTGCGCTTTTCGCTTGTGCCGCTCAGCCGTGGCCGTTCAGTTTCGCGATGCGGCGCTCGTACATGCGGACGACGTCCTCGCGGGCGGCGTGCTCGCGCTCGTACTCGCGCAGCAGCCTCACCTGGTCGGCGGACAGGCCGCGCAGGCGCGCACGGAGCTGCGGCAGCGTGGCGTTGTCGTAGTCGGGCACCGGCAGCTTCGCCGCCTCGCCTCCGCCCTTCGCCTTCCCGGCGGCCTTGCCCTCCGCCTTCGTCCCGCTCCCGGCCGCCTTGGGCTTGTCGGCGGCCTTCGGAGCCTCGGCGGGCTTCGGCTTGTCGGCGGCGGGCTTGGGCTCGGTGGTGTCGGCTGGCTTGGGGGACGGGGTGGGCTCGGCCTGCGGCGCGGGCTCCGGCTTCGGCCCGGCGGGCTCCGGGGACGGCGCGGGCTTCGCGTGGTGCCTGCCCAGCGCGCCGGGCTTCGCGGGCTTCGGCGGCGGGCCGGGACGGGCGTGCTTCGGCGTGTGCCGCGTTCCGGCCGTCCCGCCGGCCTCGGCGCCGCCGCCGGGCTTGCCCACCGAGATCTCGTCCGTGGACGGGGCGGGACGCGGCTTCGGCCGCGCGGGCGGCTCCGCGACCTTGGCGCGCGGCGCGGACGCGGGCTCCGGCTCCGGCTCAGGCTCCGGCTCGCGCTCGTCGCCGCGGACGCGCTCCACCACGCGCCCGACCACCTTCTCGGCCGTGCCCTGGACGTCGTCCCGCAGCCGGTCGAGCACCGGGCGGACGCCGCCGCCCTCGGTGATCTCCTTGTAGTCGCGGGTGACCCGGTCGCCGAGCAGGAGCGCCCGGCCGACCCCGAACATCGCGAGCCGGACGGCGTGCAGCGGGAGGTCGCGGACCTGCTCGCCCACCGTGTCCTGGAGCTGCTCCTTGAGGCGGCGCGGCGATCTCGTCATCGTCTTTCCTCTTCCTTGCCGTGCTGAGCACCGGGTCGGGTCGTGCGCCGGGTCACGCGGCATCTCTCGTCGACGTTCACTCTGCCCCATGGGTGCGATGGCGGTCACCCCGGGGTTAATGGATTTGTGTCCAAAAGCGGCGTGCGGTGGGTCACACGGCGGGCGCACCGGCCGCCCGGCGGTCGCCCCGGTCCGGGACACGTCCTCACAAAACCGCTGGAACCGCCCGCCAGGCTGCGGCAACGGCGGCGGACGCCCGTGTCCACCCTACGTCCCGTGCCGCGCGAAGCCCGTGAGGCGACTCGTACGATGGGGGCATGACCGCGAACAGCCAGCGCCGTGTCCTGCTCGCCAAGCCGCGTGGTTACTGCGCGGGCGTCGACCGCGCCGTGCAGGCGGTCGAGATCGCCCTGGAGAAGTACGGGGCCCCGATCTACGTCCGCAAGCAGATCGTGCACAACGTCCACGTCGTGAAGACGCTGGAGGAGCGCGGCGCCGTCTTCGTGGACGAGACCGAGGAGGTCCCCGAGGGCGCCATCGTGGTGTTCTCCGCGCACGGCGTGGCGCCCGTCGTGCACGAGGAGGCCCAGGGCCTCAACCTCCGGACGATCGACGCGACCTGCCCGCTGGTCACGAAGGTCCACAAGGAGGCGGTCCGGTTCGCCGCCCAGGGCTACGACATCCTGCTCATCGGGCACGAAGGGCACGAGGAGGTCATCGGCACCACCGGCGAGGCCCCCGACCACATCCACCTCGTGGACGGCCCGGACGACGTCGCCAACGTGCACGTCCGCGACCCCGAGAAGGTCGCGTGGCTGTCGCAGACCACCCTGTCCGTCGACGAGACGATCGCCACCGTCGAGAAGCTGCGCGAGCGGTTCCCCAACCTGACCGACCCGCCGTCCGACGACATCTGCTACGCCACGCAGAACCGGCAGACCGCGGTGAAGGAGATGGCGGCGCGGTCCCAGCTCGTCATCGTGGTGGGCTCGACGAACTCGTCCAACTCGGTGCGGCTGGTCGAGGTGGCCAAGGAGCACGGCGCCGACGACGCCTACCTGGTCGACTACGCCGAGCAGATCGACCCGGCCTGGCTGGACGGCGTCACGACGGTCGGCGTCACGAGCGGCGCGTCCGTCCCGGACGAGCTGGTCCAGGACGTCCTGGCGTGGCTGGCGGAGCGCGGGTTCGGCGAGGCGGAGGAGATCGAGTCCGTCCAGGAGAGCATGCGCTTCTCGCTGCCCAAGGAGCTCCGCAAGGACCTGCGCATCACGCCGGTCTAGACCCCGCTGAGCCAGTCGACTGCCGGGCTAGTCGACGTCGCCGTGGTGGAGGCGGCGGCGGTCCTGGCCCGTGCCGGGGGACTCGTCCCACCGGACGGGGTTCTCGTTCTCCTCCTTCTCGAAGAGGCGGAACCCGGCGAGCTTCTCCCGCAGGTCGCGGATGTTCGTCCGCAGCCCGCGGGCCAGGCAGACGACCACGACGAGGACCGTCCCGAAGAACAGCCACGGCGCGGTGGCCGCGAGCGCCGTGAGCACCCCGACCGTGACGCCGCGCAGCAGGGACCCGTCGCCCACGGTGTCGGCGAAGACGACCAGGACCGTGGCGCCGAAGAACACCAGCGGCGGGCTCACGACCAGGGTGAGCAGGTCGGCCGGACGGGTGGCGAACGCGGCCAGCGCGCAGCCCACCGCGAACCCGGCCCCGGCGAGCAGCGGCACGCCGAGCCAGCGGGACAGCAGCCCGCACACGACGCCCGCGGCGAACATGACGACGATCCCGCCGCGCCCGGTGAGGGCGATCGGGCCGCCCGCCGAGACGGCCGCGGCGCGGGCCCGCCGCGGCGATCCGGAGGCGCCGCGCTCACGTCCCACTGAACCCCCTGGAGCCGGCGATGCGCCGCCGGGCGCGCCGCGTACCGTGGTCGAACTCATGGCCACCTCTTCCCGGTGGGGGGACGGCTCTCCGTGCCCCCCGATTCGCTCCGCTCATGGGTCGTTCGCCGATCGCTCTGCTCTGGGATGGCCCGCTCGCCGAAACCTATCGGTTCCGCGGCGGGGGCAGACCGGGACCAGCTCTCGTCAGGGGCCTCGCCGTCCTCCTTCTCCTCGGTGTACGGCTCGTCGGCGGCGGTCAGTTCGGCGGCGGTCAGTTCGGCGGCGGTCAGTTCGGCGGCCGAGAGCGCGCGGGGGCTCTCCTCGACGGGGGACGGGCCGTGCAGGCCGTCGTCCACGACGCCCAGTTCGTTCAGTTTGCGCGCGCTGACCAGGACGCGGGTTTCGAGCGACCCGACCGTCCGGTTGTAGGACTTGACGGCCCCGGTGAGGGCGCGGCCCAGGTCGTCGACGTGCTGGCCCATCGTCCCGAGGCGCTCGTACAGCTCCTTGCCGAGTTCGAAGACCGCGCGGGCGTTGCGGGAGAGCGCGGCCTGCTGCCAGGCGTACGACGCGGTGCGCAGCATGGTGATGAGCGTGGTCGGCGTCGCGATGTGGACGCGCCGCCGCATCGCGTACTCCAGCAGGGCCGGGTCGCGGTCGAGCGCGGGCGCGAGGAACGCCTCGCCCGGGATGAACAGGACGACGAACTCCGGCGCGGGGGAGAACGCCTGCCAGTACGACTTCGCCGCCAGCCGGTCGACGTGGTCGCGCAGGTGGCGGGCGTGCGCCTCCAGCCGCACGGGATCGCCGCTCTCCGCCGCCTGCAGGTACGCGGCGAGCGACACCTTGGAGTCGACCACGATGTTCTTGCCGCCGACGAGCCGGACCACCATGTCCGGACGGACGGTCCCGTCGACGGTCGCCGCGCTCGCCTGCTCGTCGAAGTCGCAGTGGTGCGTCATCCCGGCCAGCTCGACGACGCGGCGGAGCTGGAGCTCGCCCCACCGCCCGCGCGCCTCCGGCCGCTGCAGCGCCCGGACCAGCGACTGCGTCTCGCGCCTGAGCTGGTCGGAGCTCTGCCGGACGAAGTCGACCTGCTTCGCCAGCATCGCGTGCGACTCGCGGCGTCCCGTCTCGACCTCGCGGAGCTGCTCCTCCACCTTCGCGAGGGTCTCCTTCAGCGGCGCGACCAGGTGCTCGACGGCCTGCTGGCGGCGCTGCAGCTCGCCCGCCGCCTCGGCCCCGGCCGCCTTGAGGCGCGCGTCGGCCAGTTCGAGGAACCGCTGGTTGCTCGCGTCCAGGGCCTTCGCGGACAGGCTCTCGAAGTGCTCGGCCATCCGCTCCTCGGCGTAGGCGAGCTTCTCCTCGGCCGCCCGCGCCCGCGCGATCAGCGCGCCCTGCCGGCCCGTCGCGAGCGCGTACCCGGCGACGACGCCGAACACGGCGCCCACGAGGAGACCGGCGAACAGCGCGACGTCCATCGCCTCATCGTGGCAGCGCCGCGCCGATCGGCGGCCGCGACGCGCCGTGTCGCCGCCCGTCCCGGGACATTTGGCCCAACCTTCACCCTCTCGCGGGCCGCCGGAGGTTCCGGGCAGCCCGAGAGGTTCGCCGACGCCCATAAACTTGCGGCCGTGAGCCTCTCCATCGGAATCGCCGGGCTGCCCAACGTCGGCAAGTCCACCCTGTTCAACGCGCTGACCAAGAACGACGCGCTGGCCGCCAACTACCCGTTCGCGACCATCGAGCCCAACGTCGGCGTGGTCGGGGTGCCCGACCCGCGGCTCGGCGTCCTCGCGGAGCTGTTCGGCTCGCAGAAGATCATCCCGGCGACGATGGAGTTCGTGGACATCGCGGGCATCGTCAAGGGCGCGTCCGAGGGGCAGGGGCTCGGCAACAAGTTCCTCGCCAACATCCGCGAGACGAACGCGATCTGCCAGGTCATCCGTGCCTTCGAGGACCCGGACGTCACCCACGTGGACGGCGACGTCGCCCCGTCCCGCGACATCGAGACGATCAACACCGAGCTGATCCTCGCCGACCTCCAGACGATCGAGCGCGCGCTGCCGCGCCTCGACAAGGAGGCCCGCACCAAGAAGGACAAGGACAAGCTCGCCGTCGTCGACGCCGTCACCGCCGCGCAGAAGCTGCTGGACGACGGCGTCACCCTGTTCGCGGGCGCCGCGGCCGCCGGGATCGACCTGGAGCTGCTGCGCGAGCTGCACCTGCTCACGGCGAAGCCGTTCCTCTACGTCTTCAACCTCGACGAGGGCGAGCTGACCGACGAGGCGCTGCGCGGGCGCCTGCGCGACCTGGTCGCCCCGGCCGAGGCCGTCTTCCTGGACGCCAAGATCGAGGCCGAGCTGATCGAGCTGCCGGACGACGAGGCCCTCGAACTGCTGCAGGGCATGGGGCAGGAGGAGTCGGGGCTGTCGCAGCTCGTCCGGATCGGGTTCGCGACCCTCGGCCTCCAGACGTACCTGACGGCGGGCCCCAAGGAGGCGCGCGCCTGGACGATCCGCAAGGGCGCCACCGCGCCCGAGGCGGCCGGCGTCATCCACACCGACTTCCAGCGCGGCTTCATCAAGGCGGAGGTCGTGTCGTTCGACGAGCTCACCAAGGCCGGGTCGATGGCCGCCGCCCGCACGGCGGGCAGGGTCCGCATGGAGGGCAAGGACTACGTCATGCAGGACGGCGACGTCGTCGAGTTCCGCTTCAACGTCTGAGCGTCTTCGACGTCCGGGTTCTCGTTTCTGGGCAGGCGCGTGACCTCTGTGATTTTGGCTACAGATGGTTCTCGTGGGCCCTGTGGGCCTGGTGACTCCGCTTGGCGTCCCGTGACGCCTCAAGGGGCCGCTGAGCTGGGAGTTCTGCCGGAAATCATCCTGAATCCGACACAATGCCGGTTTCTTTCGGAAACAGATTGCGGTCGTGGGCGACACCAGGTGAGCAACTGACCGCCGACTCGTGCCGCTTGTCCGGATCCTTGACCTGCGCACTGTTCGGAGGCCCGGATAGGGGATCGTCACCGTTTGGCAATCTTCCCCGTTCCTGCTGAGGTGG
Organism: Actinomadura decatromicini; assembly: GCF_008121305.1. Lineage (NCBI taxonomy): Bacteria > Bacillati > Actinomycetota > Actinomycetes > Streptosporangiales > Thermomonosporaceae > Actinomadura > Actinomadura decatromicini. Next base: position 452,874 of record NZ_VSRQ01000003.1, on the reverse strand, counting down.
ATTGCATTATCCACAACCGCGTGCCGGGGCTGTGCTTCGCTGCGATGCGCTGGAACAATTGACGCTCGTGGTTACCCTGGGCCCGAGGTGGGTTCAGAAAAGCCACCGGGCAGGACGACCACGCACACACGACCAGGCATACACAGCAGGCATACACCAGCAGGCACACAGGACCGCGCCGACCGGGGGCGAGGCGCGAGCGGAGGCAGGATGGCTCGCAGGTCGGCCGCGGGACGCGGCCGTGACACCGCCGTTGTCGAGGAGACGGCGGCGCCCGGCCGGGCGCTCGCCTCCTCCGCCGACCCGTGGGACCTGCCGGGCGGCGACCGGCGCCGCGGCGGCTCGGACGGCGGCGGGCGGCGCGGCGGGCGCTGGGGCGGGTCCGGCGGCCGCTGGTGGGTCTGGGCCGGACGCGCCGTGCTCTGGGCGCTGATCATCGTCATCCTGGTCAACGGCGTCCGCGCGCCGCTCGAACGGTTCACCTCCGACGACTCGTCCGGCGGGTCCGGCGGGACGGCGACGCCCGGCGCGAAGCCCGCCCGCGGCGCCGGGTTCCCGACGAGCGCCGCCGGCGCGTTCGCCATCCAGTTCGCCAACGTCTACCTGAACTACGACCAGAAGGGCGCGCCCGCCCGCGAGGCGCAATTGCGCACGTTCCTGCCCGACGGCGCCGACGCCCAATTCGGCTGGAACGGTGTCGGCCGGATGCAGGTGCAGTCCGTCCAGGTGGCCGGAGTGGACGCCCGCGACGCCAACAACGCGACGGTCACGCTGCTCGCCCGCACCGCCGACAAGTGGCTCCGGCTCGCCGTTCCCGTGTACGCCGACAACGGCGGCGCGCTGGTCGTGTCGGCCCGTCCCGCGCTGCTTCCCCCGCCCACCAAGGCCCGGCTTCCCCAGGGCGGCGTGCAAGACCGCGACACCGCGCTCGAGGGCGAACTCCAGCCGTTCCTCGGCACCTTCTTCCAGGAGTACGCGACCGGTAACCAGGCCGCGCTGTCGCGCTTCTCCGCCGACGGCGCGACCATTCCGGGGCTCGCCAACTCCGTGGCGTTCGTGCAGGTCAAGTCGGTCGTCGCGCCGAAGGGGTCCGCGGGCGAGCGCACCGTCACCGCGACGGTCGTGTGGCAGCCCGCGGGCGGCGGCGGGGGTGAACTGGAGCAGGCCTACCAGCTCGTCATGGTCAAGAAGGGCGCGACGTGGCTCGTGCGCGACATTCGCGGCACCACGCAACCGAACGCATCATGAAAGGCCGCGATTTGAAGAAGCCGACCCCTGAATCCGCCGACCTAGGAAGGTAGCCAGTCGATGCTGCACCACATCATGGCGTCGATTCCACATGAAATTCTGGCGGCGCCCGAGAACGACGAACTCAAAACAGACGATCTCGCCGACTGGCTGCGCCAGATATTCGGTCCGCTGTTCCTGGTGATCGTCTCCATTGTGGCGATCTTCTTCCTGTTCACCCGGGAGATCACGCGCTTCGTCCAGTTCATCGTGCTGGCCATCGGGATCGGGGTGATCTTCTACGTGCCCAACATCATCGAGACCACGGCCAAGGCGATAGCCAAGGCCCTCGGCGTGGACGTCACCTGACCGCGAGGTCGGCAGGCGGCACGGTGCTCGCGCAGTTAGGGGAGTAGGGGCGTGGATCTACCCACGTACACGAACATCTGGCGCATCGAGAAGCGGCTGTACAAGCTGTACGACCTGCGGTTGCCCATGCCGCTGCCGCTCGTCCAGATCGGCGTGTTCCTCGGGGTGTTCGTGCCCTGGATCGTGCTCCTCAGGGTCGTCGGCATCCCGTTCGAGTCCCCGTGGCACGTGCTGTACATCGTCCCGCCGGGAGTGCTGACCTGGCTGGCGACGCGGCCCGTCATCGAGGGCAAGCGGCTCACCGAGCTGCTGCTCTCCCAGGGCCGCTACCTCACCGAGCCGCGCACCTGGTGCCGCCTCACCCCGATCCGGGAGCCGCGCGAGGTCGTCGTCGTGGCCCGCGTCTGGCGCCGTGCGGGCGCCCCCGCCCCGGTCGCCGCCGCGGAACGCGCCGCGATCAAGTCCCGCCGCAAGGGCCGCAGGGCCGCCGCCGAACCGGCGCCCGCCCGCGCCGCTCAGCCGGTCGCGGCCGCGGTCGCGGAGCCCGCGCTGGTGCCGCGCCCCGCCGTGGCCACCGCGCCCCCGTCCCTGGGCGCCTACGCGGCCCAGCACGACGTCCCCGCCCCCGCCGAGGCCCTCGCTCCCGCCGCGCCCAAGCCGTGGCGCCGCACGACCCGCGACATCTCGCACGAGGACGACGTGCAGCTCGCCCCCGCCGAGTACGAGCAGCCCCCGGCGGCTCCCCGGCTGGAGGCCCCCTCGGGCTCCGGCAAGCGCGCCCTGGCCTCCGGCGTCCGCCGCCCCGGCGCCCCCGCCGAGATCTGGCAGGCCGCCGCCCCGCCCGCGACGACCCCCGACGTCCCGCGCCAGGCCCCGGCGCCGCGGCCGGACGTCCGCCGCGCCGCCGAAGAGATCGCCAACGCGACCCCCCAGGCCCCCGCCCTGCCCCCGGCCTCCCCGCCAACCCCGCAGACTCCCGAGCCCCCGGCTCTCCCAGCCTCCGGCCAGCAAGGCGCCGCACCACGCGAGCGCGCCAACACGCCCGCAATCCCCGGCCCAACACAACCGGCGGACACCCGAGCATCCGAAGCCCAGCCGCCCGTCCACCACGACGGGACGCCCGAACAAGCCCACCCAACCCCCGCCGAAGGAACCAAACCACCTTGGCCGGACGGCGCAACCACGCCAGCCGAACGTGACGGTGCTGCCCTTGAGCAGCCGGACGTCTCACAGCAGCCTGCGGAAGACCCGAGGTCGGCAGGTGCGGGCGAGCCGGGCGAGCGTGATGGCGCTGCCGCCGTCGAGCAGCCGGGCGTTCCTGGCCAGCCTGCCGAGGGTGCCAGGTCGCGGTGGCCGGAAGGTCCGCGTGGCGGTGCTGGTACCAATGAGCAGGCAGGCGACTCGCAGCAGCCTGCGGAAGGCGTGAGGTCGGCAGGTACCGATGCGCCGGGTGAGCGTGATGGCGCTGGCGCTGTTGAGCCGTCGGGCGTTCCTCGGCTGCCCGCCGAGGGCGCACGGTTGCGGTGGCCGGAGAGCGCGGCGACGGGTGACCAGCGTGATCGGGCCGGTGCCGTTGAGCAGTCCGGTGCGGACGTCGGACGGCGTGCTCAGGACGACTCGGCGGGGACGCCTTCGGAAGGTGTGCGCGAGCGGGTCAGGGGCGTTGCCGGGGCGGCGGACGGGGCCCAGGACGGGGAGCGCGTACGCGAAGGTGAGACCGGTTCCGCTGGAGAGCCGGGGGATGTGCGCGTTGGTGGACGCGGCCCGCAGGTCTGGTCGGCGGGGGAGACGCGGCGGGACGTGCGGCAGGAGTCCGGGGAACCGGGCGAGCAGCCGGTCGGCCAGCATCCCGCCGAGAGCGCGTCCAATGGCGAGGCCGGGGACAAGAAGGTCGCCGGACAGCGCACGCCGTCGCAGCGGCCGTCGCCGCCCGCGCCGCCCGCCACGCGTCCCGACATCCCGGTCGTGCCGGGAGCGTTCGGGGCGCGTCCGCAGAACGGCGAGGGCGCGCAGCCGCCCGAACGGCAACTGCCGCAGACCCCTCAGCTACGGCAAACACCTCAATTGCCGCAGACTCCCCAGCTCCCGCAGAGCCCTCAACTACCGCAGGCTCCTCCTCGGCAGGCGCAGGCGCCTCAGCAGCCGGTAACTCCTCAGCAGCCGCCGACTCACCAGCAGGCACAGACTCCTCAGCAGCCGCCCGCTCCCCAGCAAGCGCAGGCTCCTCAGCAGGGGCAGGCTCCTCAGCCGCCGCGGATGGAGCCGCGGCCGTGGTCGCAGGGGCTGTCGAACCCGCCTCGGCCTGCGGCGGCGGAGCACACCGCCTGGCCGTCCGTCCAGGAGCCGCAGCGGCAAGAGCCGCAAGAGCCGCAGCAGGCGGTCGAGGCGGTAGGGGAGCAGGCGCCGCCTCGGGAGGTCAGGTCCCAGCCCGCGTCGCCCGTCCGGCCGCGGCCGCTGCCGCCGCCGCCCGCGCCGCCGCAGTCCGGGCCCGCGATCACGCCGCCGGACCCGGAGCACGAGGTCACCGGCGGCGGTCTCCGGCGGCTGTTCCACGCGGTCGGCGGCGGGCACGGCGACGTCGACGCCGACTACGAGCAGCGGCTCCAGCAGCCGTTCCACGGGACGCGGCACATCGTCGTCCTCGGCTGCACCGGCGGCGCCGGGCAGACGGTGACCGGCCTGATGCTCGGCCACACGTTCGCCCAGCACAACGGCGAGCCGATCGTCGCGGTGGACGTGAACCCGGGCCCCGGCGCGCTCGCCCGCCGGACGCGCAGCGACACCAACGAGACGCTCACCGGCCTCATCACCCGCGCCGACCAGGTCGGCAGCCTGACCGCGATGCGCCGCTACACCTCGCAGGCGAAGTCCGGCCTCGACGTCATCGCGGCGGGCAAGAACCCGCTGCAGGCGCTCGACGACCGCGACTACGCGCTCGCGATCCGCACCCTCGACCGGTTCTACTCGGTGACGCTGCTGGACGCGGCGGCCGCCGTGGTCGCGCGCGTCCTGCCGTACGCCGACCAGCTCGTCCTCGTCGCCCCGGCGAGCGCCGACGCGCCGCGCGCGGTGTCGATGACGTTCGAGTGGCTGGACGGCCACGGCTACGAGGAGCTGCGGTCCCGCGCGGTCACGGTGATCAACGGGGTGAGCCGCCGCAGCATGGACGACGTCGAGCAGGCGGAGGCCGTGGCGCGCGGCAGATGCCGGGCGCTGGTGCGCATCCCGTGGGACGATCACCTCAGCATGGACCGCGCGCCGCGCAACGAGCTGAAGTCGTTGCGGACGCCGACGCGCCGTGCCTATCTTGCCCTCGCCGGCGTGGTCGCCGGCGGCTTCACCGTCATGCCCGAGCGTTACCAGGAGTTCCAGCAGGAGCAGGAGGCCACCCGATGAGCGCCCCTCGCGGGCATCGAGCGGACACCGTCGTCGGACTGGCGGGCGCGCCTGATCTTGATGACCGTCCGGACGGCGAACACTTCCCCCGACGGTCCTGCACGCCACCCGGCGCATCGGGACAATGGACCGGGGTTGGGAGGGGCGCGTGAGCAAGTCGAGCCGACTGGCGGTGCGGTACTTCGACGACCGCGTCCTCCTCACCGACAACGCCGCCTGGGCGTACTTCCGCCTGCCGACCGTGTCGTACGAGTTCACGACGGGTGAGGAGCGCGAGGCGCTCGCCACCAACATCACGATCGCGCTCGCGGGCATCCGGATGCAGGACGCCGAGGTCCACCTGCGGATCGCGCACCGGACGTACCCGGCCGCCGACTGGGCGCTGGCCCTCGACCGGACGTCCGACGGCGGCTCCGGCTGGCGCGAGTACCTGGAGGAGACCTACGCCCACGTGTGGGCCAAGGACTTCTGGACCAAGGAGGTCTACCTCGGGGTGAGGCTCGGGCCGCGCGGGATGGGCGCGCACCTGTCCGGCGGGGTGCTGTCGCAGCTCCTCGGGTTCTACAAGCGGAGCGAGAAGGTCCTCGGCGTCGTCGACGACGCGATCGACAAGAAGGAGATCGCCCGCTGGACGGAGCAGGCCGAGCGCATCGGCCGCGCCCTCGGCGGGTCCGCCCTCTACGCGCGGCACGCCACCTCCACCGAGGTGGCGTGGCTGTTCCAGCACGCGGTGACGGGGTCGCTGGCCGACCCGCCGCCGTCCGCCGTGTCGCGCCGCACGTGGGGCAAGGGCGAGATCGAGTCGCTGGTCGAGGGAGCGATCCACAACGGCCGCTCCTACCTGCGGATCGAGCAGCCGAACTTCACCGGCGCGGGCGGCGGCGCGACGGCCGCGTCCTACGTCGCGTACCTGTCGTTCGCCCGGTTCCCCGACATGATGCCCTTCCCGGACGGCGAGCCCTGGTTCCACTACGCCGACGCCCTGCCGTTCCCGGTGGAGATCAGCGCGCGGATGAAGCTGATCCCTCCCGCGAAGGCGTCCAAGGACGTCTCGCGCAAGCTCGCGCACGCCCGCGACATGGACCAGCACATCCGGGAGGCGGGCGCGGAGGCGCCGATCGCGCTCGCGGAGCAGATCGACGCGGCGCGGATGCTGGAGCACGGCATCACGAAGGAGCGCCTGCCGTTCGTGTACGGCTGGCACCGGCTGATCGTGTCGGCCCCGACGGAGGAGCTGCTCGCCCAGCGGGTGGACGCGGTCGTCGAGCACTACCGCGACATCGGCATCGACGTCGTCAACTCCACCGGCGACCAGTTCTCCCTGTTCCTGGAGTCGCTGCCCGGCGACCAGATCAGGCTGAACGCGTACGCGCAGCGCCAGCCGCTGCGGACGATCGCGGGCGGCATGCCGGTCGCGACCGTCGACCTCGGCGACCGCCCGGACGAGAACGACGAGGGCTGGATCGGCCCGTACGTCGGCGAGACGCTCGGCCGGGCCCGCTCGATCGTGCACTTCGACCCGCTGGTCGCGGCGGCGCGGAACCGTCCCACCGCGGTCGCGATCACCGGCGAGCCGGGCGGCGGCAAGACGACCCTCGCGCTGCTGCTGATCTACCAGATGGCGCTGCGCGGCGTGACGGTCGCGGCGATCGACCCGAAGGGCGACGCCGAGTCGCTGGTGGAGCTGCTGAAGGCGCGCGGGCGCAGGGCGCGCATCCTGCCGCTCGGCTCCGCCGCGCCCGGCCTGCTCGACCCGTTCTCGTTCGGCGACGACCTCGCCACGATGAAGACGATGGCGACCGAGACGCTGCGGCTGCTGCTGCCGCGGATGTCGGAGGAGCGCGAGTCCGCGATGATCCAGGCGGTCGGCGCGGTCGCGAACGCCGAGCGGCCCTCGCTCGGCCGGGTCGTCGACCACCTTGAGGCGTCCGACGACCCGGCGTCCAAGAACCTCGGCGCGGTGCTGCGGTCGATGTCGGAGATGCGGCTCGCGCGGCTGTGCTTCGACCCGTCCGGCGGCGAGCGCATCGACACCGAGGGCTGGACGACCGTGTTCACCCTCGGCGGGCTCACCCTCCCGGACGTCGCGATCTCCCGCGAGGACTACTCCTACGAGCAGCGGCTGTCCGTCGCGCTGATGTACCTGGTGTCGCAGTTCGCGCGGCGGCTCATGCACGGGCTCGACCGGCGCCTACCGAAGGCCATCTTCCTGGACGAGGCGTGGGCGATCACGTCCACGCCGGAGGGCGCGAAGCTGATCCCCGAGGTGTCGCGGATGGGACGGTCCCGCAACACCGCGCTGATCCTCGTCTCCCAGAACGCGGGTGACCTGCTGAACGAGCAGGTCACCAACTGCCTGTCGTCGGTGTTCTCCTTCCGCTCCACCGAGCGGGTCGAGGTCGGCAACGTGATGTCGCTGCTCGGTGTGGAGGCGTCCGACGAGCACAAGGCCGTGCTGCGCAACCTCGGCAACGGCGAGTGCATCTTCCGTGACCTCGACGGCCGAGCGGGGCGCATCGGCGTCGACCTGATCTCCGAGGAACTGCAGCGTTGGCTGGACACCAACCCCACCCGGTCGAGACCGGGCTCGTCCGAACTGACCGTCGCGGGGGCAGAGGTCGAGGAGGTCGGCAGATGAGAACCCGCGACCGGATGGCGCGCCTGCAGCGCTCGCCCGGCCAAGGTCTCGACCGTTCCGTGCTCGCCTCGCCGCGGCGCCGGCGGCTGCGCCGCGCGCGCCAGCCGGTGCTGGTGATGCTGGCGGCGGTCGTGCTGATGGTCGGGCTGTCGCCGATGGCCAGCGCCAACCCGATCTTCCCCAGCCCCAACGACGTCTGCAAACCGGCCGACAACCCGGCGCCCGAGCAGTACGGGTCGGGGACGGACGGCCTGATCAAGCCGCCCGACTACCCGAACCAGGAGCTGAGGAAGACGCCGGTCGAGCAGCTCACCTACTACGACCGCTACGGGACGGCCGGGCAGACCTGGTACGCGGTCGACATGGGCTGCTCGGACGCCATGGCGCTGATGGGCAACGGCCTCGCCAACACGGTGTTCACCGCCGTCCGCGCCATCGACCGGACGACGATCAGCGTGTACCAGGCGGCCGCGTCCGAGTCGCTGCTCGGCTGGCTGAAGAGCACCGTCGACGGCGTCATCACCGACATGGGCAAGACGTTCAACGCCCGCTACTGGTCGTGGGTGGTCATCCTCGGCGCGATGTGGCTGGCGTGGTGGGGGCTCGTCCGGAAGCGGGCGAGCAAGGTCACCGAGGGCGTCGTCTGGATGGTCGTCGCGATGGTCGCGCTGGTCTGGCTGATCGCGCGTCCGTCCGACTTCACCACGCTCGGGACGAAGACGTCGGAGGCGACGAGCGCCGCGTTCAACGCGGCGTTGCCGCAGAGCGGCACGACGGGTGGAGTGTGCATACCGGCGCCCGGCGGCAAGCCCGACCCGGCCGCGTCGCAGAACCTGGACGCGACGTCCCGCAACGCGAACCGGCTGTGGGTCGCGCTGGTGTGCAAGCCGTGGCTGCAAGGCGAGTTCGGGACGACCGACCCCAACGCCAAGGTCGTCAAGGACAACGCCGACAAGCTGCTCTGGGCGCAGGCCGTCGACCTGCCGGAGACGTACGGCGCGAACCAGGCCAACCTCGGTAAGAAGGCCGACGCGTACAAGGACGTCTCGAAGAACATCAAGGAAGAGCATCCGGGGACGTATCCGCTCTACCAGGGCAAGAACTGGGAGAACCGGCTGGCCGTCGCGTTCGGCGGGCTGCTCGCCGCGCTGGTCGCGGGGGTGCTGATCCTGGTCATCGCGATCGCGCTGATCGTCGTGAAGATCGCGTTCCTGCTCCTGCTCGTGGCGGGGCCGATCTTCCTCGGGATCGGCATCCATCCCGGCATCGGCCGGGTGATCGCCGTCCGCTGGCTGGAACTGCTGCTGTCGATGCTGCTCAAGCAGGCCGCGCTGATCGGCGTGCTGTCGCTGCTGCTGTGGGCGTACGGGCTGATCCTCAGCGAGACGCTGCCGTGGGGGCTGCAGATCCTGCTCATCGCGCTGGTGACGTTCGCGGCGTTCATCTACCGCAAGCCGTTCCAGCACCTGTTCTCCGCCGTCGGCTACTCGGCGATCGGCTCGCGGGAGAAGAGCGAGGCGCAGCTCAACCGGTCCGTCACGGAGGCGCGCCGGAGCACGATGGGCGTCGCGTCCGCGGTGCCGGGGGCCGGGCTCGTCCGCTGGGCGAAGCGGGAGGCGGCGTCCGAGGCCGTCGCGCCCGGCGCGCAGCGGGACACCTCGCCCGCCACCGCCGCGGTCGCGTCCGACCGGCGGGCCGCGGTCACCGGGACGGGCGAGGGCCAGTCGCCGGAGGACGCGCCCGTCCTCGCGGCGAGGCCGCGCGGCGGATCCGCCGCCGCGCACGGCCGGTCCCGGCGCGGCGCGCCGCCGCTGAACCTTCCTTCGCGGGCGCTCGGCGAGCGCAGCAAGGACGGCGGCAGTGGCAGCGGTGTGAGCGGCGGTGTCGGCGGCGGTGTGAGCGGTGGCGGCGGCGCGGGCGAGCCGGTCGGCGCGCGGCCGGGCGGCGGGAAGCCGTCCACGGGCACGGGCGGCGGGACCGTCCGGCCGACGTCCTGGTCCGGACGCGGCGGCACCAACGGCGGCACCAGCGGCGGCGTCAGCGGGGGTAACGGCGGCTCCGGGGGCAGCTCAGGCGGCTCCGGCAGCTCCGGCGGTTCGGGCAGGTCGGGCGGCTCCGGTGGTAGCTCGGGCGGCGGCAACGGCTCCGGGAACGGCGGGGGCGGCGGCTGGTTCGGCGGACGCTCGTCCGGCGCGGCGGAGCGCGGCCGCGCCCGCCCCGGCGGCGGTAACAGCGGCGGCGGCGGTAACAGCGGCGGCGGCGGAGGTAACAGCGGCGGCGGCGGAGGCAACAGCGGCGGAGGCGGGAGCGGCGGCGGGTCGGAGCCCGAGCCGAACATCCCGCGCCAGCGCGGAACGGCGGGCGGCGGCACCCCGCCGCGCAGCGGCCCCGGCGGCGGGCAGACGCCGCCGCCCCTGTGGGGCCGGCGCGGCTCCGAGGAGAGCCCGCCCATCCCGTTCTGGCTGCGTCCGGTCGACCGGGACGAGTGATGAACCTGAACGAACGCCAGCGCAGGCTGCTGTTCGGGGGGCTCGTCGTGGTGCTCGCGGCCATCGGCGTCTACCTGACCGTGGCCGGTCCCGGCGACGACGACTCCGGCGACCCGGACGCGCGCCCGCGTCCGACCGCGACGGCGACCGCGACGGGCCCCGCGTCCCCGCCGCCCGGGATCCAGGGCGCGGTCGATCCGAACTCCTTCGACGTCTACCGGCTGCTGCCGTTCTCCCGCGAGGAGTTCGCCACCGCCGCCGACCTGGCCGGACGGTTCGTCGCCGCGTACGGGACGTACCGCTTCGACGAGCCCCCCGAGACCTACGCCGCCCGCCTGACCGCCCTCACCAGCGGCGACCTCGGCCCGCAGCTCGCCCGCGACGCGTCCACCCCCGGCATCCTGGAGGAGCGGCGCCGCGAGCAGGTCGTCGCGCAGGGCTCGGCGAGCATCGACCAGGTCCGCGACATCGCCGACAACTCGATCATCTTCGTGGTGACCGGACGGCAGCAGGTCACCAAGGGCGGCAGGACCAGCAGCGACAGCAAGCGGTACGCCGTGACGGTCGCCCGCGACGGCAACTCCCTCAAGGTCTACTCGTTCCAGCCCGCCGACGCGGGGCAGGCGGGTGACACGGGATGAACCGGCGGCTGCTGATCGCCGGTGCGCTCTGCCTCGCCGCGACCGCGTTCGCCGCGCTGCTGATCGTCCCGGTCCTGTTCGGGACGAGCCGGTTCATGTTCGGCGGCGGCATGGCGGGCGGCGGCGGCTGCGTCGACACCTCCGGCGCCGGCGCGCAGCCCGCCGCCGCGAACGACGCGAAGGCCATCCCGGCCAACTACCTGGACCTTTATAAGGGCGCGGGGCGCGCGTACGGCATACCGTGGAACGTCCTCGCCGGGATCGGGAAGGTCGAGACGGGGCACGGCACGTCCACGCTCCCGGGCGTCAAGAGCGGCGAGAACTACGCGGGCGCGGGCGGCCCGATGCAGTTCCTCGCCGCGACGTGGAAGTCGTTCGCGGTCGACGGCAACAAGGACGGACGCAAGGACCGCTACGACCCGGCGGACGCCATCCCGACCGCCGCCGCCTACCTCAAGCACAACGGCGCCCCGCAGCGGATGCGGACCGCGATCTTCCAGTACAACCATTCCTGGGAGTACGTGAACCTCGTCCTGGACTGGGCGGAGAAGTACGTCGGCGGCGACTTCAAGGTCGTCCAGGCGAACGGCATCGACTGCGCCGACAACGACCTCCCGCAGAACGCCTCGGAGCTCGTGAAGAAGATCATCACGTTCGCGATGGCGCAGCGCGGCAAGCCGTACGTGTTCGGCGCGAACGGCCCCGACGCCTGGGACTGCTCCAGCCTCATCCAGGCCGCGTACCGGTCGGCGGGCCTCGCCATCCCGCGCACGACGTTCGAGCAGTGGCCGTACGGCGTGAAGGTCGGCAAGGGCAAGGAACTGCCCGGTGACCTGGTGTTCTTTAACTCCGGTCCGGGGACGTCCTCGAACAGCCCCGGCCATGTCGGCATGGTGATCGGCAACGGCAAGATGATCGTGGCGAGCTGCTCGACGTGCGTCCCGGCGATCGGGGTGAAGACGTACAAGCGGCCCGACTGGGTGGGGGTGACGCGGCCCCTGGCGCGTCCCGACGTCCAGAAGAAGGTCGACGCGCTGGCCGGCTGACGGCCGGGCGGGCTAGCGGTAGCGGCGCCTGCCGATGACGAGCAGGAGGTCGCGGAGCGCGTCGGCGGCGCCCCGGACGTCGCCCGCCGGGACACCCGCCATGACCTCCTCGTGCGCGTCGGCGGACGCGGCGAGGGCGCGCTCGGTGACCCGCAGCCCGACCGGGGTGAGCTGGACGAACCGGCTGCGCGCGTCCCCGGCGTTGGCCTCCCGCTCGACGTAGCCCGCCTTCTGCAGCCGCTGGAGCACGTTGCTCGTCCCGCCGGAGGTGAGGAATGCGGACCGGGTCAGCTCGCTCGGCCGCAGCCGGTACGGCTCGCCCTCCCGCCGCAGGACGGTCAGCACCTCGAACTCGGCGTAGGTGAGGCCGAGTTCGGCGAGGTCGGCGCGGAGGGCCTGCTGGAGGAGCATGGTGATCCGCCCGGCCCGCTTGCCGACCTCCAGCATCGCGATGAGCGGCTCGGGGAGCCCGTCCCGCCGCCAGGTCTCGGCGACCGCGTCGATGTCGTCCCGTGGTCCGCCGTCGTTTGCTCGCACCCGCCGAGAATACTCGCTCGCCCCATTGCTTTCTAAAAAGCTTGTTTCTAAGCTTTGTCGTATGACGACGTCAATGCTGCTGCTCCGGAACGGGCTCGTGATCGACACCGACCCCGTCCCCACCGTGCTCGGACACGCCGACGTGCTCGTCCGGGACGGCCTGATCGCCGCCGTCGGCCCCGGCCTCGACGCCCCGCCGGACGCCGACGTGCTCGACGCGACCGGCGGCCTCGTCCTGCCGGGGTTCGTCGACACGCACCGGCACGTCTGGCAGGCGGGCATCCGCGCGATCCTGCCCGACGCGACGCTGCCCGACTACCTGCGGCGGATCCTCGGCGAGCTGGCGCCCCGGTACCGTCCGGACGACGTGTTCGCCGGGACGCTCGCCGGCGCCCTGGAGTGCCTCGACTCGGGCGTCACGACGCTGGTCGACTGGTCGAACATCCAGCTCGGGCCCGGCCACACCGAGGCGAGCGTCGCGGCCCTGCGCGACTCGGGCGTCCGGGCCGTGTTCGGCTACTGCCACGGCGGCGGCGAGGACCTCGACGCGTTCGCCGCCGAGACCGCCCGCGTCCGCCGCACCCACTTCGACGGCCCGGGCGGTTCCGGAGGGACGGTCTCCATGGCCATGGCCGCGCTCGGCCCCGAGATCGCGGGCGAGGAGCGGGCGCTGCGCGAATGGCGGCTGGCGCGCGACCTGGACCTGCCGATCACCGTGCACATGGGCGGCTTCGGGCCGGAGAGCGCCGCCCGCGGCCTGGCGTTCCTCGACGCCCACGGCCTCTGGGACCGGCCGGTGTCCTACGTCCACGCGAACCACTACACCGGCGACCAGTTCAAGCGCCTCGCCGCCCACGGCGGGACGGTCTCCGCCACCCCCGCCGTCGAGGCCGTGCTGGACATCGGCCCGCCGCCCACCGGGCGGGCCCGCGACGCGGGTCTCCCCACCGGCCTCGGCGCCGACGTCGTCTCGTGTGGCCCCGGCGACATGTTCTCGATCATGCGGGCCGCCTACGTCCTGGAGCGGGGGCGTCCCGGCGGCGCCGGGCTCGGCCTCACCGCCGCCGACGTGCTGCGGATGGCCACGATCGAGGGCGCGGAGGCGATCGGGCTCGCGGACGTCACGGGGTCGCTGGCGCCGGGCAAGCAGGCGGACGTGCTCGTCCTGCGCACCGACACGCTGGGTCTCGCGGCGGCGCACGACCCGATCGCCGCCGTCGTCCTGTCGGCGGACGTCCGCAATGTGGACACGGTCCTCGTCGGCGGCCGGGTGGTGAAGCGCGGCGGGACGCTGCTGGGGCAGGACGTCCCGGCCCTGCTCGCCACGCTGGCGGAGTCGGCCCGACGCTTGACCTCCGGCTGACGCCGCGCCGGGGTTCCGCCGCCGGACGCGTGGCGGACGGATAATGCGAAGGGGAATGACGGACCGGCGTGGCATGCTGATCCGCGTGGAGCCCGACACCAAGGAGTCACAGACGACCACAGAGCCGGAGATCACCATTCGGGTGGCCGACGAACTGCTGATGTTCCTGCCCGCCGTCCGCCGCGCGCCGGTGAACCGCGTGGCCTGCGACGGCACGTCCACGCTGGGGCATCTGGTGGAGTCGCTCGGCGTCCCGCTGCCGGAGGCCGGTCCGATGACCGTCGGCGGCGAGCCCGCGGGGCCGTCCACCCGTCCGGCGCCGGGCGACGAGGTGGGGGTGGCGGCGGTGCCGCGGCCGCAGGCCGTCCCGCTGGAGCCGGGGCAGGTCGCGCCGCGCTTCCTGCTCGACGTCCACCTCGGCACGCTCGCCCGCCGGATGCGCCTGCTCGGCCTCGACACCGCTTACCACAACGACATGGACGACCCGGCGCTCGTCGTCCAGGCGAACGAGGAGCGCCGCGTCCTCCTCACCCAGGACCGCGGGCTGCTGCGCCGCCGGGCGCTGTGGTTCGGCGCGTACGTGCGCGGCTCCCGACCGGACGACCAGCTGCGCGACCTGCTCGACCGGTTCGCCCCGGTCCAGCGCCCGTGGACGCGGTGCACGGCGTGCAACGGGGAGCTCGTCCCGGTCGCCAAGGAGGAGATCGAGAGCGCCCTCCAGGCGGGCACCCGCCGCAGCTACGACGTCTACGGCCGCTGCTCGGACTGCGGCAAGATCTACTGGCGCGGCGCGCACGGCGACCACCTGGAGCGGATCGTCCGCGAGGCCCGCGCCTACGCCGCCGCGTCCGAAGCCGCCGCCGCGTCCGCCGCCGGAACCGCGTCCGGGGCCGGGCGGTGACCGCCGTGATCGTCGTCGTGGGCGCGGCGATCGTCTCCGGCGGGCGGCTGCTGACCGCGCAGCGGGCCGAGCCGCCGCACATGGCGGGCGGCTGGGAGCTGCCGGGCGGCAAGGTCGACCCGGGGGAGTCCGACGAGGACGCGCTGGTCCGCGAGTGCCACGAGGAGCTGGCGGTCAAGGTGCGGCTGGAGCGCCGGGTCGGCGGCGACTGGCGGCTCAGCGACCGCGCCCTCCTCAGGGTGTGGACGGCCCGTCTCGTCGAGGGCGAGCCGCGCGCCCTGGAGCACCTCGCGCTGCGCTGGCTGGCGCTCGCCGAGCTGTACGAGGTCGACTGGCTCCCGGGCGACCGCCCGGTGATCGACGTCCTCGCGGCCGACGCCGCCGCCTACGGCCTCGGCGTCGCCTCGGGACAGGGAGAGTGACGGGGGCTTCCTGCCGCGCCGCAGGAAGCCCCCGACGTCTCATCCCTCGATGACGCCCGCGTCCGCTCAGGAGATGCGGTTGGCGCCCGCGAAGTCGGACCGGTCGGACAGTTTGGAGATCTTCACCACATCGCCGGTCTGCGGTGCGTGCAGGAACTTGCCGTCGCCGAGGTAGATCCCCATGTGGTGCAGGCTGCCGCCGAAGTACACGAGGTCGCCGGAGCGCAGCTCGCTCCGCGAGACCTTGGTCCCCAGCGCGAACAGGTCGCCGGTGTAGTGCGGCAGGCCGGGCTTGCCGACCTGGGTGTAGGCCCAGACGACGAGGCCGGAGCAGTCGAAGCCGCTCGGTCCGGCGGCGGCCCACACGTACGGCGAGCCGATCTTGGTGAGCGCCTTGCGGGCCATCTTCGCGGGCAGTCCCGAGCCCTTGACGGTCGCGCTCAGGCCGGTGTGCGGGTCGCGGACGTGCGTGGTGGACAGCTTGTCGAGCCGCTTCATCACCTCGGCGACCTTGCCGCGGGCGGCGGCGCGGGCCTGCTTGGCGTCCTCGGCCGCCTTCTTGACCTGCGCGGTCTTGGCCTCAGCCGACCGCTGCGCCGACTCGGCCTGGCCGATCTGCTTCTGCAGCGCCTGCACGGCCGCGGCCTGGTTCTGCGCGAGGTAGGCGCGGTCGGACAGGCCGTCCGGGGAGCCGCTCGAACCGAAGATCGCGTCGGGCGCGCCGGTCATGTAGTTCGCCGCGGCCAGCTGCCCGAGCCGTTCCCGGGCGGGCGCGGCGGCGGCCCGCAGCCGCGCGGCCTCGGCGGCGGCGGCGCGCTGCGCCTGCATCGCCTTGCCCAGGTCGACGCGGGTCTTGTTGTACTTCTCGGTGAGGATCTCGGCCTCTTCGTTCAGCGCGTCGAGGCTCTTGCGGAGCCCCTGCTCCGTCGTCGGCGTGGGGCTCGGGGTCGCGGCGGCGGTGAGCGCGGCCACGGGCGCGGCGTGGGCGGCGACGGGAGCGGCGGCGCCGAGGCCGATGACGAGCAGTGCGGCGGTGGCGGCGGGCGTGAGCCGCCGCCGATGCGGAGCCGGTGTCAAACCGGTGTTCTCCTCTCCTCGCGCGCCTACCGGGTTAGCTGACGGGTTCGGGCCAGGAGTCGCCCTACGGCGCGCCCTCGCGGGGCGCGCCGATTCACCCCGGGGGGTTGGGTCCCCGGTTCTCCCGGCGTACGGGAGATTCGGCGCTCCGGCCGCAGCCCCGGGGGGTGGGACTCCGGACGGCCGGATCTCGGGCAGATTACAAAGGATCGGCAAAGTTGGCGAATCGGCCCCGCCGCCGCGGGCCGGTCCGGACGCCCGCGCGGGCCGGCGCCGGACGGCCGCGCGGCTCGTCCGCCGGGGCGGGTCGCGCGCGCGGGGAAGTAGAATAGGTGGCTGCCGCCGTTTGCGGTGAATCCCGAACTCTCACGCAAGGCGAACCCGCATGCCCATTTCCACGCGCGACGACCTTCGGAACGTCGCGATCGTCGCCCACGTCGACCACGGCAAGACGACGCTGGTCGACGCCATGCTCTGGCAGTCCGGCGCCTTCCGCGAGAACCAGGACGTCGACGACCGGGTGCTCGACTCCAACGACCTGGAGCGCGAGAAGGGGATCACGATCCTCGCGAAGAACACCGCCGTCCGGCACAACGGGCTGACCATCAACATCATCGACACGCCGGGCCACGCCGACTTCGGCGGCGAGGTCGAGCGCGGGCTGTCCATGGTGGACGGCGTCGTCCTGCTGGTGGACGCCAGCGAGGGCCCCCTCCCGCAGACCCGGTTCGTCCTGCGCAAGGCGCTCGAGGCGAAGCTCCCGGTGATCCTCGTGGTCAACAAGACCGACCGCCCGGACGCCCGCATCGACGAGGTCGTCGACGAGACGTACGAGCTGTTCATGGACCTCGACGCCGACGAGGAGCAGATCGACTTCCCGATCGTGTACGCCTCCGGCCGCGCCGGCCGCGCCTCGCTCGACAAGCCCGCCGACGGCGAGATGCCGGGCAGCGAAGACCTGGAACCGCTGTTCAAGGTCATCACCGAGACGATCCCGGCGCCGTCCTACGACCCGGACGCGCCGCTCCAGGCGCACGTCACGAACCTGGACGCGTCCAGCTACCTCGGCCGGATCGCGCTCTGCCGCGTGCACGCCGGGACGATCAAGAAGGGCCAGCAGGTCGCCTGGTTCCGGCACGACGGCAGCGTCGAGCGCGTCAAGATCACCGAGCTGCTGATGACGGACGCGCTCGCCCGCAAGCCCGCCGAGGCGGCGGGGCCGGGCGACATCATCGCGATCTCCGGCATCCCCGACATCATGATCGGCGACACCATCGCCGACCCGGACGACCCGCGCCCGCTCCCGCTGATCACCGTGGACGAGCCCGCGATCTCCATGACGATCGGCACCAACACCGGTCCGATGGCGGGACGCGAGAAGGGCACCAAGGTCACCGCCCGCATGGTCAAGGACCGGCTCGACCGGGAGCTCGTCGGCAACGTGTCGATCAGGGTGCTGCCGACCGAGCGTCCGGACGCCTGGGAGGTGCAGGGCCGCGGCGAGCTGGCCCTCGCGATCCTGGTCGAGAACATGCGCCGCGAGGGCTACGAGCTGACCGTCGGCAAGCCGCAGGTCGTCGCGAAGACGATCGACGGGAAGAAGCACGAGCCGGTCGAGCGGCTCACCGTCGACATCCCCGAGGAGCACCTCGGCGCCGTCACGCAGCTCCTCGCCGTCCGCAAGGGCCGCATGGAGCAGATGACGAACCACGGCACCGGCTGGATCCGGATGGAGTTCCTCGTCCCGGCGCGCGGCCTGATCGGGTTCCGCACCGAGTTCATGACCGAGACGCGCGGCACCGGCATGGCGCACCACGTGTTCGAGGGGTACGAGCCGTGGTTCGGCGAGCTGCGGACGCGGCCGTCCGGCTCGCTCGTCGCCGACCGCGCGGGCGCCGCCACCGGCTACGCGATCACGAACCTCCAGGACCGCGGCACGTTCTTCGTCGGGCCGACCACCGAGGTGTACGAGGGCATGATCGTCGGGGAGAACTCCCGGTCCGACGACATGGACGTCAACATCACCAAGGAGAAGAAGCTCACGAACATGCGGTCGTCCACGGGCGACGAGCTGGAGCGGCTCACCCCGCCGCGGCTCCTCTCCCTGGAGGAGGCCCTGGAGTTCTGCCGCGAGGACGAGTGCGTCGAGGTCACGCCGGGCAACGTCCGCATCCGCAAGGTCGTGCTGGACGCCAAGGAGCGCGAGCGCATGCGCGCCCGCTCCAAGCGCGCCGGATGACCCGCTGAACGAGCCGAAAGGGGCGGCCCGCGGATTCCGCGGGCCGCCCCTTTCGTCTTGTCGTGGGCTTTAGTTGAGCTGGACGGTCCCGGTGACGTCGGCGGCCAGGCGGAGCTGGTCGCCGTCGCGGAGCGGGGCCTCCACGCCGCGGGGGAGGCGCTCGCCGTTGACGAACGTGCCGTTCGTGGAGCCCTCGTCGCGGACCCACGCCGTCCCGGACGGGTCGAGCCACACCGTCGAGTGGCGCCGCGACACGTTGTCGTACTGCGTGAACGTGGACGCGACGGGGGACTGGCCCGCGTCCCGTCCGAGCACGAGGTGCTGGCCGACGGACACCTTCAGCTCGCCCGTCGGGAACTGCACCCGCAGGACGGGCGTGCCCTTCTGCGGCAGCGGACGCAGGCACGAGTCGCACTGCGCGGCGCCCGGGTTGGACAGCACCGCCTCGCAGTACGGGCACATGAACGCCGTGCTGTCGGGCTGGCGGGGCTGGTTGTGGTCGGCCGGGAGCAGGGTCGCCTCGCGGCCGTGCGGCGGCATCGGCGGCTGGCCGTGCTGCTGCGGCGGCGGACCGAACTGGTGGTCGCCTGGCCCCGGCTGCGGGGCGCCGCCGCCGAACTGGTCCTGCGGCGGCGGACCGTACTGGTCCTGCTGGGGGGCGCCGAACTGATCCTGCTGAGGCGCGCCGAACTGGTCGCGCTGGGGCGCGCCGCCGCCGTACTGGTCCTGGGGCGGCTGCCCGTAGTGCTGATCGCGCGGCTGCTGGTACTGGTCCTGCTGCGACGGGTACTGCTGGTCGGGCTGCGGATAGGGGTCGGCCATCGGCGCCTGCTGCTGCGGCTGGCCCCACGGGTCCCGCTGCTGTTGCTGCTGCGGCTGGCCCCACGGGTCGCCGGGCGGCTGCTGCCCGCCGGGCTGGCCGCCGTGCTGCTGCGGCTGGCCGTACTGGGGCTGCTGCCCGTGCTGCGGTTGCCCGTGCTGAGGCTGTCCGTGCTGAGGCTGTCCGTGCTGGTCGGGAGCCTGCTGCTGGGGCGCGCCCTGCTGGGGCACGGGCGGCTGGCCCCACGGGTCCTGCTGCTGCTGCGGCTGGCCCCACGGGTCGGACGACTGCCCCGAACCGGGCTGGCTCTGCTGCGGCGCCTGGTGCTGGGGGGCCTGGTGCTGGGGTGCCTGGCGCTGCGGCGCGCCCCACGGGTCCTGCTGCTGCGGCTGGCCGTACTGGGGTTGGCCGCCCTGCTGCTGCGGCCCGCCGTACGGCTGGCCGCCCTGCCGCTGCTGCCCCTGGCCCTGCGGCGGCGGGTAGCCCCGCTGCGGGTCGTCGTACCCGCCCGGCGCCTGCCGCTGGGCCCCGCCGGCGCGCGCCAGGTTGGCCCCGCAGCTCATGCAGAGAAGATCGCCCGGCTGGAACGGCTCGTCACAGACAGGACAGTTCAAGGTCGCCATGACACATCCCCCGAGCGCACCCCGGCGCGGTCGAGCCTCGACGTGAGGTGCTCCATGTCACCCCTTCGCGGGATCCCGATGTAGTACACCCGCCTTCCCTCCGGCCCTTCGTCCACGGACACCTGTACTCGGGGCCCTGTAGCTTCTCCAGTCTTCCCGTCGCCGGCCAGTGCTCCGTACCGTTCCCGTCCCAGCGGGGAGAGCGGCACGACTCGCTGGTTGGCCGATCCCCTCCAGAGTAGAGAGCCTCCCTCGGAGTGTCGCCCCCCCGGGTTGAGCCGGTCGACGTACGGCCCCGCGATCACGGCGTCGCACATGTCCAGGATCTCGCGCGCCTCACGGGTGCGGGACAGCCGAGAGTACACATATCCGCTGTAGACCAATATGTCCAATGTCATCGTCTCACGGTCGGGGCCGTCCCGCCACGCGTGTATCCCGCGCAGCAACGCGGCCAGCGCCGCCGGCTGCTGGAACGGTTCGCCTCCGGAGATCGTGACACCGTCGACCGGGCCGGGGAGGGATTTCAGCCACCCGAGAACGGCCTCGACGGGGACGGCCTTTCCCTGGTCGGCGTCCCACGTGTCCCTGGAGAGGCAGCCGTTGCAGTGCAGCGTGCAGCCCTGCGTCCAGACGCCCGCGCGGGTGCCGGGGCCGAGTGTGGTCACCGGGTAGTGCGCCTTCGCCAGCAGCAGCGCCGCCCCCGCCGGGTCGCGGGCGTCCGGCCCGGCGGGCCCGGCGCCGGAGGTCACTGGATGTCCAGATGGACGATGCTGCCCTCGCGCCGGATGCCGGTCACCGTGATCTCCTCGTCCGGCGTCAGTTCCCGGTCGAACAGCGCCCGCGCCAACGGGTTGACGAAGACCGACTCCAGCGCCATTCCGATGCCGCGTCCGCCCTTGTCCAGTTCCTCGGTGCACCAGGCGCGGAGCGTCGTGAGCGCCTCGCCCTTCACGGTGAGGCGGAGCCGGTGCTCGTCGGTGACGCGGCGGCAGATGTTGGCGAACTGGAGGTCGAATATCTTCTGCGCGGCCTCGTCCGAGATGAAGTCGAACACGACGATGTTGTCGCCGAACCGGTTGAGCAGTTCGGGACGGTTCAGCACCTCGGTGAAATGGTCGGCGACGGCGCCCTTGATGCGCTGCTCGACCTCGTCGTAGGTCATCCCGGGTGTGATGTTCTGCACACGGTTCGGCGACGCGTGCGGGGCCTGCGGGAACGAGTCGCGCGTGGTGAGGTCGCGTCCCGGCACGTACATGCCGAGGTTCGACGTGAAGATCAGGATCGACTCGGAGAAGTGGACGGTGTTCCCGCGCCCGTCGGTGAGCCGCCCGTCCTCCAGGATCTGGAGGAACTTGTCGAGGATGCGCGGGTGCGCCTTCTCGATCTCGTCGAACAGGATGACGCGGAACGGGTCCTCGCGGACGGCGTTGGTCAGCTCGCCGCCCGCCTCGTGGCCGACGTATCCGGGCGGCGACCCGATCAGCCGGTCGCCGGAGCCCTCCCCGGAGAACTCGCTCATGTCGAAGCGCAGGTAGGCGGACTCGTCGCCGAACACCAGCTCGGTGATCGCCTTCGCCAGCTCCGTCTTGCCGGTGCCGGTCGGGCCCGCGAAGAACAGCACGCCGCGCGGGCGGCTGCCCGACCGCGTCGCCTGCGCCCCGGACAGCCCGAGCACCGCCCGCTTGAGGATGTCGAGCGTCTTCGTGACGGCCTGCGGCTGCCCGATCACCCGCTCCGGGACGCGCTTCTCGCCCTCCAGCACCCGGCGGCGCAGATGGCCGCGGCTCCACGGGTTGTCGAGCACGCCGAGCTTGTAGGTGCGGACGGCGTCCGGCAGGTCGGGCAGGTCGACGCTGCGCTCCTTCGCGAGCCGGGTCACCTCGATCATCGACTGGAGGGTGAGGCCGTCGGCCTGCTCGGCGAACGCGTCGCAGGCCGCGGCGGCGGTCTCGTCCGCGCCGACGTCGGTCACCCCGAACGCGCGGGCGAGCAGCCGGGCCGTCTCCTGCCGGTCGCCGAGGTGCGGGCGCGGGATCGTGATCTCGCGGATGTTCTCGTTGTCGGTGGTCAGCCAGGGCGGCAGGTCGCCGGGCCGCTCCACCAGCCACACGACCGGGTTGTACAGGGGCTTCGGCCGCGGGCCCGTCACCCGGACCGGGCGCGCGCTGCGCGACAGCTTCGCGCAGAACCGGAAGAAGTCGCGCTCGCCGGGCTCCAGGTCGGTCGGGGTCCGCGCGATCCGGGACGCCGAGTCGATCACGAACGCGGCGCGGACGTTCTCCTCCGGCCGCGTCAGCGCCGCCAGGTGCCGGGCCAGCGCCTCCAGGGACGGCTTGTCGTCCGTCTTCACCTTGCCGAGCAGCCGCTCGGCGGCGCGGATCCCTTCGTCGCCGACGTCCGGGTCGCCCGCGTCCGGGATGATCTGCAACCCGTCCACCGGGTCGTAGACCACCATGAAGGACGCGCCGCTGGACCGCAGCGTCTCCCACAGCAGCGCCCGCAGCGGCAGCAGCCGGGCGGGCCCGACGCCGTCCAGCGGCGGCGCGAGGAAGCTGTCGTACAGGTTGCCGGACAGGACGTACTGGGAGTGCACCGAGAGCGTCGCGTCCAGCTCGCGGATGAACGGCGGCCAGCCCTGCAGGCGGCCGCCGAGCGTCGGCGATTCAATGCCCATGCGCACTCCCCGTCATGCTCCCCGTCGTGCCTTCCGCCGCGCCTCCCGCGAGAGATCGCTCACTTGTGACGCTCCCGGCCGCGTTCGCGTTGCCCCGCACGGGCCCTAGTCTGCCGTGACCCCGCCGAGACCGGCAGCTCGCGGACCCCCGGGTCGAGCCGCCACGCCACCTCGGAGCCGATGCCGACGTCCCGCAGGCGGGCGCGGGCGGCCTCGAACTCGGCGCACCACTCCTCCTCGCGCTCGACGTCCACCCGCCGGTCGTCCTCGCTCTCGGCCGGACGCTCCCGCACCATCGACGCCCGCACGTGCGCGGCGTCGTCCACCCGCATCCGCACGCTGTGGTCGGGCCACGCGCCCTTCGTCAGCGTGACCGTGCCGTCGTCCGCGGTCAGCGTCTCGAACCCGGCCTGGACCTCGTAGCCCATGTCCTCGAACGCGGCGGTGATCGAGTCGAGCACGTACCGGCGCTCGGCCGCGGCCTGCTCGGCGGCGTCGCGCTCGGCGGCGCGGCGGCGCTCGTCCTCGCGGCGGCGCTCGGTGCGGCCGTTCGCGTCCTGGATCCGCAGCCGCACCTCCTGGAGGACGGCCTCCGCCTCCTCCGGCGTCCCCGCCCCGGCGAGCAGCCGCGCCGCCGCCGCGACGGCCTGCCGCTCCTCCTCGGACGCGTCCGGGAGCAGCCGCCCCATGATCCGTTCGAGGTTCGACTGGACGGCGCCTTGGTCGTCCGCGCGGCTCGCCTCCCGTGTCGCCTCTTGCTGCACGTCGGCGCGCAGCGCCTCGGCCGGGACGTCGAAGATCTCCGCGCTGACCTCGGCCGCGAGGTGCTCCGACAGGCGGCGCTCGGCCTCGTCCAGGAGGGGGTCGGTGGCGGCGCACCAGGCGGTCAGCTCCGCGGCCGGACGCTCGTCCGGCATCAGCCGCTCGGGCAGCGGCACGTCCGCGCCGAGCTTGGCGCGGGTCTCGGCGAGCGCCGCGATGCGCGCGTTGCGCGCCACGACCTCGCGCAGCGCCCGCTCCTGCGAGCGGACCTCGGCGAGCGCCGCCGCCCGCGCCTCGGCGCGGCCCTCGGCCAGCGCGGCGAGCGCGTCCGCGCCCCGCCCCGCCAGCCCCGCGCCGCGCCCGAGGACGCGGTTCATGCCCAGGGTGAGCACCACCGCCGCGTCCAGCACGATCTCGGCCTCGACACCGCTGCTCAAAGCTTCCCTCCGCCGATCTCGTTCCCGCCCGGTCTCCTGGACTCCCGCCACCGGTGCAGCCGCATGCCCGCCGTGACCGCGTGCGCGAACGCGGCGGCCGCCATCGCGAGCAGCCACAGCAGCGACCCGATCGGGGTCATCGCGCCGAGCAGCAGCAGGACGAGCAGCAGCGGCACGATCCCCGCGATCAGCAGGAGGCCGCAGCCGGGACGCCCGGTCCGCCGCGCCGCGCCCGACATCGACTGAGACGCCCGCGACACCCCGGACAGTACCCGTCCGCCCGCCGCGACGGCCTTCGCGAAGAACGACCACGGGCCGTGCGGGAGGTAGTCGGCGCCCTGCCTGCGCGCGAGCGCGACCTCGCTGCCGCACTGCACCGCCCACACGAGCACCGACGCCGCGACCAGCACGGCGAACGGCATCCCGGACCTGTTCGACGACCCGCCGACCGAGCTGGTCCCCGAGTCGTCGCCGCCGAACAGGCCGTCCGCGATCCAGCTTCCGAGCAGCCAGAACAGCAGGAGCGGGAGCGTCCAGAGGACGGCGCGGGTCATCGCGGAGTTGGTCCCGGCGAGCCGCAGCCGCTCGCGTTCGGCCCACCGGGCGCGGAGTTCCTCCTCCTGGCGCGCGGCGGCGAGCCGGTCGCGCGCCCGCGCCTCCGCCTCCAGGACGGCCTCCGGCGCCGCCAGCGACAGGGCGAGCAGCCGGAGCGGGTCGTCGCCCGCGCCGTCCGCCATCCAGGTGAACCACGGCGGCGGGTCGGCGACGGACGCGCGGGCCCGCGCCGCGCTCTCCGCCAGCCGCGCCTGCGTCTCGGCTGGACGCGCGGCGAGCGCCAGCAGGGTGAGCAGGACGGTGGGCGGGTCGTCGGTCGCGGCGTGCGGCAGGCGCGCGGCGAGCCCGGCGGGCGTCGCGTCCTGCGCCCGCAGCCAGCGGGCCAGCTCCGTCCAGGTCGTCGCGTGGGCGCGCCACTGGTCGTCGACGCGGGACAGCTCGCGTCCGCCCTCGAACCCGGCGAGGATCCGCAGCAGGCCGCGCTCCCACAAGTCGCGTCCGATGCGGCAGGCGAGGCGGTGGTCGGGATGGCGGCGGTCGGCGGCGAGGACGGCCAGGTTCGGCAGGTCCTCGACCGCCAACCGGCGGCCCAGGTAGTGCGGCGGCAGCTCCGGGTCGAGCCAGCGGACGAGGTGCAGCAGCTTCACGTCGGGCGGCAGCGGCGACACGAGCCGCTCGTCGAGCAGCTCGGCGCGGCCGTCGCCGCCGTGTTCGGCGGGCAGCCGCTCCAGCCATTCGCGCAGGCTCCGCCCGGCCGGGCCGGACTCGCCGCGCTCGAAGAAGTGCCGCGCGGCGTCGTCCCAGTCCGCGACGAGGACGCGGGCCAGCTCGTCGCGGCGGGTGAACCGGGCGCCCTTGAAGACGAGGTCCGCGCCGGGCGGCGCCTCCTCCTCGGCGACGGCCGGGGCGCCGCCGTCCAGCCACTCCCTGACCTGCGCGCCCGTCCACCTGCGGCGCGGGTCGCGGGCCAGCAGGCCACGGCACAGCAGGCGCAGCCGCGGGTCGCCGACGTCGTCCGCCGACACCGGGCGCGTCGCCAGATGGTCGACCACCACGGTCTCGCTCAGCCCCTGGAAGGGCGGGCGCCCCGTCGCCAGCTCCCGGACGATCATCCCCAGCGACCACCAGTCACGCGCCGGGGACACCTGCCCGGACAGCGACTCCGGCGCCGCGTAGGCCAGCGTCCGCGACGACGACGCGAACACGACGCTCTGGTCGAGCACCTTGCTCAGCCCGAAGTCCGCGATGGCCAGCTGCACCGGCTCCGCCCGCAGGACGAGCACGTTCTCCGGCTTGAGGTCGCGGTGGACGATGCCCGCCCGGTGCAGTGCCGTCAGGCCCTCCGCGAGCTGCGCCGCGATCTCCGTCGCCGTCGCGACCGGGAGCGGGCCCCCGCCCATCAGCGACCGCAGGTTGCCGTCGGGGGCGTAGGCGGCAACCTCGTAGTCGCGGCCGTCCGCGTGGCCGGTCTCCAGGATCCGCAGGACGTGCGGGGAGTCGAGCGTGGGGAGCTTCGCCCACACGTCCCGGTCCGCGCGGTAGCCCCGCCGGAAGATCTTCGCGACGTACTCGTCGCCGTGCTCGTCGCGGACCAGCAGCAGGTCCGACTCGGCGCCCTGCACCGGCAGCTCCGCGACCGCCTCGAAGCGCTCGCCGAGCACCGCCGGGAGCCGCAGCAGCGAACCGCCGACCGGCGGCGCGCCTTCCCGCCGCGTCTCGGCGGCCGGACGCGGTCCGGGCACCCGCCGGTCGCGGCGCGTCCCGTCGTCCCGCCGGGTCTCCCGGGGCGTTCCGGGGTCCGGTTCGTCGAACTCGCCCACGCGCGCAGCCCCGCCTACAGCTTGTCCTTGATGACCCGCAGATACTCGGCCTGCTTGAAGCGGACCACGACGGCCTCCATCAGCGTCCGCGTCACCAGCATCTGGAACAGCCAGATGAACGGCGTCGCGAGGATCACCACGGCACCCGACACCCAGTACTGCGTCCCGACGAGGACCCAGGCGCCGAACGCGAGGATGGCCAGGCATTCGAGACTGATCACGAGCATCGCCAGGACGTAGATGGTCTTGACGAGGCTCGGTGTCACGAGCGCGTTGAACTCGGTGTCGAGGAGGGCGCCGAGCACCCCCTTCCGCCTGGGGCCGGGCTGTGCCCACTCCTGCGGCTCCTGGCCGTATCCGGGCTGGCCGGGCTGTCCCGGAGCGGGTTGACCCGGAGCGGGGGGACGCGGGCTCGGGATGGGCCCCGTCTGCCGCGCTCCAGGAGGGAACACGTTGGGCTGCGAGCCGGGCGGTGGGCCGTATGCCCCGGACGGATGGCCGGGCGCCTCCGGGCGCGGGGGTTGACCGGGGTCCGATGGGTGCGTCATCGCCGTCGTCTCCAGGGTTTGGCCGTCTACACAAAGACTCTAGAGCCTGCCGTCCACCCGCGCCGGAACCGTTCGTGTAGCGGTGGGGCGGCCGCCTTCCCCGCCGGGCGGCGGCTATTGTGCGGGGGCCGAGCTAAGGGTCCGGATCGGGGCGTGGGTCGATGGTCGTCGCGTTCGTGTCGGCGCTCGCGGGGCTGGCCGCCGGGCTGCTCCTCGCGCCGCTGACCGCCCCTTTCGTCGGGGACGTCCCGCCGCGCCGGGCGCCGGTCGCCCTGGTCACCGCCGTCGCCTTCGGACTGCTCGGATGGCGGGTGGGGCTTGAGCCCGTCCTGCCCGCGCTGCTCTACCTCGCCGCGGTCGGCGCGCTGCTCGGCGTCGTCGACGTGAAGGTCAGACGGCTGCCGGACCGGTTCACGCTGCCGTCCTACGGCGTCGCGGCGGCGCTGCTGGCCGCCGCCGCCCCGTTCACCGAGAACGGCCTCCGCCATTTCCTGCACGCCCTTCTCGGAATGGCGGCGCTGTTCGCGCTGTATCTGCTGCAGGCGTTCATCACGCCGTCCGGGATCGGGCTGGGGGACGTCAAGCTGTCCGGCGTGCTCGGCCTCTGCCTGGGCTGGTTCGGCCTGGACACCTGGGTCTTCGGCCTCCTGGCGACCTATCTCATCGGCGGCGCGATGGGCATCGGGATCCTGATCGTCCGGCGGGACCGGAAAGGCGAGTTCGCCTTCGGACCGGCCATGCTCGCGGGCACCCTGCTCGCCGTCCTGGTCCTCTCCTCCTAGCGCGCGGAGGGCGGGCGGGTCAGTCGCGGCAGGGGTTCTGCCCGCCCTGGACGCCGCCGCCGATCTTGTTGATGGCGGGCGGGGCGAGCCGCAGCCCGTTCGACCCGATCACGAGGCGGACGCCGTCCGCCGGGGCGGCCGCGTCGGCGGTGAGCAGCGCGTCCGGGACGTCCCGCGCGAGCGCCGACGCCTGCGCCTCCGCGGCGGCCCCGTAGACGATGCGGCTCTCCGGCGCCGCGGCGCCCTTCTCGACCCTCTTCGCGACCTTGAAGCCCCGCTGCCTGAGCTGCCGCACGACGCGCTGCACGAGCGGGTCCGGCCCGCCCGCGTCCACGACGGTGACGTTCACCTTGCCGGGGGCGGGCGGCGCCTGCTTCGCCTGGACGGGCTTCGCGGGCTCGGCGGGCAGGTCGTTGTCGTGCTTGACGGCCTCGAACAGCGGCTTCGCCAGCTCCTGGTTCCACTGGACGCGGTTCGGGTCCGGCGCGTACCGCTCGACCGGGACGGTCACGAACCGCACCTGCCCGGCGCTCATCCCCTTGAGCCCGTCGGCGAGCTTCCGCATCGCGGACAGGTCGAGGTCGTCGTCGGTCGTCACCGACTTCGTCGCCGCCTTGAGGAACTTGTACGTCTTCGCCGGGTCGGACAGGACGGAACCGCTGGTCGCCTTGTCGACGACCGCCGCCATGAACTTCTGCTGCCGCTCGATCCGTTCGAGGTCGGACCCGTCGCCCAGCGAATACCGCGCCCGCACGTACCCGAGCGCCTGCTCGCCCTTGACGGTCTGCTTCCCGGCCTTCAGATACAGCTCGGCGCGCGGGTCGTTCACCGGCTTGTCGACGCAGATCTGGACGCCGCCGAGCGCGTCCACCATCCGCTTGAACCCGGAGAAGTCGACCTGCACGAAATGGTCGATGTGGATTCCGGTGAGCGACTCCAGCGTCTTCCACGTGCAGGTCGGGCCCGCGTAGGCGAACGCCGCGTTCAGCATCCCGAACTGCGCGGGGACCGTCCCGCCCTTCTCCTTCCTGCACTGCGGGATCTTCACCATCGAGTCGCGCGGGAAGCTGATCCCGACCGCCTGGTCCCGGTTCGGCGACAGGTGCAGGATGATCGCCGTGTCCGAGCGCGCCCCCGACATCCCGGCGGCCGCCCCGTACCGCGCGTTGTCGCCCTCCCGCGTGTCGGACCCGATCAGCAGGATGTTCAGCGACTTGTTCAGCTTCTTCGGACGGTCCGCGCCGAGCTGGTCGTCGACGTGCTTCTTCTCGATCCCGCCCATCAGGTCGTCGTAGAGCCAGGCCGCCCCGGCCCCGCCGACGAGCACGACCACGGCGGCGCCGATCGCGGTCCACCGCAGGATCCTCCGCGACCGCCTCCGCCCCTTCGGGGGAACGTCCTCGGCGTCGGTGTCCGCTTCGGCATCCGCCGTCGCGGCGACCGGCTGAGCCTCGGCCTCGGCCTCGGTCTCGGGCTCGGTCTCGGATTCGGCGTTCTGGTGCGTTCCGGACGCGGGGCCGGTCGGCTCGCGGTCGGCGGGGTCCCCCGCGAGATCGTCGCGGCCGGGGTTCTCGTCGCTCATCGGTCCCGTCTCGGGCCAGGCCCTGGTCCAGGGCGCGGTCTTCGTGGTTCGCCACTCCGGGGAGGCGGCGGGATTCACGGCGGTGCGTGCACCTACGCCTGTTGGATGCGCGAGCCGCCATTTTTGTTGACAACCACGCGGAAATCCTGGCATCCGCCCTGGACACGTTCGGCCGGAGCACCCGTCATGCCTTACCGCACTCGTCTCGATTCCGCCCGGCAATAACAACTGGTTATGGATGGCGGACGCCTCCCACCCCCGCTCAGGCGTCTAAAGTCTGTGGTCAGACTCACAGCGGGGTCTGCCTGTTATGTATGTCACAGCCACCGGAAGGTGGCGTAAGGTCGCTTCGCTGGAAGCGCACACGAGGCGTCACCGCCCGCATGCGACCCGCCGCCGGGAGCGTCCCCCGCCGGGGCGCGCGGCCCCGCGCGCGACGGCCGCACGGGTGCGCTCAGACCGTGATGCGGGGACACGACGACCCGAGCTCAGGAGAGCGATCGATGAGCACTGTGGAGGCGCCGGCGAAGTCGCGCGCCCAGATCAAGGAACGCACGCTCCGGAAGGACAACTGGCGCCTGTATCCGGTCACGACCTTCGTGATCTTCACGGCGTGGGTAGTGTACGCGACCGTCCGGGCGTTCTGGGGCTCCGCCTTCTACGTCCCGGAGTTCCACTACCTGACGCCGTTCTACTCGCCCTGCCTGAACGAGATCTGCAACAACGTGACGGTGGACGGCCACACCGGCGATGCGGCGGAGTTCGGGACGTTCCTCCCGGCGGGCACCCGCGGCTTCATCCCGTTCGCGGCGATCTCGCTGCCGTTCCTGCTGCTGTTCCGGCTGACCTGCTACTACTACCGCAAGGCGTACTACAGGTCGTTCTGGCAGTCGCCGACCGCGTGCGCCGTCCGCGAGCCGCACGGCAAGTACACCGGGGAGCGGCGGTTCCCGCTGATCGGGCAGAACCTGCACCGCTACTTCTGGCTGGCGGCCGTGCTGATCTCCCTGGTCAACACGTGGGACGCGGTCCGCGCCTTCCACGGGAAGGACGGCGGGTTCGGCATCGGGCTCGGCACACTCATCCTCGTCGCGAACGTGGTGCTGCTCTGGCTGTACACCCTGTCCTGCCACTCGTGCCGGCACATCGTCGGCGGACGGTTGAAGAACTTCTCCAAGCACCCGTTCCGGTACCGGATGTGGGGCTGGGTCTCCAAGATCAACGAGCGGCACGGCACCTACGCGCTGATCACCCTCGGCTCGCTGGTGGTGGCCGACCTGTACGTCGCGCTCGTGGCCGGCGGCACCATCTCCGACCCGCGAATCTTCAACTGAGGCCAAGGAAATGACTGAGATCGAGAGGCACTCGTACGACGTCGTGGTCATCGGCGCCGGCGGCGCCGGGCTGCGCGCGGCGATCGAGGCGCGCCTCCAGGGCAAGAAGACGGCGATCATCTCCAAGTCGCTGTTCGGCAAGGCCCACACGGTGATGGCCGAGGGCGGCGCCGCCGCCGCGATGGGCAACGTCAACGCCAACGACAACTGGATGGTCCACTTCCGCGACACCATGCGCGGCGGCAAGTTCATGAACAGCTGGCGGATGGCCGAGCTGCACGCCAAGGAGGCCCCGGAGCGAATCTGGGAGCTGGAGCACTGGGGCGCGCTGTTCGACCGCACCAAGGACGGCAAGATCAGCCAGCGCAACTTCGGCGGCCACGAGTACCCGCGCCTCGCGCACGTCGGCGACCGGACCGGCCTGGAGCTGATCCGCACCACCCAGCAGAAGATCGTCGCCCTCCAGCAGGAGGACCACGCCGAGCACGGCGACTACGAGGCCAACCTCAAGGTGTGGGCCGAGACGACCGTGACGCGCCTGCTCAAGGACGCCGACGGACGCATCTGCGGCGCGTTCGGCTACGTCCGGGAGACCGGCAAGTTCGTCGTGTTCGAGGCGCCCGCCGTGGTCCTCGCGACGGGCGGCATCGGCAAGGCGTTCAAGGTGACGTCCAACTCCTGGGAGTACACCGGGGACGGGCACGCGCTGGCCCTGCTGTCCGGCGCGACGCTGCTGAACATGGAGTTCGTCCAGTTCCACCCGACCGGGATGGTCTGGCCGCCGTCCGTCAAGGGCATCCTCGTGACCGAGTCGGTGCGCGGCGACCGCGGCGTCCTGCGGAACTCCGACGGCAAGCGGTTCATGTTCGACTACATCCCCGAGGTCTTCAAGCACCAGTACGCCACCACCGAGGAGGAGGGCGACCGCTGGTACGACGACCCCGACAACAACCGGCGCCCGCCCGAGCTGCTGCCCCGCGACGAGGTCGCCCGCGCGATCAACTCCGAGGTCAAGGCCGGGCGCGGGTCCCCGCACGGCGGCGTGTTCCTCACCGTCGTCGACCGGATGCCGGGCGGCGCGGCCGAGATCGTCCGGCGGCTGCCGTCGATGTACCACCAGTTCAAGGAGCTGGCGGACGTCGACATCACCAAGGAGCCGATGGAGGTCGGCCCGACCTGCCACTACGTGATGGGCGGCGTGGAGGTCGACCCGGACACGGCGGCGGCGAAGGTCCCCGGCCTGTTCGCGGCGGGCGAGGTGTCCGGCGGCATGCACGGCTCGAACCGGCTCGGCGGCAACTCGCTGTCCGACCTGCTGGTCTTCGGACGCCGGGCCGGGCTCGGCGCGGCCGAGTACGTCGACGCGCTGGCCGCGCGTCCCGCCGTCCCGGACGCGGAGGTCGAGGCGGCGGCGGCCGAGGCGCTCGCCCCGTTCGAGCGCAAGGACGGCGAGAACCCCTACGCCGTCCACGCCGAGCTGCAGACGACGATGAACGACCTGGTCGGCATCATCCGCAAGGAAGAGGAGCTGAAGCAGGCGCTGGAGGCGCTCGGCAGGCTCCGCGAGCGGGTCGCGAACGTCGCCGTCGAGCCGGTCGCGGTGAACGACGGCCGCGGCTACCACCCGGGCTGGCACCTCGCGCTCGACCTGCGCAACATGCTGCTCGTGTCGGAGGCGGTCGCGAAGGCGGCGCTGGAGCGGCAGGAGAGCCGAGGCGGCCACACCCGCGACGACCACCCGGGCATGTCGGCCGAGTGGCGCAAGGTGAACCTCGTCTGCAGGCTGGCGGGCGACCCGTCGTCCCCGCACGTCGAGCTGGTCCGGCAGGACATGGTCCCCATGCGGGACGACCTGCTCGCACTGTTCGACAACGACGAGCTGAAGAAGTACCTGACCGCCGAGGAGCTGCCGGCGGGCCTGGCCGAGGAGGTCAGGACCGAGGAGGCGGAGGCCGCCGCCGGGTCCGGCGCGACCGCCGCGGCCGCGGACGACGAGGAGGGCGACCGATGAGCTACGAGGCCAAGTTCCGGGTCTGGCGCGGTGACGACGGCGACGGCGAGCTCACCGACTACACGGTCGAGGTGAACGAGGGCGAGGTCGTCCTCGACATCATCCACCGGCTGCAGGCCACGCAGGCGCCGGACCTCGCCGTCCGGTGGAACTGCAAGGCGGGCAAGTGCGGCTCGTGTTCGGCCGAGATCAACGGCATGCCGAAGCTGCTGTGCATGACGCGGATGTCGACGTTCGAGCCGGACGAGACGATCACGGTCACCCCGGTCCGCACGTTCCCCGTCATCCGCGACCTCGTCACGGACGTCTCGTACAACTACGAGAAGGCCCGCGAGATCCCGTCGTTCGACCCGGGCGACGCCAAGCCCGGCGAGCTGCGCATGCAGCAGGTGGACGTGGAACGGTCGCAGGAGTTCCGGAAGTGCATCGAATGCTTCCTGTGCCAGAACGTCTGTCACGTGATTCGTGACCACGAAGAGAACAAACCGGAATTCTCGGGCCCGCGCTTCCTGATGCGGATCGCCGAGCTGGAGATGCACCCGGCCGACCAGTCCGACCGGCGGCAGATCGCGGCGAAGGACCACGGCCTCGGCTTCTGCAACATCACCAAGTGCTGCACCGAGGTCTGCCCCGAGCACATCAAGATCACCGACAATGCGCTGATCCCGATGAAGGAACGGGTCGTCGGCCGCAAGTACGACCCGGTCGTGTGGCTCGGCAGCAAGCTCGGCATCGTGAAGAAGGGCCAGGACACGCCCTCGGCCTGACCCGGCGCCCTGACCTGGTGGCCTGAGCTGGTGCCCTGACCTGGTGCCCTGACCTGGGATCATGCCCTCGCGAACGTCCCCCGCCGCCCCGCGCGGCGGGGGACGTTCGCGGTTCCGCCGCGGGAGTCGGCGCTCTGGCATACGGCGCTCCCGGAACACGACGGGCGGCGTGCCCCCGGGCCGCCGCCCGCCGTTCCGCCGCTCGCCTCGGCGAGGAACGGGACGCCGGCCGGCCTTCCGGCCGTACACGCCAGGTCCCACCCTCGCCCGCCGCTTCCGTCCCGAAAAGGCATTTGTGCACAGAGCGTGTGATTGAACCGTGATTGCTTCCCGGGACCACGGGACGGCCCGGTCCCTTTAGCGTGGTGGCATGAGCGCCCTCGAAACGGGTTCGTTTCTCACCGAGCTCACCCCGGTGGAACGCGCGGAGCTGGAGTCGCGCGGCCGCGTCCGCGATTTCGAACGGGGGGCGACGCTCTTCGTGGAGGGGGAGCGGCCGGGCTGGGTCGCCGTCCTGCTGAAGGGGCGGGTCAAGGCGTTCTCCTACCGGGAGCAGGGCGGGGAGGCGCTGCTCGCGGTGCGCGGGCCGGGCGCGCTGCTCGGCGAGGTCGCCGCGATCGACGGGCTGCCCCGGTCGGCGTCGGTGGAGGCCCTCGAACCGGTGCGGGCGCTCGCCGTCACGGCGGACGAGTTCATGGCGTTCCTCCAGGTCCACGGCCGCGTCTCGGTCATCATCATGCGGATGCTGTGCCAGCGGTGGCGCGACGCCGACCGCAAGCGCGCCGAGTTCGGCATGTTCGACGCCACCGGACGGGTCGCGCAGCGGCTCGTCGAGCTGGCGGAGCGGTTCGGCGTCCCCTACGAGCGGCGGTCGGGCCCGGCGGCGGCCGGGCAGAGCGTCCGCATCACGCTGAACCTGTCGCAGGAGGAGCTGGCCGGGTGGGTCGGCGCGTCCCGGGAGGCGGTCAGCAAGGCGCTGCGGACGCTCCGCGCGCACGGCTGGATCGAGACGGGGCGGCGGCGGCTGATCGTCCACGACCTCCAGGCGCTCCGCAGACACGCCCGCTGAGCTCCCGTCACCGCGGAGACTCGCTGGTCGCGACCCGGTTCGTACCGGCCGCCCGTCCGGCACGTACGCTGTGCCGGGTGCAGTTGCAGCAGCTCGCCTACTTCGTCGCGGTCGCGGAGGTCCGCCACTTCACGCAGGCCGCCGAGATCCTGCGGGTGGCGCAGCCGTCCCTGTCCAAGCAGATCCGCGCGCTGGAGGGCGAGCTGAACGTCTCGCTGTTCAGCCGGGCGCGGGGGAACATCACGCTGACGCCCGCCGGCGAGGCGCTGCTGCCGCTCGCGAAGCGCATTCTCGCGGACGTCGACACGGCCCGGCTGGAAGTGCAGGAATTGGCGGGCCTGAAACGCGGGCGGGTGCGGCTCGGCGCGACGCCGTCCCTGTGCGCGGGCCTTCTGGCGGACGTCCTCCGCCGTTTCCACGACACCTATCCGGGGATCCAGCTCATCGTCGAGGAGGGCGGGTCGCGTGACCTCGTCCGGGAACTGACCCGGGGGTCCCTCGACCTGGCGCTGGTCATTCTCCCCTTGCACGGCGACCCGCCGCTGGACACCGTTCCGATACTGCGCGAATACCTGGTGGTGGCGTCTCCGGCAGGGCCCGATCGGAACGTCCCGGAGCGTGCGGCCAAGGCCGCGCGGTTGCCGCGCCGCTCCTTTCTGCGCATCGAGGATCTGCGGAACCGGCC
The DNA here is from genome assembly GCF_008121305.1 of Actinomadura decatromicini. NCBI lineage: Bacteria > Bacillati > Actinomycetota > Actinomycetes > Streptosporangiales > Thermomonosporaceae > Actinomadura > Actinomadura decatromicini. The sequence continues at coordinate 418,060 of NZ_VSRQ01000003.1, read as the reverse complement.
GCTGGTGATGTTCCGTCCCGGATACGACCTGCGCGAGGCGACGATCAGCGCGTGCCGGGCCGCCGGGTTCGAGCCGAGGTTCGCGGTCGAGGGCGGCGAGATGGACGCCGTGCTGCGGTTCGTCGAGGTCGGGCTGGGTGTGGCGGTCGTCCCGAGCATGGTCCTCGCCGGGCGGCCCGGCCTGCGCGGCACGCCGCTCGTCCTACCCGACGAGGAGGCGCGGCGCGGCCGCCACGGCCCCGGCCTGCTCCGGACGGTCGCGCTCGCCCACCGCAAGGACGTCGAACTCACCCACGCGGCACGCGCATTCCAGGACACCTTGCAGACGTTCCTCGTCGAAGCGGGCCTCGCCGGAAACCTCCCCGCCGGGGTCGAGAACCTCGTCAGCGACTAGACCCCGGTCGGCTCGGGAATCCGCACCGTTTCCGAGCGCGTCCGTCCGATGGACATCGACATTCCCGCCGCGAACAGGCACAGCACCGCCGCGCCCCACCACGCGAGCGTGTAGGAGCCGAGCGACGTGCGGAGCACTCCCGCGACCGTGGCGGCCACGGCCGCGCCGAGTTGATGCGCCGTGAACACCCATCCGAAAACGATGGTGCCTTCGGTAGGCCCGAACACCTCCCGGCACAACGCGATGGTCGGCGGGACGGTCGCGACCCAATCCAGCCCGTAGAAAATGACGAAGACGAGCATGCTCGGATGGGGTGAATCCGCGAACAGCATCGGCAGGACGAGCAGCGACAGCCCGCGCAGGGCGTAGTACCAGCCGAGCAGCTTCCGGCTGTCGAGCCGGTCCGTGAACCAGCCGGACGCGATCGTCCCGACGATGTCGAAGACGCCGACCAGGGCGAGCAGGCTCGCCGCCGTCGTCTCGGCCATGCCGTGGTCGTGCGCGGCGGGGATGAAATGCGTCCCGACCAGCCCGTTCGTCGACGCGCCGCAGATGAAGAAGCCGCCTGCGAGCAGCCAGAACGCCTTCGTCCTGGACGCCTTGGAGAGCGCACGCAGCGCCGTCCGCGCGGCGTCCCGGTTCCGGGGCGGGTCGGGCTGCGCGACCGTCGCCCCGTAGGGAAGCAGCCCCACGTCGGACGGACGTTCGCGCAGCACCAGCACGATGAGCGGCACCACCGCCAGCGCGGCCCCGCCCACGGTCAGCGACGCGGAGCGCCAGCCGTACTCGTCGACGAGCCACGCCAGCAGCGGCAGGAACACGAGCTGCCCGGCCGCGCCGCCCGCGGTGAGCACGCCGACGACGAGCCCGCGGTGCCGGACGAACCACCGCCCGGTGACGGTCGCGGCGAACACCATCGCCATCGACCCGGTGCCGAGCCCGACCAGCACGCCCCAGCACAGGACGAGCTGCCACGACGCCGACATGAACACGGTCAGCCCGCTGCCCGCCGCGACCAGCACGAGCGCCACGGCGGTGACCCGCCGGATCCCGAACCGGTCCATGAGCGCGGCCGCGAACGGCGCCGTCAGCCCGTACAGGACGAGGTTGACCGACACGGCCGCCGACGTCGTCGCCCGCGACCAGCCGAACTCGTCCTGCAGCGGCACGATCAGGACGCCGGGCGTCGCCCGGAACCCCGCCGCCCCCACCAGCGCGACGAACGCCACGGCCGCGACGAACCAGGCCCGATGAACACGTTTGATCACCCGGCCACTCTGCGTCCTCCGCCCGCCCGAGGAAAAGTGGCAGGAATGCCATTCACCGCAAACATCCGGCCATCCCGTCGGGGGTCACGGGGCCAGGAGGGCTTCCAGGAGATCGGCGCGGTGGGTGTCGTCGTTCTCGGGCGGGTCCCAGGTGCAGGCCACGTCGAGGGCGGCCACGCGGCCGGTGGCGAGGACGCGGCGGGCGGAGGCGATCACGGCGTCCGTGGAGGGTCCTGCGCCCGCCGGGAACTTGATGCCGGGGACCTCGGCCTCGTCGATGACGTCCAGGTCGATGTGCAGGAGGATCGGGCCGTCCGGGAGGACGACGTCGTCCACCGGGCTGCGCCGCACCTTCGCGGTGGCCAGGAACTCCGCCTCGGCGGGGTCGAGGTCGCGGGCGTCGACCAGGACGGTGCGCTCCTCGGGCACGGGGCGGAACCCCAGCCGGTCGGCGAGAAGCTCCGGATGGTCGCCGAGGATCTGGCGCAGCGACATCCCGCCGATGTAGCCGGACGTCGAGCTCTCCACCGAGTGGATGTCGCCGTGCCCGTCGTACCAGACGACGGACGGGTCCACGCCGGCCTTCTGCAGCCCGGCGAGGACGGCCTGGGCCGTCATGCAGTCGCCCGACACGACCGTGGGCCGCGTCCCGCCGCCGACCTGGCCGGCGACCTCGGCGGACACCGGACCGTAGAGCGCGGCGAGACGCGTCCAGACGTCGCCGTCCGGCAGCGGACGGGTCACTTCGACGACGTCCGCGCGGGGCAGCGGGAACGTCGACTCGGGGAGGCGTTCGTCGTGGTGGTAGGGGACCAGAGTGATCGTCATGCGATCACACTAGAAGATCGCGTCAGCGCTTCTTCCCGCCCGCGGTGGCCTTCAGGTAGTCGTGGTTGAGGCGGCCGATGACGTCCAGCGGGATGCCCTTCGGGCAGGCGGCGGTGCACTCGCCCGTGTTGGTGCAGCCGCCGAACCCCTCCGCGTCGTGGGTGTCCAGCATGGACACGACGCGGTCCCAGCGCTCCGGCTGCCCCTGCGGCATCAGCCCGAGGTGGGTGACCTTCGCGCCGAGGAACAGCGCGGCCGACCCGTTCGGGCAGGCCGCGACGCACGCGCCGCAGCCGATGCACTCGGCGGCCTCGAACGCCTGGTCGGCGTCCGGCTTCGGGACGGGCGTCGCGTGCGCCTCCGGCGCGGTGCCGGTCGGCGCGGTGATGTAGCCGCCCGCCTGGATGATCCGGTCGAACGCGGACCGGTCGACGACCAGGTCCTTCACCACCGGGAACGCGGCGGCGCGCCACGGCTCGACGTCGATGACCTCGCCGTCCTTGAACTTGCGCATGTGGAGCTGGCAGGTCGTGGTGGCGCGCTCCGGGCCGTGCGGGGTGCCGTTGATGACGAGGGAGCACATGCCGCAGATGCCCTCGCGGCAGTCGTGGTCGAACGCCACCGGGTCCTCGCCGGACGCGATGAGCTTCTCGTTGAGGACGTCCAGCATCTCCAGGAACGACGCGTCGGGGGAGATGTCGTCGAGCTCGTACTCGACCATCGCGCCCTTGTCCTCGGGACGGCGCTGGCGCCAGACGCGCAGTGTGAGCTTCATTATTTGTACGACCTCTGGGTCGGCTTGACGTATTCGAATTCGAGGGCCTCCTTGTGGAGGACGGGCCGTCCGTCCTCCCCGGCCCATTCCCAGGCGGCGACATAGGAGAACCCGTCGTCGTCGCGCTTGGCCTCGCCGTCCTCGTCCTGGCTCTCGGCGCGGAAATGGCCGCCGCAGGACTCGGTGCGGTGCAGCGCGTCGATCACCATCAGCTCGGCCAGCTCGAAGAAGTCGGCGACGCGGCCCGCCTTCTCCAGTTGCTGGTTCAGCTCCTCGCCCTTTCCGGTGACCTTGACGCGCGTCCAGAACTCCTTGCGCAGTTCGGGGATGAGGGCGAGGGCCTTGCGCAGCCCCTCCTCGGTGCGCTCCATTCCGCAGTACTCCCACATGATGTGGCCGAGTTCGCGGTGGAAGGAGTCGACGGAACGGTCCCCGTCGATCGACAGCAGTTTCTCGATGCGGGTGCGGACCCTTTCCTCCGCCTCGGCGACGGCGGTCTCGGCGACCGGGCCGAGGGCGTTGCGGGCGATGTAGTCGCCGATGGTGTTCGGCAGGACGAAGTAGCCGTCCGCCAGGCCCTGCATCAGCGCGGACGCGCCGAGCCTGTTCGCGCCGTGGTCGGAGAAGTTCGCCTCCCCGATGACGAACAGCCCCGGAATGGTCGACTCCAGGTCGTAGTCCACCCACAGCCCGCCCATCGTGTAATGGACGGCCGGGTAGATACGCATCGGCGTGTCGTAGGGGTTCTCGCCGGTGATGCGCTCGTACATCTCGAAGAGGTTGCCGTATTTCGCCTCGACCTTGTCGCGGCCGAGCCGGCCGATGGCGTCGGCGAAGTCGAGGTAGACGCCGAGCCCGCCGGGGCCGACGCCGCGCCCTTCGTCGCACACGTTCTTCGCGGCGCGGGACGCGATGTCGCGCGGGACGAGGTTCCCGAACGACGGGTAGATGCGCTCCAGGTAATAGTCGCGCTCGTCCTCGGGAATGTCGGCGGGCTTCCGCGTGTCCCCGGCTTTCTTCGGCACCCAGACGCGGCCGTCGTTGCGCAGCGACTCCGACATGAGCGTCAGTTTCGACTGGTGGTCGCCGCTCACCGGAATGCACGTCGGGTGGATCTGCGTGTAGCAGGGATTGGCGAAGAGCGCGCCGTGCCGGTGCGCCCGCCACGACGCGGTGACGTTCGACCCCATCGCGTTCGTCGACAGGAAGTACACGTTGCCGTAGCCGCCGGACGCCAGCACCACCGCGTCCGCCGTGTGGTGCTTGATCTCCCCGTTGATCAGGTTCCGGACGACGACGCCGCGCGCCCGCCCGTCCTCCATGATCAGGTCGAGCATCTCGTGCCGCGGGTACAGCTCCACGTTCCCGGCCTCGACCTGCCGCATCAGCGCCTGGTACGCGCCGAGCAGGAGCTGCTGGCCGGTCTGGCCGCGGGCGTAGAAGGTGCGGGAGACCTGCGTCCCGCCGAACGAGCGGTTGTCGAGCAGGCCGCCGTACTCGCGGGCGAACGGGACGCCCTGCGCGACGCACTGGTCGATGATGTTCCGGGAGATGTCGGCGAGCCGGTACACGTTCGACTCCCGGGACCGGAAGTCGCCGCCCTTCACCGTCTCGTAGAACAGCCGGTACACACTGTCGCCGTCGTTGCGGTAGTTCTTCGCGGCGTTGATGCCGCCCTGCGCGGCGATCGAGTGCGCGCGGCGCGGCGAGTCCTGGAAGCAGAACTGGACGACGTGGTACCCGGCCTCGCCGAGCGTCGCCCCGGCCGAGCCGCCGGCCAGCCCGGTGCCGATGATGATGATCTTCTTCTTGCGCTTGTTGGCCGGGTTGACCTGCTTGGCCTCGAACTTGCGGGTCGTCCAGCGGTCCTCGATCGGGCCCTTCGGCGCCTTCGCGTCGGCGATCGGCGCACCGGAGTCGTAGAAGTCGTCGTACATGATCAGCTCACCCACCCGAACGTGATGGACAGGGGGACGGACACGAAGCCCAGCGTCACCAGCGCGGCGACCGTCCCCGCGAGGCCGCGCAGCGCCCGCTCGCTGCGCGGCGTGCGCAGCCCGAGCGTCTGGAACGCGCTCCAGATGCCGTGGTTGAGGTGCAGGCCGACGAGCACGAGCGCGAGGACGTACCAGACCGTGATGTACCAGCGGGACGGGTCGAAGTCGGCGACCATGCGCTCGTAGGGGGTGGCGTCGGAGCCCTTGGGGTTGACGACGAAGAACGTGAGGTCCAGCAGGTGCCAGACGACGTAGACGGCGATGATGACGCCGCCGTACCGCATCGTGCGGGCGGCGTAGCCCTGCGCGTGCGACTTCTTCTTCGACCGGTACTTGACCGGCCGCGCGGCCGAGGCGCGGCGCGCGAGCGACACCGCCGACCACATGTGCAGGACGACCGACACTCCCAGCACCACCTCGATGAGCGTGAGCACCGTCCGGCGCGGCACCGCGGGCTCGCCCATCGTGCGGAGCCACTCCGCGTAGTGGTTGAAGTCCTCCGCGCCGAGGAAGATCTTCAGGTTCCCGACCATGTGCGCGACCAGGTACAGCACGAGGACGCCGCCGGTCACGGCCATGACGGCCTTCTTGCCGACGGTCGTCCGGTAGATCGCAGGTATCGCTACAGCCACGACCCGCACGTTAGGCAGACGAGGCTGGATACTTCCAAGTCATCAGGCCACTCGTTTCGATAGCCGCAGGCTATGAATACAAGCAGCAGGGACTTTGGTCCCGATTCCGACATAAGCCCAGGTGAGGGACTTCACAGCCGGTCGAGGAACTCCTGCCGGGCGTGACGCAGCGGACATTGACGGCGCCGCGCGGCGGTCAGCGGGGGCCCACCGCGTTCGGGTCGTGGGTGAGGAGGAGAACGGCGAGGTCGTCGGCGAGGACGTCGCCGTTGAGGCGCTCGACCTCGGTGACCAGCTCGTCGATGAGGCCGCGGCCGGTGGCGCCGGAGGCGCGGGCGGTGCGGGCCAGCTCGACCAGGCCGTCCGTGCCGAGGCGGTCGGAGCCCTGGCCGACGCGCCCCTCGATGAGGCCGTCGGTGTAGAGCATCAGGCCCCAGGACGCGCCGAGGTCGATCTCGGTGGTCGGCCACTCCGCGCCGGGGACGAGGCCGAGCGCGGGGCCGTGCGCGTACTCGGGCAGCGCGCTGACCTCGGAGCCGCCCGGGCCGGTGCGGAACAGCAGCGGGGCCGGGTGCCCGGCGAGGTGCATCCGCGCGGTCCGCCGGGACGGCGCGATGGTGATCATGCAGAGCGTGGTGAAGATCTCCTCGTTGCGCCGCTCGTGCCCGAGGACGGTGTCGAGCGTGCCGAGGAGCTGGTCGCCGGTGTGCCCGGCGAGGACGAGCGTCCGCCACGCCATCCGGAGCTGGACGCCGAGCGCCGCCTCGTCCGGGCCGTGCCCGGCCACGTCCCCGATCATCAGGTGGACGGCGCCGCCCTCGGTCTGCACGGTGTCGTAGAAGTCGCCGCCGAGCAGCGCGCGGCGCCGCCCGGGACGGTAGCGGGTGTGGTGGCGCAGCGCCGGGTCGTCGATCAGCGGGACGGGCAGCAGGCCGCGCTCCAGCCGGGCGTTCTCACGGCCGAGGATGCGGGCCTCCACGAGTCGGCGCTCGGTGTCCTCCGAACGCTTGCGCTCGATCGCGTAGCGGACGGCGCGGGCCAGCAGCGGCGCGTCGACCTCCTGCTTGACCAGGTAGTCCTCGGCGCCGGCGGCGACCGCGCGGACGCCGAGGTGGGCGTCGTCGAGGCCGGTCAGGACGACCACGGCGGCGGCGCCGGACATCGCGAGGACCTCGCGCAGCCCGTCCAGCCGGTCGATGCCGGGGGTGGACAGGTCGACGATGATGCACTGGACGCGCCGGGTCAGCGCGCGGCGCGCCGCGGCGAGGTCGGGCGCGACGGTGATCCCCGCGTCCATGCCGCTCTCGGCGAGCATCTTCTCGACCATGCTGACGTCGGCGGGGTCGTCGTCGATGAGGAGCAGGTCGACCCTGTCCTCGGTGCCCGCTGCGAAGGGGCGCGTCTGATGGCTGATGGTGCTCACAAGGCTTCCGCGAAGTCGGGCTGTCGACGGCACTGGCAACGGCCGGGCGTCCCGCGTTTATTCCCGCGGCTGGTACTGCGGCCGCGGGGGAGCGGTACAGGCCGCGCCGGGGAAGCGGCGTTGGCCTAGCCGCCGGGGTCCCGGCTCAAGGAGCGGATGATCGCCGCTCCGTCGGTCCGACCCTAGCGCGTTCCGGCCGCCCGACGCACCCCTGGAACGCGACCGCGGCCCCGTTTTCGGACGGTCCGGAACGTATCGGCGCAGGCGAAAAACCAGTCGAACTCCGGACGATCGACTGCATAACCTTCGTCGAGTGAAGTCGTTGCCGGAGAAAGATCCTGGCAGTCCCGACCACGCCGTACGAGGGGGGACGACCCCCCGCTCCGCCGACCGCGGATCCCCCGCCCGATACCTGCTGTGGCTGCTGCGCGTCCAATGGCGCAGCTGCGCCGCCGGCGCGGCGCTCGGCGTGGTGTGGATGCTCAGCCAGGCACTGATGCCCGCCGCGCTCGGCCGCGCCATCGGCGACGGCGTCGCGGCGCGGGACGAGCGCGCCCTCCTCGGGTGGGCGGGCGCGCTGCTCGCCCTCGGCGTCGCGCAGGCGGTGAGCGGGGCGTTCCGGCACCGGCTCGCCGTCTACAACTTCCTGGCCGCCGCGTACCGGACGATCCAGGTCGTCACCCGGCAGGCCACCCGGCTCGGCGGGACGCTGCCGAAGCGGCTGAGCGCGGGCGAGGTGGTCAGCATCGGGCTGTCCGACGTCGGGCACGTCGGCGACGCCCTCGACATCGTGTCGCGCGGGACGGGCGCCGTCGTCGCGATCATCGCGGTGGCGGGCATCCTGCTGTCGGCGTCGCCGCCGCTCGGCCTGATCGTGCTGGTCGGCGTCCCGCTGATCCTGGCGATCGCGGCGCCGCTGCTGCGCCCGTACCGGGACCGCGAGCTGGAGCACCGCGAGCTGGTCGGCGAGCTGACCACGCACGCCACCGACGTGGTCGCGGGCCTGCGGGTGCTGCGCGGCATCGGCGGCGAGGCGCTGTTCTCCGCCCGGTACCGGGCGGAGTCGCAGCGGGTGCGCGCGGCCGGGGTCGCGGCGGCGCGGGCCGAGACGCGGATGAACGCCGCCGAGGTCCTGCTGCCCGGCCTGCTGATCGCGCTCGTCACCTGGGTCGGCGCCCGGTTCGCCGCGCGCGGCGCGATCGGCGTCGGCGAGCTGGTCTCGTTCTACGGGTACGCGGTGTTCCTGATCGTCCCGCTGAAGACGCTCGGCGAGGCCGCCGGGAAGATCACCAAGGGCCTGGTGGCGGCGGGCCGGGTGACGACGCTGCTGTCCCTCGACCCCGAGCTGCCGGACGCCGGGACCGTCCGGCCGGAGGCGGACGCGGAGCTGGTCGACATCGCGTCCGGGCTGGTCGTGCGGCCGGGCCGGGTCACCGCGGTCGCGGCGGCCGACCCCCGGGACGCGCAGGCCGTCGCCGACCGGCTCGGCCGGTACGCGCCCGGCGAGGTCGACTTCGGCGGCGTCCCGCTGCACGCGGTCGCGGACGTCCGGAGGCGCGTCCTGGTCGCGGTCAACGAGGACCGGCTGTTCTCCGGGCCGCTGCGCGAGTGCCTCGCGCCGGACGGCGACGAGGCGGCGCTGCGGGCGGCCGTCCGCGCCGCGTGCGCCGAGGACGTCGTCGACTCCGCCGGGCTGGACGCGCACGTCGCCGAGGCGGGGCGCGAGTTCTCCGGCGGACAGCAGCAGCGCCTCCGCCTGGCGCGGGCGCTCATCGCCGACCCGGACGTCCTGGTCCTGGTGGAGCCGACCAGCGCGGTGGACGCGCACACCGAGGCGCGCATCGCCGAGAGGCTCGGCCCGGCGCGCGCGGGGCGCACCACCGTCGTCTGCACGACGAGCCCGCTCGTCCTGGACCGCGCCGACCACGTCGTGTACCTCCACGGCGGCAGGGTCGTCGCGGAGGGGACGCACCGCGACCTCCTGGCGGCCGAACCCCGCTACGAGGCCACGGTGACCCGAGGCGAGACCACCACGAGCCAGAAGACGAGCACCCAGAAGACGAGCACCCAGAAGACGAGCACGGAGAGGGCGGGGACGTGAGCGCCGAGACGCTGCCGGTCGCGAGCCCGGCCCAGGTCCGCGCGTACGCGCGGCGGCTCGTCGTGCGGCATCCGCGGCACCTCGCCGCGGTGCTCGCCCTGCACGCGCTCGCCGCCGTGACGGGCCTCGTCACGCCGCGGCTGCTCGGCGCGCTCGTCGAGGACGTCCGGGACGGCCGCGCCGCCATCGACACGACGGGCCTCGCGATCGCGGCGTTCGTGATCGTCCAGGGCGTGCTGACCCGGTACGCCTACCTGGAGTCCGCGCGGCTGGGCGAGCGTGTGCTCGCCGAGCTGCGGGAGGAGTTCGTCGACCGCGTCCTCGCGCTGCCGCTGTCGCGGGTCGAGCGGGCGGGCACCGGCGACCTCGTCACCCGCGCGTCCCGGGACGTGGACACGCTGAGCACGTCCGTCAGGTACGCCATGCCGGAGACGATGGTCGCGCTCGTCGTGAGCGGGTTCACGGTCGGGGCGCTGATGCTGAACGGCCCGCTCGTGGCGCTGCCCGCGCTGGTCGGCGTCCCGCTGCTGTGGGCGGTGATGCGCTGGTACCTGCCGCGCGCGCACGGCGGCTACCTGCGCGAGAACGCCTCCTGGTCGCAGATAGCGGACGGTCTCACCGAGACCGTCCAGGGCGCGCGGACGGTCGAGGCCCTCGGCCTCGCGGACCGCCGCCACGCCCGCGGCGACGCCGACATCGCGAACTCCTACAAGGTCGAGCGCTACACGCTGCGCCTGCGCACGGTGCTGTTCCCGGTCGCCGAGATGTCGTTCGTGCTGCCGGTCGTGGCGACGCTGGTCGTCGGCGGCTACCTCTACATCCACGACATGGCGACGCTGGCGCAGGTGACGGCCGCGACCCTGTACGCCCAGCAGTTGATCGAGCCGGTGGACACGGTGCTGTCCTGGCTGGACGAACTCCAACTCGGCGGCGCCTCCCTCGCCCGCCTGCTGGGCGTCGGCGAGGTTCCGCCCGACCGGCTCCCGGAACGGAGCTCTAGCGGAGTGGAGGGAGCCGGTCTGGCGGCTGCCGGGGGGCGTGGGGGGTCGTCCCCCCACAAGAGACACGACCGGGCGGCCGACGGAGGCCGGAAGGCGTCGGGGGAGCGGTTGACGGCGCGGGACGTCCGGTACGCGTACCGGCCGGGGCAGGACGTCCTGCACGGCGTCGACCTCGACCTGAGACCCGGCGAGCGGCTCGCGATGGTCGGGCCGAGCGGGGCGGGCAAGTCCACGCTCGGCCGCCTCCTCGCCGGGGTCGACGGCCCGCGCTCGGGCGCCGTCACGGTCGGCGGCGTGCCGCTGGTCGAGCTGCCCCTGGACGACCTGCGCGGCCATGTCGCGCTCGTCACCCAGGAGCACCACGTGTTCCGCGGCACGCTCCGCGAGAACCTCGTGATGGCGCGGCCGGGCGCGTCCGACGCGGAGGTCGAGCGGGTCCTCGCGGCGGTGGACTGGGACGGCCCCGGCCTCGACGCCGCGGTCGGGTCCGGCGGCGAGACGCTGTCGCCCGCGCAGGCGCAGCAGCTCGCGCTGGCGCGGCTCGTCCTCGCCGACCCGCACACGCTCGTCCTGGACGAGGCGACGTCCCTGCTCGACCCGCGCGCCGCGCGCCGCCTGGAGCGCTCGCTCGCCGCCGTCCTGGACGGCCGGACCGTCGTCGCGATCGCGCACCGCCTGCACACCGCGCACGACGCCGACCGCGTCGCCGTGGTCGAGGACGGCCGGATCACCGAGCTCGGCGCCCACGACGAGCTGATCGCCGCGGACGGCTCCTACGCCGCGCTCTGGCGCTCCTGGCACGGCGCCTGAGCGTCCCGCGGCCGGTGGCTCAGTCGGACAGGCGCAGGAAGTCGTTCACCCCGATCGCCCCGAGGATCGGCCGGACGGCGGCGGGCGCGGCCCGCCGCGTCTCGTCGTGCACGATCCTCGGGTCGGTCAGGTGGATCCGCTCGCCCCGCGTCACCAGGTCGCAGCCGCCCGCCGCGACCACGTTCCGCACCCAGTCCGACTCCGGGCCGTAGGTGAGCGCGGCGACGTAGCCGCCGGGCACGCGGAAGACGTTGATCGGCGTCCGGTACACGCGCCCGGTCCGGCGCCCCTTGTGCAGGACGATCCCGAACCCGGGCAGGCGCGCCGCGAACGGTTTGGTCACCCTGTTGGTCGCCACCCGGTTGACACGGGCCACGAATCCCGGGATCGGCACTGCCATCACCCTTTCGGAAATCTCTCGGAGGTCAGCGCGCCAGCGCGTTCTTCAGGAAGTCGACCTGCAGGTGGAGGAGGTTCTCCGCGACGACCTCCTGCGACGTCATGTGCGTGACGCCCGACAGCGGCAGGACGGTGTGCGGGCGCCCGGCCGCGAGCAGCGCCGACGACAGCCGGAGCGTGTGCGCCGCGACGACGTTGTCGTCCGCCAGCCCGTGGATGACCATCAGCGGGCGCTTCAGCTCCCCGGCCATCCCGATCAGCGAGTTCGCCTCGTAGTTCTCCGGCTCCTCGTCGGGGTGGCCGAGGTAGCGCTCGGTGTAGTGGGTGTCGTACAGGCGCCAGTCGGTGGGCGGGGCCCCGGCGACGGCGGCGTGGAAGACGTCCGGGCGGCGCAGCACCGCGAGCGCGGCGAGCCAGCCGCCGAACGACCAGCCGCGGATGCCGACCCGGTCGAGGTCGAACGCGGCCGGGTTGCGGCGGGCCGCCTCGATCAGCGCGGTGATCTGGTCGTCCAGGACGGGTTCCACGAAGTCGCCGCGGATCGCCCGGTCCCAGGACGGGCCGCGGCCGGGAGTGCCGCGGCCGTCCGCGATCACCACGGCGAAGCCCTGGTCGGCGAGCCACTGCGGCTCGCAGTACATCCGCTGGACGGCGAGCACCCGCTGCGCGCCCGGCCCGCCGTACGGGTCGACGAGCACGGGCAGCTTCCCGTCGCCCGGCCGCCACCCGGACGGCAGCACCACGGCGGTGCGGATCTCGTTGTCGCCGGAGCGCAGCAGCTCCACCTTCGGCGTGATCACCGGGGTCTCCGCCAGCGAGGCGACCGGGTGCGTCCCGGACGGCGTCCGCACCTCGACCTCCGAGCCCGGCCGGTCCAGCCGCGCCCCCGTCACGACGGTGATCGCGCCGGACCTGGTGCCGCCGAACACGCCCGCGCCCTCGGTCAGCCGGGTCACCTCGCCACCCGTGACGGAGTAGAGGTGGACCTCGGTCGGCTCCTCCGAGCCGGTGAACAGGATCGAGCCGCCCTCCACGCCGAGGACCGACCGCACCTGGAGCCCGGCGGGCGTGACCGGCTCGCCCGCGACGGTCAGCCGCCGCGTCTCGGCCGAGCGGTCCTCGGTGACCCAGACGAGGTCGCCCGCGTCCGTCCGGGCGGGCAGCCCGTGGACGATCTCCGTCCAGTCGGGGTCGTGCTCGTTGTGCAGCAGCGCCGTCTCGCCGTTGGTCGGGTCGACCCGCAGCACCCGCTGCGACCGCTGGTCCCGCGGCTGGACGACGATCAGCAGGCCGTGCCGGTCCCACGCGGCGGTGACGACGTAGGGGAACTCGCCCCGGTCCCACGCGACGGCGACCCGGCCGCCCTCCACGGTGAACAGCACGAGCGACACCAGCGCGTTCGGGGTGCCCGCGCCCGGATAGGCGATCTCGGTCGGCACCGTCTCCGGGTTCGCGGGGTCGGCGATGTGCCAGCGCTGCACGGGCGTCTCGTCGACGCGGGAGACGAGCAGCGTCCCGCCGTCCGGGGACCACCAGTGGCCCCGCATCCGGCCCATCTCCTCCGCCGCGACGAACTCGGCGAGGCCGTAGGACACCTGGGCGGACTCGGGCTGGACGAGCGCCCGGTCGCCCGTCCCGTCGATCTCGATGAGCCGCAGCGTCCGTCCGGACACATAGGCGATCCGCCGCCCCGCCGGGTCGGGACGCGGGTCGAACACCGGCGTCTGCGCGGGCAGGTCGCGGACGAGCCCCGTGTCGAGGTCGGCGACGTAGAGCCGGCCGCCCAAGGTGAAGACGGCCTGCCGCATCGCCCGGTCGGTCGCGTAGCCGACGATGCCGCCCGCCTGCTCGCGGGCCCGCTCGCGCCGGGCCCGCTCCTCGGCGGGCAGGTTCTCCTCGCCGGGGACGTCGAGGCCCGCCGGGTCGGCGACGCAGCGCTCCTCCCCGGTTCCGGTGTCCAGCGTCCACAGGCAGGTCACGGGGTCGTCGCCCGCCCGCGTGCGCAGGAAGGCGACGCGCGTCCCGTCCGGGGCGATCTGGAAGGCGCGCGGGACGCCGAGGCTGAACCGTCGGGTGCGGGCGCTCTGCCGCGGATAGCTGATGCTCATGAACCGAGTCTGCCAGGCTGGAACGGCGGCGCGCCGGGCCCCTCTGCCCCTATGATCACGGGTCGTCGCGGGGCCGCCGCGGAATGAGCGGTGCCCCCGTCCAGGCTCGCGTAAGCTCAAAGCTTCCCAAAGCACATTTCGTCACCGCGGCTGAGGAGTGGTCAATGCCGGAGCTGCAGCCGGGAGATCCCCGGCGGCTTGGCTCGTACGAGATCGTCGAGCGGCTCGGCGAGGGCGGCCAAGGAGTCGTCTACGCCGGCGTCGACGCCTCCGGGAACAAGGCCGCCATCAAACTGCTGCGCGCCGACCTGGCCGTCGACACGATGGCGCGCAACCGGTTCGTCCGCGAGGCGCAGGCGGCCAAGCAGGTCGCGCGGTTCTGCACCGCGCAGGTCCTGGAGGCCGACGTCGCGGGCGACCAGCCCTACATCGCCAGCGAGTACGTGCCGGGCCCGTCCCTGTACGCGCAGGTTACCGAGAGCGGCCCGATCTCCGGCGCCGCGCTCGACCGGCTCGCCATCGGCACCGCGACCGCGCTGGTCGCGATCCACCAGGCCGGGATCGTCCACCGCGACTTCAAGCCGCACAACGTCATCATGGCGCCGGACGGGCCCCGGGTGATCGACTTCGGCATCGCGCGGGCCTTCGACACGGGCCAGACCAACGCGACCAAGGCGATCGGGACGCCGTCCTACATGGCCCCCGAGCAGGTCGCGGGCGCCGCCCTCACCGAGGCCGTGGACGTGTGGGCCTGGGCCACCACGATCGTGTTCGCCGCGACCGGGCGCCCGCCGTTCGGCGACGACACCGTCGTCGCGGTGATCAACCGGGTGATGCACGAGCCGCCGTCGCTGGACGGCGTCCCCGCCGACCTGCACCGCCTGATCGCCGCGTGCCTGGTCAAGGAGCCGGAGCGGCGGCCGACCGCGCAGCAGCTCATGATGGCGCTGATCGGCAGCGGTCCCGGCGGCCCGGGCGCCGTCGGCGCCGCCGGAGCCCTCGGGCAGACCCGGATGGACGACCCGGCCCAGGCGACCTCGATGCTCGCCGAGGGCTCCACGCTCGCCGCGGGCGGGCTCCCCGCCGCCGCGGCCGCCGCCGCCGGAGCCGGGGCGACCCGGCGGGTGTCGCCCGCCGACTACACCGGCAACCTGCCGCCCGCGCGCCCCCCGTACGGGGGCGGCGGCCCGCCGGGACGCGGCCGCTACGACAACTGGGAGCCCGAGCGCAAGTCCAAGTGGCCGATCGTCGCGGCCGTCGCCGCGATCGCCGCGCTCGCGATCATCGTCGGCGTCTTCATCGCGACCCGCGGCGACGGCTCGCCGACGACCCCGGTGACGCCGTCCGTCAGCGACTCCCCGTCGGTCTCGGACACCCCGACCGAGGAGCAGCCCACCGAGCCGACGCCCACCCGCACGCGCACCCGCCAGAACACGCCCCCGCCGGAGCGCCCGACCCCCACCAACACCCCTACTGACGAGGGCACGCCGACGAACACCCCGACCGAGACGCCGACCGAGACCCCGACGACCGGCAGCACCGGCGGCAGCACCGGCGGACCGGGCGGCGGCGGTGGCGGAGGAGGAGGCGGTGGCGGCGGAGGCGGCGGCGCCGGCACGGGCGCCGGCGGCCTCGGCACCGGCGGCTGATCGCGGCCGGACGACACGGCGGGCAGGGCGGTCACCACCGGCGGTCCATGCCCTGAGTAGGCTCGTTGACTATGAAGGAGCCGCGGATCCTGTTCGTCCATGCCCATCCGGACGACGAGTCCATCGGGACCGGGGCGACCATGGCCAAGTACGCAGCCGAGGGAGCCCACGTCGTCCTCGTCACCTGCACGCTGGGCGAGGAGGGCGAGGTCATCCCCGAGGAGCTGCGCCACCTCGCGTCCGACAAGGAGGACCGCCTCGGCGAGCACCGCATCGGCGAGCTCGCCGCGGCGTGCGCGGCGCTCGGCGTCCGCGACCACCGCTTCCTCGGCGGACCCGGGCGCTGGCGCGACTCCGGCATGATGGGCGCGCCGACGAACGACGACCCGCGCTGCTTCTGGCAGGCCGACGTCGACACCGCCGCCCGCGACCTCGTCACCGTGATCAGGGAGCAGCGCCCGCACGTGATCGTCACCTACGACGAGCGCGGCAACTACGGCCACCCCGACCACATCCAGGCGCACCGCGTGACCCGCCGCGCGTTCGAACTGGCCGCCGACCCGTCCCACGAGGACGGCGCCGAGCCCTGGCGGGCCGCCAAGTTCTACGCCTACGCCACGCCGCGGACCGTCCTCGCCCGCGCCATCGCCGTGATGCGCGAGGCGAAACTCCCCTTCGCCCGCGTCGCCGGACTGGACGAACTGGGCTCCGGCGTCCCCGACGGCCAGGTCACCACGGTCGTCGACGCCCGCGCCCACCTCCCCGCCAAACTCGCCGCGCTCCGCGCCCACCGCACCCAGATCACCGTCGCCCCCGAACAGGTCGGCCCGTTCTTCGCCCTGTCGAACAACCTGGGCCAACAGGCGTTCGGCACGGAGTACTTCATCCTCCAAACAGGCGACCTGGGCCCCCTGGGCCAAGGCAGAAGAGAGACAGACCTCCTAGCAGGGTTGTGTTGACCCAGGGGGGCGACCCCCTGGAACCCCCGTTGCTCGCGAGGGACCGTTTCCCGAATCGCGGTCGCTCTCGGGAAACGGCCCCTCGCTCGGCGGGTCGGGCGGCCTCCGGCCTTGGCGGCCTCCGGCCGCCCGACCCGTGACCCCGGCTGAGCTTGTCGCACGACCATCGCCCGGCTGGGCTTGCTGTGCGGCTGTGGCCCTGGCCGGGCTTGGTCGGGCGCCGGGGCGGGGCCGATACGCTGGCGGGGTGGACGAGGACGACGAGACAGGGGTGAGCCTGGCCAAGGGCTCGCCGCCCGCCGAGGCGGGCCCGGACGGCGAGGGGCCGCTCGACGCGGTCGTGTCCGGCGCCGGTTACGCGGCGCTCGGCCTGCTCGGCGGCGTGGTCGGCCTGCTCGGCTCGTTCGCCCAGGGCTGGACGCCCTGGGACGTCCCGGTGGCGGCAATCGCTCTGGCGGCGCTGGTGTTCGCGATGGTGCGGCTGGCGGGCCACGGCATGGGCGGACGAATCGGCGCGGCGGTCCCCGCCGCGGTGTGGGTCCTCGTGGTCCTGATCATGTCCATGCGCCGCCCCGAGGGCGACCTGGTCGTCCCGGGCACCCTGGCCGGATACGTCTACATCATCGGCGGCCTGGTAGCCGCGACCTTCGGCGTAATGCGAGTCCCCCCAGCAAACCCGCCCGGCCAATGGCTCCTAGGCAAGACCCCTCGGCCCCACAACAAGTAACCCCGGCCAGGGCCCGTGTAGAGGCTCTGGCTATGGCCGCGCACGAGTAACCTCCGCCACAGTCGTTGCGGCAAGCTCGGCCGGGGTCACGGTTCGTGCGGCCGTAGGCCGCCAAGGCCGGAGGCCGCACGAACCGCCGAGCGAGGGGCCGTTTCCCGAGAGCGACCGCGATTCGGGAAACGGCCCCTCGCTCGTGACGGGGGTTCCAGGGGGTCGCCCCCCTGGGTAAACACAGCCCCCTGGGGGTCAAGAGTGCGAGGATCGACCGGCTCGCAACGGGGGTTCCAGGGCGTCGCCCTCCTGGGCGGACACGTGGCCTTTGAGGGTCAGGCAGGCTGCTGCGCTCAGCAGGATCACGGCTATCGGGAGGATCATCGTCGGCTTCATGGCGTGGACGAAGCCGTGGGAGAACACCTGGCCTGCCACTTCCTGGACGCGGTGCGCCACGTTCGGCGGGACGCCCGGCGGCAACTGCTGTTTCGCGCCGCTCTGGCCCGCGCCGACCTCCAGGCCGCCCTTGGCGGCCTGCGCGAAGCCCTGGACGAAGCCGGGGCGGACGTCGGGCGGGAGGGCGGTCGAGCGGGTCGCGGCCTCGTCCCGCAGGGACGACGCGAGCTGGTTCTGCAGGACCGCGCCGACCGCCGCGCTGCCGAGGACGGAGCCGACCTGCCGGATCGTGTTGTTCACACCGGACGCGGCCCCGGCGAGCCGCGGCGGGACGTTCCGCGTCGCCTCGGTCGCCATCGGGGCGAACACGCCGCCGATGCCGATCCCGGAGATGACGAGCGGCGCGATGAACGCCGTCCAGTCGGTGCCGACGCCCGCCACGGCGATCAGCCAGAGCATGCCGACGGCGTAGAGGGTGAGCCCGGCCATCAGGATGAACTTGCCGCCGATGCGGTCGGACAGGCGTCCGGCGACGGGCGCGAGGAACATCGACATCAGCGAGGACGGCGCCATCACGAGCCCGGCCTTGAGGGCGCTGAACCCGAGCACCGACTGCATGTAGATCGTCATCGGCAGGAACATGCCGATCATGCCGACCGACACGGCCGCGCCGACGAAGTTCAGGATCGTGAAGTTGCGGTCCTTGAAGAGGGAGAACGGGACGAGCGGCTCCCCGTCCTGGCGTCCGCGCTGGTGCAGGACGAAGATCACGAACAGCACGAGGCCGCCGCCGATGAGGGCCCAGATGCCGGTGTTCCAGTCGTACTTCTGGCCCTCGGTCAGCGCGAACACGAAGCAGAACAGGGAGGCGGACGCCAGCACGACGCCGGTCATGTCGAACTTGTGCCGGACGGTCCGGGTGTGCCCCGGCAGGATCGGCACGGCCATGGCCAGCACGAGGATCCCGATCGGCAGGTTCACGAAGAAGATCCACCGCCAGTCGAGGCTGGTGACGAGCAGGCCGCCGACGGTGGGCCCGGCGATCGTGGAGACCCCGGCGACCGCGCCCCACACGCCGAGCGCGGCGCCGCGCCGCTCCGGCGGGAACACGCTGATGATCATCGACATGGTCTGCGGCATCAGCAGCGCGGCGCCGAGCCCCTGCACGGCGCGGGCGGCGATCAGCTGGACCGGGTCCTGCGCGATCCCGCACGCGAGGCTGGACAGTGTGAACAACGCCACACCGGCGATGAACAGGTTCTTCTTGCCCCACAGGTCGCCGAGCCTGCCCGCGGTGATCAGCAGGACGGCGAGCACCAGGATGTAGGCGTTGACGACCCAGAGCACCTCGTCCAGCGAGGCGTCCAGCTTGTCGATCATGCTGGGGATGGCGATGTTGACGATCGTCAGGTCGAGCAGCGTCATGAAGAAGCCGAGCGACAGGGTCAGCAGGATCGCCCAGGGGTTTCCCCGCCATCTACTCATCGGTTCCCGCCTTTCTGGGGGACGTCCCCCGAGCCCCCCGAGAGGGGAGCCGATGATCTTCCGGTCATCGGTCCCCCGGTCGTGCGGCGTGCTTCGTAGTCGTGGTGGAGCGCGTGCTCGTCCGGCGGGTGACAGGTCGTCACACCTTCGTGGTCCTCCCAGGTGAGGCGGCCGGACTCCAGGTCGTCGGCGAGCGCGCGGGTGAAGTCGAGCTCGGCCCGCACGCGGGTGATCAGCCATTCCTGGTCGAGCAGCTTGTAGCGTTCGAGGCCGGTCTTCAGGAGCGCGTCGTTCGCCGTCTGGTGCCCGGCGAGATGGGCCTCCAGGGCGACGACCCGGTGCCGCAGCTGCCGCGCGACCTCCGCCTCCGGGAGGAGGTTGACGAACGCCAGCGCGGTGCCGAACAGCGGGAACTCCTCGGCCGGGCGCGCGAGCAGCTCGGCGAGCCTGATGTGGGCGGCGTCGCGTCCGGCGCTCGTCACCGCGTACACGGTGCGCTCGGGGCGGCGGCCCGTCCGGCTCGTCTCCAGCGGCTCGATCAGGTGGGCCGCGGAGAGCCGCTCCACCGAGTGGTAGAGCGACCCGTGCGTGATCTTGACGGCCTGGTCGTAGGCGTGGTCGCGGATGCGCTGCTGCATCTCGTACGGGTGCATGGGCCCGTCGCACAGCATGCGCAGGACGGTCAGCGCGAGCGGCGTGAGGGGTCGGGACATGACGACGGCCTTCGGTCGATGTCGATTAGTCCACTTAGACTAATCCATCTAGATGGCCGTCGGGAAATCACTCTACTGGTCGGACAATTCTCCCAGCTCAGAGGGGTCGGCGGAACGTGCCTAGCGGACGGCGTCCACCGAGTTCGCCGCGCCGTTCCGGGTCACGTAGTCGCCGACGCGGTCGTCGCGGACGGCCGTGAACAGCGACCGCAGCCCATCATCGTCCAGGAGTACGACACTTTGGCCGCCGCGCTCCCCGAGCTTGCCGACCGGGGCCGTCAGGTACTCCATCAGGGACGTGCCGAGCAGCCGCTGCGCCAGCCCGCGCAGCGTCCCGGACGACACCGAGTCGTCCACCGTCACCGACCGGCTCGCCGCCCGCACGAACCGGTCGATCTTGATCGGGTTGCGGGTGTTGAGGGCCTTCTCCGACAGCGCGTGCAGGAACGCCTGCTGCCGCTTCATCCGGTCGAGGTCCCCGGCCGGGAGGTTCCAGCGCTGCCGGACGAAGTCCAGCGCCGCGACGCCGTTCAGGTGCTGGCGGCCGGCCTTCCACGTCCGGTCGTGCTTCGGGTCGTGGGTCTGCCGGGTGACGGTGACGTCCACGCCGCCGAGCGCGTCCGTCATCGTGACGAAGCCGTTGAAGTCCAGCGCCGCGTAGTGGTCGATCCGCACCGAGGTGAGCGACTCCACCGTCCGGATCAGCAGTCGCGGCCCGCCGTAGGAGAACGCCGCGTTGATCTTCGTGGTGCCGTGCCCGGGGACGGGCACCCAGGAGTCGCGGGGGATCCCGATCACCGACACGCGGTCGCCGCGCCCGGACATGTGCACCACCATGATCGTGTCGGCCCGCGCGCCCATCGAGGGCAGGTCGGCGCGCCGGTCGGAGCCGATCAGCAGCCAGTTCTCGCCGCGTCCGGACGCGGGCCTGCCCTGCTCGGTCGGCAGCGCCCCGGCGATCCGCCGCACCCCGCCGTCGTAGGCGCGCTGCAACAGGTAGAGGCCGCCCGCCGCCAGCAGCAGGACGCCGAGCGCGATCCCGCCGCAGCCGATGGCCACCCGGCGTCTACTCCTGTTCCGCAGCATCCCTCCACCCTCCACGCGAGGGCGGACGCGCCCGCCGCGCCGGGCGGGCCGCGGACGACTCTTTGACGAGATTCGAGTTCGCTCTGAAGATCCCCGGGGAACGCGAAGGGGACGCCGCCGGGCTCCGTTGACCGGGGGCGCCCCCTCGCGCCTCACCCCTTGAGGGCGATCTCCAGCTGGTCGAGGGCCCAGTCCAGCTCGTCGCGCTCGATGACGAGCGGCGGGGCGAGCCGGAGCGTGGTCTCGTGCGTCTCCTTGACGAGGACGCCCAGCTCCATCAGCCGCTCGCTCACCGGACGCGCCGCGCCGTGCAGCTCGACGCCCGCCCACAGCCCGCGTCCGCGGATCTGCCGCGCGATGTCGGACGGCAGCCGCCCGAGCCGCTCGTGCAGGTGCGCGCCGAGCGTCCTGGAGCGTTCCTGGTACTCGCCGGTCTTCAGCATCGCGACGACCTCGCGCCCGATGGCGCAGGCGAGCGGGTTGCCGCCGAACGTCGACCCGTGCTGCCCAGGCCGGAACACGCCGAGGACGTCGCGGTCCGCGACGACCGCGGAGACGGGCACGATCCCGCCGCCGAGCGCCTTGCCGAGGATGTAGACGTCCGGGACGACGCCCTCGTGCTCGCACGCGAACGTGTCGCCGGTGCGGCCGAGGCCCGACTGGATCTCGTCCGCGATCATCAGCGAGCCGTTCGCGGTGCACAGGTCGCGGACGGCCCGCAGGAACCCGCTCGGCGGGACGTTCACGCCCGCCTCGCCCTGGATGGGCTCGACCAGCACGCCGACCGTGTCGCCGTCCATCGCGGCCCGCAGCGCCTCGACGTCCCCGTACGGGACGGTCCGGAATCCCGGCGTGTACGGCCCGTAGGAGTCCTTGGCGTCGGCGTCGGTGGAGAAACTGACGATCGTGGTCGTCCGGCCGTGGAAGTTGCCCTCGAACGTGACGATGTTCGCCTGGCCGTCCGGGACGCCCTTGACCTCGTACCCCCACTTGCGCGCGGTCTTCAGCGCGGTCTCGACGCCCTCGGCGCCGCTGTTCATGGGCAGGACCATGTCCTTGCCGCACAGCTCGGCGAGCTCGGTGACGAACGGCCCGAAGTTGTCGTGGTCGAACGCGCGGCTGACCAGGGTCACGCGGTCCATCTGGCGCTTGGCGGCCGCGGTGAGGCGCGGGTTGCGGTGGCCGAAGTTGACCGCCGAGTACGCGGCCAGCATGTCGAGGTAGCGGCGTCCCTCGACGTCGGTCAGCCACACGCCGTCCGCCTCGGCGACCACGATCGGGAGCGGGTGGTAGTTGTGCGCGCTGTGCTCGTCGGACATCGCGCGGAGTTCCTCGGTCGGCGTCACGGCGCTCCTTCGCGGCTCGGCCCGGGCCGCCGGCGGTCCGGGCATACCTGGGACACCGGACGTCGGTCCGGTGCCGGGGGGAGGGGGCCGGACAGGTCAGGCTGGCCGCCGGTCCACAATCCAGCGTATGTTCGGATACGACCGTCGACCAATGACGAAAACCGACTTAGGGGGTGTTATTTGTTGCGTCTTGACGACCTGGACCGGCGCATCGTTGCGCGCCTCCTGGAGGACGGCCGGGCCTCCTACGCGCAGATCGGCGCGAAGGTCGGGCTGTCCGCCCCGGCGGTGAAGCGGCGCGTCGACCGGCTCCGCGCGGACGGCGTGATCAACGGCTTCGCGGCCGTCGTCGACCCGGCCGCGCTCGGCTGGACGACCGAGGCGTTCATCGAGATCTTCTGCACGGGGGCGACGTCCCCGGAGGAGATCTACTCGAGCGTCCGGGGCCATCCGGAGGTCGTCGCGGCGTACACGATCAGCGGGGACGCGAGCGCCCTCGTCCACGTGCGGGCGCGCGACATCCAGCACCTGGAGCAGGCCCTCGAACGGCTCCGCCGGGAGGACAACATCACCGCGACGAAGACGGCGATCGTGCTGTCGCGGCTGATCGGCCGTCCGATCGACGCCCCCTCGCATCCGAACGGCGGCACTACCGGGGAGTAGGGTGCCCGGCATGCACTTCGCGACCGCCGACCTCATCGACGACTTCGGGGACGAGCTCCGCAGCTGCGAGACCCAGTTCCGGCTCTACGGCGGACGGACGGCCTTCGCGGGCTCGATCGCGACCGTGCGCTGCCGCCGCGACAACGGGCTCGTGAAGAGGCTGCTCAACACGCCGGGCGAGGGCCGCGTCCTGGTCGTGGACGGCGCCGGGTCGCTGGCGTCCGCGCTGCTCGGCGACATGATCGCCGGGGCGGCGGTGGCGAACGGCTGGTCCGGCGCGGTGATCCACGGGGCCGTCCGGGACGTGGCCGCGCTGCGCGCCCTGGACCTCGGGGTGAAGGCCCTCGGCTCCAACCCGCGCAAGAGCGCCAAGGACGGCGCGGGCGAGGTGGACGTCCCGGTGGTTTTCGGCGGCGTCGAGTTCCGTCCGGGGGACTGGCTTTACAGCGACGAGGACGGGATCGTGGTGGCCGGTCGCGATCTGCTCGACCGGCGTCCGCCGGACTGACCTGGGCGAATTGTCCGACATGCCATGCGAAACCGGACTAGATCGGCTATGTCGGCCCTAGCCGGGCGGATTCCCCTGTCCTTACCTTGTGGCGCAACCCACCAGAGGCAGGGGAGACATGCGCGCCAAGAGAACCCTGATGGTGCCCGCGGCGGTGATGGGTCTGGTCGTGGCGCTCGCGACCGCCCCGCCGGTCGCGGCGCAGCCGAGACCGGCGATCCCGAAGCCGACCGCCAACCCGTGGCAGATGCGGCACTGGCCGCAGACGCAGCCGTGGCAGCGCGCCCAGCCGCCCGGCCGTCCGCACCGGCACGGCGCGCCGAGCGCCATCGACCCGCAGAACTACGAGCTTCCCGAGACGATGACCTGGGACGACTACAAGTCGATCCCGGGCACGAACTGGTCCGACCCGTCCCGGAAGGGCTCGGTGAAGAACTTCAACGGCGCCGTCGTCCTCGTCGACTACTCGAACCAGCCTTTCGTGGTGACGCAGCCGAAGAACTCCACCATCTTCGGCAACCCGGTGGCCGTCGGGGACGTCCCGCGCACCCAGGTCGCCAAGTTCTACCAGGACTTCCTCAACAAGCCGCAGCAGCTCAACCACGGCCACACCCTCCACGAGTACTGGATGGAGGACTCCGGCGGCCGCTACGGCGTGAACCTCACCGGGTTCGGCGCGTACAAGATGCCCGCCAAGGACCACGAGTACGGCGTGGACGGGATGCAGGGCGGCACCGGCTGCCCGTCCGGCGACACCTGCAACCGCGACCTGCGCAAGGACGCCCGCGCCGCGTGGGTCGCCGACGTCGGCGAGGCCGAGGCGAAGAAGTACGACTTCGTGTTCTTCCTCAGCGCCGGGCAGGACGAGTCGTCCACCTGGCAGGAGTTCGGCGAGATGAAGTTCGGCACCAAGGAGCAGGTGCCGGCGGAGTGGGGCCCGGGCGATCCGAAGCTGACGAACTGGGTGAAGACCCGGTACGTCCCGTGGACGTCCTGGCAGGCCGGCTCCACCCTCTGGCCGAACGCCGTTCCCGGTGAGTCGTCCACCCAGGCGGAGAGCTCCGGCATGTCGGTCTTCGCCCATGAGTTCAGCCACATCCTGGGCGTCGGCGACAACTACAACAACCCGTACAGCAACCCGCCCCGCCGCGACTACAGCGGCCCGTGGGAGATGCTGAGCCGCGGCACCTTCAACGGGCCCGGCGGCCCGCACAGCCGGTGGACGATCCCCGCGACGGGCGGCGCGTCCATGGGCGCCCAGCACATGCTGCGCAACAAGCTGAAGCTCAAGATCGTCGACACGGGCAAGGTGCTCCAGCTCGACCGGGGCGACCTCGCCAAGTCCGGGACGCTCGTCGCGCGGGTCACGGCCCGCTCGGTCCAGCCGGGCGCGAACGAGCTGGCGGGCATCAACCTCACGTTCGGGGCGGGCGGCGACAAGAGCCCGAAGTGCGACATCAACACCGACCCCCTGTGCGACGGCGGCGGCTACAACAACTACACCCTCGAAGTCGTCGACCGGATGGGCACCGACTCCTTCACCCCCGACTCCGGCGTCCTGCTGTCGAAGACCAAGGACCAGGACACCGAGCCGTTCATCTGGGTCAAGGACGCCAACCCGCAGGACATCAACAAGGTCGACTTCGTCCTCCCGGACGGGACGCCCAAGAAGATGACGATCGGCGACTACCGGCAGCTCTCCGACGCCCTGTTCCACGCGGGCACGGACTCCGGCAGCCAGTACGAGTACGTCGACCAGGCCAACCGGCTCCACTTCTACGTCCTCGACCTCAAGCGGGACAAGGACGGCGTGCTCTCCTACACGGTCGGGATCCGCTCGCTCGACGGCGCGGGATCGCAGCAGCGCGGCGTGGAACTCGGCGACGGCAAGGCCGAGCCGACCGGCGGCGGCTGGACGAAGTGCAAGCTGACGCTCCGCAACACCGGCTCCGGCGGCACCGGCTACTACGGCTCCGACGTGTTCCGGCTCAAGGCCACCGCGTCCATCCGCGGCGTGACGACCTGGCTGCCGAACGCCCTGGCCACCGCCCAGGCCAAGGGCAGCACCGAGGTCGAGGTCTGGGCCAAGCCCGCGCGCTGGAACTCCCGCAAGGCGGGCCTGCGCCTGACGGCCACCTCGGAGAGCGACCCGACGAAGTCGGCCACCGGCACGTGCTCCATGCGCTAGCGGCATCTAGTGGCTCGTTAGCGGTACGTGGCGCGTTGCGCTGATCTGGTCCCGGATGGACGGGACGGCCCGGGCCGTCCCGTCCATCCGCGTCTGGTCCTCCGTCCCCGCCTCCTGGGCGGTTGACAAGGACGACGTAATGGCCGATGAAAACTAAATTGCATTTCCCAAGGTCATATCGGGATCGCGGGTGAGGTGCGATCTGGGTTACGTTGCACAGTGTGATGATCTTGCAACGTATTGTGACCAGCGGTCGATGGTGCCTGGCGGCCGTGCCGCTGGCGGTCGCCGCGCCGGGCGTCGCCTACGCCGCCCCGCCCCGTCCCGCGTCCGCCGCCGTGGATACCGCCGCGCCGGACCCGCGTGACTTCGATCTGCGCCGGGGCTCCGACCGCGGCCCGGCCGTCCGGGAACTCGGGCGCCGCCTGCACCGGAGCAGCGTCGGCGGCCTGCTCGCCTCGTCCGGACAGCGAAGGTTCGGGCACGGCTGCGCGGGTCCGGCCGCCGTGCCCGCCCGCTCCCTCGTCTACTGCTTCGACAGGCACGACACCGACACCCACGACTGGGTGCCGCAGGGCGTGACCAGCGTGTCGGACGCGGTGGCCGGCGAGCGCTGGACGGGCGGCAGCAGGCCGATGCTCGTGTCCTGGCACAACGGCGGCCGCATCAGGCTCACCGTCGTCGACCCGGACAGGCGCTCCTACCGGCACGTCCTCCTCGTCGAGCCGAAGTTCGAAGGCGGGACGGCCACCTACTCCGACATCGGCATCCACGCGGGCGGCATCGCATGGTACGGGAACAGGCTGTACGTGGCCGACACCCGGCACGGCATCCGCGAGTTCGACCTGCGGCAGATCTACGACCTGGCGAGGAGCAGGGGCGGGGTCGCCGGGCACTCGGAGCGCGTCGGGCTGCAGGGCGGCAAGTACTACGCCCACGGCTTCCGCTTCCTCATGCCGCAGACCGGGAGCTGGCGCTTCGCCCGGGGGAGGACGGGCGGCAAGTGCCGGGGCACCGGACCGCTGCGCATGTCCTGGGTCGCCGTCGACCGGACCGCGTCGCGGCACGTCCTCATCGCGGGGGAGTACTGCCGTCCGGGCGGGCCGCAAGGCCGACTCGTGACGTGGCCGCTTTCGGCGCTGTCCCGGTCTTCCGGGACGGTCCGTCCCGACTGGGGCGCGACGCTGCCCGGCTACCGGATCCAGGGCGGCGTCCGGGCGAACGGCCACTGGTGGTTCACGCAGAACCGGGGCGAGCAGCGCGGCCTCCTGCTCGTCACGCGCCACCGCGGGTCGGGATGGGACCGCGTCCAGCGCCGCACCATCTCGCACGGTCCCGAGGACCTGTCCTGCTACCGCGGGCAGCACCGCGTCTGGACGGTCGCCGAACATCCCCGCAGGCGCGCCCTCTGGGGGTTCCGCGCCGACGCCTGCGGGTGACCGGACCGAAGGGCCCGGCCCGCGGACTGCCCCGTGCCGGGCCTTTCGCTCACGTGCCCACCTCCTGGCGGGCCCGCCGCTCGGCGGCGGGCGCGGCCGACCGCCGCCGGGCCTGGTCGAGCGCCACGGCGGCCACGGCGAGGACGCCGAACCCGGCCCCGATCCAGGCCGTGGCCGCGTACCCGGCCCCGGCGTCGATCGCGAGGCCGCCGATCCACGGGCCGAGCGTGATGCCGACGTTGAACGAGACGACGTTCCCGGCCGCGACGAGCGTCGCCGAGCCGTCCACCACCCCGAACGCCCGCGTGTTCAGCGTCGGGTTGGTGCCGAACCCGGCGAAGCCGAGCAGGAACACGAGCACCGCCACCGGCACGGGCGAGGTCGCGGTCAGCGCCAGGACCACCGACACCGCGACGAGCCCGCCGAACCCCGCGTACAGGGTCGGGACGGGACGCGTGTCGGCCGTCCGCCCGCCGACCGTGATGCCGATGAGCGCGCCCGTCCCGTAGAGGGCGAGCACGGCGGGGACCCATTTCTCCGCGATCCCGGTCGTCTCGGTCAGCAGCGCGCCCAGGTAGCCGAACGTCACCATCAGCCCGCTCGTGGACAGCGCGGTCGTCCCGTACAGGAGCCACAGCCGGGGGACGGCCATGGCGCGGATCTGGTCGCGCGTCCGGGGCGCTGTGCCGTCCGCGCGGCCGCCGGGGATCGTCGCCGCGACCCCGGCCATCGCGAGGACCGACATCGCGGCGACCGTCCAGAACGCGGCCCGCCAGCCGAGCTGCTGCCCGACCAGCGTCCCGGCCGGGAGGCCCGCGATCGCCGCGACCGTGAGCCCGCCCGCGAGGATGCCCATGGCCTTACCGCGCGCATCGCGCGGGACGAGCCGCACCGCAGTCGCCGCCGCCACCGCCCAGAACCCCGCATACACGAACGCGCCGACGACGCGGGTCGCGAACAGGACCCCGTAGTTCGGCGTGACCGCGCCGACCGCGTGGGCCAGCGCGAACACGGCGAGGAAGGCGAGCAGCGCCCGGCGGTGCGGCCAGCGCAGCGTGAGGACGGCGAGCACCGGCGCGCCCACCAGCATCCCGATCGCGAACGCCGAGATCAGCAGCCCGGTCGCCGGGACGGACACGCCGAGGTCGTGCGCCATCCCGGGCAGCAGCCCGGCGAGCATCAGCTCGGACGTCCCCTGCGCGAAGATCGCCAGCCCCAGCACGTAGACGGCCACCGGCATCGCTCTCGCCTCCTGTATTGGATTGATTGGTTCAAAATTCGGACATGGGAAAACGGCGGGTCGGTCGGGTTCGTTCGTCAGAGGGCGTCCAGGGCGGTGTCCGCGATCGCGGCCAGGGTGCTCCGGTCGGCCCCGCCCCTGGACATCACGCGCATCCCGCTGATCGTGGAGACGAGGAAGT
This sequence comes from Actinomadura decatromicini, assembly GCF_008121305.1. Lineage (NCBI taxonomy): Bacteria > Bacillati > Actinomycetota > Actinomycetes > Streptosporangiales > Thermomonosporaceae > Actinomadura > Actinomadura decatromicini. Next base: position 389,753 of record NZ_VSRQ01000003.1, on the reverse strand, counting down.
GCGCGAGCGCCAGCGCGTCCTTGTCCCGGTCGATCTCGCCGGACCGGATGCCCTCCTGGACGGCCGCCTTGAGCGCCACGAGCCGCCGCCGCTGGTCCCGGTCGAGCCGCTCGGCGATCTCCGGGTCGCGCGGCGCCAGCTCCACCATCGTGTTGACGACCAGGCAGCCGACCGGGTCGTCCGGCTCGGGCTCGACCGTCCACTCCAGGACCGTCCGCAGCCGCTCCCGCACGGGACGGCGGCCGTCCTCCAGCACTTCGACGAGCCTGGCCGTCCTGGTGTCCATGTAGCGGACCAGCGCCTTCTCGAACAGGTCGCGCTTGCTGCGGAACGTGTTGTAGATGCTGCTGCGCCCGAGTCCGGTCGCCTCGCACAGCTCCTGGGTGGACGTGGCCTCGTAGCCGTCCGTCCAGAAGGCGCGCATGGCCGCGTCGAGCGCCCGGTCCTCCTCGAACTTCCTCGGCCGTGCCATGCCGGTACGGTAACACGTTATGGACAGTGCGATCCAATACAGAAGGTCAGAGCCTCAGCGTGACGAAACGGTGGCGGCCGGGATACGCGAGGAGCGCCTGTCCCCGCGGTATGGGACCTCGGACGGCGCGCGGCAGCCCCCAGAGATCGCCCTCCCTGCCCCCCGTGTCTCCCGTCAGCAGCACCGGAGCGCCGATGTCCCGCCACGACTTGACCAGATTGCCGCCCATGTCCAGAAGGGTGCGGTGCCGGGACAGGACGAGTCGCGGACCGTTCGCCGGACTCGACCGGAGCAGGTCGAGAAGTGGAAGGAGCGGATCGCTCCGGAAGAGACCCCAGTGGTTCTTGACGAGGAGGAATACATCGGGGCCCCGTGTCATGGTTCCGTGTCGTGCCGCCTCATCGATCGCCTCCCCTAGAAGGCGGCCGAACTCGTGGGCTGCCACGGTGTCCCCCGGTGCCTCCAGAGTGATCTTTTCTTCTTCTTCTCCGGGAATCAGATCGTCCCCGTCCAGGAGGTAGACGAGTCCTCTGGCGTGCGCGCGGATCTCGTCATGCAGGCGGTTCAGAAGTGTCGCCTTCCCGGAGTGAGGCGGGCCGGAGATCAGCAGATGGCGGTCGGCCTCGAAGTTCAGCACCACGTCCTCGCCCGTGTCGCTGTCGACACCGATCGATATCCGCGGATACGGCTCCCGCACGGTCGACGGCGCTGGTTCGTAGCCGTCGAATACCAGGAACCGAGAGGCGAAAGACGGGGCGGCCCGGCGCAGTTCACGGACGTCGTCGCTGTCTCCGCAGAGGACGACCATCGGGTCGTGGCCGTATTCGTCCATCAGACGCGGGAGTTCGCTGACGAAACCGTCCCAGAGCGGGGCGGCATGGTGCCGGATCTCGCTGAGGTGAAAGAGCAGCACACCGCCGCGGTTCTCTTGAAAGAGGCCGGGCCAGGGCGGGACGGGCTCGCCGACCGGACGGCCCGCGGAATCGAGCAGCGGCACCTCGTGCACGACGCCGCTGGAAAGCGCGCCTTCGTCGCGGAGCAGCCATCCGTACAGGCGCGCCATCCTGGCCATCCGAGCCCGATCGGTACCCTCCAGGATCAGATGGCGGATGCGCCTACTCGGCGCTTCCCCAGGGGCGGGCTCCGGAAAAAAGACCCTCCGGAGCATGTCCATGGTCGCTTCGGTGTCGGCCTCCAGGTCGATCTGGTCGAGCTGGATGTCGGGGGGCACGGGCGGCGCCGGGCGGGCTTCGGCTCCTCTCGCCCGCTCGACGAAGTCGTCGACGGCGGATCGCGATGGCTCCGGCGCCAGGACGAGCTGGCGGGGGACGCCGCCGCCGGCGAGGAGGTAGGCCGTCCGCTCGTCGGGGAACGACACGGTCGCCCGTCCGAGCACGCGCTGGAGTTCGGCGGGCGGCCGGGGGCTCGCCGCCATCCGCCAGCCGACGAGGGGCATGACGCGGTTCCAGATCGTGCTGTTCTCGACGGTCTCCGAAGAGAGCAGGAGTTGCACGCCGAGCGCCCTTCCGCGGCTCGCGAGCGAGACCAGGGTCTCTCCGACCTCGCGCCTGCTGGAGGGGAACGTCAGCGAGACGTCGGTGAACACCACGAGGCGTGGATGGTCGCTCGCGGTGTTGGCGGCGCGCTCGTCCATCTCGTTCGACAGATAGTCGAGGAAATGGCGGAGTTGCTCCGGCCGTCCGAGCAACTCGGACTCGGAATAGTCGACGTGCGGCAGCGGAAGCGGATCGCCGAGCGGGTGCTCGCCCATTCCGGCGAACGCGAACCTGAGATCCGAGGGGGAGTACCCGGCGGCGAGCGCGAGGACGATGGCGCGGTTGACGCGCTGACGTGCTTCGGTGCCGCCCACGATGAGGCCGTGCGGGATACCCGACGAAAGGTCGAACGGGTAGAAGCTGAGGGCGTTCCCATCGGCGTGATGGCCGATGGTCGTCTTCCGTGGAGTGGTCGCGGGAAGCGCCCATGTTTCCCCGAACGCCTCGCCGGGACCCGCGCCGTTGAGCCGGAGAACGTCGATATCGAGGGGCGGCTGCGTCTGAACCGGCCCTCCTGGCAGATGGACTGTGAGTTGGCGTGCGCGCGGTCCGCGCTGCTCCATCTGCGCCAGGAGCGAGTCGGCGTCCGCGGCGGAGACACGCGCGGGACGGAAACGCGCATCCGGCCTTCCCTCGACCCTGAGCGTGGCCTGCTCGCCGTCCGCTGGATCGTCGAGTTCGATCCGCCATCTGGTGAGGTGGTCGAACCGGTCGATGTCCGTGGATTCCTCGCGGGAATAGAAGATGAAACGGAAGCCCACGTCCGGCCCCGTGGCAGTCAGCCGGGCGAGGTCGTCGGCCAAATCGGGATCGGCGTCCAGGAGCCGCCGGTCGACGCCCAGGACGACGGCCAGCGCGGGAAGCGGGTCGAGCGGCGAGTTCCGGTCGGCACGGTATTCGGCCCAGGTTTCGATGCCCGCGTCCCGCAGGACGGCCTCGCGGTGCCGTCGTTCTGCTTTGAGTATCGACGCCACGCTGCCGGTACCCGGCTCGGACAGGTCGAGGACGGTTGCGGCGGTGTGCGGGAGCAGATGAAGGCCGCTGTAGGCGTTGCTCTCGTGGAAGTCGGAGCAGTTGAGCAGGGCGAACGCGACCTTGTCCGGCGGGTGGCCGATCGCCAGGCTGAGCAGGACGGTCCGGAGCATCTCATGGACGGCGCGTGGTGGCCCCGAGACAGCGCCGTGTGAGCCCTCGCCACCGTAGAGGAAGTCGAGCTGCGTCGTGCCGCCGTTGTCGTACGTGCCGATGGCTTCGAACATCGGGTCGACAAGGTCCCAGATGAGCCGGGGTCCGTCGGCCGGTGTGACGCGAGGGTCCGACGTCTCGCGCGGTTCCAGGGGGTCGGGGACACCCGCCGGGGCGGTGGCCAGGTGGGAGCGGGTCTCGGGGGTCAGGAGGGCGAAGTGGTCGGTGTCGGCCGTCAGTTTCACCGGGCCGCCGTCGGTGGGGAGGAGGGCGCGGAAGCGTTCGGCGGCCGTTCCGGCGCGGCGTTCGATCTCGGCGGAGACCGCCTCCAGGACATGCCGCGTGTGCAGCGCCTCCGGACGCGGCAGCGTGTCGAGCAGCGCCTCCCGCGCGCCCGGCACGAACTCGTAGCGCACCCCGCCGACCGAGCGCAGCAGGCCGCTCAGCAGCACCTCGGCGAGTTGCCCCGGACCTGAGCCGCCGAGGATCCGGTGCTGGATCAGCCGCATCACCGGCAGCGACGGGACGGAGACCGCGACGTGCGCGGCGAGTTCGGCGGCGTCCGCGGACGCCGTGGCGAGGAACCGGCGGACGCGCTCCTCGACCGGCAGTTCGCGTTCGCGGCGCACGGGCACGGGCACGGCCGCGGCGGGCGGCCGGGCGGGCAGCGTCGCGACGGCGGCGGGCTGCGGGTCGGAGCCGGAGACGAGCCGGGCCCACGCGCCGAACCAGCGCGGCGCCACCTCCAGGACGGGCACGGGCACGCCCGCCTTCGCGTCCCCGTCGTACGGGACGAACCGCAGGTCCGCGTTCGGCGCGCCCGGACGCGGCAGCACGGCGACGCCGGGCGCGGCCGGGGCGGCGGTGCGCCGCCAGAGGCGCTCGGCGAGCGGCTGGAGGATCGCGGTCGGCCCGGTCTGCGCCCAGCGCCGGACGGCCCGCGCGGCGCGTCCGTCCCACCAGTGCGGGCCCGAGCAGTCGGACAGGACGAGCACGGCCCGGCGCCCGGACGCGTCGAGCAGCGTGCCGGGGTCTTGGCGCGGCGCGTCCGGGATGGCGGCGACGCCTCCGGTGGTGTCGAGGTAGGCGACGTGGACGTCCTGGAACGCGCCCTGGCGGAGCAGCGTCTCGGTCAGTTCGCGGGCGAGCGGGCGCCACAGCCGCATCGTCGGGCCGGTGTCCACGACGAGCGTGAGCGAGAGCCAGCGTTCGGGTTCGGGGACGAGTACCGGCGTCCACACCCCGGTGTCGGCGATGCGCGCGGCGGTCGCGTCCTCGTCCAGCCCGAACCGGTGCCGCGACGGCACCCGCCGCTTCAGCGGACGCAGCGCCCGCTGCACGCCGAGCGGGTCCGCGAGCATCGGCGCGGTCGGGACGAGCACCTCCGTCGCCTCCCCGACCGGCTCGGGGACGGCGGCGCCCTCTCCGGGCGTCTCGGGTGCGGCACGGGGATGGAGCGGGGAGAGCGGCTCGGGCTCGGGACGCGGCCGGGGGACGGTGTCCGGGAGCGGCGGCGCTTCCTCGATCACCTGCGGAACCGCCGGGAGGGGCTCGCGGGGAGGGGCGTCCTCGGACGGAGTGATGTGGCAGGCGAGCCACAGGATCTCGCTCAGCTCGCGGGCGTCCGGCGGCGGTCCGATGGCGGACAGCGCGTCCCGGAGCCGGTCAATCGTCATCGACGGGGCCCGCGAGGTTCGGCATGACGCGGTCGGCGAGGGCCCGGCGGTCCTCGGCGTCGGCGTGGCGGCACAGGTAGACGGCGTTGAGGAGCTGGTCGGTCGCCAGCGTCCCGGAGGCGGCCCGTTCGAGGAACCGCCGGACGAGGTCGTCGCTCCGGTCGGCGAGCGGCCCGAGGTGCTCGCGGACGATCGCCGCCAGCTCCGCCTCCCCGGACGGCTGCCGCAGCTCGACCGTGACGCAGCGGCGCAGGAACGCGGGCGGGAACTCGCGCTCGCCGTTGCTGGTCAGCACGACCAGCGGGAACGCGCGGCAGCGGACGGTCCCGGCGGTGACGGTGACGCGCGCGCCCGGCCCGTCGGCGGTCATCACCTCGGCGGACGGGTCGGCGCGGCGGGACAGCTCCGGCACCTCGTACTCGCCCTTCTCGAAGATCGTGAGGAGGTCGTTGGGCAGGTCGATGTCGCTCTTGTCGATCTCGTCCACGAGCAGGACGCGGGGCCGCCGGTAGGGCAGCAGCGCCGTGCCGAGGGGGCCGAGGCGGATGAAGCGGCCGATGTCCTCGTCGTCGGCCGGGGACGTGTCGCGTCCGGCTGCGTACAGGCGGGTGAGGGGGTCGTACTGGTAGAGGCCGTCGCGCAGCGTCGTCCGGCTGGTGATGGGCCAGTGCAGGACGGGTCCGAGCCCCAGTTCGTGGGCCACCGCGTAGGCGAGCGTCGATTTCCCCGTACCGGGCGGACCCGTCACCAACAACGGACGACGCAGGTACAACGCGGCGTTGACCTGCTGCACGGCGTCGTCCGACGGACGGTACGTCGTCGCCTGGTGCGCGTTCCCCGAACCGCCCTCCGGGGACGGCAGCACCGGGCCGCCGTCGAACGCGCGCCAGGGCGGCGGCGGAGGCAGCCGGTCCACTCCGTCGTGCGGGCGACGGCTCCCTGTGTAGATCAGCCAGTCGGGCACCTAGACCTCCATGGCGAGGGGCGGATCGGGCAGGCGGGACGGGTCGTCCCAGAGCAGGGTCAGGGCGCGTCCGCAGTGCGGCTCGCCGTCCGGCGCGACGAGCGCCTCCTTGCGCAGCGCGAGCGCGATGCGCGGCAGTTCGGCGGGCGACCTGCCGCCGACCGCGGCGGTCAGGTCGTCCAGGACGCGGTGCCCTTCGCAGTCGTCATGGGAGGGCCCGACGCACTTCTCGCGCGTCCACAGCATGACGGGGATGCCGTTGTTGAGCGCGGCCTTCAACCACGTCTTCATCGGACGCGACCCGTAGACGAGCACGGAGAAGTCGACGTGCGCCTCGAGCCAGCGCTCGAAGTCGCCGCCCCGGCGCGGCGCGTCGCAGGCGACCCGGTGCGGCTCGCCGCAGCCCCGCTCGGTCAGCAGCCGCCAGCGGTGATGGGCCTGGTCGCGGCGGATCGAGCCGGGGCGCAGCCGCTCCACGTCCCGCACCACCACCGGGTACCGGCGCATCGGGATCCGGTTGCGCGCGTCGACGTACCACTGCTCGAACGGCCTGCCGAGCCAGCTCTCCGGCACCGCGAACTCGATCATCCAGTCGCGGCCGAACAGCGCGGGCGCGACCGCCGCGACGCCCTCCTCGACGACCTCCCGGACCTTGCGCTCCGGGACCCGCGCGACCGGCCGGGACGGCCCCTCCGCCCCGTCGATCCACGTCTGCACGGCGACGTCGAAGGCGTTGTCGAACGTCACCCGCTCCAGCCGGACGATCACCGACGCGGGATCGGAGTGCGCGGGGGCGGGCGCCGCGCCCGGCAGGTGGCGGGCCGACCAGGCGGTGAGCCGCTGCCGCCGCGCCTCCGGCAGATGCCGCCCGAGCGCCGCCAGATACCGGACGAGCCGCTCCTCCGCCAGCCCCTCCGCCACGTACCGCACCGACGCCCACGCCGACCGGAAGCCGTCGAGCGCCGGGCGGCCGACCGTCCACGCCAGGTCGGCGGCGAGCGGCTCGGTGAAGCGGACGCCGTCCAGCAGCTCGCGCAGCTCGCGGCGCGCGTCCGGGGACGCCCAGCGCAGCGGGAGCAGGTCGTCGAGCGGCTCCCAGTGCGCGCGGAGGCTGGCGAGCGGCAGCATCCAGCCGAGGTCGGCGCGGTCGCCGTGCCGCAGCTCCGCGTTCGTCACCATCCCGATGACCTCGCCCGTGTCCGTGTCGTACACGGCGGACCCGCTGTAGCCCTCCTCCAGCCAGTCGCCCGGCCCGGTCTTCAGCTCCCACCACTCCTGCCGCATGCCTCGGTGCGGGGACGTCGTCACCGTCGCGTGCCGCTCGTTCCGGTCGTGCCGCCGGGGGAAGCCCCAGACGCCGAACGTCCGCCCGGCGACGCGCGGGTCGTCGGGCGCGGCGAGCCGCGCGGGCGCGTACGGGACGGGCTCGCGCAGTTCGAGCACCGCGACGTCGCCGAGGTCGCCCGCGCGCCGCCAGCCGCCGACGTGCGTCACCCGGGCGGGCAGGTCCTCCCGCAGGCCGGGGAAGCCGATCCGCGCCTCGTCCAGGCCGCGGACGGAGTGCGCGCAGGTCAGCAGCCGGTCCGCGGTGACGAGGAAGGCCGCGCCGACCTTGCCGCCGCCGGGCGGGCCGACCCAGGCGCGCCACTGCCAGCCGTCCACGACGCGGCTACGCCCCCTCCCCGTCGGTCCCGGCGGTGTTGTCGGCGGGCGGGCGGCCCCAGGTCAGCTTGACCTTGAGCTGCCCCTCGACGGAGGTCTTGGCGATCACCGCCCCCGCCGCCGCGTTGAGCTTCACGCCGAACTCCAACTCGACCGCGTCCGGGTCGGCGGCGCCGCCGCGCAGCGCCGCGAGCGCCGAGTCGGCCGCGTCCTTGATACTGCGGAACGCCTCCTCGAACGAGACGGCCGCGTCGTGGATCATGTCGCCCGCGCGGGACACCGACTGGAAGCCCGGCTCCCGGTCGTCGGTCTCCACGACGACCGTCCCGTGCTGTGTCTGCCACCGCACCAGTTCGTCCACAACGCCCTCCCCGACCCAAAAATCTATCAAGATCACATGATTCGGGATGGTTGGCTGGAGACACCCGCCGGGGGACGGCCACAGGAGGACATGATGATCACCGTGGAGCAGGTGCGGGCGCTCGCGCTGACGCTGCCGCGCACGTCCGAGCACCTCATCAGGGACCGGGTGAAGTTCCGCGTCGGCGCGATCGTCTACGTCGCCTTCTCGCGGGACGAGACCGTCATGGGCTTCGCGTTCCCCAAGGAGGAGCGCGCCGCGCTGGTCGAGTCGGAGCCGGAGAAGTTCCACCTTCCCGGCGAGTCGGACATGCGCTTCAACTGGGTGCACGCCTGGACGTCCGCCCTCGACGAGCCGGAGATGCGCGAACTGGTCGTGGAGGCGTGGCGCATGGTCGTCCCGAAGAAGGTGGCCGCCGCCCGCCTCGGCCTCTAGGCGCCGGCGGGCCTAATGCGGGGGCGGCATCGGGTCGATCGCGTTGGCGGCGCCGCACCCGCCCTCGCCCGCCATGCGCTGCGCCCTCGGCGGCGTCCACACGTCCGTCCGGCCCGGCGCGACCCCAGCGGCTCGCTCCGCGGGCATTCCTTGCTCCGGGGCCTGGCGTCCCACTCGGTGTCCGGGGCGACGCGCAGCTCGAAGCACCGCCGGACCGTGACCGTATCGCCGGACAGGCCGGCCGACGCGGCGCCGGACGTCCGGACGACGACCCGCACGCCGTCCTTGGATATTCAGGACGCGCCGGAATCCGCGTTGCTCCTCAGTTCCCCTACTCAGGGGGCGGCGGCGGGCTGGGGCTCCTTCTCGCCCGGGGTCTCCTTCGGCGGGGCCTTCGACCGTCCGGACGGCACCCGCCGCCCCCACGCGGCCGCCGCCGCGAAACACGCGAACGGCAGGGCGGGCAGCAGGTAGCGGTAGTCGAAGTCCACCGTGGCGGGCGGGATCGCCAGCAGCATCACGGCCGACGACCAGAACAGGGCCGTTCGCGCGCGCGCCCGCCGCCACACGATCCCGGCCGCGCCCGCGAGCAGGACGAGCCCGAGCGCCGTCCCCGGAACGCTGACCCGCTCCTGGTAGTCGCGCAGGAAACCCGCGTACGGCTCGACGATGTGGGTGCGCCCGGTGCCGTGCGAGTACTCGTACACGACCGTCCGCCTGGTGCCGCCGCCGTAGACCGGGAGTTCGGGCTTGCGCGCGGTCGGCTTCGTCGGGAAGTGGTAGCGCGCCTCGGTGCCCACGGTCGGGTACCGGCTGCGATGCCACGCGAACGTCCGGACGAAGAAGTCGTACGACGCGACCTTCGCGTAGTCGAGCGGCTGGTTCCGGATCGCCCAGAACGCGAACCGCTGCGCCCGCGCGTTGGTGTCCGGGTCGAACGCGCCGCCGTTGGTCCACCCGGTCGGCGAGCCCTCCTCCCAGATCTGGTGGGACGACGCGGGCCGGTCGTCCTTCGGCCCGTGCGGGCACAGGCTCGCCAGGTCGGCGGGCGGCGTGTGGGCGTCGCAGTCGGCGAACGCCGCCGTCCGGCCCCAGAGGAAGATGCCGTCCACGCCGGTCATCCCGAACCGGCCGTGCTCCTGCTGGTACCAGGTCGCGTACGCGCCGACCGGCAGCGCGAACGTCACCGCGAGCGCCGCGTACGCGGGCCAGCGCGTCCGCCTGACCACCAGGTACACCACCGCGATCAGGAACAGCGGCACCCCGACCGTGCGGGTCACGGCCGCGACGCCGAGGAGCGTCCCGACGAGCGCGGCCCGCCGCCAGCCCGTCGCGCCCGGCTTCGCGAGGACCAGCATGGCGCCGAGCGCGAGGACGGTGAACAGCGTGTCCGACAGCAGGAGGTGTTCGAGTTCGAGCTGGTAGGCGTCCAGCAGCAGCGGCGCGACGGCCGCCGCCGCCCACGGCCGCCGCACGTCGAAGTCGCGGACGAGCATCCGGTACCCGGCCGCCGCCAGCCCGACGACCGCCGCGTGCTGCAGTGCCGTGACCAGCGCCAGGCTGTGGAACGGCTTGAGCGTCCACAGGAAGATCCCGTAACCGGACGGGCGCAGCGGATGCGGGAACGGGTCGTCCGCGATCCGCACGAAGTCGTAGCTGTCGTTGAACCACAGGACCCCGCGGAACCCCAGCATCGCGACGACGCGCAGCAGCACGCCCGCCACCAGCACCGCGGTGAACAGCCGGTTCCCCTTGACGGCGGCCAGCACGGACCCGGCCGTGGGACGGCGGACGGCCAGCGGGAAGAACGACACCGGGGACCCTAACTGTGGACGTGCGGGCGGACAGGATCCTGCGCCGACCTGGGATCGGCCGCGTCACGCCGGGGCGGGGAGCGGCCACTCCCACCGCCCACGCATCGGCCGCGATCCTACCAGCGCCCCGCCGACCCCCTCAGCTCCCCGACACCTGGAGCACCGGCAGCGTCCCCTCGATGGCGGCCCCCGCGGACTCCGGCGGGATCGGGGTCTTCTCCCGCACCGTCGTCGTTATCTTCATGGGGACGCGCGGGGTCACCAGGTACCTGCCCGGCCGCAGGAGGCGGCGCTCGGGGAGGGTCATGACGTACGTCGTCGTCCAGCGGCTCATGATGGCGCACTCCGCCTGGACGAACGGCTGCTGCTCGCCCTTCGTCTCGCTCGTGACGGGGAGGACGGTCGCGTCCCCGGTCCGCTGCGGGAGGTCCTTCCGCTGCATCGGAGGCATCCGGTAGAAGCCCAGGAACGCCGAGCCGTCGACGCCGAGCTGTTCGTCGTCGAGGCCGATGCCCCACTTGTACCAGTGGGTCTTGGGAGGTTTCGCCTTCTCGCCCAGGCACTGGCGTCCGCCGCCGCCCGGCGGGTAGTAGACGCCGCCGGGCGTCCGCGCCCGGAACTCCTCGACGAGCCGCACCTCCGTCCCGGGCTTGGCCCGCACCGGGGTGAGCGTGTACTTGAGGTCGATGTACGGGGTCTCGACCGGAGGCAGGGCGGCCTGGCCGAGGAGGACGCCGGGCTTGGTGAAGTAGGCGTGGACGCCGGCGTGGCTCGTCCCGCCGACGCCGGGGCCGGGGTCGGGCAGGAAGAACCAGGCCGCGATGGCGGCGGACCCGGCCCCGGCGGCGATGCGGGTCGCGACCTTCTTGCCGCCGAGCCTGCCGAGGAAGCCCTTGGCCGTGTCGGCCGCCGCCCCCTGCGCGAGGCCCCCGGAGGCGTGGCCCGCCGCTCCGGCGACGCCGGCGCCCGTCGCGGTCGAGGAGGCGCCGGGGGCGAGGAGCGCCGCCCCCAGCATCCCGAGCGGAATCGCCGTCGCGACCGTCGCCGCCACCGCGCCGAGGGCGACCAGTCCGCGCCGCTCCCAGTCGGGGCCGTACGCGCGGGCGGCCGCGGCGTCGACCTCGCTCACGAACTCGTGGGCGCTTCGCATCCGCTCGGACGGGTCCTTGGCGAGCCCGCGCAGCACCAGCGGCCGGAGCGCGTCCGGGACGCCCTCCAGCGGCGCCGGGCCCTCGGTGTGCGCGGCCCTCAACTCGGCGAGCGTCGTGCCGCGGAAGGGCTTCTCGCCCGTGACGCACTCGACGAAGACGCAGGTCGCGGCGTAGAGGTCGGTGGCCGGGGTGGCGGGGCCGCCCGCCCATTGCTCGGGCGACATGTACGCGGGCGTCCCGGCCAGGCCGCCGCGACCGGCGAGGACGGCGATGCCGAAGTCGATGAGCCTGCTCCGCCCGTCGTCCTGGACGAGGACGTTCCCCGGCTTGTAGTCGCGATGGACGACGCCGGCCGCGTGCGCCGCCGCCAGCCCGAGCAGCGAGCCCTTCAGCGTCGCGAGCGCGGCCTCGGGGGTGAGCGGGTCGGTGCGCTCGTCCAGGACCTTGCGGAGCGGACGTCCCGGCACCGCCTCAAGGATGATCGCCGCGCCCCAGGGCGACTCCCGGTAGTCCAGCAGGCGCGCCACATGCGGGTCGACGACGCGGCGGAGGATCTGCGCCTCGTCGCGGAACGTGGTGCGCGCCGCCGCGTCTCCGAGTGACTCGGCGGCGAGGTACTTGATGGCGACCGGCGGGCCGCCCGACTCGTGGCGTGCGAGCACGACCACGCCCTGCGCGCCCGTCCCCAGCTCCGCCAGCTCGACGAATCCGGGGAGGCGGTGCCCGGGCGGGATCACTGTCCGGTGTTCGTCTGGATCTCGCTCACGACGAGGGGCGAGGGAACCGAGGTCATGGTCTGGTCGTCGAGGTTGCCCCCGCCCGCGTCGCAGTCCGCGCCGTCGCACTTCCAGCTCACCGTCCACCTGATGGTCGCGGTGATCTGATACTTGCCGCCCGGCTGGCCGGCGGACGACCGGGTGTACGCGTAGTGGCAGGTCTTGCCGTCCTCGGTGCCGCCGTCCTTGCATTCGATCTGCTTCTCGCCCAGGTTCCAGACCACTTCCTGGACCTTCCCCGTCAACTGGACGGTCTGCGCGCCCTCCTTGATCGGCTCGGTCGCGACGTCGTGGTAGCCGTCCACCCACAGGGACGTCTGCAGGGCCACGTAGGTCTTGTCCTTGGGGGCGGTGTGCACGACGGGCACGGGGAACTCGGTCGCCGCGCGGGCGCGGAGGACGAGGTCGGCCGTGGCGGTGGGCGCCGCCTGGAGCGGCGCGGGACCGCCGGGCGCGGGCACGAAGCCCTGCGCCTCGTCCAGGGTCAGGCCCTCGGGCGGCGGGGGCAGCACGGGACCGCCGCCCGTGTTGCCTCCGGATCCGCCGCCGCCACCGCCTCCGCCTCCACCGGGAACGCGGATGACCAGGTTGCAGGTGCCGCCGGTGCCCGTCTTGTGGCAGGGCGCGGCCTGCGCGGGAACGGCGGCCGCCAAGGGGATGGCCAACGCGGTCGCCGTGATGGTGGCGGCTGCCGCGCGGCGCCGGGTGCGGGGGTGCGGGGGCATCGCGTGTCCTTCCCTGCCGGTCGTCAGCATGGACGGTCCTTGACGTTCGCGGCGACCTTCCAGACGCCGGAGTCGTACTGGACCGTGGCCCGGTACGCATAGGTCCCGCCCGGGAGCTCACCCGTCCGCTTGCCGGTCGTCGCGGAGAAGCGGTAGGCGGCGAGGGTGCGGACGCAGTCGATGACGTAGACCTTCGTGTTGTCCGTGGCGCGTGCGTACACGCGGGGGTTGAACGTGTTGGCGAAGCGCCAGATCTCGCCCTTGGCCCTGGTGGCCTCGACGTCCCGGGTGACCTCGCTGAGGAGGGGGTCCATGGCGACGGCGGGGAGGGCCGCGGGGTCGTTCGTCTCGTAGGCCTTCCTGTAGGCGGCCTGGTAGTCGCGGTAGCGCTTCAGGACGGTCTTGAAGAGGCGTTCCGTCGGGATCGCGGACGGCGCCGCGGCGGCCTGGGACGGGGCCGCGCCCGTGTCGAAGGAGCCGTTCGGGGCGAGTTCCCCGCCGGACGACGAGTGCGACGAGCCACACCCCGCGACCGCGAGGGCGCAGAGGGCGAGGACGGCGGGCAGCCGGTCGGCGCGGTGGGATCCCAGCCGAGGGGGGAGAACCAACCGGGCGCGCATCGCCATCCCTGAGCGGCAGCCGACAACGGGGCGGAATACGCGCGAAAGCTTACAGAGATGCGTGTGACGAGAAAAGGGATTCGTTGGGAACGGCTTGACCTCTACCAGGCTTGAGGTAGCACGCTTCCCGTGGAAGGCGTGATCGAAGGGGTTCCTGAATGCGTGCTGTGTGGTTGAGGGAGTTCGGCGGGCCGGAGGTGCTGGAGGCGGGCGACGCGCCCGATCCGGTGCCGGGCGAGGGGCAGGCGCTGGTGGCGGTGGAGTTCGCGAACATCACGTTCGTGGAGACGCAGGTGCGGTCGGGGACGAGTCCGATACCGATGCGATGGGAGCCGCCGGTCGTCCCGGGCAACGGGGTCGGTGGCGTCGTCACGGCGGTCGGGCCGGGCGTGGACGAGGCGCTTGTCGGACGCCGGGTCGTGACGTCCACCGGAGGTACGGGCGGGTACGCGGAGCTGGCCGCCGTCGACGCGGCCGGGGTGTTCGAGGTGCCGGACGGCCTGCCGCTCGACGACGCGGTCGCCCTGCTCGCGGACGGCCGGACGGCGACGATGATGCTCCGCGCCGCCCAGCCCAGGCCGGGAGAGCGGGTGCTGGTGGAGGCCGCGGCGGGCGGGGTGGGGACGCTGCTCGTCCAGTTGGCGAAGGCGGCGGGCGCGACGGTCGTCGCGGCGGCCGGGGGGCCGGGCAAGACGGAGGTCGCGGTGCGGCTGGGCGCGGACGAGACCGCCGACTACCGCGAGCCGGGCTGGGCCGGGAAGGTCGGCCCGGTGGACGTGGTGTTCGACGGCGTCGGCGGGGACGTGGCGCGCGAGGCGTTCACGCTGCTCAGGCGCGGTGGCCGGATGGTCAGCTTCGGGTTGGCGAGCGGCGAGTGGGCGGACGTCAAGGAGGAGGACGCGGCGGAGCGCGGAGTGACGCTGGTCCGCCCGGCGGCCACGCCCGAGGAGTTGCGGGAGTTCACGGAGAGCGCGCTCGCCGAGGCCGCCGCCGGACGCCTCCGGCCGGTGATCGGGCAGCGCTTCCCGCTGGACGGCGCGGCCGCCGCGCACGCCGCCATCGAGGCGCGGACGACCGTCGGCAAGACGCTGCTGGAGGTCACCCGACCGTCTTGAGGAAGGTCGTGAGGGCGCGTTCGTAGGCGGCCGGGTCGACGTTCCACGCCTCGGTGTGGCCGCCGTCCGCCTTGACGTGGGTGACCATTCCCGGTGGGGCCGTCCTGGCGAAGGTGAAGGCGGGGCCGTTCGCGACGGTCCCGTCGTCCTTCGCGGTGTAGAGCAGGACGGGTGTCCGCAGTTTCGGCGCGTACCGGCGCTGGTCGTAGTCCGACAGGTCGATCCCGATCCGCCATTGCAGGACGTGTTTCGCCACGTCCGTGAGGAAGGGCGGCAGGCTGCGCGCGGAGCCCTGCTTGTCGAGTGTGGCGTTCCAGTCCATGACGGGGGAGTCGAGGACGACGCCCCGCACGAACGACGGGTCCTTGCGAAGGGCCGTCATGACCATTGCGCCGCCCATCGACCACCCGTACAGAACGACACCGGTCGCGCCGTGTGCGCGCGCGTACCCCATGGCGGAGACGACCTCGTTCCATTCCGTGTCGCCGAGATGGTTCTTCCGGTCGGGGGACGGAGGCGCACCCACATCGTTCCTGTACGCGATGGACAGCATGGGGAGTCCGAGCGCGTGCACGGCGCGCATGGCACGCATCGTTTCGAGCTTGTCCGCGTTCCGTCCGTGGACGCCGATGACCCATGTGCCCTTGGTCGACGTGCCCTGGGTCGGCCCACCCGGCACCAGCCACGCGGGCATCGGGCCGAGCTTCGACTGATAGGTGACGTTCTGGAAGTCGAGACCGAGCGACTTCTTGGGGTCGTCACCCCATACCCAGTGGTCGATGTTCGCGTGCGTCCCCTTGGTCAGGGTTCCCTGCGTCACCGACGCGACCTTGCGGACGACGTGGTCGCCGTCCCGGCTGACGACGGGGCCGAGGAGGGCGCGGCCGCCCTTCCAGGCGAGCGCCCACGTCCCCGGACGTTCCGTCGACGTCTCGCGCGGCAGCGTGACGGTGCCGTTCGCGACGTCCGCCACGGTGAGCGGATACTCGTCGGAATGGTCCACCTGGGTCGCGACGCCCGCGAAGTACCAGCCGATCCCGCCGACGACCGCGCACAGCAGGACCATGATCGCGACGGCGGCCGCGATCAGCGCGCGGACGCGGCGGCGTCGGCGCCGTCGCGCCGGGGACGGCGCCCCGGGCGTCCCGGGGACAGGTGAATCTGAGGCTACGGTCGACACGACACGAACGTTAACCGCCGCTGAACGTCGCCAACGCCCCGGTCAACCCCCAATATCTGGATTCATACGGCTAATCTGCCCGGCAGACGCCATCAGACGGGTCGCGTGACACGGGGAGGACGCACGGCGTGACGGGGCATAGCGGGTGACGGGGGAGAACGAGCGCATCGCGGAGGCGGAGGGCCGGGTCGTCGAGTTCGCGCGGCGGACCGCGCCGCCCGGCTGGCGGCGGATCGACCTGCACTGCATCGCGACCGTCGCCGTCAACGACGTCGCCCTGACCGTGCTCACCGGGGAGGGCGAGACGGTGACGGCGGAGACCGTCCCGCAGGAGCTGACCGCCCTGCTGATGGACCTCCGCCGGGCGCACTACCTGTCTGAGCAGGGGACCTGGTTCTCGATGGTGGCCATCGTCGAGCCCGATTCCGCGTGCGCGCTCTACAACTACGACTTCGACCCGATGTGGGACCCGCCCATCCCGGCGGACTGCTGGCGGCGCGACCAGATCGTCCTGCCAAGGGACGGCGCGAACATGCCGCCCTGGCTCCGCGACCGGCTGGACGGACGCGCGCCCACGGAACCCCCAGCGCCCGACCCAGGACCGATGAATCCGGTCGAGCAAATGGAGTTGCTGTCCAACCAGGTCACGATCGTGGTCGCCGACCATGCGCCGCCGCTGTGGCGGAAGGTGTTCGGCTACTACCAGGCGGTCGGCGGGCACGTGGAGTTCCCCGCGATGATGTGCAGCCGGGCGGACGGCACCATGACGACGTGGACGCGCCCCGCCGCCGCCGGGGCCCTCCTCGACCGGCTCCGCGCGGGCACCCACGCATTCCAAGGGTCCACCTGGTTCCGCATCGACTTCGAGGTCGTGTATGAGGACGGGACCGTGCGGTGCAGGGCGAGTTTCACCAACGACGACGAACCGCGCTGGAACTCGGAGCCGTCGCCGGACGACATCCGGCGGGAACTCGACCGGTTCCCCCGGGACGACGTTCCGGAATGGATGACGCGGCGGCTCGGCGGCCCGCCGCCGCACACCATCGCCGACCGCCCGCCGCCGCCCGCCACGATCGCGCAGCCGCGCACCGACCCCGGCACCGGCCTGCGGCGTGCGCGCATCTTCGACCACGCGGCGCCGGACGGCGGACGTCCCGCCGTGTCGCGCCCGCCCGTCCCGCCGGACGAGGTCGAGCGTGTCACCGAGTACCTGCGTCGGGGCCCAGTCGTCATGGCTGCACGGTCGAAGGCGCCCGACCGGTTGGACCCGACCAGGGGCGATGCCGTCCCGCTGACATTCCACACCGACGGGACGTGGGTCTGGTCAGGCGCGGTGGCCTATTACCTGAAGGAACACGACATCCCGCCAGAGGCCGAACTGGTGGCGCACATACGCGCCAACGGGTTCGAGTTGCCCGCCGTCGACGACGACACCATGGACACCGCCAACGCCGCCGTGACGGGACGGTCCGTCCCAGAGCGCGTCCGGACGGAGGCAGAGCCCGACTGGACGCACACCCTTCAACACCGTCTCGACCAGCTCCGGGTGGATCGCGCCACGTACCGAATCAAGGAGACGGCAGAAGGGGTCTGGTGCCTCGTCCCAGACGGCGAACGGTGGGCGGTGTTCCAGATGCGGGACGGCGAACGCCGCAAGGAGGTCGCGTTCGACGACGCCGAGCAGGCCGCCGCCCACCTCCTCGGACGCCTCCTCCTCGACCCGCGCCACACCGTCGAGGACGGTCCATTCGAGCCGCTCAAGGGCGAACCCCCGCTCTCCCTACTGCGCGACCGTCACGTCGTGGAACTCCCCGCAGGGACGGAAGTAGACCGGTACGGAGGATCGGACGGCAACGTCACCTACGCGGCGCGCACCCCGTATCCCTACCGGTCGCTGCCGGCCGAGTGGCAGGACCGTCCGTACCGCGTGTACCGGCTGCTGCGCCCGGTGGAGACGCTGACCGGCACGGCCGTCCCGTGGTTCGGCCAGCCGGGCGGCGGGACGGCCCACGTCTTCCGCCGCTCGATCGCCGACCTGCTCGCCGAAGGCGTCCTCACCGACGTCACCGAGCACTGAACCGGCGCCTGATCAGGCGCTTCCGATCGCGGACACGAGCCCCAGCGCCAGCACCAGGTCGACGTGGATGAACGTCTCCAGCTTCGCGCCCGGCGGCACGTCCGGGTCGGCGGCGAGCCGGTCGAGGACGGCGAGCGCGCCCGGCGCGTCGAGATCGTCCGCCAGCGCCGCCTCCGCCTCGGTCGCGTACGCGCGGTTCATCGGACGTCCCGGCGACGTCGCCCACTCCGCGACCTGCCCGCGCCACCGGCCCAGCCGCTCGGCGGCCCGCGCCGGCCGCGCCCCGGACAGCTCCAGCGGCTCCCGGTACGGGACCTCCAGCACCGCCAGCCGCACCGCCAGCGCGTCACCGAAAGCCCCGCCGCCCACCGCTTCCGGTGGCACGTCCAGCCAGAGACCCGCCGGGTCCCCAGAGCCGCCGACATAGACGTCGGCGTCCGGAAGCGGAACATCGACCACCTCGAACGGCGCGATGCCGTGGTCGGCCCACTGATCCGAGACCGACGACGGGACGCTCGTCACCCGGACGCCGCGCCGCCCGGCCCGCTCCGCCACCCGGCGCAGCAGGTCGGCGATCACCGGGGCGCGGAGCCCGCCGTCCAGCACTTGGACGCGCAGCCCGGGACCGCCGGACAGCGGCCCGGCCCGCCCGGTGCGCGCGTCGTGAAGCCGCAGCATGCCTCAAACCCTAGGCGGCCGACGGGGCGCTCAGAGCGGCGGGTCGGACGGCATCGCGCCGATCGGCGGCACCGCGGCCCCGTCCGGCTTGCGGACGGCCGCGAACCGCAGCCGCACGTAGTCCGCGACCCAGCCGGACTCGCGGCGCAGCGCCGGGGCGGCCAGGTCGTTCACCCGGGAGAGCAGCGGGTCGACGAGCTCCGGCGGGACGTCCGCGAGCGCCCGCGCCGCGTACGCGCGGACCCAGTCGGCGGCGCCGTTCGGCCCCTCGGTCATCCGGGTCGGCCGGTCGGCGTGTTCGAGCAGCCGCAGCGTGAACCCGGCGTCCTCCAGCTTCGTCGCGTACTCGGCGGGACTCGGGAAGTACCAGGGCAGCTCGGGCTCGCCGAGGCCGAACACGCGCCAGGCGGTCTGCATCGCGACGACCAGCTCCGCGCAGTTCCCCGCGCCGCCGAGCTCGCCGACGAACCGCCCGCCGGGACGCAGCGCGGCGTGCACGCGGCCGATCACCGCGTCCGGGTCGCGGGTCATCCAGTGCAGGGCCGCGTTCGAGGCGACCGCGTCGAACGAGTCCCCGACGATGAAGTCGTGGGCGTCCCCGACGACGAACGACAGCCCGGGGTGCATCGCGGTCGCCTGCGCGACCATCTCGGCGCTGCCGTCGATGCCCAGCACCTCGGCGCCCCGCTCGGCTATCTCCGCGCTGAACGCCCCGGTGCCGCACCCGAGGTCGATCACCCGTTCGCCGGGCTGCGGATCGAGCAGGTCGACCAGGGGGGCGCCGTGCGCGGAGACGTACCCGAAGGCGGAGTCGTACGTCGTCACGGCCCAGTTCACTGTCACAATTTATCGGACATCTCCCTAACCCCGGCGGGCTTCCCCCGTCACTCCACGTTCCGGAATCCCATTCCGGGGACCTTCCGCCCGGGGCGCCCGGCCGACCGCCAACCGGACCATGACGACGTGTGTCACCACTGTGACGCAGGGTAGGAAGCCGCCCGAGGCAACACGTTTCGGGGGTGCGTGGTGCGAAACAGGAAATTCATCATCATCGGTGCGGGACTCCTGCTCATCGCCGGCTGCGGCCACGCGGACAAGAAGCAGGCGCGGACGGCCGGCCAGCACGCCGAGCTGAAGCACGGGAAACCGGCGGCCCCGGCCCCGCCGCCGCCGCGCAAGATCGACTGCCTGCGGACCAGGTGCGTCTCGCTGACGTTCGACGACGGCCCCGGCCCATACACGGCGCGGCTGCTCGACACGCTCAAGGGGCGCGGCGTCCGCGCGACGTTCTTCATGCTGGGCGAGAACGTCGGCGCCCACCCGGACCTGGTGAAGCGGATGTCGCTGGAGGGCCACGAACTGGCCAACCACAGCTGGTCCCATCCCGACCTGACCTCGGTGTCGTCCGGGGAGCTGCGGTCGCAGATCCAGCGGACGCAGGCGGCGATCAAGGGCGTCTCGGGGGTGACGCCGACGCTGATGCGGCCCCCGTACGGGGCGACGAACAAGCAGGTCGGGCGCGCCATCGGGATGCCGCTCATCCTCTGGAGCGTGGACACGCTCGACTGGCGCTACCGCAGCGTCGCCCGCGACACCAAGGTCGGGATCAAGGAGCCCGCGAGCGGCGGGATCGTCCTCTTCCACGACATCCACAAGCCGAGCGTCGACTCCATCCCGAAGGTCGTGGACGGACTCAAGAAGCGCGGCTTCACGTTCGTCACCGTGTCCGAGATGTTCCAGGGGCAGCCGCTCCAGCCCGGCCAGACCTACACCCAGCGGACCCAACCGGCCAAGGCCGCGGCGGCGTCGCCTTCCACCCCGCCTTCCAATTCGTCTTCCAATTCGCCTTCCGCGTCGCCCGCCGCATCGGCGAGCCCGTGACGTGACGGGCCGCATCCGACCGCCGGACGCCTGAACCGCGCCTTCCGGTGGAGCGTCTCAGGGGCTTTGCGCGAACCTGGCTCCCTGGCTCCCGACCCCCTGGAGACGCACATGGCAGTCCCGCCCGCCGATCGCGGCACGACCGACGACCAGAAAGGCGGGGACGGGGCCGCGCGGCCGCGGCCCCTGTCGCTGCGGCCGTCGCGCCGCCCGCTGGTGTGGGCCGTCCCGCTGCTGGTCCTCGCGGCCGTCGTCGAGGTGCGGATCTTCGGCGAGTTCCGCCTGTTCCTCCTCGGCAACGCCCTGATCGTCGGGCTGGTCCTCCTCGCGGCGATGGTGCTCAAGCTGCTGCGCGGACGCACCGACGCCGACGCGGGCGGCGTCCGGAACCGGCTCGTGGGGAGGACGCGGCGCCTCGTGTGGTCCGAGATCGACGAGATGACCGTGACGCCGACCCTGTTCGGCCGCGTCGTGACGGTGCGCGGCCACGCCGTGAGGCGGACCATGCTGGCCGCGCCCCGCGAGGGCCTGCTCGCCCGCGACCCGGCCTTCGACGAGACGCTGCGGACGATGCGGGCCCTCGCCGCGCCCCGCGAGCTGCGGCTCACCGACAACGTGCACCGCTCCGCCCGCGTCACCTACTGGGTGATGATCGCGGTTTTCCTGGGCGCCGGAACGTTCCTCTGGCGGCCCTGGCTGGAGACGTGGTGGCCGGGCGTCGACGAGGCCGTCGAGCTGCCGCGCGCCTGCGCCGTCGCCGACGCCGCGACCGCGCGGCTGGTGCTGCCCGCCGCCGGACGGCCCGAGAGCGACGGCCGCGACTGGACGTACTCGGCCTCGTCCGACTGCCGCTACCGGGACGCCGACGGCCGGACCCTCTCCCTGGAGCTGGAGCTGAAACGGCGCACGGGCTCGTCCAGCGGCACCGAGGAGATCGGGGACGAGTACGCCAGGGCCCGGCAGTTCGAGGCCGACTCCGCCCGGCAGTTCTCCGCCCGCCCCAAGGAGTGGGCGGTGACCACGGGAGACGTCGCGGGCCTCGGCGACGAGGCGTGGCGGAGCGTCGTGGTCGACCGGAGCGACGGCGCCGCGGCGGTCCGGCTCGTGGTGCGGCGCGGCAACGTGCTGATCCAAGTCCGGTATGACGCGAACCGCCCAGCGGACCGGTCGGTGTCCGTCGCGACCGCGCTCGCCCGGAGCGCGATCAGCCGGATCGAGATCCGCTGACCGCCGGTCAGCCGTCGTCGCGCGGACGGCGGCGCGGCGGCGGCCGGGGCGGCACGACCTTCGCCGCGACCATGATCGTCTCCGGGACGTCGACCACCTCGCCGTCCCGCCGCCGGACGCGCAGCGTCCCGCCGGACCACGATTCGAGGACGCCCACGACGTCGCTGTACTCTCCCGTTGGCAGCCGGCGGCGCAGCGAGATCCGCTGACCCACGTCCGCGACGCTGATCGTCACGACCAGTCGTGCGGCGAAGCGCCCGGACAAGTGACCCCCATGTCGAATCGACGACGCCGTGGCCGCCATACTATTCACAGCGAGCTTGCGGTGAGCCGTGACGTGCGGCGGGGCCGGAAATCCGAGAGGAGTCACCGACGTGACCTACGTCATCGCGCAGCCCTGCGTGGACCTGCTCGACAAGGCATGCATCGAGGAGTGCCCGGTCGACTGCATCTACGAGGGCAAGCGCATGCTCTACATCCACCCGGACGAGTGCGTCGACTGCGGTGCGTGCGAGCCGGTGTGCCCCGTGGAGGCGATCTACTACGAGGACGACACGCCTGACCAGTGGAAGGACTTCTACAAGGCCAACGTGGAGTTCTTCGACGACCTGGGCTCGCCGGGCGGCGCCTCCAAGGTCGGCAAGATCGACAAGGACCACCCGATTGTCGCCGCGCTCCCGCCGCAGAGCCAGGACGACTGACCGGCGGGCCTCCGGGCCTGGAGCGTCCCACGGGGCGCGTCCGTAGGGCGAAGTGCGTCGAAATCCGGGCCGTGGTCTCCGCGTGGAGCCACGGCCCGGCGGGTTTCTCCGGAAGCCCGATTCCCGGACGAAAAGGTGAGGGCTTTGTTCACGTTGCCGGACTTCCCGTGGGATCGGCTCGCCCCGTACAAGGAGCGGGCGGTCGCGCACCCGGACGGCATCGTCGACCTCTCGGTCGGGACGCCCGTCGACCCGACCCCCGAGCCGATCCGCGCCGCCCTCGCCGGAGCCGCCGACGCGCCCGGCTACCCGCAGACCTACGGGACGCCCGCGCTGCGCGAGTCGGTCGCGGGCTGGCTGCGCCGCCGCGCCGGGGTGACCGGCGCCGACCCGGCCGCGGTGCTCCCCGTCATCGGCACGAAGGAACTGGTCGCCCTGCTGCCGACGCTGCTCGGCGCGGGCCCCGGCGACACGGTCGTGTTCCCCGAACTGGCCTACCCGACGTACGACGTGGGCGCCCGGCTGTCCGGCGCCACGCCCGTCGCGACCGACGGCCTGCTCTCCCTCGGCCCCGTCACGCCCAAGATCGTGTGGGTGAACTCGCCGTCCAACCCGACGGGCAAGGTGCTGCCCGCCGAGCACCTGCGCAAGGTCGTCGCGTGGGCGCGCGGGCGCGGCGCGCTCGTCGTCAGCGACGAGTGCTACCTGGAGTTCGGCTGGGACGACGAGCGCCCGCCCGTCTCGATCCTGCACCCGGACGTCTGCGAGGGCTCCCACGAGGGCCTGCTCGCCGTGAACTCGCTGTCCAAGCGGTCGAACATGGCGGGCTACCGCGCGGGATTCGTCACCGGCGACCTCGCGCTCGTCAAGCGGCTCCTTGAGGTCCGCAAGCACGCCGGGATGATCGTCCCGGCCCCGGTGCAGGCGGCGATGGCGGTGGCGTTCGCCGACGACGCGCACGTCGACGAGCAGCGCGCCCGGTACGCGCGGCGGCGCGCCGTCCTGCGCGAGGCGTTCGAGCGGCACGGGTTCCGCGTCGACCACTCCGAGGCGTCCCTGTACCTGTGGGCCACCCGGGACGAGCCGTGCTGGGACACCGTCGCCCACCTCGCGTCCCTCGGCGTCCTCGTCGGCCCCGGCGAGTTCTACGGCCCGGCCGGGGCGCGGCACGTCCGGATCGCCTTCACCGCCACGGACGAGCGCGTCGCCGCCGCGGCCGCGCGCCTCTGACGCGCCTCTGACCCGTCCCGCCGGGCCTCGGTCCGATTTCGGTTCCGTCGTTTTCGCGTGAAACCGCTGTGCCTTTTGGTACGTCTGAACGCGGTATGGGCTTAAGAGACCACAGTCGGTAGGATCCGCAGGTCTGTGCCCGTGTCATGGACGATTCGATGGAGGTGCCCGTGGGCGGAACAGCGATCGTGATCCTGCTCGCGCTGATCCTGGTCGCCCTGGTGGTGCTGATCGCCGTCCTGCTGCGGCGCCGTTCGGCGCCGGCGCGGCCCGCGCCCACCCCGCCCCGCGACCCGTTCGCGGCCGAGGACCAGGCGGCGGGCGACCCGCGGACGCTCAAGGCGGGCGACATGGTCGAGTACCTCGGCACCCGCTACTTCGTGCGCGGCTCGCTGCGGCTCCGCGAGGGCGGCTTCACCTGGAGCGAGCACCTCCTCGACGCCGACACCGCCGAGGGCGGGAAGGTCTGGGTCTCCGTCGAGGAGGACCCCGACCTCGAAGTCGTTTGGTGGACGGAGTACGACATCGGCGACCTCACCCCCGGCGAGCGGACGATCGTCGTCGAGGGCGTCGAGTACCGCCGCGACGAGCACGGCACCGCCGACTACACCAGCGAGGGGACGACCGGCGTCGGCGTCCAGGGCCGGGTCGAGTACGTCGACTACGAGGGCCCGCGCGGGAAGTACCTGTCGTTCGAGCAGTACGGCGGCGGGCCGTGGGAGGCGGGGCTCGGCGAGCGCGTCCCCACCGGGTCGATGACGATCTACCCCGGCAGCGGTGGCTGACGTTGCGCGCGACGCTCGACGCCCCCTACGCCGACGCGCGCGCGGACGCGCTGTCGTTCGCGCTCGGCCTGCCGCCGCTGGACGCCCTCGCCGTGCTGGCCGTCGAGCACGCCGGGCTGACCGTGGAGCTGCGCCTGCTCGGCGCGTCCCACCAGGTCATCGCCGGTCCGCTGAGCGAGACGGTGGCGTGCCTGCCGGGCGGCGCCGACCCGCTGCCCGGCCGCGCGAGCACCGACCTGCCCGGCTGGGCCTACGACTTCGCCGCGACGACCGCCGCGCACAGCGACGCGACGGCGTTCGGCCGCGCGGTGGAGGCGGTGTGCGCCCGGCTCGACGGCCGCGGCGACGCCCTGACCGGGGACTTCCCCGGCTCCCGGCACGCCGTGACGGCGCTCGCGCTGGAGCACGCGCCGGTACGGAGCGCGGGCGCCGCGAAGCCCGCACGGGACCGGGCACTGGACCCCGCAGTGGAGGAGACCGGGATCGGCTGGCGGACGTGGCACGCCTACCCGCAGACCCGGGAGATCGTGATGACGCGGAGCCGGCTGGTGAGACAACGTGAACAGTAGACACCGGGTGATCGGCGGCGCGGCGGCCGCCGTCCTGACCGTCCTGGCGCTCGGGGGCTGCGGCAAGTCGCAGTCGTCCTGGATCGCCGACAAGTACAGCAAGGCCGGGGCGGGCACCTACCGGTCCCCGAAGTCGCCGCCGATCGTCGCCGGGGAGATCAACCGGAAGTTCAAGTCGATCGACCGGGTGGACGACCTGGCGCTGCGCGGGGCCGCGGGCGGCATCTTCCTGCGCTACCCCAAGCTCGTCGTCGGCGTCCTGCCGGACGGGACGGGCAGCCGCATCACGGTCGACCAGCCGCGCGGCGGCTACAACCGCTACTACTCCCACGTCGGCGGACGCTGGGCCAGCCCCGGCACCAACGGCTGGACCAGCGGCGGCATCGCGTCCTTCCGCGGCGGCGGACCAGGGTCGGGGAAATAAGGAGCAACGCATGGACGGCCTCTTGGACGAGATCGGCGGCACCCTCGCCTACGGCGCGGTCGGCATCGCGCTGATGGCGCTCGGCTACCTGGTGGTGGAGGTGACGACCCCCGGCCGCCTCGGCAAGCAGATCTGGACGGACGGCAACCGCGGCGCGGCGCTGCTCCTGTCGGCGAAGCTCGTCGGCATCGCCGCGATCGTCACGACCGCGATCGTCACGAGCGACAACGACCTCGGCGACGGGCTGGTCGACACGGCGGTGTTCGGCGGCCTCGGCGTCCTGCTGATGATCGTCGCGTTCTTCCTGCTGGACGTGATCACGCCGGGCAAGCTCGGCGCGACGCTCGTCGACGTGGACGGGAGCGGGGCGCGCATCCACCCGGCGGGCTGGGTGGTCGCCGCGGCCGACCTGGGCGTCGCCGCGATCGTGGCCGGGGCGGTCTCCTGACGTCCCGTCCCGCCCCGCCCGACGTCGCGGAGCCGTCGCCGGACGCCGCGGACGCCCACCCGAGGCCGCCCGTCCCGGCGCGGGCCGCGCGGGCGCTGGTCCTCGCGGCCGTGTTCGCCTGCGCGGCCTGCGGCCTGGTGTACGAACTGGCGCTGGTCGCGCTCGGCAGCTACCTCGTCGGCAACTCCGTCACGCAGGCGTCGATCGTCCTGTCGGTGATGGTGTTCGCGATGGGCGTCGGGTCGCTCGCGGCGAAGCCGCTGCAGGGCCGTCCGGTCGTCGCGTTCGCCGTCGTGGAGGGCGCGCTCGCGCTGACCGGCGGGCTGTCGGTGCTGGCGCTGTACGCGGCGTTCGCGTGGCTCGACCTGTACGTCCCGGCGCTGGTCGTGGTGTCGTTCGCGGTCGGCGCGCTGATCGGCGCGGAGATCCCGCTGCTGATGACGCTCTTGCAGCGGATCAGGAAGCAGGACGCGGGCAGCGCCGTCGCCGACCTGTTCGCCGCCGACTACGTCGGTGCGCTGATCGGCGGGCTGGCGTTTCCGTTCCTGCTGCTGCCCGCGTTCGGGCACATCAAGGGCGCGCTGCTCGTCGGCGTCGTTAACGCGGTCGCCGGGGTCGCGGTCGTGCTGTGGCTTTTCCGCCGCCAGATAGGACGGCTCGCGCGGGTCGGGCTCGCCCTCGGAATGGTGGCCGTCCTCGCCGTCCTCGCCGGGACGTACGCGCTGGCGGACGGTTTCGAGGTGTCGGCGCGCCAGGCCCTCTACGCCGACCCGATCGCCTTCTCCAAGCGCACCAAGTATCAAGAGATCGTCATCACGAAAAGGGTCGCGCTGTCGGGAGGCTCCACCGACGTGCGGCTGTTCCTGAACGGCGACCTCCAGTTCTCGTCGGCGGACGAATACCGCTACCACGAGTCGCTCGTCCATCCGCTGATGGCGGGACCGCACCGTCGCGTGTTGATCCTCGGCGGCGGGGACGGTCTCGCCCTCCGCGAAGTGCTGCGCTACAAGGACGTCGAAAGCGCGACGCTCGTCGAACTCGACCCGGAGATGCTGCACCTCGCCCGGACGTACGCGCCGATCTCGTCCCTCAACCGCCATTCCCTGGACGACCCGCGCGCGCACGTGAAGGCCGCCGACGCCTTCTCCTGGCTGCGCGGACTGAACGAGCAGTTCGACGCCGTCATCGTGGACATGCCCGACCCGGACGACGTCTCCACCGCGAAGCTGTACTCGGTCGAGTTCTACGGAATGGTGAAGCGGATCCTCGCCCCGGACGGCCGGATGGTCGTCCAGTCGGGGTCGCCGTATTTCGCGCCGAAGTCGTTCTGGAGCATCGAGAAGTCGATCGCCGCCGCCGGTTTCGCAGGGACGCCGTACCACGTGGACGTCCCGAGCTTCGGCGACTGGGGCTACGTCCTCGCGTCGCCGGGCGGAAAGGCACCGGATCTGAGGCTGTCGCGCGACGTCCCCGACCTCCGTTTCCTGGACGAGTCGCTTCTGCGCGCGTCGACCGTCTTCCCGAAGGACCGCCGGGAACGCGACGTCGAGGTCAACACGCTCGTCCACCCGCGCCTCGTCGAATACGAGGGCGAGGAATGGCGCGACTCGTAGCCGAGCGTGCGGTCAGTCGGGCACGGACTGCCTGATCGCCTTGTCGACGGCCCGCTGGAACGACGTCACCACCGACTGGATCATCAACGGCTTGAGCTTCCCCGCCATCTCCAGCAGCCGCTCCCGCTCCTCGGGCGATCGTCCGCCCTCCCGGTAGGGCCGGACGACGGTGTCCTGGAACGCGCCCTGGAGCTCGGCGGCCAGCGCGGTCGTGTGCCGTTCGACGGCCTCGTGCGAGGCGACGAGCGTCTCCAGGGGGAGCGGCAGCGCGGCCAGCTCGGCGCTGACGCCGAGCAGCGCCGGGCTGACGACCCGCACCCTCCCCCCGCCGAGGTGCTCGACGACCCCGAGCGTCTCCAGCCGTTTGAGCAGGTCGTCGTCCAGATGGCGGCCGACGCGCCGGTCCAGCTCGTGCCGGTCGAGGTCCTCGGGGCGCTCCGGCGCCCACGGCGACAGCAGCGCCCGCTGCAGCGCGAGGTCCTCGGCGGGCGCGTCGAGCGGGATCCGCCGCAGGTGCTTCTCGATCGCGGCCAGCGTGAGCCCGAGCGACTGGAGTTCCCGGACGAGGTCCAGCCGCGCCAGGTGGTCCGCGCCGTAGAGGCCCGTCCGGCCGCGCAGCCGGGGCGGCGGGAGCAGCCCGCGCCCGGCGTAGAACCGGACGGTCCGCACGGTGACCCCGGCGCGCGCGGCCAGCTCGTCGACGGTCAGCTCCATCCCGCCTCCCTCTATGTGACAGTGCCAGTGTTACATTAATCATGTATCAGGAGGCGCTTACCGAGGGAGACCGCCGGGATGGGACGGGACATCTACACCGACGAGCACGAGGCGTTCCGCGACATGGTGCGCTCCTTCATCGAGAAGGAGGCCGCGCCCTACCACGAGCAGTGGGAGAAGGACGGGATCGTCTCGCGCGAGGTGTGGCTGGCCGCGGGCCGCGCGGGCCTGCTCGGCATCGACATGCCCGAGGAGCACGGGGGCGGCGGCAACGACGACTACCGCTACTACGTGATCTTCAACGAGGAGCTGGCGAAGGCCGGGATCCACGGGCCGGCGTTCGCCGTCCACAACGACATCAACGGCGCCTACCTGCGCCGGCTGTGCACTCCCGAGCAGAAGGCGCGCTGGCTCCCCGGCTACTGCTCCGGCGAGCTGATCACCGGTATCGCGATGACCGAGCCCGCCGCCGGGTCCGACCTCCAGGGCATCAAGACCACCGCGGTCAGGGACGGCGACCACTACGTCCTGAACGGCTCCAAGACGTTCATCTCCAACGGAATCCTGGCCGACCTCGTCATCGTCGTCGCGAAGACCGACCCGTCCGCGGGCTCGAAGGGCGTGAGCCTCCTCGCCGTCGAGCGCGGAATGGACGGCTTCGAACGCGGCCGCAACCTCGAAAAGGTCGGCCTGCACGCGCAGGACACGGCCGAGCTCTTCTTCGACAACGTCCGCGTCCCCGCGTCCAACCTCCTCGGCGAGGAGGGCATGGGCTTCATCTACCTGATGCAGAACCTGGCCCGCGAGCGCCTCTCCATCGGCGCGACCGCGCAGGCCGCCGCCGAGACCGCGTTCGAGCAGACCCTCGAATACTGCAAGACGCGCGAGGCGTTCGGACGTCCGATCGGCAAGTTCCAGCACAACCGCTTCACGCTCGCCGAGATGAAGACGGAGCTGACCGTCGCCCGCGCCTTCACCGACGACTGCATCGTCAAGGAGAGCGAGGGCGAACTGACCGCCGATGAGGCGGCGATGCTCAAGTGGTGGAACACCGAACTGCTGAAGCGCGTCGTCGACCGCTGCGTCCAACTCCACGGCGGCTACGGCTACATGACCGAATACCCGATCGCCAAGGCCTACCAGGACGTCCGCATCCAGACCATCTTCGGCGGCACCACCGAAATCATGAAGGAGATCATCGGCCGCGGCCTCGGCGTCTAACCCGCGGCCGGCTGCCGCCGCGCCGGACCGCTCACGGGGTGGGGCGGGAGCAGGCGACGGCCTGGGTGAGGGCGGTGACGTGGTCGGCGAGGGCGGTGACCAGTTCGGGTGGGCTGCGGACGGTGAAAGGCCAGGGCAGGCCGCTGAGGACGCGCGCCATGCCGGGCAGGTTCTCCGCGCCGCTCACCAGGAGCACACCGCCGCCGGGGCAGGCGCGCAGGTCGCCGAAGGTGGCCGGGAGGTGGTCGCGGGCGGTCGGCAGGTCGGTGTCGAGCCACACCTCGGTGCGGTGGGTCCAGGCGTCGAGGGTCAGCGCGCGCAGGACGTGGGCGACCGGGTCGAAGTCCTCGGGCGGGGTGAACCGGCCGGGCAGTTCGGCGGCGCCGCCGATCCTGTCCAGGCGGTACATGCGGACAGCGGCGCGGAGATGGTCGTGTCCGACCAGGTACCAGCGGCGTGCGTGCACGACGAGCCCGTACGGGTCCACCTCGCGTGCGCCGCGGGTGTGCTCGATCCGGACGGTGCGCCGCGCGTGGACGGCCGCGGCCAGCGTCAGCACGAGGTGCGGTTCGGGGCTCGGCGGGCCCGCCGTCGCCGATGTGGCGGCGGTCAGCGCGGTGACGCGGCGGCGCAGTGATGCGGGGAGGACCCGGTTGAGCTTGACCAGCGCCCGGTCGGCCGGGTCGGGTTCGCCCGCCTCCTCGCGCTGCCTGCCGGTGGCCAGCGCGACCGCGACGGCGACCGCCTCGTCGTCGGCGAGCATCAGGGGCGGGAGGCGCACGCCGCGGGCCAGCCGGTAGCCGCCGTAGCGTCCGCGGACGGACTCGACGGGGACGTCCATCTCGCGCAGGGCGGTGACGTAGCGGCGGACGGCGCGGGCGTCGACGTCCAGGCGCCGGGCCAGTTCGTCGGCGGGCACCAGGTCGCGGTCTTGGAGGATCTCCAGCAGCGCGAGGACGCGGGCCGCGGGACGGGACACGGCCGCCATCCTAAATGAGGACGGAAAACGTCCACAATGCTCCCTAGCCTCGGCGTCGAGGAGATCGATCGAAAGGAGACGACCCGATGTCGACCATCGTTCTCGTCGGCGGCTCGTTCCTCGGCGCGTGGGCCTGGGAGCGGGTCACGCCGCCGCTGACCGCGTACGGCCACCGGGTGCATCCGCTGACGCTCACCGGTTTCGGCGACCGGGCGCACCTGGGCTCGCCGGACACGACGCTCGCCACGCACGCGCGGGACATCGCCGCCGCGATCGAGTACGCCGACCTGCGCGAGGTGGTGCTCGTGGCGCACTCCTACGCGGGAGCCCCGGCCACGATCGCCGCCGCCGCGATCCCCGAGCGGATCGCCCGGCTGGTGTATCTCGCCGCGCTGCTGCCCGAGCCGGGCAAGAGCCTGTTCGACGCCACGCCCGCGCCCGTCGTCGAAGCGATCATGGCGAGCGTCCGGGACGGGCGGATCCCGGTGATGAGCGACGAGGTCCTCGACGCGGGCTTCGGCGCGCACGGCCTCACCCCCGAGGACCGGGCCTGGCTGCGGGCGCGCGGGGCCGGCCAGCCGATCGGCACCTACCGGGATCCGGCTCCGGCCGACCTCGGCGCGGTCGGCGGGCTGCCCCGCACCTACATCGCGTGCGCGGGCGACCCGGGCGAACCGCCGCGTCCACCCGGTGCCGACCTGGTCACGCTGGACGCCGGGCACTGGCCGATGATCACCGAACCGGAGGCGCTGGCCCGGACGCTGGACGAGGCGGCCCGGTCATGATCCGCCCGTACCGGGTGGCGATCCCGCAGGAGGACCTGGACGACCTGGCGGCCCGGCTGGCCGCGACCCGCTTCACCCGCCCGCTGCCCGGCGACGGGCTCGGCGTGCCCGCGGACCGCGTCCGGCGCCTGGTCGAGTACTGGCGCGACGGCTACGACTGGCGCGCCTGGGAGCGGCGGATCAACGCCCATCCGCAGTTCACGACCGAGATCGACGGGCTCGACGTGCACTTCCTGCACATCCGGTCGCCCCGGCCGGACGCCCTGCCGCTCATCCTCACCCACGGCTGGCCGATGTCGGTGGTGGAGTTCCTCCCGCTGATCGACCGGCTGAGCGACGCGTTCCACCTCGTCATCCCCTCCGTGCCGGGCTTCGGGTTCTCCGGCGTGCCGCGCGGGCCGGGCTGGGACCGCCGCCGCGTCGCCGCGGCGTGGGCGGAGCTGATGCGCCGCCTCGGCTACGAGCGGTACGGCTCGCACGGCAACGACGTCGGCTCGCTGATCTCCATCGAGCTCGGCCGCGCGGATCCGCGCGGCGTCGTCGCGGTGCACGTCACCCAGGTCTTCTCCCTGCCGTCCCGCGACCCGGCCGAGCGCGCCCGGCTGGGGCCGGACGACCGGGCGAGACTGGCCGTCCTGGAGCGCTTCATGGCGGACCGGAGCGCCTACCTCGCCCTCCAGTCCACCCAGCCGCAGACCCTGGCGCACGCGCTCGCCGACTCCCCGGCCGGGCAGCTGGCCTGGAACCTGCAACTGTTCGGCGGCACGGTGAGCGACGACTACATCCTGACCAACGCCGCCGTCTACTGGCTGACCGACACCGCCGGAAGCGCGGCCCTGGTCGGCTACCACGGCGGCGGGCCGCCCACCGGGCCGTCATCGGTGCCGCTGGGCGTGGCCTGCTTCGCCGACGACTTCTTCCCTTCCATCCGTCCGCTCGCCGAACGCGACCACAGCGCCATCGTGCAGTGGAACACCTATGAAAAGGGCGGGCACCATTCCGCGCAGGAGCAACCCGACCTCCTCGCCGAGGACCTCCGCACGTTCTTCACCACCCGCCGCTGACGCCCTCGCGAGCGCGCCGGTCGATGGTCACCGGGGCGAAACCTCTCCGGTGTCAGGTTTGGGCGCGTGGAGATACAAGAAGCGGAAATGGTCGTGCGGCTTGAGGTCGTGCGGAAGATGTATGGCGGGGTCGCGGCGCTGGACGGGGTGTCCCTCAGCGTGCGGGCCGGGGAGGCCGTGGCCGTCATGGGGCCGTCGGGCAGTGGGAAGTCGACGCTGCTCAACATGGTCGCCGGGCTGGACAAGCCGAGTTCGGGGAAGGTCGTGGTCGGCGGCGACGACGTGTCCGGGATGGGCGAGGCGGCGCTGGCGCGGTTCCGGCGGCGCCGGATCGGGATGGTGTTCCAGTTCTTCAACCTGCTCGACGACCTGCCCGCGCTCGACAACGTGGCGCTCGCCGGGCGGCTCGTCGGGGTCCCGGCGCGCAAGGCGCGGGCGCGGGCGGCGGAGCTGCTGGACGAGCTCGGCCTCGCCGACCGCCGCGACGCCTATCCGGCCGTGCTGAGCGGCGGGGAGCGGCAGCGGGTCGGGGTGGCGCGGGCGCTGATGAACCGTCCGGCGCTGCTGCTCGCGGACGAGCCGACCGGCGCGCTCGACAGCGCGACCGGCGAGCAGGTCGCCGAGCTGCTCCTCGACCTCAACCGCAAGGGCCAGACGCTGCTGCTCGTCACCCATGACGAGGCGCTCGCCACGCGGTGCGCGACCCGGGTCGTCGAGTTCGTGGACGGGCGGATCGTCCGCGAGGCGGAGCTGGAGCGCGGCGGGTCATGGGGCGTCCGGTGAGCGGGGTCTGGGCCGCCTCGCGGGCGGGCGTCCGGCGGCGCAGGATGCAGACGGGCAGCATCGGGGTGGTGGTCGCGCTGGCCACGGCGACGCTGGTGTTCGGGCTCGGCCTGCTGTCGGCGTCGCACTCGATGTTCGACGACGCCTTCGCCGAGGCGCGCGGCGCGCACGCGGCGGCGGACTTCGACGCGGCGAAGGTGACGGAGGCGCAGGTCGCGGCGACGGCGCGCGGCTCGGGCGTGACCGCGGCGGCGGGACCGTTCCGGACGGCGACCCTCGCCCGTCCGGACGGACCGTCCACGTTCCCGATGCGCCCCGAGGGCCTCACCGTCGCCGGACGCGCCGACCCCGGCGGCCCGGTGGACCGGCTCACCCTCGTGTCCGGACGCTGGGTCCGCGGGCCCGGCGAGATCGTCCTGCGGGGCAAGCCGAAGGGCCCGTTCGGGCTCGGCGGCAAGGTGACGTCGCAGGGACATCCGGACCTGACCGTCGTGGGCTTCGCCGTCGCGGCGACGGAGGGCCCGGGCGGCTGGGTCACGCCCGCCCAGGTCGCCGCGCTGCGTCCGGACGGGTTCTGGATGGAGTACCGGTTCGCGCGGGCCGGGAGCGCGTCCGAGGTGCGGCGGAGCCTCGCCGCGGCGACGGCCGGGCTGCCGGTGCGCGGCCAGGACTCCTACGTGACCGCCAAGCGGAAGTTCGAGGGCCGGTTCAACCAGCTCATCCCGTTCATCTCGGTGTTCGGGATCCTCGCGCTGACGGTGTCGGTGTTCATCATCGGCAACGTCGTCAGCGGCGCCGTGGTGTCGGGGTTCCGGCACATCGGCGTGATGAAGGCGCTCGGTTTCACGCCCGGTCAGGTGACGTCGGTGTACGTCGTGATGGTCGCGGTCCCGGCGGTGGTCGGGTGCGCGGTGGGGCTCGTCGCCGGGCATCTGCTCGCCGGGAGGATGGTGGCGAACCTGTCCGAGAACTTCGAGCTGCCGTCCGCCGGGGGAGTGTCGCTGCCGATCGAGGCGGCGGCGGGCGCCGGGGTGCTCGCGCTGGCGGGCCTCGCCGCGCTGGTCCCGGCGCTGCGGGCCGGACGGCTCCCCGCCGTCCAGGCGATCAGCGCCGGGACGGTCTCGCGCCGCGGCCGGGGACGGCGGGCGCAGCGGTGGCTCGTCCGGACGCGGCTGCCCCTCCCGGTCGGGCTCGGCCTCGGCCTGCCGGTCGCGCGGCCGGCCAGGGCGGCGGTCACGCTCGCCGGGCTCTGCCTCGGCGTGACGGCGGTGACCATGGGGTTCGGGCTGCACACGACGGTCACGAAGATCATGTCGTCGGACACCGAGAGCCGCACGTCCGTGACGGTCGGCGTCGATCCGCGGGTCGGTCCGGGGCGGTCGCCCCGCTCGTCCTCGGGCGAGCCCTCCGCGTCCAGTGAGCAGCTGCTCGCGACGGTGCGGTCCCAGCCGGGCACCGCGCACGTGACGGCGTCCGGGCAGCGGCCGGTGCGGGTCGCGGGGCTCGCCTCGGAGGTGTCGGCCGAGACCTACGCGGGCGACTACCGGCCGTTCCTCGGGGACGGCATCATCCGCGGGCGCTGGTTCACCCGTCCCGGCGAGGTGGTGCCGTCCGAGGCGTTCATGCGGCTCCAGGACCTGCACGTCGGCGACGCCCTCACCGTCCAGGTGGACGGGAAGCCGGTCACGCTCCGGATCGTCGGCGCGTTCGCGCACCCGGACACCGACCGGCTGATGCTCGACGCCGCGTCCCTGCCCGCCGCCGCGCGCGGCGCGGCCGACCCGCCGCGGCTGCTGGTGATCGTCAAGTCCGGGACGGACCCGGCCGCGTACGCCGAGCGGATCAACAAGGCCGGGGAGGCCACCGGGATGTTCGCCGAGACCGCCGGTCCCGAGCTCGCGGACCGCGCCGTGTTCAGCGGCCTGTTCCTGCTGTTCTCGCTGATCATCTGCCTCGCGGCGGCGCTCGGCGTGCTGAACGGCGTGCTGCTCGGCGCGCGCGAGCGGGCCCGCGACCTCGGCGTGCTCAAGGCCGTCGGGATGCCGCCGCGCCGGGTCGTGCTGATGATGGTGACGTCCATGGCGGCGCTCGGCGTCGCGTCCGGGGTGATCGGCGTCCCGCTCGGGGTGCTCGCCCACCACGGCGTGATCACGCTGACCGGCGAGATGCTCGGCAGCGGGATGGCCGCGCCGTGGATCCACGTCTACGGCTGGACGCTGCTGATCCCGCCCGCGTGCGTGGGGCTGGCGGTCGCCGTCCTCGGCGCGTGGCCGCCCGCCGCGCGCGCCGCCGCCGTCCGCACGGTGACCGCCCTGCGCAGCGAATGACCGCCCTGCGCAGCGAATGACCGCCCTGCGCAGCGAGTGACCGCTACAGCGCGGCCGGACGTCCGGCCTCGGCGGTCGCGCTGACCGGGAGGGCCACGGCGACGGTGAGGCCGCCGTCCGCACCCGCCGTGGCCCGCACCGTCCCGCCGTGCGCGTGGACGATCGCCGCGACGATCGACAGCCCGAGCCCGGCGCCGTCCGCCGACCCGGTCCGGTCGGCGTGCAGGCGGCGGAACGGCTCGAACAGCTCGTGCACCCGCTCGGGCGGGACGCGCGGCCCGGTGTTCGTGACGGTGAGCCCGCCGTCCGCCGACACCGCCACCTCGACCCGCCCGCCGGGATGGTTGTGCCGGATCGCGTTCTGCACGAGGTTCGCGGCCATCCGGGTGAGCATCACCTCGTCGCCCGCGACCGTCGCCGGCCGGACGTCCGCGGACACCGAGACGCCGCCCCGCGCGGCGAGCGCCGCGTGGTCGTCGACGACCTGCTCGGCCACCGACGCGAGGTCCACGGGGGCCCGCGCGTCGAGGCCGCGCTCGCCCTGCGCGAGGACGAGCAGCCCCTCGATCAGCCGCTCCGACCGGCGCGTGTTGCGGAGCATCTCGTCCCGGACCTCGGCGAGCCGCGCCGGATCGGGGTCGGCGAGGCCGACCTCGATCGCCGTCCGCTGGATGGCGAGCGGCGTCCGCAGCTCGTGCGAGGCGTTGGCGACGAACCGGCGCTGGCTGTCGATCGCCTGTTCCAGCCGGTCGAGCATGGCGTCGAAGGTGTCGGCGAGCTCCTTCAGCTCGTCGTCGGGGCCGGTCAGCGCGATGCGCTCGTGCAGCGTCGACAGCGACAGGAGGCGGGCGGTCGCGGTGATCCGGGTCAGCGGGCGCAGCAGCCGCCCGGTGAGCCACCAGCTCACCGCGAACGCCAGCACGATGATCACCGCGATGGCGACCAGGGTGACCAGCCGCTGCGAGCCCGCCAGGCTGTCGTGGAACTCCTTCGGGCCGATGACGTCCCGGCCCGTCCCGTCCCGCGGGCCGAGCGCGTCCGGCGGGAGGGGCGTCTCCGGCGGGACGGGCCTCTTGGGCATGTCCTGGCCCAGCGGATCGAAGGGGACCTCCGCGCACGACGGCCCCGTGCCCCGCTGGTCGCACGGGACGTCCCGGGCCGGGACGATGAAGGGCCCGTCCGACACCCGGTCGTCCAGGATCCGCTTCTGGATCCACACGACGGCCCCGAGCACGCTCAGCGTGATCACGGTGAACAGCCCGCCGTAGAGCAGCGTCATCCGGGCCCGCACCGACCCGCGCACCGCCTGCCTGGGCGACCTCACAGCCGGTACCCGTGCCCGGGGACGGTCACGATCACGGCCGGTTCGCCGAGCTTCGACCGGAGCTTGCTCATGGTCACCTTCACGACGGTGGTGAACGGGTCGGTGTGCTCGTCCCAGGCCCGCTCCAGCAGCGTCTCCGTGCTGACGACCGTGCCGCGCGCCTGCATGAGCACCTCCAGCACCGCGTACTCCTTGCGGGACAGCCGCAGGTCGTGACCGTCCCGCCGGGCCTGCCGCCGCGCCGTGTCGAGCGTGATCCCGCCGTGCTCCAGCACCGGCGGCAGCGGCGGGACGTTCCGCCGCGCCAGGGCCCCGATCCGCGCGACCAGCTCGTCGAACGCGAACGGCTTGGCCAGGTAGTCGTCCGCGCCCAGGTTCAACCCCGACACCCGGTCGTGAACCGTGCCCGACGCGGTCAGCATCAGGATGCGCACGTTCTCCCCGCGCTGCGCCAGCTCCCGGCAGATCTCGTCGCCGTGCACGGACGGCAGGTCGCGGTCGAGCACGAGCACGTCGTACTCGTTGACCGCGAGCCGCTCCAGCGCCCCCGCCCCGTCGTAGGCGACGTCCACGGCCATCGCGCGCTTGCGCAGTCCCTCGGCCACCAGGTCGGCGAGGAACCGCTCGTCCTCGGCCACGAGTATCCGCATCGTCCCATTGCCGCAGACCAGGGATAAGGCGGCGGTTAACGCCGGCGCGTCAGCCGGGCCGCACGATCTGCTGGATGTTCCACTTGTTGCCGTCCGGGTCGGTGAAGTACACGAACCGCCCCCACGGGTACTCGTGGACGTCGCTCACCTCGACCCCGCGCCCGGCCAGCTCCGCCCGCGCCGCGTCCGCGTCGTCGACGACGAGCTGCAGCCCCTTCAACGACCCCGGTGCCATGTCGGGCTCGATCCCCGTCCCGATGGCGATCGAGCACGCCGACCCGGGCGGCGTCAACTGCACGAACCGGATCTGCTCGTTCACCTGATGGTCGTGGTCCGCATTGAACCCGGCCTTCTCGACATAGAACGCCTTGGCCCGATCCACATCCGAAACCGGCACCGCCACAAGCTCCAACCTGAAATCCATACCCCCATCCTTGCAGCCCGCTCCGTGAGGCGGTCCAGCCGGGATCATGCCCGGCGATCCGCGGGCCACTCCTCCCGCACCCCCGGACCCGGCGCGTCGGTGACCGCCGCATTCCGATGGGTCGCGTGACGCTGATCCTTATTGTTATTAGAGATCGCCGAGCGCAGATGCCAAGTATGATGATTATTGACCACTGTGTCAGATGAGATTGGACAAGGTGGATTATGGCCGCATAAAAACGGGGATCAGGGCAGGGGTTATCGAGAATCTTCCATGCCCCATTCCGCTATCGCTTGACTCGTTCATGGAACCCGTTATATAACTGCGGACAAATAAAAAGGGCAAGGTGAAGGTCCACGTCATGGCGCTCAGGCTGATCGGGGGATCCGGCTGCGGTAACGGGCCGTGCCCCGCGGTGTACGAGACGGAGAACGGCACGATCGTGGTGCAGGGATTCGTCGTCGACCCGGAGAGGGCGGAGCTCGTGCTGCCGCCCGGAGAAGGGGCGGTGGAGATCCCGCGCTACATCCTGGAGCGCGCGCTCGCCGCCGGATGACGGTGCCCGACGGCGGATCCGCCCTCAGTTCGGGAGATCTATCATCATTCTCAACATGGATCAATTCGGTCGTTTATTCACCGAATTCCGGGAGTCCGCGAGTCGCATCGAGACGCTCCCCGTCTACCGGGTGGACGACGAGCGCGAGAATTTCGAACACTACCTGGCCGGGGCGCCGCTCCCGCCGGGACGGAACGAGAAATGGGCGCGGAACATCCGTGAATGCGTCGCCGCCGGGAAGTACATGGGCCGGGTCCACATCATCGACCGCGTCCTCACCCCGTACCTCCAATTCGAGATCGACTGGTACTACGCGGTCAACGGCGCCGCCGGCGAGGACATCCGGTTCATACTTCGCGACGACGTCCCCGACGTCCCGTTCACCGACACCTGGATCTTCGACGACGAGATCGTGGTCGACCTGAGCTACGACGACGACGGCCGCCTGCTGTACGTCAATCAGAACGAGGCCCCGGCGCGGCTGGAGCAGGCACGGACCGCCTGGCGGGAGTTCCACCGCCGGTCCTTCCCGCTCGCCGAGCTCCTGGCGGCGATTCGCGGCGCCGACCTGCCGGTTCCGCGCCGGACGCCCCGCCGCGGTCCGGTCCCAGCGGAGGTGGACGCATGCGCCGGTCCGACGACGGGCGGCACCTGAGCACCGAGTTCGTGATCAACGACCAGGCGGCCGGGTATCCCCGCCGGACGGTCGAGACCACCGCGACCCCGGAGGAACTGGACGACCTCGTCAGCTCCGGCTACCTGCTCCTCCGGGGCGTGCTCGACCGGGGGACCGCCGGCGCCCTCGCGGAGGCCGTGCTGCGGCTCGCCGAGGCGGAGGCCGACCGGCCCGAGGCCGAGAGCCTGCCGGGCGACAGCATCTACATCCGGTCGCTGCTCGACAAGGACCCGGTGTTCCATCCGCTGCTCCGCTTCGAGCCCCCGCTCTCCATCGCGCGGACCCTGCTCGGCCCGCAGGTCTGGATCGACCTGGAGGCCCGGCTGAACCACGCGGGCCGTCCGGGCGTCGCGGTGCCCTGGCACGCGCACCTGCCGGTGATCCCCGATCCCGTGCCCGCCCTCTTCAGCTACCCGCACCAGCTCCACTGCCTCCTCTACCTGGACCACATCACCGAACGAGAAGGGGCCCTCTGCCTCATCCCCGGGTCCCACAGCAGCGGCAACGTGCGGATACCCCTCGGTGAGGCCCGGTGATCTAGTCGCCGCCTGTCGACCGCCCCAGAGTCGCGCGGACGGCGTCCCGGAGCGCCGTCGACCGCACGTCGTCGTAGCCGGCCAGGATCGTCAGGGCCTCACGCCTGTACCGCGACGCCTCCTCATCGTCGGTGCCGTCGTCGGACGCCGACAGGGCGTCCGCCAGGTGGGCGAGGCTCTTCGCGCGCTTCCACCGGTCCCCGACCTGCTGATGGACGGCGGCCGCCCGCCGGTGGAAGTCGGTGGCGTCGGACGGCCTGTCCAGCGCGAGGTAGGCGCGGCCCGTTCCGTCCAGGGCCATCGCCTCGCGGCTCGGATCTCCCTCCCGGCGGAAGATCACGGAGGCGCGCTGGGTGGAGCCGAGCGCGTCCTCGGGCAGTCCGGCGGCGAGCTGCGCCTTGCCCAGGTAGAGCAGGGCCGTGCCCTCCCACAGCGGATTGTCCATCTCCCGCGCGATCGCCACCGCGTCGGCCGCCGCGGACAGGGCCTCGTCCGGCTCGCCCCGCCTCCGCCGCAGCAGGCTGAACCCGGTGAGGACCATCGACTCGTACAGGCGGTCGTCCAGCGCGCGGAAGGAGTCCAGCGCCTCGGCGAGGAGGCCCCGCGCCTCGTCGGGCCGCTCCAGTTGGAGGAGTGCGTAGCCGAGGCTGTAGCGGACGGTCGCCGACCATCTCGGATCGTCCAGGTCCCGGACGATCGACAGCGCCTCCTCCAGCTCCGCGCGGGCCCGATCCGGACGGTGCGCGAACAGCTCCACCCAGCCGAGCCCGTTGAGCGCCTTCACCGTGCTGAGCCGGTCGCCCAGCTCCCGGTGGATCGCGATCGCCGCCCGGTGGTGGCGCGCGGCCTCGTCCAGCCGCAACGTCATCCGGCAGAGGCGGCCGAGACTGTCGCGCAGGACCGCCTCGCCCTCCAGATCGCCGAGCCGCCGCACCGCGTCCAGACCCGCGAGGGACGTGACCTGCCAGTCCTGGAAATGGTTGTAGGTCGCGTAGATCCGCTCCAGTACCGCCGCCAGCTTCCAGGCGAGGTCCAGCCGCTCGGTCTCGGACGCGGCCCGCACCGCGCCCACCAGGTTCAGCTTCTCCTCCGCGTACCACCGGGCGGCCTGCTCCCGGTCGGTGAAGGGAACCGGCGGGAAGTCCGGCGGCCGCTCGACCGCGAACAGCAGTGTCGTGTCATGGGCGATCAAGAGGACGCACCGGTACGCGCAGTGCAGGTACCAGGCGCACACCCGCTCGACCGCCTCCAGTTGCTCCGGCTGCGGGATCTCGGCTCCGGCCCTGTCCACCGCGTAGGCGCGCAGCAGGTCGTGGAACTGGTAGCGGCCCGTCCCCCGGCGCTCCAGTAGATAGGCGCCGGTGAGGACGTCCAGGGAGGTGCGCACCCGATCGTCCTCGGGACCCGCCAGCACCATCGCCGCCGCCACGCCGAAGTCGCCGCCGGGGTGCAGGCCGAGGAGGCAGAACAGCCGGGCCGCGTCCGCCGGGAGCGCGCGGTAGGACCAGGCGAAGACCGTCCGGACCGCGTCGGCCTCGCCCTCGTCGCCCGTGGACAGCGCGTCCCAGAGCGACGACTCGTCCCGCAGGTCCGCGATCAGCTCGCCGAGCGGCATGCCGGGACGGCTCGCCGCGCGTTCCGCTGCGATGCGCAGCGCCAGGGGGAGGTGGGCGCACAGCCGGGCCAGTTCGGCGATGTCCGCCGGGTCGTCGCCGGTCCGGTAGCCCGCCGTGGTCTCGGTGAGCAGGGCGACCGACTCCCGCTCGGTGAGCGTGCCGAGGATCGTGCGCTGCGCGCCGTCCCGGACGAGGAGCCCGGACAGCCTGCTGCGGCTCGTCACG
Organism: Actinomadura decatromicini; assembly: GCF_008121305.1. NCBI lineage: Bacteria > Bacillati > Actinomycetota > Actinomycetes > Streptosporangiales > Thermomonosporaceae > Actinomadura > Actinomadura decatromicini. The sequence continues at coordinate 348,548 of NZ_VSRQ01000003.1, read as the reverse complement.
ATCGCCAGGCTGGGGCCGGTACCCGGAATCAACGGCCTGACCTGCGCGGTCGTTCCGGCATTGTCGAGAATGACGAGCATTCGCCGGTCCGCGAGAAGCGACCGGTACAGACTGGACTTCGCCTCCACGTCGTTCGGGACGGCCGACGCGGGAACACCGAGCGCGATCAGAAAGCGCTCCAGAGCCTGGCCGGGCATCACGGGAAGGCCCGGATCATAGCCACGGAGATCGATATAAAGCTGCCCATCCGGGAATTCTTCGCGGACGCCGTGCGCCCAATGCAGGGCCAACGACGTCTTTCCCACTCCCGCCGTTCCGGCGATCACGTAGACGACCGTTCCGCTGCCGGTCTTCAACCCGGCCCGCCGCGCGGCGACCAGCTCGTCCAGCCGTTCCATGTCGTCTAGGCGGTTGACGAAGACCCTGACGCCGCGGGGGAGCTGCCACGGCGCGGAATGCGTCCCCCGGCCGTAGTGGAAATGTATGTCGCCACGGATATCTCGGGCTTGTACGACGTCACCGGCTCGTCCCGACATGGTGGAGCGGATGCCTTGGGCGGCGTCATCATGCTGGTTCTCCGACATGCGATCACCCGTCGTCAACGACGACTCCACCCTACGCTTTCCCGCCCACCCCGGGAAATGCGTCCCCGGGGCCAGGTAGGGCCAGCTCAGACGGTTAAGGACCCAGGCTTCGCCGCTACCGTACGGGCATTTACGGCACGGCCGAGAAGACCCGGAGCGGCCGCCGTCCAGGGGGCGCGGTGGCCTGCTCTTCCTGGGGGCGGGGGAGAGCCACCGCACGCGGCGGCCGCTCCGGGAGTTCAGCGGTGTCTGCCCACGTAGCCCGTACCGGAGACGGCCAGGCCGACGAAGAAGGCCAGCGCCCACGCCGCCATGCCGGTCAGCAGGGCCAGCCCTATGATCACGAGAGCGGAGATCACAGGTTCTCCTCGATCCTGCGCTGGACGGCCAGCGCCTCGCTGAGCAACTCGTACGAGTCCTCGATGAGGGTCGCCCGCATGCCGAAATACAGCTCTCTCTGCGTGAGCGGACGGCCGAGGCGAGTGGCGATGAGGCATTCCATCGCCGGTGGACGGCGGATGTGCCAACCGGGATATTGCTCCTGAAGACATGCGCGTTCTTGATCGTTCACGGGTCGGGTTCCCTGCGAATCGGTTCGGCTATCGACAGGCGAGCCTTCCAGCGGAGAGTTACTCTGAGCTACGAACAGCTCACCCCCCGGCGAGCACCCGAGCGGGTCAGGCGAACCCCCGTCCCAGCGGGCCGACACCCCAGGAGCCCCCCGATGGCACCCTCGCGCGACGCCAACCCCTCCGCCTACCAGGAAGTCTTCGTCAACGAACTGCGCGCGAGACGCGAGGCGTCCGGCCTCTCCCGCAACAGGCTAGCCGCGGCCCTGGGCTGCACCCCGCAATGGATCGCGAAGGTCGAGACCTACGAAAAGCCCCCGTCCGAGGGCCTCGCCGACGACCTCGACACCTATTTCCAGACCGGCGGGATGTTCCATCGCCTGTGGGAGAGGCACGTGGTGGCTCGGAAAGAGGGTCTGGTGCCCAGCGGCTTCCGACCTCTGATCGAGGCCGAGAAGAACACAAGAGAAATGAGTATCTATGAACCGCTTCTGATTCCCGGACTATTTCAAACCGAAGACCATGCGCGCCTGGTGCTCGGTGCCGGGCTGCGCCCGGAGAAGGCCGACGAGTTGGTGGCGATCCGCATGGACCGCCAGAGTCTTCTAACCCAGGACGACCCGCCATGGGTCTTCCTCATGATTCGCGAGGCGGTCATCCGGGACCTCCACCCGGAGGTGCGGATCGGGCAGTGCAAGCGGCTGCTGGAATTGATGGGAGAACTGCACATATCAATCCAGCTCATTCCGACGCAGGCGAAAGTGTTTCACGAGAGCGGCTTCCAGGTGCTCAGCTACAAGCGCCTGCCGGATGTTGCCTACGTGGACGGAGCGGGCGGCTACGGCCAGATGCTCACAGACGTGTACGACGTCCGCAGACTTACCTTACTCTTCAACGTGATCAGGTCTGCCGCCCTGTCGGCCGCGGATTCCGAAGACCTGATTCGGGAGATCATGGAGGACATGTGAGCGCACTTTGGGTACCGCCTGTCAACTGGCGCAGGAGTTCGCACAGTGGCTCCGAAGGCGGTAACTGCGTGGAGGTCGGCGCGGGCAGGCTGGTGGTGGCGTTCCGGGACTCGAAGGATCCGGACGGGCCGAAGTTGGCGTTCGGGCGCGCGGTCTTCGGGGCGCTGGTGAGCGACATCCGGGCTGGACGGTACGACCGGTAGTTCGGTGGGGCGTTGGTTGCGGTGGGGCGGTCGCGTCTGAGGCGACGGTGGGTCACTCGCCGGGGGTTGGTGGGGTGCCCTGGTAGACCGTCAGGTCGAAGGTGACGTACTCGCTGGGGTCGTCGCCCCTTTCCTTGATTTTGATGAGGCCGATCAGGCCGCTGTCGGTGGTGGCGCAGATCAGCTTGTTCTTGATCAGGTACTCCGAGCCGAGTTGGTTGGTGTAGCGGGTGCTGTCGTGGCAGTTCTCGTAGTTGCCGGACTGTCCCGGCGGCAGCACCGACAGCCTGCTCCCGCTGATGGTGTAGCCGTCGTAGGTGAGATCACCCTTGGAGAGGTCCGACTTTGGGTGCTTGGGGTCGTCGGTGAAGCTGACCGTGTAACCGTTGCTCAGGTTGATGTCGGTGTAGTGGCCGAGTCGGCTGCCGATGCCCTTGCCGTTCTCCGTGCCGCCGCCGCTGTTCGTGGCGGCGGCGGACGGGGCCGCGCCTAGTGGGGTCCCCCGCTCGCTTCTGCTTCTGTGCGCCGCGGTGACCCCGACGGTGATGATCAGCGCGAAGAGGAGCAGCGAGGCGACCCCGCCGATGACGATCTTGGTGGCGGCCGAGCCGGAGGACGCGGGCGGGCGGGCTCCCGGAGGGAACGGGGCGCCCGGAGGCGGGACGGGGAAGACGCGGCCAGGAGGCGGGCCGGGGTAAGGGCGTGGTGGTGTGCCTATGGGTGTCGTTCCGGCTGTCGCCATGTGCGGGGTGGTGCCGGGGTGAGGTGGGGGTGGGGCGGCGGCGTAGGCGGGGAGGCGGCGGGTTACGTCGTCGGGGAGCCAGCCGGAGGACGGCGCGGCGGTGTCGGCGGCCAGTTCGGCGAGGATCGCGGCGGCGTCCGGGCGGGCCGCCGGGTCCTTGTCGAGGCAGCGCCGGAGCAGGTCGCGGAGCGACTCCGGGCAGCCGTCCAGGTTCGGCTCCTCGTGCGCGATGCGGAACAGGACGGCGGTGTCCGGGCCGTCGCCGAACGGGGTGCGGCCGGTGGCCGCGAAGAAGATCACGCTGCCGAGGGCGAAGTAGTCGACGGCCGTGGTGCAGTCCCGGCCGAGGGCCTGCTCGGGGGCCATGAACTGCGGTGATCCGATGCGCATCCCGGTCCGGGTGAGCGGGGTGGTGTCGGCGGCGCGGGCGATGCCGAAGTCGATGACGCGCGGGCCGTCCCCGGCGAGCAGCACGTTGGACGGCTTGAGGTCGCGGTGCACGACGCGGGAGCCGTGGATCGCCTGGAGCGCCTCGGCCATGCCGGTGAGCAGCGTCCGGACGGTCTCCTCCGGCATCGGGCCGTTCGCCATGACCGCCTGTGCGAGCGATGGGCCGGGCACGTACGCCGTCGCCATCCACGGGCGCGGGCCGTCGACCTGGGCGTCGATGACGGCGGCCGTGTAGCGGCTCTGCACCCGCTGCGCCGCGGTGACCTCCTGGCCGAACCGGCGGCGGAACTCGGGGTCGTCGGCGAACTCCGGGCGGATGACCTTGACGGCCAGCCGCCGTCCGCTCTGCGTGGTGGCGAGGTAGACGCGCCCCATCCCGCCCGCGCCGAGGCGGGCCAGCACGCGGTAGCCGCCGATGTCCGGCGGGTCGTCCGCCTCAAGGGGCGTGAACGGCGGGTCGGACCAGGCGGGGGGCTGCATGCGTCCTCCTCGACCGGCACCCTCCGCCCGGATCGGCGAGCCTGCCGGAAACGTCTGTACCGTCCATGCTCGGTATCGAACTTTATCGTCGGCGGACCCGCGAGTCCCTCGCATTTGCGATCAAATCTCCGGGGGCGGCACCGCTTCGGCCGCGATGTTTTGAGCGCGGGGCGGGGAGATCATGATGCGGCCTTTTGGGTGACCGTTATGGACATTTTTGCAAACGCCTGGAGGGGAGACGATCAAGAGCTTGGAGGGTCGGTGTCGCGGGGCGGGTCGGGGACGCTTTCGGTGCGGATCAAGAACGTTCCGGCTATCACCACCAGGCCGGACAGGGCCAGGACCAGGCGGGGCGGGGCCACGCCCAGGGGGCTGATGTTCCACTCTTCGAGGGCGTCGGACGCGGCGCCCGACACGAGCGCGGCGAGGGCCAGGCCGAAGCGGAGGGTGGCGTGGAAGGCGGTCAGGGCCAGGTTGCGGCGGTAGCCGTCCAGGCTCTCCTGCATGTAGGTGATGCCGCCGACGAGGGCGGCGGTGGCGGCGCCGCCGAACAGGACGGCGCCGACGAACGACCAGGTCAGCGACGCGATCGCGCCCATCATGGCGATCGTCACGCCCTGCAGCGCGGTGGCCGTGCGGATCTGCGTCATCAGGTGCCAGTCGCCCTTGCGGACGATCACCAGCCCGCTCACCGCCCCGACCCCGAACAGGGCGACGAGGACGCCGAAGCCGATCGGGCCCGCGTGCACGACGTCCTGCACGAACACCACGCCGAGCGAGAACAGCGCGCCCAGCCCGAGCGCGACGACCGCGACGCCGGGGAGGACGCCGCGCACCACGGGCAGCCGGAGCGCGTCCAGGAATCCGCCCTGTTTCGGCTCCTCCGGCTCGGTTGCCCAGCGTTCGCCGCGCCGCGGCCCGAGGTCCGGAATGGAGCGGATCGCGAAATAGGAGACGAGGTAGGTCAGCGCGTCCAGCCAGAACACGACGACGTAGCGCCAGTGGCCCTCCCATCCGACGTGGTTCGAGACCCAGAGCATGAGGCCGAACGCGCCCGCGCCGACCGGGATCATGCCGTAGGACGTGGCCATCGTGATGCCGTTGGCGACCTCCAGCGTGCCGGTGTCGTGCTCCTTCTGGTCGGGGCCCTCGATGAGCCAGGGGATCGCGGCGTCGCGCGCGGGCAGGAAGCACAGGCCGACGACCTCGATCGCGAACGCCCAGAAGTAGACCCACCAGAGGTGGGGCAGGACGGGCAGCGCCACCGCCATCCCGACGCGGATCAGGTCGGACGTCATCATCACGCTGCGCCGCCGCCACCGGGTGACGACCCGCGCGGCGAGCGGCGCGCCGAGCGCGGACGGCAGCAGCCGCAGTACGAGGACGCCGCCGACCGCCGTGGTGGAGCCGCTCAGCTCCAGCACGAAGTACATGAGGGCGAGCGTCCCCATCCAGTCGCCGAGGGAGGAGACGGTCTGGCCCACCATGAGCCGCCGGAAGTCGCGGCGGTTCAGCCGGTCCTTGAGTCCCATGCGGGCTCGACCCCCCGTGCCGCGTCCCAGGGCCGTGGCGGCTCGACAGGTGGCGCCCCGCGCAGCAGGGCGGCGAGGCGGGCGGCGGCGCGGTCCCAGCTCCACTGCTCGCACACCCAGCGGCGGCCGTTCGCGCCGAGGGCGCGGGCCCGGTCCGGGTCGGAGAGCAGTTCGTGCAGGACGCCGGAGAGCGCGTCCGGCCGCGCCGCGTCGAGCAGGACGCCGGTCCGCCCGTCCTGGACGGATTCGGGGCTGCCTCCGGAGCGTCCGACCACGACCGGCAGCCCGGCCGCCGACGCCTCCAGCACCGACAGCCCGAGGCCCTCGACCTGGAGGCCGCCGCGCTCGTCCCGGCACGGCAGGACGAACACGTCGGCGGCGGCGTAGTAGCGCGGCAGGTCGGCGGGGGACACCGGGCCGGTGACCGTGACCGTGCCGGGTGCGGCGCGGGCCGCCTGGTCGGTGAGGCGGGCGCGGGTCGGGCCGTCGCCGACGATGACGAGCCGGGCGTCCGGATGCCGCCGGAGGACCTCGGGCCAGGCGTCCAGCAGCCGGTCGTGGCCCTTGCGCCGGACGAGCCGCGACACGCTCAGCACGACGGGGCCGCCGCCGAGCCCGTGCCGCCGCCGGACCGCCGAACCGTCCAGTCCCGGCCGGAACCTGAGCGGGTCGACGGCCCCGGCGAGCTGCACGAGGCGTGTCCGGTCGCCGAGGACGCGGGCCAGCTCCGCCCGCGTCCCGGCGCTGAGGAAGGTGAGCGCGTCGAACGCGGGCGCCACGGCGCGCAGCGCGGCGCGGGTCGGCGCGGCGCGGAACCAGCCGAGCTCCTGCCCGTGCGTGGAGCCGATCAGCCGGTGCACCCCCGCGAGCTTCACGAACGGCGCGTACATGCCGAACGGCGCGGCGGCGGTGATCCAGGCGGCGTCCGCGCGGTGCCGGGCGGAGAGCCGCCGCAGCCCGCGGAACAGCAGGTAGGCGTGCCGCCGGACGACCGGGAAGTCGAGCCGGGCGTCGAACGCGGCGGCCCCCGGCCAGGCGGGCGCGATCACGAGCAGCCGGTCGGCGGGCAGCCTGCGGACGAGCTCCCAGGTGAACGTCTGCACCCCGCCCGGCTCCGGTGGGAAGTGCCCGGTGATCACGATCGTCCGGGGTATCTCCATGGGAAGCCGTTTCCCCGGCAGGCGGGAGCCATTCGCCGGGCACCGGCCGTCCGCGTCCGCGACCGGTGCCCGCGGCCCAGCCCGCGCCCATCACAGGTCGGTGGCGACGATCTCCTCGATGTTCCGTTCCGCGAGCGCCGTGATGGTGACGAACGGGTTGACGCTGGTGTTGCCGGGGATGAGCGATCCGTCGATGGCGTAGAGGCCGGGATGCCCGCGCAGGCGCCCGTAGTTGTCGGTGGCCTTGTTCAGGACGGCCCCGCCGAGCGGGTGGTAGGTGAGGTGGTCGCCCCAGATCTTGGACGCGCCGAAGAGGTCGGTGCGGTAGATCGTCCCCTCCTTCTGGTTGATCTTGTCGAAGATCGTCTTGGCGCGGTCGATGCTCGCCTGCTTCCAGGCGGTCTGCCAGCTCAGGTCGACGCGCCCGGCCGCCGCGTTCCAGGTGAACTCGGCGCGGTGCGGCGTGTTCGTGATCGACAGGTAGAACGAGGCGTAGGTCTCGATGCCGGTGGGGATCGGCGCGACCTCGGCGAACGCGCCGCCCGCGTCCCAGTTGTCGATGCCGCCGGTCGGCATGGCCGACTGGAGCTTGCCGGTCGGGTCCCAGAGGTGGTTGGCCCGGCCGCACATGACGTTGCCGTTGTCGCCCCAGCCCTTGCCGATCTCGCCGTTCAGGTTGGGAAGCCGCCCGGTCGCCTTCATCTGGACGAGCAGTTTGCTGGTGCCGACGCTGCCCGCCGCGAAGAAGACCCTGTCCGCGGTGACGGTCTTGGTGGCGGTGACGGCCCCGGTGGTGTCGAGCTGGTCGATCACGACCGTGTAGCCGCCGTTGGACGCGGGGGACACCGACGTCACCTTGTGCAGCGGCGAGATAGCGACCCGTCCGGTGGCCTTCGCCTGGGCCAGGTAAGTCTTCTGCAAGGACTTCTTGCCGTAGTTGTTGCCGTACAGGATCTCGGCGGCGAGCGCCGACTGCGGGACGGTCCCCGCCGCCTCACGCTTCATGTAGTCGAAGTCGTACACGTTCGGGACGTAGACGAACTCGAACCCGGAGCGCTGGGCGTGCTTTCGTCCGACGCGGGCGTACTGGTAGCAGTCGGTGGTGTCGAACCAGGCCCGGTCGATCTCGTTGACACCGAGCCCGGCGTTGGCGCGCGGGTAGTAGACGCCGTACATCTCGTCCGCGTCGACGGACGGCAGCACGGCCCCGAACCGCGACCGCTTCGGCGTCACGGCCATCCCGCCGTTGACGAGCGACCCGCCGCCGACGCCGCGTCCCTGGTAGACGAGGATGCCGCCGAAGTCCTCGGCGTCGAGGATGCCGGTGTAGCGCGGGACGTCCTTGTCGAGCGGGAAGCCCAGGAAGTTGCTGATCGGCTGCTTGGTGCGGGTGCGGAGCCAGTAGGAGCGGTGGTCGGGCGTGCGGGTGTTGGGGAAGAGCTTGCCGTCGGGGCCCGGGGTGTCCCAGGCCATGCCCATCTCGACCATGTGCACGTCGACGCCCGCCTGGGCGAGCCGGAGCGCGGCGACCGAGCCGCCGTAGCCGGTGCCGATGATCAGTGCCGGGACGCGGGCGCCGTCGCCGATCGGGCCCGCGGCGCCCGGAGCCGCCGTGCCCGGAGCCGCCGTGGCGCGTCCCGGCAGGCCCAGCATGCCGAGCCCGGCGATGGAACCGGTTCCAGCGAGGAACCGCCGCCGCGACAACCCGCCACTGGTGGAGTCAGCCATGTGACCTCCCTCATTCGGGATGAGATTGAAACGGGTTCTACCTCTGCGGCGCCGGGCGCGTCACGGGGTTACGTGAAAGTAACTCATGTCCACATGCGGCTACCAAGCATTTGCTTGGCTAGGCCGCGAAACTCTGTTACGTTCCGGCCATGATCTCCGCGATCGTCTGGGGCACCGGCAATGTCGGACGGGCCGCGATCCGCGCCGTGGCGGCGCATCCGGCGCTGCGGCTCGCGGGGGTGATCGTCCACGATCCGGGCAAGGCCGGACGCGACGCGGGCGACCTCGCGGGCCTCGGCCGCGACCTCGGCGTCGCGGCGACCGACGACGCCGGGGCGGTGCTGGCGGAGCGTCCACAGGCCGTGGTCTACGCGGCGTCCGGCGACATCCGGCCGGACGAGGCGCTCGCCGACGTCGTCTCCGCGATCCGGGCCGGGGCGGTCGTCGTCACGCCCGCCCTGTACGCGCTCTACGACCAGCGCGGCGCCCCGCCCGAGACGCGGCGGGCGGTGCTGGACGCGGTCGCCGAGGGCGGCGGCTCACTGTTCGTGTCGGGCATCGACCCCGGGTGGGGCAACGACGTCCTGCCGCTGCTGGTCAGCGGGCTCGGCGGCGTCGTGGACGCGATCCGCTGCCAGGAGATCTTCGACTACTCGGCCTACGACCAGCCGGACGCCGTCCGGTACCTGGTCGGCATGGGCCAGCCGATGGACTACGAGCCGCCGATGGTCGCGCCGACCGTCCCGACGATGGTGTGGGGCGGGCAGATCCGGCTGATGGCGCGGGCGCTCGACGCCGAGCTGGACGAGATCCGCGAGACCGTCGAACGCCGTCCGCTGGACGCCGACGTGACCACCGCCGCGATGGGCGGGTTCGAGAAGGGGACGCAGGGCGCGCTCCGGTTCGAGGTGCAGGGGATCGTCGGCGGCGAGCCGCGCATCGTGATCGAGCACGTCACGCGGATCGACCCGTCCTGCGCGCCCGACTGGCCGTCCCCGCCGGACGGCGACGGCGCGCACCGCGTCATCATCGAGGGCGCGCCGCGCATCGAGGTCACCGTCGAGGCGACCGACGAGAACGGCAACCGCGCGGCGGGCGGCAACGCGACGGCGGCCGGACGGCTCGTCGGCGCGATCGACTGGCTGGTGGACGCCGAACCGGGGCTGTACGACGCGCTCGACGTCCCGCTGCGTCCCGCCGCCGGGAAACTCGGGAGGGAGGCCGGATGAACATCGACGTCCCGGACGGCAAGGACCCGATCGGCTACGTGTGGGGCGAGATGGTGCCCGGCATCGGCCCGGCGGCGGCGAACCTGTCGCTCGCCGTGTACGAGCACACGACGCTCGGGCTGCGCGAGTTCGAGGCGGCCCGGCTGCGCGTCGCTCAGCTCAACGGGTGCCTGTTCTGCCTCGACTGGCGCACCGAGCGCGACGGCCGGAAGGTCGAGGCGGAGTTCGCGGACGCGGTGGCCGAGTGGCGTACCACTGGCGCGTTCGATGAGCGAACCCGCCTCGCCGCCGAGTACGCCGAGCGGTACGCCCTCGACCACCACGCGCTGGACGAGGAGTTCTGGGAGCGGATGACCGCGCACTACGACCAGCGCGAGATCGTGGAGCTGACGATGTGCGTCGGCTCCTGGCTCGCGTTCGGCCGGCTGAACCACGTGCTCGGCCTGGACTCCAGGTGCGTCCTTCCCCGCTCCCGGTGATCCGCGTCCTGTTCCGGGCGGGCGCCGTTCTGGACGCCGTTCCGGGTGACGCCGTTCCGGGCCCGGTGCCAGCCCAACACCAGGCCCGGATGTCTCATCAGGCGGCGGACACCGCCGGGGTGTAGTGGGAGGCGTCGTCGCCTTCGACGATGTAGGAGCGCCGTCCGTCCACGGCCTTCGGGATGTCGCCCGCGACCGTGACCCGGTGCAGCAGGCGGGGGAGGTCGCCGTAGTCGTCGGGCGCGTAGTGCTGGGTGATCCGGTTGTCGAACACGACGAGGTCGCCCGGCGCCCACACCCACCGCAGGACGTTCTCCGGCCGCGTCACGTACGCCTGGAGGAGGTCGAGGATCGCGCGCCCCTCGCGCGAGGACGTCAGCCCGACGACGCTCTGCGCGAACCCGCCGATGAACAGGTTCCGCTCACCCGACTCGGGGTGCACCCGCACCACCGGATGCGCGGTCTTCCACGTCTGGGACAGGAACGCGCGGCGGTGCTCGGCGGCCTTCGCGGGATCGACGCTGCCCTTCTGCGGCTTCACGTAGTCGTAGTCGTTGGAGTGGACGGCCCACAGCCGGTCGGCCAGCTCGCGCAGCTCGGCGGGCAGGTCGCGGTAGGCGGCGCCGGTGTTGGCAATCAGGGTGTTGCCGCCGTAGGGCGGGATGACGAGGCCGCGCAGGGTGCTGATCTTGGGCGGCGACTGGATGAACGTGACGTCGGTATGCCACTGGTTCGCCCGTCCTGACTCGCTGTCGACCGGCAGGATCTCCGGATTCCCGTCCAGGGCGGGGACGGTCGGATGGGCGCCGGTGAGCGGGCCGAACCGGGACGCGAACGAGATCTGGTCGTCATCGGTCAGCTCCTGCCCGCGAAACCCCAGGACCTTGAACTCCAGCAGCGCGTCGTGCAGCTCGTCGAACAGTTTGTCGGAAAGGTCGCGCAGGTCGAGGCCGACGACCTCGGCGCCGACCCGGCCGCCGATCCGGCGGATGTCGAACCCGGTCATGTGATCTACCCCTTCTCTGGTGGCACGGCTCTGGTGCACGGCTCTGGTGGCTCGCTCTGGTGGCTCGCTCTGGCGGGATTCGGGACGGGGACCGCGGGGCGGAACAGCACCGCTGCGCCTCAGCGAATCACGACGTCCACCCATAGTCAACTATTCCTACTGTTAAAGTAGGAAATTCCCCGAAACCCCAGCCACCAAAGGAGACCACGGTGAGCACACCCGTCCCCACGGGCCTGACCCGACGACGACTCATCTCCGCGCTCACGATCGCGGCGGCCGCCGGTCCCGCCGCGGCGGCCTGCGGGACCGCGGCGGGCGGCGCGCGGCGCACCGCCACCCTGCGCTACCAGGGCTGGACCGGGCAGGTCATCCTGCCGGAGCTCGCCGCCGACCTCGGCCACCTCGGCGACGTGAAGCTGAAGTGGGTCGGCAACACGATCAGCGGGCCGCAGGACGTCCAGTCCGCCGCGACCGGGCAGGTCGACTTCGGCGGCGCGTTCAACGGCGCGATCGTCAAGCTCCAGGCGGCGGGCGCGCCGATCACGTCCGTCATCGGCTACTACGGCACCGACGACAAGTACTACAACGGGTTCTTCGTCCTCAACGACAGCCCGATCAAGAGCCCGCGCGACCTCATCGGCAAGAAGATCGGGATGAACACGCTGGGCGGGCACTCGCAGGCCGTCCTCGACCTCTACCTGCGGCGCAACGGGCTCACCTCGGCGGACATCGCCAAGGTCGAGCCGCTCGCCGTCCCGCCGGTCACCACCGAGCAGTCGCTGCGCCGGGGGCAGATCGACGTCGCCGCGCTCAGCGGGATCTTCCAGGACAAGGCGGTCGCCACGGGCGGCATCCGCCCGCTGTTCAAGGACCACGACTTCCTCGGCTCGTTCACCGCCGGGTCCTACGTCTTCCGCGACGACTTCATCAAGCGGAACCCCGACACCGTGCGGGCGTTCACCGCGGGCATCGCCAGGACCATCGAGTGGTCGCGGGGCCGGCCGCGCGCCGAGATCGTCGCCCGGCTCACGAAGATCCTCCAGGCGCGCGGGCGGAACGAGAACGCCGACGCGCTCAAGTACTGGAAGTCCTGGGGCGTCGCGGAGAAGGGCGGCGTGCTGACCGACCGGGAGTTCGACACCTGGCGGACCTGGCTGGAGGACGTCGGCCAGATCCCGAAGGGCCGGATCAAGGCCGCCGACCTCTACACCAACAGGTTCAACCCGTACCGGCAGGGAGGAAGCGGACGATGACGGCGAAGATCAGCGTCTCCGGGCTCGGGAAGACGTTCCCCGTCCGGGGCGGCGGCGAGGTCACGGCGCTGCACGACGTCTCCCTGGACGTCGCGGAGGGCGAGTTCCTGGTGGTGGTCGGGCCGTCCGGCTGCGGCAAGTCCACGCTGCTCGACCTGATCGGCGGGCTGGCGGCGCCGACGTCCGGGCGCGTCCTGATCGACGGCGCGGAGGTGACCGGACCGGCGCTGGACCGCGGCATCGTGTTCCAGCAGTACGCCCTGCTGCCCTGGCGGACGGCGCTGCGCAACGTCGAGTTCGGCCTGGAGGCCAAGGGCCTCGGCCGCCGCGAGCGCGTCGAGACCGCCCGGCGGCACTTGGAGCTGGTCGGCCTTTCCGGCTTCGCGGACCGCTACCCGCACGAGCTGTCCGGCGGCATGAAGCAGCGGGTCGCGATCGCCCGCAGCCTCGCCTACGACCCGGACGTCCTGCTCATGGACGAGCCGTTCGCCGCCCTCGACGCGCAGACCCGCGACTCGCTCCAGGAGGAGCTGCTGCGCATCTGGGCGAAGACCGGCAAGACCGTCGTGTTCATCACGCACGGCATCGACGAGGCCGTCTACCTGGGCGGGCGCGTGGCCGTCATGACCGCGCGGCCCGGCACCGTGAAGGAGGTCGTGGACATCGACCTCGGCCCCCGCGACGCCGACCGCGACCCGCGCTCGACCCCCGAGTTCGCCGCGCACCGGCACCGGGTCTGGTCCCTGCTGCGCGACGAGGTGCGCGCCGTCGCCGTCCAGAAGGGCGGGACGCCATGACGAGCACCGCCGAGGCCCCGGTCGCCGCACCGGCCGGGCGGACGGCGGCGGCGCCGTCCCGGAAGGCGTCCCGGCGGGGGCTGGCGAAGGCGGGCGTGCTGCTGCGGCGGACCGTCGCGCTCGCCGCGTTCCTCGCCGTCTGGGAGCTGGCCCCGCGCGCGGGCCTGGTCGACCGGATCTTCCTGCCGCCGGTGTCGGAGATCGCCCCGGCGCTGTGGGATCTGGCCGGAAGCGGACGGCTGTGGCAGGACGCGGAGGCCAGCCTCGTCCGCTCGCTGTCCGGATTCGGCCTGTCGATCGCCGTCGCGGTCCCGCTCGGCCTGCTGATCGGCTGGTACCGGCCGGTCGCCGAGCTGCTGAACCCGCTGCTCGAACTGTTCCGCAACACCGCCGCGATCGCGCTGCTGCCGGTGTTCGTGCTGATCCTCGGCATCGGCGAGACGTCGAAGGTCGCGATCGTCCTGTACGCCTGCACGTGGCCGATCCTGCTCAACACGATCAGCGCGGTCGGCACCGTCGACCCGACGCTGGTCAAGTCGGCGCGGTCGCTCGGGCTGTCCGCGCCGCGGATCTTCCAGAAGGTGATCCTGCCCGCGGCCGTCCCGACGGTGTTCACCGGGATCCGGCTGGCCGGGGCCACCGCCGTGCTGGTCGTGATCGTCGCCGAGATGGTCGGCGCCAAGGAGGGGCTCGGGTTCCTGATCAACTCGTCCCAGCAGAACTTCGCGATCGACGACATGTACGCCGGCATCATCGCGATCTCCGCGCTCGGGCTGCTGTTCAACCACCTGCTCGTGCTGGTCGAGCGGAGGTTCACCCGGTGGCGCGCCCCGGTGCGATGATCACGAGTCGCCCTCGGCGCGGGAGAGCCCGTCCGGGCCGGGCATCCCGGCCGCGAGTGTGATGTGAGCCTCACCGGCGGGGCGGCTGTCACACACCGCCCCGCCGATCCGCTCATGGGACGCGACAGTTTCGGAATTCGGAGGTCATCGCCCCATGACGGACACACGGCCGTCCTTCCTCGCGACCGGACGCGGCAAGCTCACCCTCACGCTGCTGTGCGCGATCGCGTTCCTGGACTTCATCGACGCCTCGATCGTCAACGTTGCGCTGCCCGCCATCCGCGCGGACCTGGACTTCTCCGTCCAGGATCTCCAGTGGGTGCCGAGCGGCTACCTGCTCACCTACGGCGGGCTCATGCTGCTCGGCGGCAGGCTCGCCGACCTGCTCGGCCGCCGCCGCGTCGTCGTGGCCGGGACGGTGCTGTTCTCGCTGTCGTCCCTCGCCGGGGGCCTCGCGGTGAACTCGGGCATGCTCGTCGGGGCGCGGCTCGCCCAGGGCGTGGGCGCCGCGATCATGCTGCCCGGCACCCTGTCCATCCTGACGACGACCTTCAGGGAGGGCGGCGACCGGGCCAAGGCGCTCGGCGTGTGGGGCGGCGTCGCCGGCGGCGCGAGCGCCGCCGGGGTCCTGCTCGGCGGGCTGCTCACCGACAGCCTCGGCTGGCGCTGGGTGATGCTGGTCAACGCGCCGGTCTGCGTCCTGGTGATCGCCGGCCTGTTCCTGCTCGTGGACGGCGACCGCCGCGCGGCCCGGCTCGCGAGCTTCGACGTCGGCGGCACCGTCCTCGTCACCGGCGGGATGCTGCTGCTCGTCTTCACGCTGGTCAAGGCCCCGGAGGTCGGCTGGGACGCGGCCCGCACCATCGGCGGGCTCGCCGGGACGGCCGCCCTGCTCGCCGCGTTCGCCGTGAACGAGCAGCGGCGCCGCAGCCCGCTGCTGCCGCTGTCGATCTTCCGCGTCCGCGGGCTCGCCGTCACCGACGTCGCCTACCTCGTCGCGGTCGCCGGGGTCGCGTCGCTGTTCTTCTTCCTCAGCCTCTACATGGAGAACGTGCTGCACTACTCGCCGATGAAGACGGGCTCGGCGTACCTGCCGCTGTGCTTCGGCGTCGGCGTGGCCGCGTCCATGACCCCGAAGCTGGTGGCGCGCGTCGGGACGCGCCCGCTGATCGTCGCGAGCCTCCTGGTCACGGGCGGCGGGATCTTCTGGCTGTCCCGCATCCCGGTGGACGGGGCGTACCTGCCCGACCTCCTGCCGGGCCTGCTCGTCACCTCCCTTGGGCTCGGCGTGGCGTTCGTCTCCATCACGACCGCCGCGAACGCGAACGTCCCGCCGGACAGGGCGGGCCTCGCCGCCGCCCTCCTCAACGCCTCGCAGCAGATCGGCGGCGCGCTCGGCCTGGCGATCTTCTCGGCGGTGGCGACGTCCAGGACGTCCCACGCCCTGGCCACCGGAAAGCCGGTCCCGGAGGCGCTGACCTCGGGCTTCGCCCGCGCCCTCCTGGTGTGCGCGATCTTCGTGGCCGCCGCCGCCCTCGTCTCCCTCCGCGCCGCCCACACCCGAGGCGAAGGGACCGACGCGCACGCGGAACCCGTCCCGGAACCGATCCCGGCCAAGTAACGCACCGCCCCCGGCCGCCTGCGCGGCCGGGGGCGCTTCGCGATCAGACGGCGACGGAGACGCTCAGCCCCGGCTTGGGCAGATAGCGCAGCCTTTGTTGAGCCGAGACCGAGCCGAGGAACTCACCGGTGCAGTCCGGCCCCGAGTAAACCGCCATGACGGCCAGAGACAGCTTTCCGACCGTGTTGGCGACCGAGCGGAGCGGGACCGGCGAGTTCTGGCAGGGCGTCCAGTCGAAGTCGGCCTCCACCCCTTTGAAGTCGCCTTCACTCCACCCGCACAGCCAGCGATAGTTCGTCTGGCAGGTATCCGGAGGACCGGCGGCCACCGCAGCGGCGGCGGGCACCACGGCCAGCGCCGCGACAACAGAAGCGGTAAGAGAGATGTGACTGAGCGTTCGCAACATGGGAGCCACTCCTTTCACGAGTGTCCCGCCATGGAGCCACGAAGCCCATTCATGATCAACAGGCGAAAATTCAATTGCCGAATCCGGCCACCTCACCGCCAGTGGCGGCCCGCGTAACGGACTTCAGTCAGGTTCCGTTTCCGTGGTTAGGGCTTGTGCCCAAAATTTGCGCAGCAGATCGAGTGCGGTGGTGAGGTCGGGATCGGCGAGGGTCAGGTCTTCGGCGAGCATCGGGTAGTCCTTCGCCCAGCCGAATGGCGGATCGGGGATGGCCGTCGGCACTGGGTGAGTGGCGCGGACGGCGAACACGTGATTCACCACGTCCAGCAAGAGTTTGTCCGCAGCGAGGCCGTCCTCGATCAGCAGGACCATGTCAACGAGGTCCTTCACCCGAGTGTTCGGGCGGGAGCCGTAGTCGCGGGTGAGTGCGTGCAGTTTCTCTGCGAAGTGCTGGCGTCGATCTACCGACTCGATCGTGCGGGGAGGTACGTCGGCGAAATCGAGCACACCTGGGAGTGCGATGTGCTC
The DNA here is from genome assembly GCF_008121305.1 of Actinomadura decatromicini. Classification (NCBI taxonomy): domain Bacteria; kingdom Bacillati; phylum Actinomycetota; class Actinomycetes; order Streptosporangiales; family Thermomonosporaceae; genus Actinomadura; species Actinomadura decatromicini. The sequence continues at coordinate 331,971 of NZ_VSRQ01000003.1, read as the reverse complement.
GGTTGCCGCCAGCTCGTCGCCGCGCAGCACCACGTCCAGCCTGATGGCGGCGAACGACTTGCCGGCGAGCCTGCTGTCGACGGAGAAGCGCCAGCCGGGACGTCCCGCCGCATCGGGCTCCAGGGATGTCGGAGGCTTCACGGAGTACGCGAAGCCGTCGCCGTCGACGTCGAGAGCGAGCGTTTCGATCAGTTCCTCGCGCAGCGCCTCGCCGTCGTACGTCGGCCCGTCCGGCAGCGCCAGGTCTAGGTCCTTGGTGGCGCGTGCTCGGCCGCCCAGACGGAACTCAAGGGAGGTTCCACCCTTGAGGACCCACCGACGCTCCGCGACCGACAGCCGGGCACCGATCCGGTCGAACACCGCGACGCGGCGGAGGCGGCTGAGGTCTGCGCCTGTCTCGTCCGCCCGCTGCTTCAGCCGGGCCTCCAACGCGCGGCGAAGGTCCACCGCATTCGCGTACCGCCTCATGCGCGTTCCGCGTGGAGGGCTCGCTCAACTGCGAGTTCCGCGCGTGCGCCCAGGTGTTGTGCGGCCCGGATGAGTTGACCCTTGGTCGCCGTTCCCCGGTCGAGCAGTTCGGTGACGGCCGAGTCGATCGCGTCCTGGTCGAGCCGGTCGGCGGCGGACTCCGCGATGGCGCGGACGGGAGTGGTCACGCGGAACCCTTCATGTTCTTCGATCTCGTCAGGGGAGAGTTCGGCGTGGTGGACGACGACCGCCGGGTCTCGTCGTCGGAACCCCGGCGGGACCGTCAGATGAATCTCGGCGGGGTTGGCGATGCCGAGGTCGTGGACGCCGAGTGCCGTGCCGTGCGACACCACCGCCAGGTCCCGGCTCCACAGCGTCCAGCGGACGAGGTGATCGTTCTCGCCGGTCGGCAGGTCGTCGAACTCGCGAAAACGGTAGACGCCGCGGTCGACGCGGACCCAGTTGCCGCTTCGCACGTGGAAGTGCTGCGCCTGGTAGGAGTAGCCGTCCTCCAGGGCTTGCGCGGCGGTGAAGTATCCGCGCTGACGGGCCGCCCGGCGCCACAGCCGGGCGCGTGGCTCCTCGTCCCGCTGCCGCATGCGGCGACACTACCGCCGTCGTACCTACAAGTCACTTTTAGTTTTGTGTGTGATTGGTGCTTCAAACTAAAAGTCACTTGAAGGTTGTGGCCTCGTGGACGTCAGCACACCGTGGTCGTTACTGGATGATCACGGCGGTGGTGGGGGCTGGTTTGTCTTCCGTCCAGCCGTCGTGGCCCGCGGTGGACTGCCAGTGGCGGCCTGCGTAGCGGATTTCGGTCAGGCCGTAGACCTGGGCGTGGGTCACGGCCCAGGCGGCTACCGCCCAACCTGCTCGGGCGTTCGTGACTCTCACCGCGTTCCAGGCGTTGGGGCGTGACGGGGCGTTGTAGGCGAGCGGGCTCGGGCCGGTGACCTGGAGGCGGCCGCCGAAGGCGCGGCGCATCTCGCGGACCGCCTCCGGGCGGCGGGACGCGGTCCGCTTGTCCGGCGGGAACCAGCAGCGCGCGGTGCCCGGCTCGCGGCCGGTGAAGGCGCGGGCGAGGAGGACGCCGTCGTCCTCGTGCTGGGCGTAGGCGCGGCCGTCCGCGCTGCGCTGCACCCGCTGGGCGGCGTCGTGCAGGTCGCGGTCGAGGTAGTCCTTCACCTTGACCAGGGCGTCGAAGAACTTGCTGGTGGCCTGGACGGGGTCGCGCAGCTTGTCCGGCGAGCCCCAGCCCTGCGAGGGACGCTGCTGGAACATCCCCACCGAGTCGCGGTCGCCGCCCGCCAGGTTGCGGATGTGCGACTCCTGGATCGCGGTCGCGTAGGCGATCACCACGGCCCGCTCGGGGAGCTGCTTGCGGAACGCGACGGCCGCGATCGTGGCGGCGTTCGCGCCCTGTTCCAGGTCGAGCGGCATCTTGCCGGAGCTCGTGTTCACCTCGCAGCCCGAGCCGTGCAGGTAAGGACGGGCCTTCTGGAACAGCACGTAGGCGCCGACGCCGAGCAGCAGCACGACGACCGACACGCCCGCCGCCCAGTGCCGCCCCCGGCGGCCCCGCCCGCCGTCGCCCCCCGCCTCGGGGCGCGCCCGCAACCTCGCCCAAACAGCCACGCGAAGACGGTACCGGGAGACGGCCCCCACTAAGCTCAAGGACCATGACCGAAACGTTCACCAGCCCGATCTCCGGCGGCATCGACGAGCTGTGGGAGCGGCGCGCCGAGCTCACGCCCGAGGACGCCGACGCTCGGGCCGCCATCGTCGCCGCCGTCGACCAGCTCGACACGGGCGAGGCCCGCGTCGCCCGCATTGACCCCGGCACCGACGAGGTGATCGTCGACGAGCGGGCGAAGCGGGCGATCCTGCTGAGCTTCAAGGTCCTCGGCATGGTGCGCTCGCAGGTCGGCGACTTCCGGTACCACGACCGGATCCCGCTGAAGAGCACGCTGGACGGCGTCCGCGTCGTCCCCGGGGCGATCGCCCGGTGGGGCGCCTACCTCGCGCCCGGCGTCGTGCTGATGCCGTCGTTCACCAACATCGGCGCCTACGTCGACTCGGGGACGATGGTCGACACGTGGGCGACCGTAGGCTCGTGCGCGCAGGTCGGCAAGAACGTCCACCTGTCCGGCGGGGTGGGCATCGGCGGGGTGCTGGAGCCGCCGAACGCCAAGCCGGTGATCATCGAGGACGACGCCATGATCGGCAGCCGCTCCATGATCGTGGAGGGTGCGCGGGTGGGGCGCGGCGCGGTCATCGGCTCCGGGACGAACCTGTCCGCGTCCATGCCGGTCATCGACGTGGAGACGGGCGAGGAGGTCGCGCGCGGCCGCGTCCCCGACTGGTGCGTCGCGGTCGGCGGCACCCGCACGAAGGAGTTCAAGGGCGGCACGTTCGGCCTGCCCGCCGTGCTGATCCTCAAGCGCCTCGAAGAGGGCCAGCGCCACGACAAGGCGTCCCTCAACGAGATCCTGCGGGACCACGGTATTAACACGTGACCTCGGTGATTTTCAGGGGGCGGGCGGTGCGGACGGCGGCCGCGGCGGCGTAGCCGGGGCCCGGGGTCAGGTCGGCGAGGCGGACCGGGTAGACGGCCGCCTCGCCCGTCCAGGAGACGACCTCGGCGGGCTCGTCCGGGGCGGACACGTGGATGTCCGACATCGGCGCGGCCAGCCCGTGGCCGGTCGCTTTCAGCAGGGCCTCCTTGCGGCTCCAGTAGGCGTGGAAGCCGCGGACCTTGTCGTCCATGGCGGCGAGGGCCGCGCGCTCGGCCTCGGTGAGGACCATGTCGGCGAGCCGGTCGAGGTCGCGGTCGCGCTCCTGCTCCACGTCCACGCCGACTTCGGCCCCTTCGGCGAGGACGAGGACGACGCGGTCGCCCGAGTGGGAGAGTGAGAAGTCGACCTCGGCGCCGGGCAGGCGCGGCTTGCCGTGGGGGCCGCCGCAGTGCGGGCAGTCGGTCGTGAACCGGATGCTCTTCGGGTCGAGGCCGACGGCCTCGGCGAGGGCGGTGCGGGCGAGGAAGCGGCCGGTGACGAAGCGGGCCCTGTCCTCGGCGCGGCGGAACCGCTCGTAGCGGTCGCGCTCGGTCTCGTCCAGCAGGTCGCGCATGTCGGGATCGTCGGCGGGCAGCGCCCACCGGACGGCGCACTCCAGCACAGGCATGTCCACGATCGCAATGGTAGGACTTGAACATGGGCCTTGATCTGTTCTCGCACGTGACGGAGCTGACCGCCGCCATCGTGGACGTCGAGTCGGTGAGCGGCGGGGAGCGGGCCCTCGCCGACGCCGTCGAGGAGGCGCTGCGGGCCGTGCCGCACCTGGAGGTGGTGCGCGACGGGAACAGCGTCGTCGCCCGCACCGGGCTCGGCCGCGCCGAGCGGGTCGTCCTCGCCGGGCATCTCGACACCGTCCCGCTGAACGGCAACCTGCCGTCGCGGGTGGACGGCGACCGCCTCTACGGCTGCGGGACGACCGACATGAAGAGCGGCGTCGCGGTCGCGCTGCGGCTCGCCGCGACCGTCCCGGAGCCGACCCGCGACGTCACCTACGTGTTCTACGACTGCGAGGAGATCGAGGCCGAGCGGAACGGGCTGCGCAAGCTGGCCGCCGACCGTCCCGACCTGCTCGCGGGCGACTTCGCCGTGCTGATGGAGCCGACGGGCGGGCTGATCGAGGGCGGCTGCCAGGGCACGCTGCGGGCGGAGGTCACGGCGGAGGGCGAGCGGGCGCACAGCGCGCGCGCCTGGATGGGGTCCAACGCGATCCACTCGGCCGGGCGGATCCTGGACGTTCTGCGCGCGTACGAGCCGTCCCGTCCGGTAGTGGACGGCCTGGAGTACCACGAGGGCCTGAACGCCGTGTTCATCAGCGGCGGCGTCGCGGGCAACGTCATCCCGGACGAGTGCGTCGTCACCGTGAACTACCGGTTCGCGCCCGACAAGTCGGTCGCTGACGCGGAGGAGTACGTCCGGGAAATCTTCACCGGCTTCCCGATGAAGATCACCGACAGCGCGGCGGCGGCGCGACCTGGGCTGACGCATCCGGCGGCGGCCGCGTTCGTGGCGGCCAGCGGGGCGGGCGTCCGCGCCAAGCTCGGCTGGACGGACGTCGCCCGCTTCGCGGAATTGGGCGTCCCGGCCGTCAACTACGGGCCCGGCGAGCCCACGCTCGCCCACACCAAGGACGAGTACGTCGAGATCCCGCTGATCGCCGACTGCGAGCGGCGCATGCGGACCTGGCTCGAAGGCCCGGTCACAGTGGCCCCATAACGGTCGGGGCGCGCACTAACGTGGGCCCATGACATCGGAATCCACCTCCCACTCGCGCCGGCAGGGCCCGGCGATGCTGCGGGGACGGGCCGTCCCCCCGACCACCACCGACCAGCGCCTCCTCGACGGGCGCGGCCCGGCCGACTGGGTGCACGCCGACCCGTGGCGGGTGCTGCGGATCCAGGCGGAGTTCGTGGAGGGGTTCGGGCTCCTCGCCGAGCTGCCGAAGGCGGTCAGCGTGTTCGGCAGCGCCCGCACCAAGCCGGACAGCGCCGAGTACAAGCTCGGCGTCGAGATCGGCGCGCGGCTGCACGAGGCGGGCTACGCGGTGATCACCGGCGGCGGTCCGGGGATCATGGAGGCGGCGAACAAGGGCTGCGACGAGAGCGGCGGCCTGTCGGTCGGGCTCGGCATCGAGCTGCCGTTCGAGCAGCGGCTCAACGACTACCTCGACATCGGGCTCGAGTTCCGGTACTTCTTCGTGCGCAAGACGATGTTCGTCAAGTACAGCCAGGCGTTCGTGGTGCTGCCCGGCGGGTTCGGCACGCTGGACGAGCTGTTCGAGGCGATCACCCTCGTCCAGACCAAGAAGATCACCCGGTTCCCGATCGTCCTGGTCGGCACCGAGTTCTGGGGCGGGCTGCTCGAGTGGGTCGAGAAGTCCATGCTGCCCAGCGGCAAGATCTCGCCGAACGACATCGACCTCATCCACCTCACCGACGACCCGGACGAGGTGGTCCAGATCATCATCGACGGTCACACCCGCGCGGAGCAGGAGATCATCGAGCGGCGGTCGGTGGAGGCGGAGGCGCGGGAGGCCGGGACCGACTGACCCCCGTTCCGGGCCGCCGCTCGGCGGTAGTGGCGGCCGCCTGTCCGTGACCGGCGGGCCGGGGTCAGCCGCCGTCGGTGCGGGACTCGATCGCGTGCAGGACGGCCGCCATGTCGGCGTCGCCGTGGCCGAGCGCGAGGGTCTCGCCGTAGAGGGCGTGGCAGACGTCCAGCAGCGGCGAGGCGACGCCGGACGCGCGGGCCGCCTCCGCGACCAGGCGGTTGTTGTCCAGCACGTTGGCGATCGACGCCTGGACGCCGAAGTCGCGGTCGGCGAGCTTGCTTGCCTTCGCGCGGGACACGGTGCTCGCCATCGGCCCGGCGTCCAGCACGTCCCTGAGGCGGCGCTCGTCCAGGCCGTGCCGGGCGGCGAAGTGGAACGCCTCCACCAGCCCGGTCACCATCGTGATCAGGTACAGGTTGACGGACAGCTTCATGAGCAGGGCGTTCGGGACCGTCCCGCACTCGAACGTCTCGTGGCACATCGGGGCGAGCAGCGGGCGGACGGCGGCCACCGCCTCCGGGTCGCCCGCGAGCAGCGCCACCAGGCGTCCCGCCTCGGCGGGGCCGCGCGAGCCGGACACCGGGGCCTCGGCGTAGCGGCCCCCGGCGGCGCGCACGTCGGCTTCGAGACCGCGCGAGTAGCCGGGCGACGTCGTCCCCATGTGGACGATCACGCGCCCGGCGACGTTCGCGGCGAAGGCGGGCGTGCCGCGCCCGAGGACGGCGTCGAGCGCGGGGCCGTCCGCCAGCATGAGGAACACGACGCGCGAGCGGCGGCACACGTCGGCGGGGCTCGCCGCGACGTCCGCGCCGGCGGCGCGGAGCGGCTCGCAGCGCGCGGCCGTGCGGTTCCAGACGACGAGCCCGGGGTGGGCGCGGGCGAGGTTGAGGGCCATGGGCTGCCCCATGACGCCGAGTCCGATGAAACCGAGTCCGAGGGAACCAGGATCCGAACGCACCATCGCCTCCGGCCGGGGGTCGCGGCTTGCGGGTTATGACAACGGTCATGATAATGGCCCAGGTGAAAGCCGCAAGAGGGGAATCGATGTCCGACGAGTACGGGCCGCGGGAGCGGATGGTGTTCAGCGCGGCGCAGCTCATCCGCCGCGACGGGGTCACCGCGACGGGCCTGCGCGACGTCGCCGAGCACGCCGGGGCGCCGCGCGGCTCGCTCCAGCACTACTTCCCCGGCGGCAAGGAGCAGCTCGTCAACGAGGCCGTCGAGTGGGCCGGGCGCTACGCGAGCAGGCGGGTCGCGACGTTCATGGCGGGGATGGCGCGGCCGACGCCGGGCCGCCTGTTCGAGGCCATGGTCCGCCAGTGGACGGACGAGTTCCGCACGGCGGGCTTCGCGAAGGGCTGCCCGGTCGCGGCGGCGACGGTCGACTGCGCCGACTCGACCGGCTCGACGCGGGACGCGGCCGCCGCCGCGTTCGCGAGCTGGCGTCGCCCGGTCGCGCGGGAACTGGCCGGGATGGGCGTCCCGGACGGGCGCGCGGACGCCCTCGCCACGCTGATGATCGGCGCGCTGGAGGGCGCGATCCTGATGGCGCGGGCGGAGCGGAGCGTCCGGCCGCTGCGGGCGGTCGCCCGCGAACTGGCCCCCTACCTGGACTCCTGCGTCGAGGCATGACCGCTGGGCCCGCGCGTATGGAAGGCGTGAAGATCGCGTGCGCGGGCGTAAGGAACACGTCAAGAAAGGCGGGGGACGGCCGGAACGGGTGTTTTATGCAGGTGTGAACGGTGCCGCCCGGACTGGGAGGATGGGCGCCATGGCGAGGGGGCAGCTCCGCATCTACCTCGGCGCCGCGCCGGGGGTGGGGAAGACCTACGCCATGCTGTCGGAGGCGCGGCGGAGGATGGAGCGCGGCACGGACGTCGTCGTCGGCTACGTCGAGACGCACGGCCGCGCCCGCACCGCCGCGCTCCTCGACGGGCTGGAGATCCTCCCGCGCGCCACGCGGACCCATCGCGGCGCGGAGTTCACCGAACTGGACGTCGAGGCCGTGCTGCGCCGAGCGCCCGACGTCGTCCTGGTGGACGAGCTGGCGCACACGAACGTCCCCGGCGGCAAGCACGCCAAGCGGTGGCGGGACGTCGAGGAGATCCTGGACGCGGGCATCGACGTCATCTCGACGGTGAACGTCCAGCATCTGGAGTCGGTGAACGACGTCGTGGAGAACATCACAGGGGTGCCGCAGCGGGAGACCGTCCCGGACGAGGTGGTCCGCAGCGCCGGGCAGGTCGAGCTGATCGACATGGCGCCGGAGGCGCTGCGCCGCCGGATGGCGCACGGCAACATCTACACGCCGGAGAAGGTCGACGCCGCCCTCTCAAACTACTTCCGCATCGGGAACCTGACCGCGCTGCGCGAGCTGGCCCTGCTGTGGCTCGCGGGCAAGGTGGACGACCAGCTCGACCGGTACCGCAGCGACCACGGCATCGGCGGCACCTGGGAGGCGCGGGAGCGGATCGTCGTCGCGCTGACCGGCGGCCCGGAGGGCGAGACGCTGCTGCGCCGCGCGACCCGGATCGCCGCCCGCTCCAAGGGCGCCGACCTGCTCGCCGTGCACGTCACCCGCGGCGACGCGCTGCGCGGCGCGCGGCCCCGCGACCTCGCCCGGCAGCGGGAGATCGTGGAGGGCCTCGGCGGGACGTTCCACCAGGTCGTCGGCGACGACATCCCGCGCGCCCTGCTGGAGTTCGCGGGCGCGGTGAACGCGACGCAGCTCGTGCTCGGGGTGTCCCGGCGGGGGCGGCTCGCGCAACTGCTGCGGCCGGGGATCGGGGTGACGACGACCGCCCGGTCCGGCGGCATCGACGTGCACATGGTCACGCACGACCAGGCGCACCGCGGCGTCGCGCGTCCGGTGCGCGACCAGGGCCTGTCGCTCAACCGCCGGCTCGGCGGGTTCCTGCTCGCCGCGGGCGGGCTGCCGCTGCTGACGTTCGGGCTGGTGAACGCGCGTCCGACGCTGTCGCTGCCGTCCGACATCCTGTTCTTCCTCGCCGCCGTCGTCGGGATCGCGCTGGTCGGCGGGATGTGGCCCGCGCTGTTCACGGCGGTCGCCGGATTCCTGCTGCTCAACTGGTACTTCACGCCGCCGATCAACCGGTTCACGGTCGCCGAGCAGGAGAACCTCGTCGCGCTCGCGGTGTTCGTGCTGGTCGGCATCGGCGTCAGCGTGGTGGTGGACGACGCCGCCCGGCGGTCGCGGGAGGCGGCGAAGCTCGGCGGCGAGGCGGTTCTGCTGTCCGCGCTCGCCGGGAACGTGCTGCGCGGGGAGCGCGCCCTCGACACCCTCCTCGGCCGGATGCGGGAGACGTTCGGGCTGACGTCGGTCACGCTGCTGGAGCGTCCCGTCCCGGCGACGCCGGACAGCCACGACGACCCGGCCGACTGGCGGATCGTCGCGACGGTCGGCGGGCGGCCGTGCACCGCGCCCGGCGAGGGCGACACCGAGATCCCCGCCGGGGACGGCCTCACCCTCGCGATCCGGGGCCGTCCCCTCCCGGCCGGGGACCGGCGCGTGCTGGAGGCGTTCGCCGTGCAGGCGGCGGGCGCGCTGCGGCAGCAGCGGCTGGAGGCGGAGGCGGAGCGGGCCCGTCCGCTGGAGGCCGCCGACCGGATGCGGACCGCCCTGCTCAACGCCGTCAGCCACGACCTGCGCACCCCGCTGGCCTCGGCGAAGGCGGCGGTCGACAGCCTCGGCACGACGTCCGTCGACTGGACGCCGGACGAGCGCGCCGAGCTGCTCGACACCGCCCGCCAGTCCCTCGACCGGCTCGACCGGCTGGTCGCCAACCTGCTCGACATGAGCCGGCTCCAGGCCGGGGTGCTCGGCATCGCGGCGCGGCCGCTCGCGCTGGACGAGATCGTCCCGCGTGCCTTGGACGACGTGGGGGAGGGGGAGCGGGTGAGCGTCCGGCTGGATCCCGAGCTGCCCGAGGTGGCGGCCGACCCGGCGCTGCTGGAGCGCGTCCTCGTCAACCTGATCGGGAACGCGGTGCGGCACAGCCCGCCCGGTGAGCCCGTCCTGCTCACGGCGGGCGCCATCCAGGACAGGGTGGAGCTGCGGATCGCCGACCGAGGGCCCGGCGTCCGGCCCGCCGACCGGGAGCGGATCTTCCAGCCGTTCCAGCGGCTGGACGACCGCGACAACCACACCGGCGTCGGGCTCGGCCTCGCGCTAGCCCGCGGGCTGACCGAGGCGATGGGCGGCGAGCTGGTCCCCGAGGACACGCCGGGCGGCGGCCTCACGATGATCGTCGCCCTGCCCGTCCACAGGCGCACCGCATGAGCCGGGTCCTGGTCGTGGACGACGAGCCGCAGCTCCTGCGGGCGCTGCGGATCAACCTGCGCGCCCGCGGCTACGACGTGGACGTCGCCGCCGACGGCACCGCCGCGCTCCGCCAGGCCGGGGCGGCGCCGCCGGACCTCGTCGTCCTCGACCTCGGGCTGCCGGACATCCCGGGCGTGGACGTCATCCACGGGCTGCGCGGCTGGACGCGCGTCCCGATCATCGTCCTGTCCGGGCGGGCGGGCAGCCAGGACAAGGTGGAGGCGCTGGAGGCGGGCGCCGACGACTACGTGACGAAGCCGTTCGACATCGAGGAGTTGGTCGCCCGCATCCGCGCGGTGGCGCGGCGCGTGTCGGTGGCGGGCGAGGTCACGCGGGCGGACGTCGGCGAGCACGTCGTCGACCTGGTGGGCAAGACGGTGTCCGGCGGCGTCCGGCTGACGCCGACCGAGTGGCGGCTGCTGGAGATCCTCGTCCGCAACCCGGGGAAGCTGATCAGCCAGCGGCAGCTCCTCACCAGCGTGTGGGGCCCGTCCTACCAGCGCGAGACCCACTACCTGCGGCAGTACATGGCGCAGCTCCGCCGGAAGCTGGAGAAGGACCCGGCGCATCCCCGGCACCTGCTCACCGAGCCCGGAATGGGCTACCGCTTCCAGCCCTGACCCCTCCCGGCCGACCCCCATGCCTGATCTCCGTGAGGAGGGAAGGAATCCGTCCTGGAGGTGGGGGAGTGGACAGGAACACGAGGCTCAGGACGGGGGCGGTGGCGGCGGCCGGGGTGCTGGCGCTCGCCGGGTGCAGCTCGGACGGCGGCGAGGCCGAGTCGACGGTCGCGCGGACGTCCGCGCCGGTCGGCGGCTCCGGGACGCAGTTGCAGCAGCAGTACGAGCAGGTCGTGGACGCGGTCCTGCCGTCCGTCGTGAAGATCCAGACCGACCGGGGCGAGGGGTCCGGCGTCGTCTTCGACGGCAACGGCAACATCGTCACGAACGCGCACGTGGTGGCCGGGGCGAGGCGGATCCAGGTGACGGCGGCGAGCGGCGGCGCCACCCTGGACGCGCAGCCGGTCGGCGCGTTCGCCGCCGACGACCTCGCCGTGGTCAAGGTCAAGGGCGGGACGCTCAAGCCCGCGTCGTGGGGCGAGTCGGGGAAGGCGGAGGTCGGGCAGATCGTCCTCGCGATGGGCAACCCGCTGGGGCTGTCCGGGAGCGTGACCAACGGGATCGTCTCCGCGCTGCACCGGACCGTCTCGACCAAGGGCGAGGGCGCGTTCCAGGGGTCGACGATCGCGGACGCCATCCAGACCAGCGCGGCGATCAACCCGGGCAACAGCGGCGGCGCGCTCGTCGCGCTGACCGGGCAGGTGATCGGGGTGCCGACCGCCGCCGCGTCGGACCCGTCGATCGGCGGCGCGGCGGCCGGGATCGGCTTCGCGACGCCGAGCGACACGGTGAAGCGGATCGTCCCGCAGCTGATCCAGAGCGGGAAGGTGTCGAACTCCGGACGCGCGGCGCTCGGCGTGACGGTGCGGACGCTCGTCGACCCGGAGAGCGGGCGGCGGACGGCGGTCGCCGTCGTGCAGGTCGAGCGGAACAGCGGCGCGGCCAAGGCGGGCATCGCGGAGGGCGACCTGATCCTCTCGGTGAACGGGACGGCCACCCCCGACCAGACGGCGCTGTCGTCGGTGCTCGCGGGCCTCAAGCCGGGTGACACGGTGAAGGTCGAGGTCCAGAAGGAGGACGGGTCGAAGCGGCAGGTCCAGGTCAAGCTGGGCCAGCTCCCCGGCTCCTGACCTCTCCCGGACCGCTGGACGCCGGTGCCTATACGTCAGTACAGTGTACGTGTGTACAGCCTGCTGAACGCTCGTACAGGGGTCTCGGATGCCGGGGAGTGACCGCGCCGAGGACCTGACCGGCCGCGCCCGCATCCGCGACGCGGCGCTCGCCCAGTTCGCCGAGCTGGGCGAGAAGGGCGCGACGATCCGCGGGATCGCGAAGGCCGCCGGGGTGTCGCCCGCGCTCGTCCAGCACCACTACGGGACGAAGGAGGCGCTGCGGCACGCCTGCGACGAGTACGTCATCCAGGTCATCCGCGAGACGAAGGAGGAGGCGCTCGCGGGCGGGATGGGCGACTCCGGGTTCCTCGCCATCGCCATGCGGACGGCGCTGCCCGTCCAGCGGTACCTGGCCCGGGTGCTCGCCGACGACTCCCCGGCGGCGCGCACCCTGTTCGACGACGCCGTCGCCTACAGCGAGGACATCCTCGCGCGCGGCGCGCCCGGGATCGCCGCGCCGGACACCGACGACCCGCACGCCTACGCGTCCGTGATGACCGCGATGAGCTTCGGCCTGATCGTCCTGCACGAGCACCTGTCGCGCGCCCTCGGTGGCGACGTCCTGATGGGCGACGGCTATCCGCGGATGGCGCTCGCGATGCTGGACGTCCTCGACGACCGGCTGCTCTCCCCGGAGCTGTCGGCGCAGGCCCGCGACGCCCTGAAAGCCCTCCGCGCCGCCGGAGGGCGGCCCCCTGCCGAGGAGTGACGGTGACCGAGAGAACGCCCCCCGTCCAGATATCCGGCCTGGTCAAGACCTTCGGCCGGACGCGCGCGCTCGACGGCCTGGACCTCACCGTCCGGGCCGGGGAGGTGCACGGCTTCCTCGGGCCGAACGGGGCCGGGAAGTCGACCACGATCAGAATCCTGCTCGGGCTGCTCCGCGCCGACGCGGGCACCGCGCGGCTGCTCGGCGGCGACCCGTGGCGGGACGCGACCGAGCTGCACCGGCGGCTCGCCTACGTCCCGGGCGACGTGACGCTGTGGCCGAACCTGTCCGGCGGCGAGGTCATCGACCTGCTCGGCCGGATGCGCGGCGGGACGGACCCGCGCCGCCGCGCCGAGCTGCTCGACCGCTTCGAGCTGGACCCGCGCAAGAAGGGCCGCGCCTACTCCAAGGGCAACCGGCAGAAGGTCGGGCTGATCGCCGCGCTGGCGTCCGACGCCGAGCTGCTCATGCTGGACGAGCCGACCTCCGGCCTCGACCCGCTGATGGAGGAGGTCTTCCAGGAGTGCGTCCGGGAGGAGCGCGAGGCGGGCCGGACGGTGCTGCTGTCGAGCCACATCCTGTCCGAGGTCGAGGCGCTGTGCGACCGGGTGACGATCATCCGGAACGGCGCCACGGTGGAGACCGGCACCCTGGACGACCTGCGCCACCTCAGCCGCACCTCGATCCGCGCGGAGCTCGCCGGACCGCCGGACGGGCTGCCGCTGCCCGGCGCGCACGACGTCCGGATCGACGGCACGACGATCACCTTCGAGGTGGACAACCCGCGGCTCGACGACGTCCTGCGGCAGCTCACCGAGGTAGGCGTGCGGAGCCTGACGAGCCGTCCGCCCACGCTGGAAGAACTGTTCCTGCGGCATTACAAGGACGAGTTGCAGGAGGCCGCGAAATGAGCGGGCTCGTCGGGACGGGCGGGCTCATCAGGCTGATCCTGCGGCGCGACCGGTTCCTGCTTCCCGGCTGGGTCGTCGTGATCGCGCTGATCCCGGTCAACTTCGTCGCGGCGACCGACAAGCTCTACCCCGACGCCGCCGACCGGCTCCACTACGCGCGGACGACCGGCACGAACCCCACCTTCCTCGCCCTCTACGGGCGGCTGTTCAGCGCCGATCTCGGCGGCATCGTCGCGCAGCGCTCCGGGTTCATCCCGGTCGTGGTCGGGCTGATCAGCGCGCTGACGGTCGTCCGGCACACGCGGGCCGAGGAGGAGGCCGGACGCCGCGAGCTGCTCGGCGCCACCGTGACCGGGCGCGGCGCCGGGCTCGCCGCCGCGCTGATCGTGACGATGGCGGCGAACCTCGTCCTCGCCGCGCTGCTCACCGCCGGGACGACCGCCCAGGGCCTCCCGTTCGCCGGGTCGCTCGCGTTCGGCCTCCAGCTCGCGGCGGGCGGCTGCGTGTTCGCGGCGGTCGCGGGCGTCACCGCGCAGCTCGGGGAGAGCGCGGGCGCGGCGCGAGGCGCGGCGATCGCCGTGCTCGGCGGCGCGTTCGCGGTGCGGATGGCCGCCGACGTCGGCGGCGCGGGCAACTCCCTGTCCTGGCTCGGCTGGCTCTCGCCGTTCGGCTGGACCAACCGGGCACGCGCCTACGGCGGCGAGCGCTGGTGGACGTTCGCCCTGCTCGCGGCCCTGATCGCCGTCCTGGTCGCGGCGGCCGGGACGCTCTCGGCGCGCCGGGACGTGGGCGCGGGCATCCTGCCGCCCCGGCTCGGCCCGGCCGAGGCCCCCGCCCGGCTGTCCGGGGCGTTCGGGCTCGGCTGGCGGTTGCAGAGCCGCGCGCTGTACGGGTGGCTCGCGGGGTTCCTCGCGCTGGGCGTCATCTTCGGCGCCCTCGCCGAGGGCGTCGAGGACATGGTCAGGGACAACCCCGACCTCAAGGAGATCTTCACCCGGCTCGGCGGCCAGTCCGCCATCACCGACGCCTACTTCGCGTCCGTGCTGAGCATCGTCGGGCTGATCGTCGCCGCCTACTCGGTGACGGCCGCGCTCCGGCTGCGGACGGAGGAGGCGGCGCAGCGCGCCGAGCCGCTGCTCGCCACCGCGACCGGACGGCTCAGATGGGCGTCCGGACACCTGGTCTTCGCGGTCCTCGGGCCCGCCGCCGCGCTCGCCGTGGCGGGCGCCGCCGCCGGGCTCACGCACGGCCTGAACAGCGGCGACGTCGGCGGGCAGCTCCCGCGCGTGCTCGGCGCCGCGATGGCGCAGCTGCCCGCCGTGTGGCTGGCCGGGGCGATCGCGGTCGCGCTGTTCGGGGCCGTCCCGCGGCTCGCGCCCGCGGCCTGGGCGGCGGTCGCGGTCTTCACGCTGATCACGATGTTCGGGGCGGGCCTCGACCTCAGCCGGTGGGCGCTGGACGTGTCACCGTTCACGCACGTCCCGAAGCTCGGGCAGGACTTCGCGATCGCGCCGCTCGCGTGGCTCACCGCGATCGCCGCCGCGCTGTCCGCGGTGGGCCTGGTCGGCCTGCGCCGCCGCGACCTGGCCGGGCACTGACGCCGGGCACCGACGCCGGGCACTGACCTCGGAGGGCGCGCTCACCGGGCCGTAGAATCGGCCCGGTGAGCGCTTCGAAACCCCTCGCCGTCTGCGTCTTCTGCTCCTCCAGCGGGACGATCGACCGCCGCCACGTCGACCTCGCCGCCGAGGCCGGGGCCGAGCTGGCCCGCCGGGGGCACAGCCTGGTCAGCGGCGGCGCCCAGGTGTCGTGCATGGGCGCCGTCGCCCGCGCCGCGCGGGCGGGCGGCGCCCGCACCGTCGGCGTGATCCCCGAGGGCCTCGTCGCCGTCGAGATCTCCGACGAGGACAACGACGAGCTGATCGTCACGCCCGACATGCGCGCCCGCAAGGGCGAGATGGACCGCCGCAGCGACGCGTTCCTCATCCTCCCCGGCGGCATCGGCACGCTGGAGGAGCTGTTCGAGGTGTGGACGGCCCGCGTCCTCGCCATGCACGAGAAGCCCATCGTGATCCTCGACCCGACCGGTGTGTACGACCCGCTCCGCGAGCTGATGCGCGGCCTCACCGAGCAGCACTTCGCCCGCCCGAAGATCTGGGACGCCATCGGCTGGACATCGTCCGTTCCGGAGGCGTTCGACCTGCTGGAGCGGTCCCAGCCGAGGATCGAGTTCTCCCCGGGCGACTACGCCGAAGCGGAACTCTGACCCGGACCCGCCGTGACCGAAGGAGACGAATGAGCGCCGACGTGCCCGCCTCGCGGGAGCTCGCCGGGATCGCCGAACTCGCCGCCCGCACCGCGGGCGGCCCGCTGCGGACCGCGTTCCGGTCCCGTCCGGAGGTCGACGTGAAGCGCGACTTCCACGACCCGGTCACCGAGCACGACCGGGCGGCGGAGGAGACCATCCGCGCGGTGCTCGCCGAGCACACGCCCGGCAGCGTCGTCGTCGGCGAGGAGGGCGGCGCGCGCGGCGGCGCGGACTCCCACGTCCGCTGGTACGTCGACCCGATCGACGGGACCGCCAACTTCGCCGTCGGGCTGCCGTTCTTCTGCGTGTCGATCGCCGCCGTCGCGGACGGCGAACTCGTCGCCGGAGTCGTCTACGACCCGGTGCGCGACGACATGTTCACCGCGTCCCTGGACGGCGCGACCTGCAACGGCGAGCCGATCCGGAGCCGGGGCGCGGCGAGCGACGCGACCGCCGTCGCCGCGTCGTCCTACCCCAGCGCGGCCGACCTGCGCGGCGGCGACCGCGACGAGACGCTCGCCCGCTTCGGCCGGATGGTGGACGCGTTCGCCACCCTCCGCAGGCCGGGCAGCGCCGCGCTCACCCTCGCCCACGTCGCCGCCGGGTGGACGGACGTGGCGTTCGACCCGTCCATCAACGCCTGGGACGTCGCCGCCGCGCTCCTGCTCGTCCGGCAGGCGGGCGGCACCTACCTGCCGCTCGGCGGGCGGGACGGCGACCCCGACTGGGACGCCCCCGGCTACCTCGCCTGCGTCGCCGGGTTCGACCTCGCCGGGTCGGTGATGACCGAGGTCGCGGGGCTGACCGCGATGGGCGCGGGCAGGTGACCCGCGCCGCCGACTGGATCGTCACCGACCTCGACGGCACGCTCGTCGAGCGCGACGGGACGATCGTGGAGCCGAGCCGCGCCGCGCTGCGCCGCTTCATGGACGCGGGCGGCACGGTCGTGATCGCGACCGGGCGCGGCGAGGAGTCCGCGCTGCCGTACTACCGGGCGCTCGACCCCGGCACCCCGGCGATCCTCTACAACGGCGCCCGCGTCGTGGACCTCGGCACCGGGGACGTCCTGCACCGGCGCACGCTGGGCGCGGCGGCGTGGACGAAGCTCGCGGACGGGTTCGGCGACCTGCCCGGCGGCGTCTGGCCCGTCCCGTTCAGCGGCGGCCGGGCCCACGCCCGCCCGGCGGACGTGGCCGCGGCGCCCGCGCTGCGCGACTACGCCCGCCGCGACGGCCTCGGCCTGCGGCCCGTCGCCTCCTGGGACGAGCTGCCGCCCGCCGACGTCATCAAGGTCATGCTGATCTGCGACGGTCCCGAACTGATGGACGCGGCCGAACGCGCCGTGACCCGGACGGTCTCCGGCGTCACGCTCGTCCGCTCCGAGGCCAACTACCTGGAGGTCCTCCCGGAGGGCTCGTCCAAGGGCGCGGCGCTGCGGGAGCTGGCCGCCGCGCGCGGCGTGCCGCTGGAGCGGGTCGCCGCGATCGGCGACAACCCCAACGACCTGGACATGATCCGCGCGGCCGGGCTCGGCGCGGCGGTCGGCGACGCGGCGGAGGCGGTCCGGGCCGCCGCCGACGTCGTGGTCGGGACGTGCGCGGACGGCGGCGTCGCCGACCTCGTCGCCCGCGTCCTGCCCTGACGCCGGGGGCCGTCAGCGTTCGACGAGGGTGAGCGCGAACGAGTAGCGGCTCGCGCGGTAGACGTGCGTGCCGTACTCGATCGCGGCGCCCTTGTCGTCGTAGGCGGTGCGGGTCATGGTCAGCAGCGGGACGCCGCGCCGCTCGTCCAGCAGCCGCGCCTCGGCGGCCGTCGCGCCGCGCGCCCCGATCGTCTGGTTCGCGATGCGCAGGTTGACGCCCGTGCCGCGGAGCAGCTCGTAGAGGCCGTGCTCGGTGAGGTCGTCCGCGGTCAGCGCGATCAGGTCGCGCGGCAGGTAGTTGGTGAGCAGCGCGAGCGGCTCGTCGCCGGTGCGGCGGAGCCGCCGGATCCGGGTCACCTCGGTGCCCGCCGGGACGCCGAGCTCCTTCGCGACCCGCTCGTCGGCCGTCGTCGGGCCGAGTTCGAGGACGGACGTGCGCGGCTCCCGCCCGGCCGCCAGCAGGTCGTCGTGCAGGCTCGTCAGCTCGATCGGGCGGCGGATCTCCGACTGCACCACCTGCGTGCCGACGCCGCGCTTGCGGACGAGGAGCCCGCGGTCCACGAGATGCTGGATCGCCTGCCGTACCGTGGGGCGGGACAGCCCGCAGCGGTCCGCGAGCTCGACCTCGTTCTCCAGCCGGGTGCCGGGGGTCAGCTCGCCCGCCCGGATCGCCGCCTCCAACTGCTGGGCGAGCTGGTAGTACAGCGGCACGGGGCTGGTCCGGTCAACGGCCACCCGGGGTCGGTACACGCGGCGGCCTCCTCTCGTCCGGGACGATCGTACCGCCGTCCGTGTGCTTAACTTATTACCTCCTAATGTCATGACAAAGCCGCCTGGGGAGTGAGCAGATGATCAGAGATCGCGTCGCGGCCGCCCCGATCTCGTGGGGGGTGTGCGAGGTGCCCGGCTGGGGGCACCAGATGGAGCCGGGACGGGTGCTCGCGGAGATGCGCGACCTCGGCCTCGCCGCCACCGAGTTCGGCCCCGACGGCTTCCTCCCGGCGGGCGCCGCCGAGCGCGCCGCGCTGCTGGCCGCGCACGGGCTCCGCCCGGTGGGCGGCTTCGCGCCGGTCGTGCTGCACGACCCGGAGCGCGACCCGCTGCCGGAGGTGCGGCGCGTCCTGTCCGGGTTCGGCGCGGAAGGTGCGGAAGGTGCGGGAAGCGGTGGAAGTGTGGAACGCTCCAATCCGGGGCTGACGCTCGTGCTGGCGGCCGTCCACGGCCTGGACGGCTACGACGAGCGTCCCGCGCTCGACGCCGCCGGCTGGACGGCCCTGCTCACCAACCTCGACCGGATCGCCGCGCTCGCCGCCGAGGCGGGCGTCCGCGCCGTCCTGCACCCGCACGTCGGGACGATGGTGGAGCGCGCGGACGAGGTCGAGCGCGTCCTCGACGGCTCCGGCGTCCCGCTCTGCCTGGACACCGGGCACCTGCTCATCGGCGGCGTCGACCCGGTCGCGCTCGCCGCCCGCGCCACCGGCCGCGTCGCGCACGTCCACCTCAAGGACGTCGACGCCGCGCTCGCCGACGAGGTCCAGCGGGGCGAGGTGCGGTACACCGACGCCGTCCGGACCGGGATCTACCGGCCGCTCGGCGCGGGCGACATCGACATCGCGGCGATCATCGGCTCCCTCGAAGGCGCCGGGTACGACGGCTGGTACGTCCTGGAGCAGGACACCGTCATCGACCACGAGCCCGCCCCGGGCGCGGGCCCGGCGGGCGACGTGCGAGCCTGCGTCGACTACCTCGCCGGGATACCGGCATGAGCGACGGGAGCAGCGTGTACGACGTCATCACGATGGGACGGGTCGGCGTCGACCTGTACCCGCTCCAGTCCGGGGTGGGGCTGGACGAGGTCGAGTCGTTCGGCAAGTTCCTGGGCGGCAGCGCGACCAACGTCGCCGTGGCCGCCGCCCGGTACGGCCGCCGCTCCGCCGTCGTCACCCGGACCGGCGCGGACCCGTTCGGACGGTTCGTCCGCCGCGCGCTCGGCGAGTTCGGGGTGGACGACCGGTTCGTCGCGGACGTCCCCGGCCTGCCGACGCCCGTCACGTTCTGCGAGCTGTTCCCGCCGGACGACTTCCCGCTGTACTTCTACCGCTTCCCGAAGGCCCCCGACCTGGAGATCCGGGCCGAGGAGCTGGACCGTCCGGCGATCGAGTCGGCCCGCGTGCTGTGGACGACGATGACCGGGCTGTGCGCCGAGCCGTCCAGGACGGCGACGCTCGCCGCCCTCGGCCTGCGCCGCGGCGCCGACGTCACGGTCCTCGACCTCGACTACCGGCCCATGTTCTGGGAGTCGGCGGACGAGGCGCGGCGCTGGGCGGGCGAGGCGCTCGGGCACGCCACGGTCGCCGTCGGCAACCTCGCCGAATGCGAGGTCGCGGTCGGGGAGCGGGACCCGGAGCGGGCGGCGCGGGCGCTGCTCGACCGGGGCGTGCGGCTCGCGGTCGTCAAGCGCGGCCCGGAGGGCGTGCTCGCGGTCGCGGCGGACGGCGCGACGGCCGAGTCGCCGCCGGTGCCGGTCGGGGTCGTGAACGGGCTCGGCGCGGGCGACGCGTTCGGCGGCGCGCTGTGCCACGGGCTGCTGTCCGGCTGGGACCTGCCGCGGATCATGGCGTTCGCGAACACGGCCGGGGCGATCGTCGCGTCCCGCCTCTCCTGCGCGGACGCCATGCCCGACGAGGCCGAGGTCACCGCGCTGATGGAACGGGAGACCCCGGCGTGACCCCTGAAACGAGAACCCCCGAAACGAGAACCTCCGAAACGAAGACCTTCGACACGAAGGCGGACCGGGTCGCGCGGCTCGCCGAGACCCGCGCGCTCCGTCCGGGCGCCGTCGCCGAGGCGTCGGAGCGGCGCACGAAGCGCGCCGAGCTGCTCGGCGCGTCCGGGCGGCTCATGCTCGTCGCCGCCGACCACCCGGCCCGCGGCGCGCTCGCCGCCGGGTCCGACCCGCTCGCCATGGCCGACCGCGGCGAGCTGCTCGACCGGCTGTGCGTGGCGCTGGAGCGTCCCGGCGTGGACGGTGTGCTCGGCACGCCGGACGTGATCGAGGATCTGCTGCTGCTGGGCGTCCTGGACGGCAAGGTCGTGATCGGCTCGATGAACCGGGGTGGCCTGGCCGGGACGTCGTTCGAGATCGACGACCGCTTCACCGCCTACGACGCGCGGGCGATCGCGGCGTCCCGCCTGGACGGCGGCAAGATGCTCCTCCGCGTCGACGACTCCGACCCGGCGACCGCGCGGACGCTGGAGGGCTGCGCGCGGGCCGTGACGGCGCTCGCGGGGTATGGGCTCATGGCCATGGTCGAACCGTTCGTCTCGCGCCGCGTGGACGGGCGCGTCCGCAACGACCTGTCGCCGGAGGCGATGATCCGGGCCGTGTCGGTCGCGTCCGGGCTCGGCGCGACGTCGGCGCGGACGTGGCTGAAGGTGCCGGTCGTCCAGGACATGGAGCGCGTGATGGCCGCGTCGACGCTCCCGGCGCTGCTGCTCGGCGGCGAGGTGTCCGCCGACCCGCGCGGGACCCTGGAGGGCTGGCGCCGCGCGCTGCGGCTGCCGACCGTCCGCGGCCTGGTCGTCGGCCGCTCCCTTCTCTACCCCGCGGACGGCGACGTCGCCGGAGCCGTAGATGCCGCAGTGGAGGTGCTGTGACCGCAGCGAAGCGAGGATCACGGCGCTCCCCGTTGGGGGGTCTGGGGGGCGCCCCCCAGAAAGGAAGGGTGCTGTGAACCTGCATTTGCCCGCCGGTACCGCGGGCGATGACACGTACGACCTGGTCGTGACGCCGGAGTCGGCCGGATGGGGCTACTCGGCGCTGCGCGTGCTCACCCTGCCGGACGGCGGCGGGGTGCACGAGTTCGACACGGGCGAGTTCGAGACGATCGTGCTGCCGCTCGCCGGGTCGGGGACGGTCGAGTGCGACGGCGAGCGGTTCGCGCTGGCGGGACGCGACAGCGTGTTCAGCCGGGTCAGCGACTTCGCCTACGTGCCGCGCGACGCCCGGGTCCGGCTGCGCGGCCGGGGACGGTTCGCGCTCGCGGGGGCCCGTTGCGGGACGCGCCTCGAACCGCGCTACGTCCCGGCCGAGGACGTCCCGGTGGAGTTGCGCGGAGCGGGCGCGGCGAGCCGCCAGGTGAACAACTTCGGCACCCCGGACGGCTTCCCGTTCGCGGAGAAGCTGATCACGTGCGAGGTGCTGACGCCGGGCGGCTGCTGGTCGTCGTTCCCGCCGCACAAGCACGACGAGGACCGTCCGGGCGAGTCGGTCCTCGAGGAGATCTACTACTTCGACGTCGCGGGCGACTCGGGTATGGCGTACCAGCGCGTCTACGGGACGGCGGAGCGCCCGATCGACGTGCTCGCCGAGGTGCGCGGCGGCGACGCCGTCCTGATCCCGCACGGCTGGCACGGCCCGTCGATGGCCGCGCCGGGGCACGACCTGTACTACCTGAACGTGATGGCCGGGCCGGGGACCGAGCGGGCGTGGCGGATCTGCGACGATCCCGCGCACGCCTGGATCCGCGGCACCTGGGACGGGCAGCCGGTCGATCCCCGGCTGCCCCTGACGTCGGCGGAGGGACGATCATGAGGTTGACGGTCGGGCAGGCCGCGGTGCGGTTCCTGGCGGCGCAGCACTCCGAACGGGACGGCGAGCGCCGCCGCTTCTTCGCGGGCTGCTTCGGGATCTTCGGGCACGGCAACGTCGCCGGGCTCGGGCAGGCGTTGCTGGAGCGCTCCGCCGACCTCCCGTACCTGATGGCGCGGAACGAGCAGGCGATGGTGCACGCCGCCGCCGGATACGCCCGCATGCACGACCGGCTGGAGACGTTCGCCTGCACGACGTCCATCGGCCCCGGCGCGACGAACATGGTCACCGGGGCGGCGCTGGCGACGATCAACCGGCTGCCCGTCCTGCTGCTGCCGGGCGACGTCTTCGCGACGCGGCGCGCCAACCCGGTGCTGCAAGAGCTGGAGGACGCCCGCTCCTACGACGTCTCGGTCAACGACTCCTTCAAGCCGGTGTCGAAGTACTGGGACCGCGTGAACCGTCCGGAGCAGCTGCCCGGCGCGCTCATGGCGGCCATGCGCGTGCTGACCGACCCGGCCGAGACCGGCGCGGTGACCCTGGCGCTGCCGCAGGACGTGCAGGCCGAGGCGTACGACTGGCCGGACGAGCTGTTCGAGCCCCGCGTGTGGCGGATCGCGCGCCCGGTCCCGGAACCGGCCGCGCTGGACGAGGCGGCCGCCGTCCTCCAGACGGCGCGGCGCCCGCTGATCGTCGCGGGCGGCGGCGTGATCTACTCGCGGGCGACCGACGAGCTGCGCGCGTTCGCCGAGCGCACCGGCATCCCGGTCGCGGAGACGCAGGCGGGCAAGGGCGCGCTGCCCTGGGACCACGACCGCGCCGTCGGGGCCATCGGCGCGACCGGCTCCACGGCCGCGAACGCGCTGGCCCGCGACGCGGACGTCGTGGTCGGCATCGGCACCCGCTACAGCGACTTCACGACCGCGTCCCACAGCCTGTTCGCGGACCCGGACGTGAAGTTCGTGAACGTGAACGTCGCCCGTCCGGACGCGGTGAAGCTCGGCGGCGTCTCCGTCGTCGCGGACGCCCGCGAGGGCATCAGGGCGCTGAACGCGGCCCTGAGCGGCTACGAGGTCCCGGTCGAGCACCGCGACAAGGCCCGCGTCCTCGCCGCCGACTGGAACGCCGTCGTGGACGACGCCTACGCCCGTGGCCACGGCGTCCCGCCCGCCCAGACGGAGATCATCGGGATCGTCAACGCGGAGTCCGGCCCTCGGGACGTGGTCGTCTGCGCCGCCGGGTCCATGCCCGGCGACCTGCACAAACTGTGGCGCGCCCGCGATCCCAAGGGCTACCACGTCGAGTACGGCTTCTCCTGCATGGGCTACGAGATCGCCGGCGGGCTCGGCGTGAAGATGGCCGCGCCCGACCGCGAGGTGTTCGTCCTGGTCGGCGACGGCTCGTACCTGATGATGGCGCAGGAGCTCGCCACCGCCGTCGCGGAGGGCGTGAAGCTCGTCGTCGTCCTGGTGCAGAACCACGGCTACGCCTCGATCGGGAACCTGTCGGAGTCGGTCGGCGCGCGGCGGTTCGGCACCCGCTACCGGGCCCGCACCGCCACCGGGCTGGACGGCGACGTCCTCCCGATCGACCTCGCCGCCAACGCCGCCAGCCTGGGCGCGGACGTCCTCCGCGCGGACGACGCCGACAGCTTCCGCGAGGCGCTGCGGACGGCGATCGCCTCGTCCCGGACGACGGTCGTGCACGTGGAGACCGACCCGCTCGTCCCGGCGCCGGACAGCGAGGCGTGGTGGGACGTGCCCGTCGCCGAGGTCGCGGAGCTGGACGACACCCGCGCCGCCCGCGCCCGCTACGACGACGCCCGGAAGGCCCAGCGCCGCTACCTCTGAGCGGGCCGCCGAGTGGACCGCGCGGGCCGTCCGAAAACGCCGCGATCGCGGTTCCATTTGTCCGTTGAATCAAGATTGTCCTGGGGGTTTGCCGCCCCGCCGGTGCTCGTTCACCGCCGGTTCAGGGGCGGCGACCAGGCTCCCGCGTGATGTCCTCACGTGAAGGAGTGCCCATGTCCGTGACCCGTCGCGGAGTCGTCAAGGGCGGCGCGGCCGGCGCGCTGTCCATCGCGCTCGCCGGAAGCCTGGACGGAATCTTCCAGACCTCCGCGGGCGCCGACACCGGAGAGGCGTACGGCTACGGCCCGCTGATCCCCGACCCGAAGGGCGTCCTGGACCTGCCCAAGGGCTTCTCGTACAAGACCCTGTCGGTGGAGGGCGACCCGATCTCCAACGGCGTCGTCGTCCCCGGGCACCACGACGGGACGGCGACCTTCCCGGTGCAGGGCGGTCACGGCCACGGCCACGGCGGCAGGCACGGGAGCACGCTGCTCGTCCGCAACCACGAGCAGAGCAACAACGGCACCCGCGCCGTCGCGTCCGCCGAGCTGACCTACGACCCGGCCGCCAACGGCGGCACCACCACGCTGGAGGTCGACCGCGACGGGAACCTCGTCTCGCAGTACGTCAGCCTCGCCGGGACGGCCACCAACTGCGCCGGCGGCCGCACCCCCTGGGGGACGTGGCTGACCTGCGAGGAGACCGAGGGCTTCACCGGCCAGACCAAGAGCCACGGCTGGGTCTTCGAGGTCGACCCGTACGGCAAGAAGACGAAGCCGGTGCCGCTGACCGCGCTCGGCCGCTTCGCGCACGAGGCCGTCGCCGTCGACCCGCACACGCTCACCGCCTACCTCACCGAGGACGCGTCGAAGCCGTTCGGGCTGCTCTACCGGTTCACCCCGCGCGCCCACCGCGGCGCCTACCACGCCTACCAGGCGGGCGGGAAGCTGGAGGCGCTGAACATTCCCGGCGTGCCGGACCTGTCGGTCGTCACCGAGCCCGGCACGCGGCTGCGCGCCCAGTGGCTGCCCGTCCCGGACCCGTCCGCCGCGGCGACGTCCACCCGCAAGCAGTTCGACACGGTCACGCGCAGCCAGAAGCTCGAAGGCGCCTGGTGGGGCCACGGCAAGGCGTACTTCGTGTGCAGCTACTCGAGGAAGTCCGACGGCGCGGCGGGCGACCACGCGGGCCAGGTCTGGACGTACGACCCGCGCAAGAACGAGATCGAGCTCCAGCTCATCTTCAAGCCGGGCGGCCGCTTCGACGGCCCGGACAACATCACCGTCTCCCCGTACGGCGGCGGCGTGATCCTCGCCGAGGACGGCGACGGCGAGCAGTACCTCATCGGCACCACGCGCAAGAACAAGCCGTTCGCGATGGCCCGCAACGCGCTCAACGAGAGCGAGTTCACCGGCGTCACGTTCTCGCCGGACGGCCGCATCCTGTTCGCCAACCGGCAGTCCGACCCGGGCGCCACGTTCGCGATCACCGGGCCCTGGCACCGCCTCCGGGGCTGATCCTTGTGGGGGGCGACCCCCACACCCCCGAGAAGCCGGCTGGACTCCCCTCCACTCCGCTGGCGCTCCCTTCCGGGAGCCCAGCCGGTTACGCCAGCCCCCGGCGGGCGACCGCCGGGGGCCTGACGCCCTGGATGGACGCCACCATGTCCAGCACCTGGCGCACGCCGTCCGCCTGCGCGTCCGGCACGCGGAACAGCGCAGCGCCCAGCCACGCGTAGACGGACGCGGCGGCGAGCAGCCCCGGATCGGGCTCCGGCGCGTCCGTCTCCAGCGTGACGAGGACCTCCGCGCCGGCGGCGGCGAGCCGCTCCACCTCGCCCGCCGGGGGCCTCGTTCCCGCGTCCACGACGCCGTCCGGGACGGGCGCGTTCCATGCCACGACCTTCCGCTCTCGCAACCCCATGCCGCCAAGCGTGGCACGATCTGGGTCCGGGA
Organism: Actinomadura decatromicini; assembly: GCF_008121305.1. Lineage (NCBI taxonomy): Bacteria > Bacillati > Actinomycetota > Actinomycetes > Streptosporangiales > Thermomonosporaceae > Actinomadura > Actinomadura decatromicini. The sequence continues at coordinate 306,279 of NZ_VSRQ01000003.1, read as the reverse complement.
ATCGTCCTCGGGTAGGGGACACGGGGAGAAGGAGCTGATCGTGGTCGTGGTTCTCGTCCTGGCCGGCCTGGCCGTGCTGGGGGCGGTTGTCGCCCTCGCGATGGGCCGGGGCGGCGAGCTGGCCGGGACCCATCCCGACCATCCGCCGCTGCCGCTCGGCGCGGACGGCCGTCCCGTCACCGGGCCGGACGTCGTCCGGATCCGCCTGCCCCGCACCATCTGGGGCTACCAGCCGCAGGTGACGGACGAGGCGCTGCGGCGGCTCGCGTCCGCGCTGTCCGAGCGCGACGCCCGCGTGGCCTCGCTCGAACGCCGCCTGCACGACATGCGCCACCGCACAGGCGGCGCCGCCGCCGAGCCGATCGGCGCCCTGCACGGCCTGGAGGACCCCGTCCCGAACGGTGCGCAGCCCGCGCCGCACGACGAGACGCGGGACGAGACTCTTCGCGAGACTCCCGGCGAGCAGGTCGGCGGGCCGGGGGAGGAGCGGTCGTGAGCACGGTCGCCGTCCACGCCGAGGCGGTCTCGGCGGCTCCGGCCGACCGCCTCTTCGCCGTCCTGACCGACTGGCCCCGGCACGCCGACTGGATGCCGTTCACCCGCGCCGAGGGCGGCGACCGGGTCGGGGACGAGCTGCGGGCGTTCACCGGCGTCGGCCCGGTCGGCTTCCTCGACACCATGGTGATCACCGACTGGCGGCCCGGCCGCCGGGTCGCGGTGCGGCACACCGGGCGCGTGGTGCGCGGCGAGGCGTGGTTCAAGGTCGTCCCCGAGGGGGAGGGCAGCCGCGTCGTGTGGGCCGAGCGCGTCGACCTGCCGCTCGGGCCGCTCGGCCGCGCCGGATGGCTGGCGGCCGGTCCCGCCGTGCGGGCGTTCATGCGGCTCGGGCTCCGCCGCCTCGCCGCCCTGGCGGAGGAGCCGGCCGCCCGTTCTGTCGGAGGCGTGGGGTAGAACGGGACGGATGAGCACCGCGATCCTGGGCGACGACGGGCTGGCCCGCTGCCCGTGGGGCCTGTCCGCCCCCGACTACGTCGCCTACCACGATGACGAGTGGGGCCGTCCCGTCCGCGACGACGTGGGCCTCTACGAGAAGCTGTGCCTGGAGGCGTTCCAGTCGGGGCTGTCCTGGCTGACGATCCTGCGCAAGCGGGAGGCGTTCCGCGCCGCCTTCTGCGGGTTCGACCCGGAGAAGGTCGCCTCGTTCGGGCCCGGCGACGTCGAGCGGCTGATGGACGACGCGGGCATCGTCCGCAACCGCGCCAAGATCGACGCCACGATCGCGAACGCCCGCGCCGCCCTCGACCTGCCCGGCGGCCTCGCCGAGACCGCCTGGCGGTACGCCGACCCCGCCTCGCCCGCCTACACCGACATGGACGACGTGCCCGCCTACACCGAGGCGTCCAAGGCCCTGGCCAAGGAGCTGAAGAAGCACGGGTTCCGCTTCGTCGGCCCCACCACCGCCTACGCCCTCATGCAGGCGTGCGGCCTCGTCGACGACCACCTGACCGGCTGCCACCGCCACGGCGCCTACCGCCCCTGACCCTGCGCGGCCTCTGACTTCGCGCGGCCTCTGACCTCGCGCCCGGCCGGGTCTTGCCCGGCCCGGGCGCTCGGCCAGGCCGGTCACTCGCCAGGCCGGGCGCTCGGGCGGCCGGGTCACTCGGCCTTGGCCGCTTCGAGGACGGGGATCCCGGCGGCGCGCCGGGCGGGCAGCGCGGACGTCGCCAGCGTGACCGCCGCCGCGCCTGCCGTGACCAGCGCGACCAGCCACCACGGCGGCGCGACCGAGAAGAACGAGCTGCCCGTCGCGAGGTGCATCACCAGGACGGTCCCGAGCGCCGAGCCGAACCCGAGCAGGACGCCGAGCAGCACGACCGTCGCCGCCTCCCACCGGACGATCGACCGGATCTGCGTCACCGTCGCGCCGACCGCGCCGAGCAGGCCGAACTCGCGGGTCCGCTCGCCAACGCTCATCGACACGGTCGTCGCCATCCCGAACAGGGCGAGGACGAGCGCCATCCCGATGAAGCCGTAGATGACGCGGAGGCCCTTCGTCATCCCGCTCGCGGCCGTCTTCACGTACCCGGACCGGTCGAGCACCTCCACGCCGGGGACGCCCGCGACCGCGCGGGCCAGGTCCGCCTTCGTCCCGCCGCGCACGAGGACCGCCTGCGTGGCCGCGCCTGGGTCGAGGCCGTCCATGGTGGCGGACGACACCAGCGCCTGGTCGGCGAACAGGTGCGACGGGTCGTGGTAGGCGCCCGCGACGGTCAGCGCGACCCGTCCCCGCGCGCCGCGCACCACGATCCGCTGTCCCTTTTTGATCTTCTGCGCCTTCATGACGGTCGAGGCGAGCCCGATCTCGCCGGGCCGCAGCGGGCGCAGGTTCCCGCCGAGGTCGAGCACGGACGGCAGCGCCGCCGGGTCGGCCCCCGTCACCATCAGGTAGTACGGCTCCGGCTCCTCGTCCGGCAGCGGCTTCGGCGGCGGGTCGACGAGCCTCGTCTCCGTGGTCGTGAGCGCCATCGCGTGCGACACGCCGGGCGCGGCGGCGGCCTTGTCCGCCGTGTCGCGGGGCAGCGGCGCCGGTCCGGACGAGGTCATCCCGGTCGCGGCGATCGCGTGGTCGGCCCGCAGGACCTGCGTCCCGGCCTCCTCGAACCGGTCGTTCACCGACAGGACCATGAGCGCGGTCGTGGAGACCAGCGCGACGCCGAGCATCAGGGACGACGCCGCCGACGACACCCGGCGCGGGCTGCGGGTGATCGTGGCGCGGGCGAGCCGCCCGGCCTCGCCGCTGACCGCCGTGCCGATCCGCCCGACGAGGCCGCCGAGCGGGCCGACGAAGAAAGGGGCGAGGACGGCGAGCGCCGCCACCGTCGTCATGCACCCCATCAGCACCAGCATCGACGTGCCGACGGTGCGCTCCGGGCCCGGCGGCTCCTCGGACCGGATCGCGAAGATCGCCCCGAAGAACATCCAGGCGCACGCGAACACCGAGAACGCGCCGAGCAGCCGGGACCAGCGGCGTCCCGGCGTGTCGGCGCTCGCGGCGCGCAGCGCCTGCATCGGCGAGATCCGCGCGGCGCGGCGGGCCGCCCGCCACGCGGCGAGCTGGGTGACGAGGACGCCGGCGGCGGCGGGCGCGGCGAGCGCGATCCAGCCGAACTGGACGTCGGCCGCGCTGATGTCGAAGCCGTCCTGCGCGAACAGCTTCGTGAGCAGCGCCGCCACCGGGTACCCGGCGAGCACCCCGCCCGCGGACGCGACCAGGCCGAGCGCCAGCGCCTCCAGCCGGATCAACCGCTTGATCTGCCGCGGCGTCGCGCCGATCGCGCTGAGCAGGGCGAGCCGCCGGGTCCGCTGCCGGACGAGCGTCCCGAACGTGTTCGCCACGACGAACAGCCCGACGAACACCGCCACGGACGAGAGCATCCCGATCACGCCGCCCAGCGACGCCCCCGCGGACGCCAGGTCGGCGGACTGGGCGTGCCGCACGGCGGCCGCCGTCCGCACGGTGACGTCCTTGCCGCGCAGGTCGCGGTCCAGGTCGGCGCGCAGCTTCGCGGGCGCGACGCCGGGCGCGGCCTTCACCCACACGCCCTGCCACGTCCCGGCGGGCAGGCCGGCGGCCTGCCGGACGGTCTCCGGCGGCGCGAGCAGCAGGTCCCCGCTCGCGACCGCGCTGCGGTCCTGCACGGTGGCGACGCCGACGACCTTCCACGTCCGGCCCTGCTTCGGCAGCGTCACCTGGACGGGGTCGCCGACGCTGAGCTTCCCGGCGCGGGCGACGTGCCGCGTGACGACGACCTCGCCGTCCGCCGCGGGCGCGCGTCCCGACTCCAGGTGGTACGGGTTGAGGCGGGTGTCGGCCGGCCAGGGGCGCAGGGTCGTCCCGGCCCCGGCCGGAGGCGTGATCGCCTTCCCGCCCTTCCCGGACGCGGTGACCGGCACCATGGCGTCCCCGGCCGTCCCCGCGACGCCCGGACGCCCGGCGACGTCGGCCAGCCGGACCCGGCCGTCCGGCGTCGCGTAGACGTCGCCCGGGTCGGACGTCCCGCCGAGGACGAGCACGTCCGACCGGGAGTACTCGCTGGCGTCGCTGCCCGACACCGCCTCCTGCGCCCGCAGCGTGAACTGCAGCGAGCCCGCCATCAGGCCGATCGAGAACAGCGCCGCCAGCAGCGTGGCGAGCAGCCGGACCCAGCCCTCGGCGAACGAGCGGCGCGCGATGAGCCACATGCCGCTCAGCCCTCCATCCGCCGCATGGCGGCGTGGACCTGGTCGATGGTCGGCGCGAGCAGCTCCCGGACGACCATCCCGTCGGCGAGGAACAGCACCCGGTCGGCGTGCGCGGCGGCCACCGGGTCGTGCGTCACCATGATCACCGTCTGCCGGTAGGCGTCCACCGCGCCGCGCAGGAACCCGAGCACCTCGGCGCCCGAGCGGGAGTCGAGGTTGCCGGTCGGCTCGTCCGCGAACAGCACCTCGGGGCGCGTCAGCAGGGCCCGCGCGACCGCGACCCGCTGCTGCTGCCCGCCGGACAGCTCGCTCGGCCGGTGGTCCAGCCGCCCGCGCAGCCCGAGCGAGTCGACGATCTCGTCGAACCAGCGGCGGTCGGCGCGGCGGTTGCCGAGCCGTCCGGTGAGGCGGATGTTCTCCTCCGCCGTCAGCATCGGCAGCAGGTTGAACGACTGGAACACGAACCCGAGCCGGTCGCGGCGCAGCTTCGTCAGCCGCGTCCTCGACAGCTCGGTGATGTCGACGTCGCCGATGAACACCGAGCCGGAGGACACCGTGTCCAACCCGGCCATGCAGTGCAGGAACGTCGACTTGCCGGAGCCCGACGGCCCCATGATCGCGGTGAACCGGCCCCTCGGGAACGCCGCCGAGACGCCGCGCAGCGCGGTCACCGCGCCGTCGCCCGTCCCGTACGACTTGACCACGTCGCGAGCGGCGGCCACGAGGTCGTGGACGTGCCCGGCAGGGGGTGCGGCGGTCGTCTGTGTCATGCCCTCCAGCCAACCGCCCGGCACCCCGCTCCACACTGGCGCACGCTCCCCATCCGCTGGTGGGGAAGGCCCCACCGGGGGGCGTGGGGCTAGCGGCCCTCGAAGACCGGCTTCGCCTTGTTCAGGAAGGCGTCGGTGGCGTTGTGGTGGTCGCTGGTCTTCTCGCACTCGTCCTGCAGCTCGGCCTCCCGCTCCAGCGCGGCCGCCAGGTCGTGCGTCGCGGCGAAGTCGAGCGCCGCCTTGACCGCGCCGTAGGCGGCCGTCGGACCGGCCGCGAGCCGCCGCGCCAGCTCCACCGCCGCCGGGGCCAGCTCGTCCGCCGGGACGACCCGGTTCGCGAGCCCGAGCTCCAGCGCCTCCGGCGCCGTCAGCGGCTCGCCCAGCAGGAGCAGCTCGGCGGCCTTCGCGCGGCCGACGAGGCGCTGCAGCGTCCACGACATGCCCGAGTCAGGGGCGAGGCCGATCCCGGTGAACGCGGTCGCGAACCGCGCCTTGTCCGACGCCACGACCAGGTCGCACGCCCACGCCAGGGACGCGCCCGCGCCCGCCGCCACCCCGTTCACGGCCGCGACGACCGGCTTCCGCATCCCGGCGAGCGCCAGCACGATCGGGTTGTAGTGCCTGCGGACGGTGTCGTCCAGCCCCTTCCCGGCGGCGAGGTTCGCGGCGTGCTCGCGCAGGTCCTGCCCGGCGCAGAAGGCCCGGCCCGCGCCGGTGAGGACCACCGCGCGGGCGGCCGGGTCGGCCGCGGCGCGCACCACGGTCGCGCGCAGCAGCTCCTTCATCTCGGCCGTCAGCGAGTTCATCCCGTCGGGCCGGTTCAGGGTGATCGTCCCCACGCCGTCGGTCACGTCGTACAGCACGGTCTCAGCCATCGTCGGCCACCTTCACGCGTCGTCCCGGATCCTCTGGAGATCTTCCCAGGCGGCCGCCGCCGAACCCGGAGGCGGGGCCCTGGGGACGGGGCGCGGCGATGTCCCGAAAGGCCCGTGGGAAGGCGCCGAAACACGTGTCCGCGGGCCCTGTGAACGCCCCGGACTTCTGATCTGGAGGCTGATCGTTACCACTTCGCGCCCGGAAGACGAGATAATGGACCACTACTGATGACGCGGATGCGACACGCGGCCACGCGGCCAACGGTGTGCGAGGCCGCGGCCCTACCCAGGAAGGGGATGTACGCATGGCGGCGATGAAGCCGCGGACGGGAGACGGTCCGCTTGAGGTGACCAAGGAGGGACGCGGAATCGTCATGCGGGTCCCCCTCGAAGGCGGCGGCCGCCTCGTGGTCGAGCTCTCCGCCGACGAGGCGAAGGAACTGGGCGAGGCCCTCAAGGACGTCGTGGGCTGAGACGTCGCGGGGGCGACGCCCTCCGCCGTTCCCGGTCTGGTCGGCGACGGTCCCGGCGGCTCCGCCGGGGCCCTTGCCGTCCCCGGGCCCGGCCCCGCTCGCCGCCCGCCCGCCCGCCGCCCGATCCGAGCTTCACCCGAGCACCGAGCTCCACCGACCGCCGAGCTCCACCGACCACGGGGGGAATCCGCCGCCATGCCCATCGAGACCCGCATCCACGGCGCCTCCGGCACCGTGTCGCAGACCGCGGCCGCCCTCGGGGCCGAGGCGGTCGCGGTTCCCGTCCGGCAGGGCCCCGAAGCGCCCGCCGCCGAGGTCGCGGAGTCGCTGCCCTTCACGCTGGACGAGCTGCTCGAACTGCACCGCGCCAAGGGCGAGCCCGGCGAGATCACCGCCACCCAGGTCCGCGTCGGCGACCGGGTGCGCGAACTGCTGCTGTACGGCGTGGGCGCCGCGTCACCGGCCGACCTGCGCAAGGCGGGCGCCGCGCTCGCCCGCCGGGGCCGGGGCCGGACCGCGCTGGTCGCCGGGGTCCCCGCGGGCGACCTCGCCGCGTTCGTCGAGGGCGCGCTGCTCGCGTCCTACGAGTTCAAGATCGGCGCGCCGCCCGCCCGGCGGGCGCTCGGCACGCTCGCCGTGCTGACCGAGGCCGGGCCGGAGTCCGACGCGCCCGCGATCGAGCTGGGCGCCGCCCGCGCCCGCGCCGCCGGGCTCGCCCGCGACCTCGCCAACACGCCGTCCCGCGAGAAGGACCCGTCCTGGCTCGCCGCGCAGGCCGAGCGGGTCGCCGCCGACGCGGGCCTCGCCGTCCGCGTGCGCGGCGAGAAGGAGCTGCTGGACGAGGGCTTCGGCGGCATCCTCGCGGTCGGCGCCGGATCGGCCCGCCCGCCCCGGCTGATCGAGCTGTCCTACGTCCCGGACGGCGCGCCGGACCGCCACGTCGTGCTGGTCGGAAAGGGCATCACGTTCGACAGCGGCGGCCTGTCGCTCAAGCCGAACGACAACATGAAGACGATGAAGACCGACATGGCGGGCGGCGCGGCGGTCATCGCCGCGATGAGCGCGCTGCGCGGGCTCGGCGTCCGCGCCCGGGTGACGGGGCTGGTCGCCGCCGCGGAGAACATGCCGTCCGGGTCGGCGATGCGGCCGAGCGACGTGATCACCCACTACGGCGGGACGACCTCCGAGGTCCTGAACACCGACGCCGAGGGACGCCTCGTCCTCGCCGACGCGATCGCCTACGCCGCCGCCGAGCTGGCCCCGGACGCGATCGTCGACGTCGCGACGCTGACCGGCGCGGCCAAGGTCGCCCTCGGCCTCCGCCACGGCGCGCTGTTCGCCACCGACGACGACCTCGCCCGCGCGCTCACCGAGGCGGGCGCGGCGGCGGGCGAGCCGGTGTGGCGGCTGCCGCTCGTCGCCGACTACCGGGCCGCGATCGACTCCGACGTCGCCGACGTCAACAACATCGGACGCGGCGGCTACGGCGGCGGGTCGATCACGGCGGCGCTGTTCCTGCGCGAGTTCACGGGCGACGTCCCCTGGGCGCACCTCGACATCGCCGGGCCCGGCCGCGCCACGTCCGACGACGCCGAGATCAGCCGGGGCGCGACGGGCTTCGGGGCCCGGCTGCTGCTCCGCTGGCTGACCGCCTGACCGCGTCCCCTACTTGGCGCGGCGGTCGATCACCGGGACGCGGCGGAACCGCCTCGCCTGCTTGACGACCTGCGCGAGCGTCGCGTCCCAGCCCTCGTCGACCGCGAAGCACCACGGGACGGCCGCCGCCGTGGCCGGGACGTCCCGCATGGTCAGCGCCACGAGATGGGGCCGCTCCGACGTCCGCGCCAGCTCGGCCAGTTCCTCGGTGGGCAGGAAGACGAGGTAGTCCTGCTCGCCGCGGCGGGTGCCGCCGACGCCGCGCCGCAGCGCCGCGACCGCCGCCACCTCCGGCCAGGGGAGCACGCGGCCGGACCGGCGGGGGAGCGGCCAGCGCGCCGGGCGGCGCACCCCGTCGGCGGCGAGTTCCAGGACGGGACGCCGCGTCAGCATCCCCCCGGCCGACACGGCGAGCCCCGCCCCGAACATCGCGAGCCCGGCCACGCCGAGCACCGTGATCGTGACGCTGCCCACCCCGGCGCCCCGGACGATCCCGCCCGTGACGAACGCCACCGAGGCGAGGAACAGGATCAGGAACGCGACGAGCCGCCACGTCCCGCGCCAGGTCACCCGCTGCCGCACCGCGAAGACCTCGGGCGGCGCCGAGGTCGAGGAATGGGCGGTCAATCGCGCTTGACGGCGCACAGCAGGCCGTCGCCCACCGGGACCAGCAGCGGGACGAGCCGGTCGTCGTCCCGGATCATCCGGTGCACCTCGCGGATCGCCTCGACGTCCGGGTCACGGCGGTCGGGGTCGGCGACCCAGCCGCCCCACAGCGCGTTGTCGAACGCGACGACGCCGCCCGGCCGCAGCAGCCGCAGCGCGTCCAGGAGGTACTCGGGGTACTCGCGCTTCTGCGCGTCGCAGAACACCATGTCGTAGGCGCCGTCGGTGAGCCGCGGCAGCACTTCGAGCGCCGGGCCGACGATCATCCGGGTGCGGAACGCGCCGAGCCCCGCCTCCCGGTACGCCTGCTTGGCGAGGCGCTGGTTCTCGGGGTCGATGTCGACGCTCGTGAGCACCGCGTCCTTCGGCATGCCGCGCATCAGCCAGACGCCGGACACGCCGCAGCCGGAGCCGACCTCCACGACCGTCCGGGCGCCGAGCAGGGTCGCGAGGAAGCGCAGCGCGGCGCCGCCCGCCGGGCCGATCGGGGACGCCCCGACCTCCTCGCCGCGGCGCCGCGCGGCGAGCAGCGGCTCGTCTTCCGGGAGGAACCCCTCCACAAAGGCCCGGGTGGCCTGATCGGCGTCGATGGCTGCCTCCTCAAGGGACCCCCGCCTGGCTCCTGCTGGGAAGACCATATCGTTGACGGGGAACCAACCGGGGTTCCAGCGCGTTGTAGCCGCTGAAGGGACCTGTCCGCCGGACGGGTCGAACCCACGAGATCCGAGTCGGTCCAGCACCGCCCCAGCCCAGGCGAGACCGTGCCGTTCCAAGGCGAGACCTTGGCTACGAGAGAGGAACAGCCCGGCACCATGGGAGTCGCAGCACTCAGTTTCAGAAGCGCTGTGGGGGTCGGCCCCGGGCAGGGGATCGGTGGCGCCGCGCGCACGCGCGAGAACGCGCCGGAAGCCGAATGGGCGCCGCCGTCATGGGACGAGGTCGTCCGCGAGCACGGCGCCCGCGTGTACCGGCTCGCCTACCGGCTGACCGGCAACCAGCACGACGCGGAGGACCTCACGCAGGAGGTCTTCGTCCGCGTGTTCAGGTCCCTGTCGAACTACACCCCGGGGACGTTCGAGGGCTGGCTGCACCGGATCACCACGAACCTGTTCCTCGACATGGCGCGGCGCCGCCAGCGCATCCGCTTCGAGGGACTCGCCGACGACGCCGCCGAACGCCTCCAGGGCCGCGAGCCGACCCCGGCGCAGGCGTTCGACGACAGCAACTTCGACGCCGACGTGCAGGCCGCGCTCGACGCGCTGGCCCCCGAGTACCGCGCGGCCGTCGTGCTGTGCGACATCGAGGGCCTGTCGTACGAGGAGATCTCGGCCACGCTCGGCGTCAAGCTCGGGACCGTGCGAAGCCGCATCCACCGCGGCCGGGCCCAGTTGCGGGCCGCCCTGGAGCACCGCGCGCCGACGCGCCGGCGCCCCGGGACACGCAACGAGTTCCAGCCCGTGGACGCGGCCGGGGCCGTCGCCGCCGGCGAGGCGCCGCACGTGGCGGGCCCGGCCCTGCCCGAGCCGGTCCGGCCACAGCCGGAGGGCGTGTAAAAAAGCTGTGCTTGCCGCGCGGGGCGGGACCGCGCGGGCGTGTCAGGACGGAACCACGGAGGGCGGCATGACCGCAGCGAGGCGAGGATCATGGCGGCCCCCCTTCGGGGGTCTGGGGGACGTCCCCCAGAAAGGAAGGGCGGCATGACCGCAGCGAGGCGAGGATCATGGCGGCCCCTCACCGGGGGTCTGGGGGGCGCCCCCCAGGAAGGCAGGGCCGCGTGAGTTGTCTGGGGGAGCGTCTGACCGCTCTGGTCGACGGTGAGCTGGGGCACGAGGAGCGCGACCGCGCGCTCGCCCATCTCGCGTGCTGCGCCGGTGCAGGGAAGAGGTCGCCTCGCTGCGCAGGCTCAAGGGCCGGCTGCGGGGCCTCTCGGAGACCCCGGCGACCGACGGTGCCGACGACCTGCCGTCTCCCGACTTCCTTCTCCGGCTGCAGTCGCTGCCCACGTCCGGCGGTGTCCCGGCCGAGCCGGCGCAGCCGCCCGCGCCGCCCGCGGCGCGGCACTCCGCCCGGCCCCTTCGATCATCGGCCCGCCCGGCCCGGCCGGCGGCCGGCGGCCGGCCGCGCGACAACCGCCCCGGCGGGCACGCCGCCGCGCTGCGCGTCCATCCCCGGCGCCGCTACCTGGTCGTGGGCGCCGCGACCCTGTTCATCGGGCTCGGCGCCGCCTCCTACGTGGCGGGCGGCGGGCAGGACGCCCCGGCCGTCACCCCCGCGTTCGACCGGTTCGCCGTCGAGCACGCGCTGACCTCCGGCGACGCGCCGATGACCGATCCGCTCACCGACCCGGTCAACCAGGTCCAGGTCTCCCCGGGGCCGTGAGCGCCCAGACCCTGACCCGGCCGGGACGGCGCACCACCGTCCTGGCCTGCGGGCTCGCCTGCGGGCTCGCGCTCGCCGGGGCCCTCGCGGGCGACCCGGCCGCGGTCCGCCGCGTGCGCAGCGACCCGGGCGCGGTCGGCCTGCTGCGCGCCGCCGCCGACGCGGCCCGGCGCGTCCCGTACGAGGGGCGCCGGTTCCTGACGACGTGGAGCCGCAACCGGTCGAGCACGTCCCTGGTCGCGGTGTCGCACACGCCCGGCGAGGGCGTCCGCTACCACCGCTCCGGGCCGAGCGGCTCCACCGGCTCCACCGGTCCGGCGAGGTCGACCGGCTTCACCGGGGAGGTCTTCCGGCCCGACCCGGCGGGCGGCGGCGACGCCGGGCTCACGTCCGCGACGCTCGCCCTGCTGACCCGCAACTACTCGGTGGTCCGCGGCGCCGACACGACGGTCTGCGGGCGGCGCGCCCGCGTCGTCGAGGCCCGCCGCGCGGACGGCACCGCCGCCGGGCGCTTCTGGCTCGACGCCCAGACCGGCCTCGTGCTGCACCGCGAGCTGATCGACGCGACCGGGCGCCCGGTGGTCGTCAGCGGCTTCACCGAGATCAGCTACACCGTCCCGGCGAAGGCCGCCGCGCCCTACGGCCTCGGCGGCACCCGCGGCGGGATCTCCCGCTTCCCCGGCTCCGGGACGGACGGCTCCGCCGCGGCCCGGGGCGGCGGGCACGTCGCGACCCTGTGGGGCGACCGGTTGGACCGCGCCGACCTCGCCGGGCTCCGCGAGCGCGGCTGGCCCGTCCCGAAGGACCTGCCCGGGCACCTCACCCTCTACGAGGCGCGCCGCGAGACGGGCGGCGACGGGCCCGTCCACCTCAGCTACTCCGACGGGCTCGCGTCGGTGTCGGTGTTCGTCCAGCGCGGACGCCTGGACGAGCGCGCCATGACCGGCTGGCGGCGCGGCGTCCGGGGCGGCCGGACGGTGTTCCGCCGCGAGGAGCTGCGGCGCTGGGCCGTCTCCGCGGGCAAGGGCTACGTCTACACCGTCCTCACGGACGCCCCGCAGAGCACCGCCGTGGCCGTCGCGGCGAGCATGCCGGGCGGCTCCACCCCGTTCTGGACGCGGGTGTCCCGGGGCGCGCACCGCCTCACGAGCTCGGTGAACCCGTTCGACTGATTCCGCGTCGAAGCGAATGATCACGCGGGCCGGGACCGTTGCCCTAAGGTCTTATGCTCGCCACATGCCATTCGGGGCACGATGAGCACGGATGACGAGAACCATGCTCGGTAGGAGAGATGGGGATGACGGAAGACAACCGCGGGCCCGTCGGGGCGCCGTCGGGGGACGACGAGCTCGCCCCCGGCCGGGAGCCTGAACGGCAGGAGGCGGCTCCTCCCGAGACGGTGACCGACCAGGAGCTCCCCCTGGACCAGCCGGTGGACGACCCCGAGCCCGGCCGGGAGCCGGACGCGGCGGCGGCCTCCGAGCACGGCCCCGAACCGGCTTCCGCGGCCGCCGCCGACGACGACCCGGAGCCCGGCCGCGACCACGCGGCCGACAACGGCTCCGACCGGCTCGTCGCGGGCGGGTTCGCCCCGCCGGACCCGGGCCCGTCCGGCCCGCCGGACACCAGCGAGGACGTCCTGTCCAACGGCTCCACCGCCTCGCCCGGCCCCCGGGGACCGCAGGGCGCCGCCGGCTCCCCGTCCGACCTCGGACCGCAGGAGGTGCCGGTGCAGGACGCCCCGCCCCACGACATGCCGCAGCCCCCGCCGCCCGTCCCGCTCGACAAGCCCGCCGCCGACGCGCCCGGGGAGCGCGGGCGGCCCGGGTTCGTCCCCTACGACCAGGACCCGCGCGCCGCGCAGCACGGCCGGCCGTACGGCGGCTGGCCGCAGCAGTCCCACCACGCGCCGCCCCCGCCCGGGGGAGGGCCCGGCGGCCCGCCGATGGGCCCGCCGCCCGCGCCGATGGGCCCGCCTCCCGGACCGGGTGGTCCGGGTGGGCCGCCTCCGGGCGGTCCGGGGCCGCGTCCGATGGCCGGGTACGGGATGCCGCCCGGCGGCCCGAACTGGGCGCCGGTGCCCGCGCTCCCGTCCGCGTCGCGCGGCGGTCCGGGCCTCGGCCTGCTCGCCGTCGTCGCGCTGATCATCGCGCTGGTGGCGGGCGCGGTCGGCGCCGGGGTCGGCGTGATCGCGACCGGCGACGACGATGACGGCGGCTCGGTCAGCCTCGGCGGGAGCGACAGCAGCGACACGAAGGTGCAGGCCCGTCCGCCGGACTCGGTCGCCGGGGTGGCGCAGCGGGTGCTGCCGAGCGTCGTGATGATCCGCGTGCAGTCCTCGCAGGGCGAGGTCGGCGGGACCGGCTTCATCGTGAACGGCGGCTACGTCGTCACCAACAACCACGTCGTCGCGGGCGCCAACGGCGGGCAGATCCAGATGGTCTTCAACGACAAGAAGACGCTGCCCGCGACGGTCAAGGGCGCCGACCCGAGCTCGGACGTCGCCGTCCTCAAGCCCGAGGGCCAGCACTCGCTGCCCGCGCTCGCCGTCGGCGACTCCAGCCGGATCGCGGTCGGCGACCCGGTGATCGCGATCGGCTCGCCGCTCGGCCTCCAGGGCTCGGTCACCACCGGCATCGTCAGCTCGCTGAACCGCGCCGTGCCGACGCAGGGCGAGGGCGGCGGCGACGCCTCCTACCTGAACGCCATCCAGACCGACGCGGCGATCAACCCCGGCAACTCGGGCGGCCCGCTGGTGGACGCCAAGGGCCGGGTGATCGGGATCAACACCGCGATCGCGACGCTCGGCGGCCAGGGCCTCGGCGGCGAGCAGCAGAGCGGCAGCATCGGCCTCGGCTTCGCGATCCCGATCAACCAGGGCAAGCGGATCGCCGAAGAGATCATCAGGAACGGCAGCGTGAAACAGGCCAAGCTCGGCGTCCTCCCCGACCCCCGGTACCAGGACGGCGGCGCCCGCATCATGCCGCAGCCGGTCAACAACCAGGACCCGGTCACCAAGGGCGGCCCGGCGGACAAGGCGGGCCTCAAGCCCGGCGACGTGATCACGGCCATCGACGACCGTCCGATCGAGGACGCGACCGACCTGATCGCGCAGATCCGCAGCCGCGCCCCCGGCGACAAGATCAAGGTGACGTACCAGCGGGGCGGCAAGGAGAACACCGTCGAGGTGACGCTCAGCGCCGACTGAGGGTGGGCCCGGGGGGGATTCGCCCCCCGAAGTGGCGTGGACGTTGTTCAGGTCCGGTTCATCCGGGCGCGGGATACGCTGTGGGGACCGGTCCGGCTGCGCGACCGGTCCCCTTCGGCGGTGTGTGGAGGACGCGTGTTCGACGTCGGACTCGGCGAGATGGCGGTGCTGGTCGTCCTCGCCCTGGTCATCTTCGGAGACAAGCTGCCGCAGGTCGCCGGGCAGGCGGGCCGGATGCTGCGGCAGTTCCGGGAGATGGCGAACAGCGCCAAGGCCGACCTCCAGGAGGGTCTCGGCCCGGAGTTCAAGGACTTCGACATCACCGAGCTGCATCCGAAGACGTTCGTCCGGAAGCACCTCTTCGAGGACGAGAACGACTTCGTGAACGGCAAGGACGGCGGCCTCTTCGCCAACGAGCCCTCCTACGCGACGGCGGCGAGCGGCTCGGAGCTGGACTTCGGCGAACTGCCGCCGTTCGACAACGAGGCCACCTGAGCCGACGACCGGAACACGCAGAGCGAAGCCCCGCCGGGCGGACCCGGCGGGGCTTTCGCATTGTCGGCCTTCGCTTTGCGTGCCTTCTCCTTTGACCTTCCCTGCCCGATTCCCCGCCCTGATTCCTCGGCCCGGGTCGGCGGGTCAGCGCTTCTTCGGGGAGATGCCGAGGGACATCCCGGCGAGGCCGCGGGAGCGTCCCGCGAGCTTGTCGGCGATGGTGCGCAGCTCCTTGGCGGCGCCCGCGTCCGGGTCGGACAGGACCAGCGGGACGCCCTCGTCGCCGCCCTCCCGCAGCCGCGGGTCGATCTCGACTTGGCCGAGCATCGGGACGCGGGTGCCGAGCGTCTTCGTCAGCGCGTCCGCGACCGTCTGGCCGCCGCCCTCGCCGAAGATGTTCTGCCGCTCCCCGCAGTGCGCGCAGGTCAGGTAGGCCATGTTCTCGATCACGCCGACGACCTGCTGGTGGGTCTGCGCGGCGATCGCGCCCGCCCGCTCGGCGACCTCGGCGGCCGCCTGCTGCGGGGTGGTGACGACGAGGATCTCCGCGGACGGCAGCAGCTGCGCGACGGAGATCGCGATGTCGCCGGTGCCGGGCGGCAGGTCCATCAGCAGGATGTCGAGGTCGCCCCAGTAGACGTCCGCGAGGAACTGCTGGAGCGCCCGGTGCAGCATCGGCCCGCGCCACACGACCGGCTGGTTCCCGGCGGTGAACATGCCGACGGAGATGACCTTCACGTCGTGCGCGGACGGCGGCATGATCATGTCCTGGACCTTGGTGGGCGGCGCGTCCACCCCCAGCATCCGGGGCACCGAGTGGCCGTAGATGTCGGCGTCGACGACGCCGACCTTGCGGCCCTGGGCGGCGAGCGCGGCGGCCAGGTTCACGGTGACCGACGACTTGCCGACGCCGCCCTTGCCGCTCGCGACCGCGTACACCTTGGTCAGCGAGTTCGGCTTCGCGAACGGGATCTCCTTGGCGGGCTCGCCGCCGCGGAGCTTGGTCTGCAGGTCCTTGCGCTGCTCCTCGCTCATCACGTCGAGGTCGACCCGCACGGACGAGACGCCCGCGAGCTTCGACACGGCCTCGGTGACGTTCTTGGTGATCGTGTCCTTCATCGGACACCCCGCCACGGTCAGGAAGACGCCCACGCGGACGGTGCCGTCCGCGGCGATGTCGACGTCCTTGACCATGTCGAGCTCGGTGATCGGCTTGCGGATCTCAGGATCGAGCACCGTGGCCAGCGCCGCGGTCACCTGCTCGGTCGTCAACTGGGAGGCCATGCACCCATGGTATGAACCCGGACGCCCTCCCTGTTAATCAGGGGGTCCGGCGTACGATCGACCCGTGACCAACGGCACCCTGCCCGCCACCGAGCTGACCGTCTGGCGCGCCATGCTGCGCGCCCACGCGCGGATCGCCCGCCGGCTGCAGGCCGACCTGCTGGCCCGGCACGGTCTCGCGCCGGGCTCCTACGACGTGCTCACGAACCTCGGCGAGGCCCCCGGAGGACGGCTCCGGATGAACGACCTCGCCGACCGCGTCCTGCTGTCCCGCAGCGGTCTGACCAGGCTCGTCGACCGGATGGAGCGGGCCGGGCTGGTCGCCCGGCAGTCCTGCCCGAGCGACGCGCGCGGCCTCTACGCCGTGCTGACCGCCGCCGGGCGGGACCGGCTCGACGAGGCCACCCCGACCTACCGGCGGGGCGTCCGCGACTACCTGCTCAGCCACCTGGACGAACCCGACCTGCGCGCGCTCGGGCACCTCCTCGACCGGCTCACCGACGACGAGGTCCCCGCCCGCGCCTGACCGCCCAAGACCCGCACAGGCCCCGGGGCAGGGCTCCCGGGTCAGGGCGTCGGGGGGTCCTTGGCGTCCAGCTCCCGCATGATCTGCTGGAGCTCGGAGCGGAGGAAGTCGCGGGTGACGACCTCGTTCAGCGCCACCCGCAGCCCGGCGATCTCCCGCGTTAGGTACTCGGTGTCGGCGATGCTGCGCTCGTTGCGCGACCTGTCCTGCTCGTACTGGACGCGGTCCCGGTCGTCCTGCCGGTTCTGCGCGAGCAGGATCAGCGGCGCCGCGTAGGACGCCTGGAGCGACAGCATCAGCGTCAGGAAGATGAACGGGTACGGGTCGAACCTCAGGGAGGCTGGCGCGAGGAAGTTCCAGCCGAGCCAGACGGCGACGAACACCGTCATGTAGACGAGGAACCGCGCCGTCCCGAGGAACCGCGCGATGCGCTCGGACAGCCGTCCGAACGACTCGGGGTCGTAGTGCACTTGCGGGACGAGCGTCCGGCGGACCTCCCTCGGCTGGTCCAGGCGGGCCGTCAGCTGGCGTGTCGTCATCACGTGTCCCCCCGGAGGGCCTCTTCCTCGGGATCCGAGGTCTCGTCGGCGGCGGCGTCCATCGCCGCCTCCCGCCAGTCCTCGGGCAGCAGGTGGTCGAGGACGTCGTCGATCGTCACCGCGCCGAGCAGGTGGCCGTTCTCGTCCACGACGGCGCCCGCGACGAGGTTGTAGGTGGCGAGGAACATCGCCACCGCCTCCAGCGACATGACCGGCCGCAGCGGGTCGAGCTCGGCGTCCACGATGCCGCTGACCAGCGTCGGCGGCGGCTCGCGCAGCAGCCGCTGGAAGTGCACGGTGCCGAGGTAGCGGCCGGTCGGCGTCGCGGTCGGCGGCCGGCACACGTACACCTGCGCGGCGAGCGCCGGGTTCAGGTCGGGGCGGCGGATCAGCGCGAGCGCCTCCGCGACCGTCGCGTCCGGCGCGACGATCACCGGGTCGGTGGTCATCAGCCCGCCCGCCGAGTGGTCGGGGTAGGTGAGCAGCCGGCGGACGGGCGCCGCGTCCTGCGGCTCCATCAGCGTCAGCAGCCGCTCCCGCTGCTCGGTGGGCAGCTCGCCGAGCAGGTCGGCGGCGTCGTCCGGGCCCATCGCCTCCAGGACGTCGGCGGCCCGCTCCACGCCGAGCTTGCCGAGGATCTCGATCTGGTCGTCCTCGGGGAGCTCCTCCAGGATGTCGGCGAGCCGCTCGTCGTCCAGCGCGAGCGCGACCTCCGTCCGCCGCTTCTCCGGCAGCTCGTGGACGATGTTCGCGAGGTCGGCGGGCTTCATCCGCTCGAACGCGGCGATCAGCCCGGCCGCGCCCTGGCCGTGCTCGACGGCGGAGAAGCCCTCCAGCTCGTCCCAGTCGACGACCAGGCTCTCGCCGCGCTTGCGCAGGCCGCGCCCGGTACGGCGGCGGACGGCGACCTTGCCGACCAGCCAGTCGCGGGTGCGGGTCGGCTCCATCGCCACGTCCACGACGGAGACGTCCTCGCCGCCCTCGCGGAACCGGACCGTCCGGTCGAGCATCTCGGCGAGGACGAGCGTCTCGGACTCGCGCTTCTGGAACCGCCGCACGTTCAGCCGCCCGTCGAAGATCACCGCGTCCGCCTCGATCACGGTGACCCGGGTGATCGGCAGGAACACGGTGCGGCGCGTCGCCAGCTCCACCACCAGCCCGAGCACCCGCGGCGGGCGCGGCGCGAGGCGCAGCGCGACCACGACATCGCGGACCCTGCCGACCTGGTCGCCCGCCGGGTCGAACACCGCGATGCCCGCGAGCCGGGCGATGAACACCCGCGTCGGAGCTCCGCTCATGGCCTGGACACTACCCATGATCTACGCGCCGACCCGGACGCCCGGGGGTGCGGGGGGACCCCGGAGGACGCATGAGAAGGTGACGTCATGACCGACGTCCTGGTGGAGGATTTCGAGGAGCATCGGGGCCTGCTGTTCGCCGTGGCGTACCGGATGCTGGGCACGGCCGCCGACGCCGAGGACGCCGTGCAGGACGCCTGGCTGCGCTGGTCGGCCGCCGACCGCTCCGGGGTCGAGGACCCGAAGGCCTACCTCGTCCGGGTCACCACGAACGTCGCGCTCGACCGGCTGAGGTCGGCGCAGAGCCGCCGCGAGACCTACGTCGGGCCGTGGCTGCCGGAGCCGATGCTGACGTCCCCGGACGTCGCCGAGGACGCCGAGCTGTCGGAGTCGGTGTCGATGGCGATGCTCGTCGTCCTGGAGACGCTGAGCCCGCTGGAGCGGGCCGTGTTCGTCCTCAAGGACGTGTTCGGGTTCCCGTACGCGGAGATAGCCGCGGCGCTGGATCGGTCCGAGGCGTCCGTGCGGCAGCTCGGCACCCGCGCCCGCAGGCACGTGGAGGCGCGGCGGCCCCGCTACCAGGCCGGGGGCGCGGAGCGGCGCGCCGCCACCGAGCGGTTCCTCGACGTCGTCCTCGGCGGCGACATCAACCGGCTCATGGAGGTCCTCGCCCCGGACGTCACCCTGTGGACGGACGGCGGCGGCAAGGTCAGGGCGGCCCTCCGGACCATCACCGGCGCGGAGAAGGTCGGCCGCTGGCTCGCCGGGATCGTCGGGCGGCCGTACGTGGGCGTCGACCCGGCGGACATGAGCTTCCGCCGCGTGGACCTCAACGGCGAGCCCGCCCTCATCGTGGACGGTCCGGACGGCCCGATCGGCGCCGCCACCGTCGAGATCGACGACGCGGGACGGATCCACGCGATCCACCTCGTCGCGAACCCCGACAAGCTCCAGGCGATCGCGGAGGGCCGCAGCCTGCCGATGTGACGGGCGGTCCCGGGGGAGGCCCTACCGGTCGGCGGCGCGGCGCCTGCGGCCGAGCAGGCGGGGCGGGGCGCCCGCGGTCGTCGCCGGGGTCGGGACGGGACGCACCGCCGCGTACCCGTCCGCCGCCGTCACGACCTCCTCGACCGGGGTCAGCCGGACGATCCACGACTCGGTCGCCCAGCGCTCCACCTGCCCCTCGTGGGACGTCGCGTTCAGCCGCTCCTTGGCGAGCAGGGGCGCCACGGCGTCCCACAGCTCGGAGCCGGGCTCGACCGGCTCGGCGTCGGCGCTGAACGAGACCAGCCGCCCGCCCTTGTCCTTGCTCCGCAGGATCACGGTGACCTGCGCCGACTCCGGCAGGCCGGGCAGCGGCTGCTCGCCCTCCCCGCCGGTCAGCACGTAGGCGGACCCCTCGTGCCACACGTGCCAGGCGGCCCTGGGCTGCGGCAGTCCGGGGAGGTCCAGCCACATCAGCCCGGATTTCCTGGCCGCCTCCTCCACCAGCGCGGCGTTCAGCTCACCCATGCCGAAAGCGTCTCACACCAGGTCGATAGCATCCGGGCCATGCGCGTTCGACGTACCACCCTCGCCGTCCCGGCCAGCAATCCCCGTTTCGTCGAGAAGGCCCAGGGCCTTCCCGCGGACGAGATCCTCCTCGACCTGGAGGACGCGGTAGCCCCGTCCGCGAAGGAGGACGCCCGCCAGACGGTCGTCGCCGCGCTGAACGACGGCGACTGGTCCGGCAGGACGCGGGCCGTGCGCATCAACGACCTCGACACCCACTGGGCCTACCGGGACGTGATCGACGTCGTGGAGGGCGCGGGCGCGAACCTCGACGTCATCATGCTGCCCAAGGCGGAGGACGCGACGTACGTCCGGTGGCTCGACCGGCTCCTCACCCAGATCGAGCGGGCGAAGGGGCTGCCGGTCGGGCGCATCGGCATCGAGGCGCAGGTCGAGACCGCCCGGAGCATGGTCGAGATCGACGCGATCGCCGCGTCGTCGCCGCGCCTGGAGTCGCTCGTCCTCGGGCCGGGCGACCTGATGGCGTCCCTGAACATGAAGACGCTCGTCGTGGGCGAGCAGCCGCCCGGATACACCGAGGGCGACGCCTACCACTACATCCTCATGAAGATCCTGATGGCGGCCCGCGCCAACGACCTCCAGGCCATCGACGGGCCGTACTTCAACGTCCGGGACGTGGACGCGTTCACCCGGGTCGCGCGGCGCTCCGCCGCCCTCGGGTTCGACGGCAAGTGGGTGCTGCACCCGACCCAGATCGAGGCCGGGAACGCCGTCTTCTCGCCGGAGCAGGACGACTACGACCACGCCGAGCTGATCCTGGAGGCCTACCAGCGCGCCGTCGACGAGGGGCGCGGCGCGGCCACCCTCGGCGACGAGATGATCGACGAGGCGTCCCGCAAGATGGCGCTCGTCGTCGCCGCGAAGGGCCGCGCCGCCGGACTGACCCGTACCCGGAAGGGGTGAGCGGTCCCGCGCGGGGGTGAGGCGCGCGGCCGGTCCCTCCGGGAACCGGGGCACCGTACGATTCGTCCCACGTACGCGAAGGCTGACGGGGAGGTCGGACGTGTCAGAACCGGGGGGCTCGGACGGGTGGGCGCCGCTGGATCCCGACCTCGACGGCGCCGCGCGTCAGCCGCGACGCCCTGAGCCGCCGCCACAGGCCCCGCACGCACCCGAGCCGTACGCCGACCAGGGCCCGTACGCACCGGGCCCCTACGGGCAATACGGACAGCCTCAGCAGTACGGGCAGCCCGAGCAGTACGGCCAGCCTCAGCCATACGGGCAGCCTCAGCCATACGGACAGCAGTACGGGCCGTACGGCCGGTACGGGCAGCCGTACGGCGGCGGGTACGCGCCGCCGACGCCGTTCACGACGTCCCGGACGGAGGACGCGCCGCCCGGCGCCCCGTTCCACCGGCTGGCCCGCAACCCGCCGCACCGCTGGTGGCGCCCGCTGGCCGGGTCGCTGGTGATCGTCGCCGGGGGCATGGCCCTCGCGATCGGCGTCATGATCATCGGGATGATCGTCCGGACGGTGGTCGAGGGCGGCGTGCCGGACACCGGCTCCGACTCGGTCTTCGGCGACGACACGGCCGACCTCGCCTTCGACCTGGGCTCGCTCGCCCTGTTCCTGCCGGTGGCCCTGTTCGCCGCCTGGGGGGTGCAGCGGCGGCGGCCGGGCACCCTGTCGTCCGTCGCGGGCCGGCTGCGCTGGCGCTGGATGCTGGCCTGCTGCGGCCTGGCCGTCCTGTTCTGCCTCGTGTCGTTCGGGACGTCGATCGTCGCGGGCTCGACCGTGGACGACCAGTCGTCCGGCGACGAACACTGGGTCGGGTGGGGGCGCTTCCTCGCCCCCGCGATCGTCATCCTCCTGCTCGTGCCGTTCCAGTCGGCGGCGGAGGAGTACGTGTTCCGCGGCTGGCTGCTCCAGGCCGTCGGCGCGTGCACGCTGGAGGACGTCAGAGGGCGCGTCGGACGCGCCTTCAGCGTCGTCTTCCGCACTCCGTGGCCCGGCATCGTCGTCGGCTCGGCCCTGTTCACCTCGGGGCACGGCTACACCGGCTGGGGCATCCTCGACATCTTCTGCTTCGGCGCGGTGGCGGCGTGGCTGGCGGTGAAGACGGGCGGGCTGGAGTCCGGCATCGCGCTGCACGTGTTCAACAACCTGATGGCGTTCCTCTTCCCGGCCGCGATCGGCGAGCTGGACATCGAGCAGGGCGGCGTGCCGTGGCAGGTCGTCGCCGCCGACATCGCGCCGATGGCGCTCTACGCGGCGGCCGTCGTGTGGCTGGCGCGGCGGATGAGGATCCAGACCGTCACCGCCGGTCCGGAGGACGACGACGTCCCGGTCACGCCGACGCCGCCCCCGCACGCCACGCCGGTGTCATAGCAGGCCCCACAGCACGAGGGCGTCGACGAGGCCGGGCGTGACCGGCAGCTCGGGGATGCGCTCGGGCGGGATCCAGCCCGCCTCCGCCGCGTCGTCGCCCGCGCGGAGCGTCCCTCCGGTGACCGCGGCCGTGTAGTCGTGGATCTCGTAGGTGACGCCGCCGGGGCCGGGCCGCTCCACCGTCCCGGCGAGGGCGAGGGGCTCCACGTCGAGGCCGGTCTCCTCCCGCAGCTCCCGGGCGAGCGCGGCGGCGTCGTCCTCGCCCGGCTCGACCCGTCCGCCGGGGATGGACCAGAGGCCCTCGCCCGGCGGGCGCCCGCGCCGCACCATCAGCAGCCGTCCGCGGTCGTCCCGGACGACCGCTCCCACGCAGCGCACTCGCATGACCCCATTTTGACGCCCCTTTTTCGCCCGTCCGCCCGCCCCGCCTTGACGATCCGGGACGTGGCCGCGCAGGGTGGGTAGTCATGAGGGCCGAGCCCACCTGCCCGCGCTGCGCGGGCCCGCTGCACGAGCCGGGCCTCTGGTCGAGCGACTGGACCTGCGACGTGCACGGTGCCGTCCTGCCGAGGCAGCCGGCCAGGCGACCCGGCCCGGACGGGCTGGCCGCCGTGCTGCGCGAGACGCGGGTCCCCGTCTGGACGCCCTGGCCCCTTCCGCAGGGCTGGCTCGTCACGGGGTTCGCCACGGTCGGGGACGACCGCTCGGGCGCACGCGCGGCGGCCGTCGCCCTGTCCGGGCCGGGGCTGCTCAGCGGCCCCGCCGACATGGCGCTGATCGCCGAGGAGCCCGGCGTCGGGTTCGGCGCCTACCTCGCCGGGCTGGCGGGCCCCGATCCCGGCGCGGGGTTCGACGGCGGCCCGCCGCACGTGAAGCTCGACGTCAGCGGCCCCGCCGCGACCAACGACCACTCGCTGCCGATGTGGGCGGTCGACGGGCGCCCGGACCGCGCCGTCTACGTCGGCGAGGCGATGGGGAACTGGCTGTGGGCGGTGCTCTGGCCCGCCGACGCGGGCGTCCTGATGCTCGACAAGCAGAGCCTCCTCGACCTCCGGGAGCCCGGCATGGAGATCGACCTCCCCTACGGCGCGTTCAGCCCCCGGCTCGACGACTGACGCCGGGGGCCGACCGATGCGCATCGACCTGCACAGCCACAGCGCCATGTCCGACGGGACGCGCCCGCCCGCCGAGGTCGTCCGGCGGGCCCGGGAGCGGGGCCTGGACGTCCTCGCGCTCACCGACCACGACACCGTCGCCGGATGGGACGAGGCCGCCGCCGCCCTCCCTGACGGCCTGACCCTCGTCCCCGGCATCGAGCTGTCCTGCAAGCTGGACGGCCACAGCCTCCACATGCTCGGCTACCTGTTCGACCCGTCCGAGCCCGTCCTCGCCGCCGAACTCGCCCGGATCCGCGACGACCGCGTGATCCGCGCGCAGGGCATGGTCGAGCGCCTCCAGGAGCTGGGCGTGGACGTCACCTGGGACATGGTCCGCGGCCTGGCGGGCGGCGAGGCGATCGGACGTCCCCACGTCGCCCGCGCCATGATCGACGCGGGCGCGATCCGGACGGCCGACGAGGCGTTCACCGGCGACTGGATCGCCCAGGGCGGCCGCGCCTACGTCGAGCGGTACGCGCTCGACCCGGACGAGGCGATCCGGCTCGTCCGCGCGTCCGGGGGAGTGTGCGTCCTCGCGCATCCGCGGGCCCGCCGCCGCGGCTACACGGTCGGGGACGACGCCGTCGAGCGCCTCGCCGCCGAGGGCCTCGCCGGGATCGAGGTCGACCACCCCGACCACGCCCCCGACGACCGCGCCCGGTTGCGCGACCTCGCCGCCGCGCTGGGGCTCGCCGCGACCGGGTCCAGCGACGACCACGGCGCGCTGACCGGCGACCGGCTCGGCGCCGAGACCACCGACCCGGACGCCTTCGCGCAGCTCGCGGAGGCCGCGTCCGGTGATGATCTCCGCGACCGCTACCGGGGGCCCGAAGCACGGTAGGGTGCGAGGCGTGGAAGCGCGCATCGAACAGGTGGTGACGTCGGGCACGCTGTCCCTTGACGACACCGACCACGACGTCGAGAACAACACCTACATCGTCGGCGACGACGACGAGGTCATCGTCATCGACCCGGCGAACGACGCCGAGGCCATCCTCAAGGAGGTCGGCGACCGCGAGGTCATGGCCGTCCTCCTCACCGACGGCAACGAACACCGTCTGAGCGTGGTGCTCGAAGTCGCCGCCGCCGGGGAGGAGGACGAGGAGAACTGGGCCCCGATCGCGCTGCACCGCGCGGACCGGCTGCTCTGGCGTGACTACTTCGGCCGCCTCGCCAAGGAGGAGGAGGACGAGGACGACGCCAAGGCGCTGCGCTCCCTCGAACCCGACATCTGGCTCGAGGACGGCGGCATCTTCGAGATCGCCGACGCCCAGCTGGAGATCGTCCACACGCCGGGCCACACCCCCGGCAGCGTGTGCGTGATCAGCGAGCAGATCGGCGTGCTGTTCGCGGGCGACACGCTGCACCGGGGCCGTCCGGGCTCGATCGGCGGCGTCTACGAGGACCTGCGCAAGCAGCTCAACTCGATCGGCGCCCTGCTCACCCCGCTGCCGAAGGACCTGCGGATCCTGCCCGCCCAGGGCGAGGAGACCACGGTCGGCGACGAGGACTCCCGCTGGGAGACGTGGGGCGCGCTGGCGCGGGAGTCCGACGACTAGCGTGGAGCAGCTCGGCTTCGAGGGCATGCCGCGGCGGCTCTACACCTGCACGCCGTCGAGGCTGAACACCTGGCTCGACTGTCCCCGGCGGTACCGGATGACGTACCTCGATCGTCCGATGCCGCCGAAGGGCCCGCCGTGGGCGCACAACAGCGTGGGCGCGAGCGTCCACAACGCCCTGGCGGGCTGGTGGCGGCTGCCGCTGCGCGAGCGCACCCCCGAGGCGGCCGGACGGCTCCTCGTCCGCGGCTGGCTGACCGACGGCTTCCGCGACGACGCGCAGTCCGCCGAGTGGCGCGAGCGGGCCCGCGAGATGACCGAGCGGTACACGGCCGGGCTCGACCCGTCCGACGAGCCGCTCGGCGTGGAGCGGACCGTCGCGACCCGCACCGACCGCATCGCCGTGTCCGGGCGCATCGACCGGCTGGACGGCCGCGGCGCCGAGCTCGTCGTCGTCGACTACAAGACGGGGCGGCACGTCCTCACCGCCGACGACGCCCGCGGCTCGCTGGCCCTCGCCCTGTACGCGATCGCCGCCGCGCGGGTGCTGCGGCGCCCGTGCCACCGGGTGGAGCTGCACCACCTGCCGTCCGGCGAGGTCGCCGCGTGGGACCACACCGACGAGTCGCTGGCCCGGCACCTGCGCCGCGCCGAGTCGATCGCCGGGGAGGCCGCCGACGCCGACGAGGGGTACCGGGCCCGCGTCCCGAAGCCGCGTCCGGCGGGCGACGTCGACCACGCGCAGCACGACGACCTGTTCCCGCCGCGTCCCGGCAACCTGTGCTCGTGGTGCGACTTCGCCCGGCACTGCCCCGAGGGCCAGGAGGCCGCCCCGCGCAAGGAGCCCTGGGCGGCCCTGCCCGTAGACGCCCCCTGAGCCCGTCTAGGCGTGGGCCAGGGCCGTGCGGTCCGGCCAGCGGCGCGGGTCGCGGAGGCCGTAGAGGCCCTTGCCGACGTCGTAGCCCTCGGCGGCGAGCCGCTGCCTGGCACGTTCCAGCATGTCCCGCGTGTTCTTGGCGAAGGCATAGTCGTGCACCCGCTCCGGCAGCGAGTTCATCGTCAGCCGGAACGACCGAAGTGCCGCCGTCACCACCGGGCGGGGAAGCTCG
Source organism: Actinomadura decatromicini (assembly GCF_008121305.1). Classification (NCBI taxonomy): domain Bacteria; kingdom Bacillati; phylum Actinomycetota; class Actinomycetes; order Streptosporangiales; family Thermomonosporaceae; genus Actinomadura; species Actinomadura decatromicini. The sequence goes on along the minus strand of NZ_VSRQ01000003.1, from coordinate 280,142 downwards.
GGAAGCGCCCCGTACATCTCGCGGGCCCAGTCGGGCAGCGAGTAGTAGCAGAGCGCGCCGAACGGGAAGTATCCCGGCTTCCCCGGCGCGAGGAACCTGAGGTTCTCCGGCATCGCCGGCCACATCAGGAACCGCACCGTGGCCGCCGCCTCCTCGGTGACCCGCAGCTTCGGCCGCGTCTCGGCGAGGTACGCCTCCAGTTCGGCGACGCTGCCGGGGACGTCCTCCGCGTGCAGCCCGACGTAGGTCGCGGTGTGGCGCTGCTCGTCCAGGTAGCGGTCGGCCATGGCGCGGGTCAGCGGCAGCCCGGCCCGCCGCGCCACGTCCAGGTACGAGGACACCTCGGCGCAGTGCACCCAGAGGAGGAGTTCCGGCTGGTCGAGCCGCTCCTTCCTGCCCGTGTCGTGGTTGAGGATCCGCAGGCTCCGGTGGATCTGCCGGACGCGGGACGCCAGCTCGTCGATCTCCTCGTGCGTCCCGAACGTGGAGACGCCGACGAAGTCGGCGGTGCGCTGGAGCCGCCCGAACGGGTCCTCCTGGAAGTTCGAGTTCTGCCAGACGCCCCACATCGCCATGGGGTGCAGCGCTTGGAGCATGAGGCCCCGCACGCCGCCGATCCACATGGTCCGGTCGAGATGGACGCGCCACGTGACGCTCTCGGGGGGCTGGACGGTCGCGGGCATCCTGCGGCACACCTCCATGAGACAGACTCAAGTAAGTGTGTCATTACTTGCCCGCGACCGCGACATGGGGGTCCGGTGAGGCCCGTCACCCCCGGTGGCCCGCCGCGCCGTTTAGACGGACGTCCGGTCGAGCAGCGCCCGCAGGCGGTCGGCGAACCGGGCGGGGTCGTCGGTGAAGCCGACGTGGTCGCCCGGGAACAGCGTCGGCTCGACCCCGAGATGCGCGGCGAGCGCCCGCGACGCCCGGTCGCAGAGCTGCCCCGCCGACGCCTCGCCGATCCCGACGACCAGCCGCTCCCGGACGGCGCGCAGCGCGTCGAGGTCGGGCGTCCAGCGGACGGTCTCGCGCATCTCGTGCGCGAACCAGCGGCGCTCGTCCGCCACCTGCCGGGGGTCGCGCTCCCCGCCGAACATCTGCTCCAGCACCGGGTCGGGCAGGTCGATGCCGGACGTCGCCATGAACTTCCGCCACGCCCCGATGACGTCGCCGTCGAGGTAGGTGGCGATCAGGTCGTCTGTGGCCTTGAGCAGCGCCTCGGCGTCCGGCAGGACCCGGTCGAGCGGCGGCTCGTGCGCGATCACCGTGCTGACCCGCTCGGGGTGCGACTGGGCCAGCGCCAGCACGGTGCAGGCGCCGCCGCTCGTCCCGAAGACGGTCGCCGGGCCCGCGCCCACCTCGGCGATCAGCCGGGCCAGGTCGTCCGCGCGCAGCGGCGGCGTCGAGTCCTGCGCCGGGTCGTCGACGGGGCTGCGGCCGATGCCGCGCGGGTCGGTCGTGAGGACGGTGCGGTCGGCGGCGAGCAGGTCGGCCAGCGGCTCGAACGCCGCGGCGTCCATGGGCGCGCCGACGAGCGCGACGAGCGGCCCCCGCCCGCGCACCTCGTAGTGCAGGCGGGCGCCGGGAACGCGCAGGGTACGGACGGACGTCATCGGGTCTCCTCCAGGCTTCGGCCGTTTGGAGGTGCAGACCTCCGTCCCCGCCGGAACTCATCGCCCCGCCGGGGACGTCGTCCGGCCATCCCCGCTCAGCGGACGGCGGTTCCCGCGATGAAGGCCGTCCCGACCGGCCGGACGCGCGCGGTCCAGCCCCAGCCCGCGAGGTCCCGGACGAGCCGCTCCGGTTCGTGGAAGACCTTCACGACGCGGTGCACGCTGCCGTCGTCCAGCGTCCGCCGGACGGCGGGCACGGGCTCCCCGTCGAGGACCTCCTCGTACACGGCCTCGCCCGGCCCGTTGTCGAGGAACACGGCGGTGCCGCCGGGGGCCAGGGCGTCCGCGACGGTCCGCCAGAACCCCGCGAGCCTTCCGGGCGGGACGTGCGACAGCCAGAACGCGAAGAAGACCGTGTCGTACCGCCGCTCCGGCCGCCACTCGAACAGGTCGGCGCGCGCGAACTCGACGTTCGGCGACGCCGCCCGCTCCCGCGCGATGGCGAGCGCCTCGGGCGCGGCGTCGAGCGCGGTCACGGACCGGGCCCGCGCGGCGAGGGAGCCCGTCCACTGGCCGGTGCCGCAGGCCAGCTCCAGCACGTCCCCGCCGACCGGCAGCTCCTCGAACACCGGCCGCAGTTCCGCGATGTCGTCGCGCTCCTCGTACTCCCTGTCGTACTCGGGCGCGCGGGCCCGGTAGTACGCGATCTGCTCCTGGACCATGGCGTCCGCGTCCATGGCGACACGGTAACCCGATCATGGAGTTCCGGCCATGCCCCCGGGCGGACGGCGTCAGTGGGCGGCCAGGTGCTCGTCCTTGAGTCCGCCCCGGATCATCTCGCGCAGCTCGGGCGTGTCCTCGTGCCCGTGGACGGAGGCCGCGTGCTCGGCGGCGGCGCGGACGACCTCGTCCTCCTCGCCGCTGATGGTGAGCGTGCAGCCCGACTCGCTCGGCATGTCCCGGCAGTCGGCGACCTTCCGCATCGTTCCTCCTCCCCGCACCGCATCGCCAGATTTCCCCCTCTTCGTGTTAAGCGTTACATATCCCCAGGTGAGCGGGAAGGGAGGCGGGGGCACGTCCCGGCCAAGTCTCGGTCACGCGGGCAAAGGAGCGCCCCCGCGCGCGGTCGGTCGCACCGTCGGCGCACCCGGTGTTCGGCCCCGGTGAGGGTGACGACCCACCGGTCGGTGATTCGATGATGATCTTGTATCAGACGCTAGGACCCACCCACCCCGCGCACGATCCAGCAAGCGCACCCATTCCAGGTGCAGCATGCACTATCGGCTAGAGGGCGGCGCGGTGGGCTTCGAGGAGGGCTCGGGAGTCGGCGGGGGAGAGGGTGACGTCTTCGAGGAGCTTCCAGGTGTCCCAGAGGTCGGCCTGGGCGGCGTCGATGCCGAGCGCGGTGTGGACGAGCGAGATCCGGTCGGTGACGCCCGGGAACTCCAGGACGTCGAAGGACCCGTTGAGGCCCGCGTGGACGCCGTTGGCCGTCGGGATGACCCGGACGGTCGACCGTCCGTCGGCGGCGAGGTCGAGCAGGTGCGTGAACTGGGCGCGCATGACGTCGGCGGGGCCGCCGTGGTGCTCCAGCATGTAGCCGTCGAGGATGACGTCCAGGGTGCGGGGCCTGCCGGACGGGGCGTGCCGCTGCCGGTTGCGGAGGAGGTCGAGCTCCTCCTCGACGTCCAGCCGGGGGACGTGGTGCTGGAAGAGCAGCCTGGCGTACTCCTCGCAGCGGACGAGCTCTGGCATCCGCGCGATGCCGAACGTGTGGATGATCGGGGACTCGGACTCGACGGTGTAGATGTCGCGGACGAGGGCCTTCAGCCGTCCGACGTGCCGCGCGAGCCACGGCGGGCCGGCCGGTCGGGACGCGAGGTCGACGAGGACGTCCCGGACCCGCGGCGGCGCGCCGTAGGCGTCCAGGATCTCGCCGACCTGGTCGGGCGTGACCTCGCCGAAGCCCGTCTCGACGCGGGCGAGCCAGTTGGCGTCGCGGCCGAGCAGGGACGCGGCCTCCGGATAGGACAGTTCGAGGATCTCCCGGATCTTCCGCAGGTGCTGCCCCAGGCTCCGGGCATTGATGTTGGGGGCTCGGTAATCCACCGGCATACGCCCAGCCTAGGCCGAATCCGGCTCCGGTGCGCACACTTCCGGTCGCCCAGCGTGCACATGTCGGATGTCCGTCTGGTGGATGTTCGGTGGCCTGGACGCTACCCCGGGCTCCGGCTCAGCCGAGCCCGGTGCGCTCCGCCTGCGCCCAGAAGTCGCGGAGGGCGGTGGCCGTGGTCTCGGGGGCGTCCCAGGCGGGGGAGTGCGCGGCGCTGGGGATCACGACCTTGGACGCGCCGAGCCGCTCGGCCATCTCGGCCTGGGCGGGCGGGAGCCAGACGTCGTCGTTCTCCCCGTAGAGGACGAGCACCCGGAGCCCGGTGTCGGCGCAGTGCTTGACCAGCTCGTCGACCCGGTCGGGCGCGCTGAGGATCTCGTCGGACATCCGGACGAGGCCCGTCTCGGAGTTGCCGAGCGTGCGCGCCTTGACGAAGGCGATGATCTCCTCGGGGACGCCGCGCGAGGAGTAGTCGGGCTCCAGGGCGATCTCCCAGATCGTCGGCATGCCGAGCTCGGGGATCGCGTCGCGCAGCGACTGCGCCCTGGTCGCGGCCTTCCCGGTGACGGCGGACGGCCCGGAGCTCATCAGCGTGAACGACGCGGGGCGCACCCGGTCGGCGAGCACCGCCTCCCGGCACACCAGGCCGCCGAAGGAGTGCCCGACGAGGTGCGCCGGGTCGGGGCCGAGCGCTTCGAGCAGGGCGGTGACGTCCTCGCCGAGGGCGGCGCGGCCGTAGGCGGCCTCGTCGTCCGGCCCGGCGGACTCGTACTGCCCGCGCATGTCGATCGAGAGGACGCGCCGGCCGGACGCCGCGAGGCTGTGCAGGACGGCGAGGAAGTCCTCCTTGCTGCCCGTCAGGCCGGGGACGAGGAGCGCCGGGCGGCGTTCGGGCACCCCGGATCCCGGGAGGGCCTCCAGGGCGGCGAACGAGCCGCGGGGGGTCTCGACGTTCGTCCGGCGCACGCCGGGGGGCAAGGTCAGGAACCGGGGCGTACTCACGGGGGACCACCATACTCAATGCGCGATGCTCACCGTTGGTGAGAAAGCGTCGGTGGTAGCGTCGCAGGGTGCGTCCGAAGCCTGCGATCTCCGCGCACCGCCGTGACGAGGCGGGCCTGGCGGGGCTCACCGAGGCCGTCGAGTCCGGGGCCGAGTACGTCGAGATCGACATCCGCCGGACGGGGGACGGGCGGCTCGTCGTCCACCACGACCCCGAGGTCGGCGGCCTGGCGCTGAAGCGGCTCACCTACCAGCGCGTGCAGGACCTGTCGCCGCGTCCCGTCCCGCTGGTCAGCGACGCCATGCGGATCATCGCGGGCCGCGCGCAGGGCCACCTCGACCTCAAGGAACGCGGCTGCGAGCACGAGACGGTCGAGCTCGCGATGGACGCGTTCGGGCCCGACGACTTCGTCGTCACCACCCGCGAGGTGGTCTCCCTCGTGCAGATCAAGAAGAGCTTCCCGCGCGCCCGGACGGCCCTGTCGGTGGGCCGCAACCTGTGGGAGCGCGGCGTCGCGCACGACTTCGCGCCGCTGCGGCTGATCCGCAAGGCGGGCGCCGACATGGTCGCCGTGAACCACCGGCTCGCCCGCGTCGGCGTGCTGCGCCAGTGCGCCCGCGCCGGGATCCCCGCCATGGTCTGGACAGTCAACGCCGAGCCCGTCATGCGCAGATTCCTGCGCGACCCGAGGGTCGCCGTCCTCGTCACCGACCGCCCCGGCACCGCGCTCGAACTCCGCGACCGCAAGGACTGACCCCAACCGGGGCAGAGACGACCGACCCGGCCGGAGGCGGAGACGGAAGAACCGCGAGACCGGGGCTCCGGTCTCGCGGTTCGGCGCTCTCTTGCTGTGTGCCGGTCGGACCGTGTGCTGGTCAGACCTCGTGTGGTGCTGGTCAGGCCGTCTGGGACTCGGCCTCGGCCGTCCCGGACGCCTGCGCCGCGGGCTTGCCGGCGCGGGTGCGGCGGCGGCTCCGGCTGCGCTTGCGCTCGGTGGCCACGGCGTCGACGACGTTGTCGTCCGCCGGGGCGCCGGCCTTGTGCGCGGCGGTCTCGGCCTCCGCCGCGGCGGCCTCGACCGGCTTGCCGGCGCGGGTCCGGGCCCGGTTGCGCTTGCGGCGGCGGGGCCGCGGGCGTTCCCGCTCGCGCTCCCGCTCCCGGTCGCGGACGTGGGTGCGGACCTTGCCGGTCTCGCCGATGTCCTCCAGCTCCTCGGCGTCCAGCCCGGCGCGCCCGCCGCGGAGCTCCGTGGGCAGCGTGCCCGTCGTCCCCTCGGGAATGCCGAGCGACTCGAAGAAGTGCGGGGACGTGGAGTAGGTCTCCTCCGGGGCGGCGAACGGCAGGTCGAGCGTGCCGTTGATCAGCTTCCACCGGGTGAGGTCGGACCAGTCGACGAAGGTGACGGCGACGCCCTCCTTGCCCGCGCGGCCGGTCCGGCCGATGCGGTGCACGTAGGTGTCGGCGCTGTCCGGGCACTCGTAGTTGACGACGTGGGTGACGTCGTCGACGTCGAGGCCGCGGGCCGCCACGTCGGTGGCCACGAGGACCCCGATCTTGCCGTTGCGGAACGCGCGCAGCGCGCGCTCCCGCTGGCTCTGCCCGAGGTCGCCGTGCACGGCGGCGGCGTCGAAGCCCCGCTTGGCGAGGTCGGCGGCCACCCGGTCGCAGGCCCGCTTGGTCTGGCAGAAGATCATCGTCAGCCCGCGGCCGTCGGCCTGCAGGAGGCGCGCGAGCATCTCCGGCTTGTCCATCTGGTGGGCCTGGAAGACGTGCTGGACGACCTGCGGCGTCGCCTCCGACTCGGTGTGCGACTCGGCCCGCACGTTGGTGGGCCTGGTCAGGTACCGGCGCGACAGCGCGACGATCTCGCCCGGCATCGTCGCCGAGAACATCATCGTCTGGCGCTTGGCCGGGACGCGCTCGATGATCCGCTCGATGTCGGGCAGGAACCCGAGGTCGAGCATGCGGTCGGCCTCGTCCAGCACCAGGACGCCGACCTTCGACAGGTCGAGGTGCTTCTGCTTGACGAGGTCGAGCAGCCGGCCCGGCGTGCCGACGACCACGTCGACGCCCTCGCGGAGCGCGTCGATCTGCGGCTCGTAGGCCCGTCCGCCGTAGACGGACAGGACGCGCGTGCCGAGCTTGCCGCCCGCCACGAGCAGGTCGTCGGTGACCTGGAGGGCCAGCTCGCGGGTCGGCGTCACGACGAGCGCGCGCGGCTCGCGGCCGCCGTGCTCGCTGCGCTGCAGCAGCGCCACGCCGAAGGCGAGGGTCTTGCCGGTGCCGGTGCGGGCCTGGCCGATGATGTCGTGCCCGCCCAGCGCGATCGGCAGGGCGAGCTCCTGGATGGGGAACGCTTCGACGATGCCCTCCGCTTCAAGGGCATCTGCTATCTCGGGGACGACCCCGAGTTCACGAAAGGTAGTCAGGGCTTTCAGCCTCCAATATGCGGGGTCTCCACTCCCGGGTGCGGCGCGGCACGACCGAGGGCGTCGGCGTAGGGACATGCCCGCCGCTCGTTTCCTGTGGCCGCGCGCTCGCGCGGGAGGGACCAGCCGTTGCTCAAAATCTCTCGGCGACCGCAGTCAGGGGTTGAAAGCAGTCACTCGCTGTGGCTGCGTGCGGTCACACTCCGCGACGCAGTGTACCGACCGTTGATTCCATACACCAATAGCCGTTCACCGCACCCAACGTTTCCACGGTTTCGTCTATTCCATGCCCCGCCCGCCAGGGACTATCCGCCGCGGGAAGATCGGCGCGGCGGGCCCGCCGCGCCGCCGCCGCGGCGGCCACATCCGGACACGCCGGTTCCGCCGGGAATGGCCGAAGGCCCCCGCCGCGGACGGCGGGGGCCTTCGGGCAGCGCATCGTCGGCGCCTTCTCCGGACGGTCAGAACGTGCGGCGGCGGGCCCGCAGGCCGTGTCGCCGGCCGCCGCCGATGCCGCGCGTGTTCGCGGACGTGAGCACCGCCACACCGAGCGCGGCGACCAGCACCGAGAATATGAACGCGATGATCGCGCCCGCGCCGAGCGCGTTCGCGATGACGCCGCCGACTATCGCGCCGACGATCCCGGCGAGGATCGTGAGCGGGATGCCGATCGGGTTGCGTCCGGGGAGGAGGAGCCGTGCCAGAGCCCCGATGACGGCACCGACGACGATGAACCAGAGAATCGTCGTGAGCATGTCGATCATCCTTCGTGTTCCGAGGCCCGCGAGGTGCGGTCCGTGGTCGGAGATCGGTGTGCCCACTCAGTCGGAATCAAACAAAGCCCAGGTCAAAAGTTATCTACTGGCGCGAAGACGTCCCGGGCACGGCTCACCCGCACCCGCACCGGCATCGCGTGCCCGGCGGCTCAGGTGTACTGGCCGCCGAAGCCGACGCTGCGCTGCTCGTCCTCGGAGATCTCCAGGTAGGCGAGCCGCGCGGCGGGGACGACGACCCGTCCGGCGCGGCGGTCGCGGAGCACGAGCACGCCGTTCGGCTCGGCGAGCGCGGCGGCCAGCGCGGCCTGCACCTCGTCGGCCGACTGGCCGGTGTCGACCTCGAGCTCCCTCGGAACGTTCTGCACGCCGATGCGGACCTGCACGCGTTGCTCCCGTCGTCCGTCGCGTCCCGCCGACCTCCGGCGGTCCGTCTCCGATGGTCGCATGTGGATCACCGGATGCGCCGCCGCCGGGTTCGGCCCTGGGTGAAACCTCGGCTGTGCGTGAGACCCGTCAGGACGCGTCGGCGCGCGGGAAGCCGGAGATGCCGCGCCAGGCCAGCCGGGCGATGATCTTCTCGGCGGTGTCCTTCGGGACCGCGCGCTGCTGGGACAGCCAGTAGCGGGCGCTGACCTCGGCCATCCCGACGAGGCCCATGCCGAGCAGGTGCGCCTCGTCGTTCGGGGCGTCGGTGTCCTCGGCGATGACCTGGGCGATCATCTCGGCGCACTGCTGGTTGGCGCGGTCGACGCGGGCCCGGACGGGCGCGACGTTGCGCAGGTCGGACTCGAACACCAGCCGGTACGCCTCGCCGTCGCCCGCGACGAAGTCGTAGAACGCCCCTATGCTCGCCTGGACGCGGAGCTTGTTGTCCGTGGTGGACTCCAGCGCCTCGCGGACGGTGTTCACGAGCGCCTCGGCGTGCTCGTCCAGCAGCGCGAGGTACAGCTCAAGCTTGCCCGGGAAGTGCTGGTAGAGCACGGGCTTGCTGACGCCCGCGCGCTCGGCGATCTCGTCCATCGCAGCGGCGTGGTACCCCTGCGCGACGAACACCTCCTGGGCCGCGCCGAGCAGTTGCCTGCGGCGCGCCAGCCGCGGCAGCCTGGTGCCGCGGGGGCGTGCGTCCGGGGTCGCTGTCACCACCATCTCCGATCAGCGGTCGTCGCGGCGGATCCGGGGTCGTCCGCCGCGCGGGAACAATCACCTCATCGTACGCGGGAGTAACTCCGTCGGTCACGGCAAACGGCCGCCGGCGTTCCTTCGCGCAGGTCAGTGTATTTCCGGGGACGGCCTCCGGGCATCCCCGCCCCGGTTTTCGGGAAACCTTCTTTTCAATGCGCCGGCGCACCGGACGGCGCGCCGGCGCGGGGTCAGCGGTACTCGTCCTCGTCGAGACGGACCTCGCGCAGTTGCTCCGCGGCGTCGGCCTCGTTGGCCTCGTCCGGCAACTGCGCGGACCATTCGCGGGGGGCGTCGTCGTCCAGCGCGGCGCGCTGCTCGGCGGCGTCGGCCTCGTTCGCCTCCGCCACCGCGACGTCCTCGGCGGCGTCCTCCACGGCGTCGGACGGCGTTTCCAGGTCGTCGGTCTCGCTCATCACGGGTCCTCCTCGCGCGTGCTCTCGTCGCGGGCCGCCGCGCACGCCGCGGCCAGTTCGCGCAGCGGCGCCTCCACCGACTCGCCGTACGTCGGGAAGGCGTGGACGACGTCGGCGAGCAGGCTCAGCGGCGTCTCCGCGCGGATGGCGAGGGCGATCTCGCTCATCCACTCCTCCGCGCCGAGCCCGGCCGCGGCGGCGCCGACCAGCAGCCCGCGGGCGCGGTCGGCGTACAGCTCGACCCGGCCGCGCTCGTCCGCCCCGACCGCCGCCCGGGCGGTCGCGGCGAGGTCGTACCCGGCGGTGCGGAGGTCTATGCCGAGTTCGGCCGCCCGGCTCGGCGAGATCCCCACCGAGTAGACGGTGGGGTTCGTGTAGACGACGCGGGGGATCGCGCGGTAGTCGGCCTCGCGGCGGTGCCCGAGCAGGTTGGAGAGGACCACCCGCGCCTGGTAGCGGGCCGCGTGGGTGGTGCGCGCGACGCCGGTGACGTCGCCCGCCGCCCACACGCTCCCGGTCGCGGACGGCACCCGGCACGTCTCGTCCACCGGCAGGCCGTGGCCCGGCGCGACCGCGACGCCGAGGTGCTCCAGCCCGAGGCCCTCGACGCGCGGGCGCCGCCCGGCCGCGACGAGGACGCGGTCGGCGTCGAGCGTGCCGCCGTCCGACAGCCAGAGGCGGAGCCCGGTGTCCTTGCGCTCGACGTTGCCGAGACCGGCGCCGAGCCGCAGGTCGACGCCCATCCGGCGGAGCTCGTCGGCGAGCGCCTCGCCCGCGAACGGCGCCTCCGCGGTGAGCAGCCGCCCGGACGCCTCGACCACCGCGACCTGCGACCCGAACGCCGCGTAGACCTGCGCCAGCTCGCAGCCGACCGGGCCGCCGCCGAGGATCACCAGGCGGCGCGGCAGGTCGGGCACGGACAGGGCCTCGTCGCTCGTCCACAGCGGGACGTCGGCGAGCCCGTCCGCCGCCGGGACGACGGGCTCGCTCCCGGTGCAGACGACGAGGTCGGCGAAGCCGTGCTCGACGCCGTCCACCTCGATCCGGCCCGGCGCGGCGACGCGCCCCGCTCCTCGCAGCACGGTGACGCCCGCCTCGGCCATCCGCGCGACGGCGGGGTCGTCGGAGCGGCGGCCGGTCAGCTCGTCCCGCCGGGCGAGCGCCATCTCCCAGGTCTCGCCGCGCCGCGCCGACAGCAGCAGGCTCTTGGACGGCACGCACGCGAAGTACGGCGACTCGCCGCCGACCAGGCGGTTCTCGACGAGCGCGACGTCCCGTCCGGCGCGGGCGAGGCCGGCGGCCACCAGTTCGCCCGCCGTCCCCCCGCCCAGCACCACGGCGTCGTAATGGTGGTTGCGCGCCAACTTGCCCTTCCTTCCGCCCGGTGGATCCCCGGCGACCATGGTGGCGGAATCCGGCGCCGGAGAGTGCCGGTTCGACCACATAGGGCACGTGAATCACGGACGGCGGCGCGTTAGGGAATCGGTCGCCCGCCGTTCAGCAGCGGTTCCAGGAGGTCGCCGTGCTCGTCCACGCGGTCGAGGACGTCGGCCGGGGAGAACACCAGGTCGGCGGCGTCTGCGCAGGAGTCCAGCTCGGCCCATGTGATCGGCGTCGACACCGAGGGGCTGCGCGCGGCGCGCAGGGAGTAGGGCGCGACGGTGGTCTTGGCCGGGTTGTTCTGCGACCAGTCGACGAAGATCTTGCCCTTGCGGAGCCGCTTCTCCATCTTCGCGACGACGAGCTTCGGATGCTCCTCGGCGAGGCGCTGCGCCGCCGCCTTCGCGTACTCGGACGTCCGCTCCGCGTCCTTCGGCTCCTCCACCGGGACGTACAGGTGCAGGCCCTTCTTGCCACTCGTCTTCGGGTACGACTCCAGGCCGTCCTCGGCGAGCAGGTCGCGGAGCAGCCGCGCCACCTCGCACGCCTCCACGATCGTGGCGGGGTCGCCCGGGTCCAGGTCGAAGACGATCAGGTCGGGGGTGTGGACCTTGCCGCGCGGCCCGACCTTCCACTGCGGGACGTGCAGCTCCAGCGCGGCGAGGTTGGCGCACCAGACGAGGGTGGCCAGGTCGTCCACGACGACGAAGTCGAGCGTGTCGCGTCCGGTCGAGCTGCCGGGCGTCGGGATCGTCGCCGTCCGCACCCAGTCGGGCGTGTGGGACGGCGCGTTCTTCTCGAAGAACTTGCCGCCGTCGATACCGTCCGGCCAGCGGATGCGGGTGGCGGCGCGGTCCTTCAGGTGGGGCAGCATCACGGGGGCGACGCGGGCGTAGTAGTCGATGACCTCGCCCTTGGTGAACTCGGGGTACATGTCCTTGTCGAGGTTGGACAGGGACAGGCGCCGCCCGTCCACCTCGACGCTGGTTCGCTTAGAACTCACGGATGCTCCGGTGCGGGGCGTGCCGGTCACTCTTCACTGGTGACCTCCAGGGGGTCCTTGTCGTCGCGCAGGCCGCGCCAGGACGGGAAGCGCAGCCGCCCGTCGCGCGTCCGGGCGCTGTAGGCGACCTCGCCCACGAGCCGGGGCTCGACCCACTGGGCGTCGCGGGCGAACTCGCGCGGGACGGGCTCGTCGTACGGGCTGGTGGGGCGGCGCAGCGGCCAGAGCGTCTCGTACAGCTCGTCCAGGGCCCGGTCGGTGAAGCCGGTGCCGACGTGCCCGACGAAGCCGAGCAGGCCCTTGACGTCGTACTCGCCGAGCAGCAGCGACCCGACCCCGCCCTCGCGGCGGCCCTTGCCGGGCTTCCAGCCGCAGACGATGACCTCGCGCGTCATGAAGTTCTTCACCTTGCGCCAGAAGTCGACGCGGCGGCCTGGACGGTAGGGCGAGTCGAGCCGCTTGGCGAGCAGCCCCTCCAGGTGTTGCTCGCGGGTGAAGGCGAGTAACTCGTCCACTTGGTCGGTGTCGCCGCCGTGCAGATATGGGGGGACCTCCACGGGTCCGGTCCCCGCCAGGTCGAGGTCGGCGAGGAGGGCGCGGCGCTCTGCGTAGGGCATGTCGTAGAGGAGGTGGCCGTCCAGGAACAGGACGTCGAACACCACGTACCTGACGGGCACCTCGCGGATCAGCCGGGGGTCGGGGTGGGTCACGTGCATGCGGCGCTGGAGACGCTCGAAGCTCGGACGTCCGTCGTCGAAGGCGACGACCTCGCCGTCCAGGAGGACGTCGTGGTCGGGGAGGAGGTCGGCCAGCGCGGACAGCTCCGGGTAGCGGCCGGTGACGTCGCCGCCGCGCCGCCCGCCGGCGCGGACGCCGTCCGCGGACACGTGCGCGAGGACGCGGACGCCGTCCCATTTCAACTCCAGCCCCCATCTGTCTCCGTCCGAGGGCAGTTCTCCGGTCGCGGCCATCATCGGCTCAACGGGCCACGGCATCGTCATACCGGCGTCTTACCCTGTCCCGCCCGACGGAAAAGGATCAAGGGCGCGCTGTGGCGCAAATCGAACGGGATTGCGACGCTAGGGGCAAGAACCCGCTGGGTAAGGACGGGACATGCGCAGTATTTGGAAGGGCTCCATCTCGTTCGGGCTGGTCACGATACCGGTGAAGCTGTATTCGGCGACCGAGCAGAGGGACGTCAGCTTCCACCAGGTCCACCGCGAGGACGGGGCGCGCATCAAGTACAAGCGGGTCTGCACGGCGGACGGCGAGGAGGTGTCCTACTCCGACATCGCGAAGGGGTACGAGCTGCCGTCCGGCGAGATGGTCGTGCTGACCGACGAGGACTTCGCCGACCTGCCGCTGACGACCAGCCGCCGGATCGACGTCCTGCAGTTCGTCGAGCGCGAGGAGGTCGACCCGATCTACTTCGCGAAGTCGTACTACCTGGAGCCGGACGCCCAGGGCGCCAAGCCGTACGTCCTCCTGCGGGACGCGCTGGAGAGCTCGGGCCAGGTCGCCATCGTCAAGATCGCGTTGCGGCAGCGGGAGTCGCTCGCGACGCTGCGGGTGCGCGGCGGAGTGTTCGTGCTGGAGACGATGCTCTGGCCGGACGAGGTCCGCGAGGCCGACTTCCCGTTCCTGGACGAGGACATCGAGGTCCGCAAGCAGGAGCTGTCGATGGCGACCTCGCTGATCGAGTCGATGGAGGGCGAGTTCGACCCGACCGAGTACAAGGACGCCTACCGCGAGGCGCTGCAGGCCGTGATCGACGCGAAGATCGAGGGTCGGGAGGTCGCGCGTCCCGCCGAGGAGGCCGAGGAGGCGCCCGCCGCCGACCTGCTCAGCGCGCTGCGCGCGAGCGTCGAGGCGGCGAAGAAGAGCCGCGGCGAGAAGAACGGGAAGGCCGCGTCCGGCAAGGACGGCGCGGCGAAGAAGTCCGCCTCGCGCAAAGCCTCGTCGGGGTCGGGGACGAAGAAGGAGCCGGCGAAGGGCCGGAGCCGCAAGTCGGCCTGACGGCCCGCCGCCGGCTCGTCCCGCGAGTGAGACCGGGCTAGAACGGGACGGTCGTGCAGATGTTCCGCGCTCCCGCGTCGCCCGTGTCGTGGTTCGTCGGCTTGGCGTGGATGACGAGCGCGCCCGCGGCGCCCTTCGCGACCCGCCAGTTCACGATCGACCCGGACTTGGTGACGCCGTCCTCGTTCACGGTGGCGTCGAGCCAGATCTCCTTGCTGTGCATCGGCTCGTCGGGCTTGGCGTCCGGGTTCTGGTAGTGCGGCCCGGCGTCGGCGGGGAGCGGCCCGCACTTGTTGACGTGGACGTGCACGCCGAACGTCTTGCCGACGGCGTCCTTCGGGAAGCCGGAGGCGTACAGCCGGACCTCGGTCCTGTTCTCCTCCCGGGTGACGGTGATCCTGGTCTTGACGTCCTTGTACGCCTGGTCGTACACGTACGACGGACCCTTGACGACGATCCTGTCCGGGCAGCTGTGGGCCATGGCCGGGTTGGCGAACGCGATGACGGCGGCGCCTGCGACGGCCAGCGGGGCGGCGGCGCGCACGGATGGGCGCATGACGTTCCTCTCCCATACGACGGGGTTTGCGACTGGGCGTGATTCGGCCACCGGTGCCCGGGACCGGTGGCTCACGATCATGCCCGGCGAGCCGGGGAGGTCACCCCGCGCGCCGTCGCGGGGGTCGACGAGTGGCGCGAGCCGCGCGCCGAGCGGTCGGGTTCTCCCGGCGGGCGGTCGGCACGGGGTGCGGTGCGGGGTGCTGCGCGGATGCGAAGGCCGATGGCCGGCGCCTCTGACGAGACGCCGGCCATCGGGGGAGGGGGAGATCAGCTCACGGGCTCCAGCGGAGCCGACGGAGGGGCGGACGGAGGGGCGGACGGCGACGCGGGTGCGGGCGCGTCGCCCTCGTGGATGCCGTACCGGCGGTACAGCCGGGCGAGCGGGCCGGGCGCCCACCAGTTCGCGCGGCCGAGCAGCCGCATCGTCGCGGGCACGAGCAGCGCCCGGACGACGGTCGCGTCCAGCAGGATCGCGACGGCCATCCCGACCCCGACCATCTTGATGAACGAGACGCCGGAGGTGGAGAACGCGCCGATGACGACGATGAACAGCACCGCCGCGCTCGTGATGATGGAGCCGGTGCGCTGCACGCCCGCCGCGACGGCGGCCGTGGTGTCGCCGGTCAGGTCGTACTGCTCGCGGACCCGCGACAGCAGGAACACCTCGTAGTCCATGGAGATCCCGAACAGCATGGCCAGCATCAGGATCGGCATGGCGGGGGAGATCGCGCCGGTCGCGGTGAAGTCCAGCAGGCCGGACAGGTGGCCGTCCAGGAAGATCCACACGACCACGCCGAACGTCGCCGACAGCGACAGCATGTTCATCGCGATCGCCTTCAGCGGCAGCACCACCGACCCGAACGCGAGGAACAGCAGGACGAACGTCGCGCCGCCGACGAACAGCGCGAGCCACGGCAGCGTCGAGCCGATCCCGCCGAGCTGGTCGACGACCTCGGCGGTGACGCCGCCGACGCGGGACTGCGCGCCGGGCGGCGGCGGGACGTCCCGCACCGACTTGACCAGCGAGCGGGCCTCGTCGGAGTTCGGGTCGGCGTCGTGGCGCAGCGCGATCCGCGTGGTCTCGCCCTTGGCGCCGGTGACGGTCGCGGAGGTGATGCCGGGCACGGCGGCCAGGCGGTCCCCGTACGCCTGGACCGCGGCCCGGTCGGACGTCCCCGTCACGATGGCCTCGATGGGGCTCGTCCCGTTGCGGGGGAACTGCGTCTCCAGGGTCTCGGAGACGACCCGCGCGTCCGCGCCCTCCGGGAGCGCCTTGGCGTCCACGCCGCCCCAGTTGATGTGCAGCAGCGGGGAGCCGAGCGCGAGGAGCAGCGCGACGGTCGCGACGACGTAGCCGATCGGGCGCCGCATGACGCTGTGCGCGAGCCGTCCCCACAGGCGGCCCTGCTCGCGGGCCTCGGACCTCTTCCGCCGCCGGACCGACAGCGCGTTCACCTTCGGGCCGAGGACGGCGAGCAGCGCGGGCAGCACGGTCAGCGCGCCGACCATGCAGACGAGCACGGTCGCGATGCCGCCGTAGCCCATCGAGACGAGGAAGTTCTGGTTGAACAGCAGCAGCCCGGACAGCGACACGGCGACGGTCACGCCGGAGACGGCGACGGTGCGCCCGGCGGTGGCCATGGTGGCGGCGAGGGCGTCCTCGGCGGACGCGCCCTCCCGGCGGATCTCCTCCCGGAAGCGGCTCACCATGAACAGCCCGTAGTCGATGGCGAGGCCGAGCCCGAGGAACGTGGTGATGTTCACCGCGAAGATCGACACGTCGGTGACGTAGGTGAGCGCGTGCAGCGCGGTGAACGAGCCGAGGATCGCGAAGCCGCCGATCAGCAGCGGCAGGCTCGCCGAGACCAGCCCGCCGAAGATCAGCACGAGCAGGATCAGCAGCACCGGCATCGCCATGCCCTCGGCGCGCGCGATGTCGGACGAGACCCGCGAGTTGATCGCGTTGCCGGTGCCGACGTTGCCGCCCACCTTGGCGGTGAGCCCGCCGCCGACCTTGGTCAGGTCGTCTTTGATCAACTTGTAGTTGTCGCTGCGGGCGCCCTCGTCGGCGCCGGCGAGCTGGAGGACGGCGTAGGTGGCGGTGCGGTCCTTGCTGACGAGCTGCGGCGAGTGCGTCGTCCAGTAGGTGGCGGTCCCGGTGATCTTGTCCTTCGGGAGGCCGGCGAGCGCCCGCTCGACGGCCGTCCGGTAGCCGGGGTCGTCGACGGACGTGCGCCCCTGGTAGAGGATCACGACGTCGGCGGCGTCCCGGCCGAGGTCCCGCTCGACGATCTGCGCCGCCTTCGCGCTCTCGCTGCCCGCCTCGTCGAAGCCCCCGCCGCCGCCGAGGGCGCCGAACACGCCCGTTCCCCAGACGCCGCCGAAGACCAGGGCGGCCCCGGCGATCGCGAGGACCCAGCGGCGGCGCCGGTGGACCCATCGTCCCCATCGATCGAACATCGTCTGCTCCCGCTCAGTGACGCCGTGTAAATTTGGTGAACGCTGTAAACTGCGAACAGCGTTAACTTTGCATACGGCGTTCGCTTTCGTCAAGGGCGTTCTTGGGGAATCATCGGAGGCGGCCGGACGGCAGGCCGCGGACCAGGGAGGGCGACGTGGAAACCCGACGCGACCGGCTACGCGCGGCCACGGTCAAGGAGATCTCCGAGACCGCACGGTGGATCCTCGTCGAGCAGGGGCCGGAGGCGGTCACGCTGCGGGCCATCGCCCGCGAGATGGGCATGACGGCCCCGGCGCTCTACCGCTACTTCGACAGCCACGGCGAGCTGCTCAGGCACCTCGTCGGCGAGCTGTTCAACGAGCTGACCGACGAGCTGCACGCGGCCATGCACGCGGTGCCCCCGGGCGACATGAGCGGCAAGTTCCTCGCGGTGTCCCGCCAGTTCCGGTACTGGGCGCTGGCGCATCCCCGCGAGTACGCGCTGCTGTTCGGCGCGCCCGTGCGCGGCGCGGACAGCGAGGAGGTCGACTTCGCCGACGAGTGCGCCCGCCGGTTCGGCTGGACGTTCATGACCCTGTTCCTGGAGCTGTGGAAGAAGAGCCCGTTCCCCGTCCCGCCGGACGAGGACATCGACCCCGCCCTGCTCCCGCAGCTGCGCCGCTACCGCGACGAGGTCGTGGAGGTGGAGCTCCCGCTCGGCGTGATCCAGGAGTTCCTGCGGTGCTGGATCAGGCTGCAGGGCGGCGTCAGCCTCGACGTCTTCGGGCACCTCGACTTCGCGCTGGAGGACGCCGAGCCGATGTTCGAGCTGATGCTCAGGGAGACCGGCGAGACGCTCGGCCTGAAGTACACCCCGCCCGCCCGGCCTGCCCCGCCCGATCAGGGCTGAGCGGCCGCGGGGAGCCGGACGGTGAACGCCGCCCCCGCACCCGGACGGCCGTGCGCGGTGAGCGTGCCGCCGTGGCCGTCCACCACCTCGCGGGCGAGGGCCAGCCCGAGCCCGAGGCCCCGTCCCTCGGCGGCGCGGGTCCCGGGACGGACCGGCGGCGCGCCCGCGAGCAGCCGGGCCGTGTCGCGCGGGTCGAACCCCGCGCCGTCGTCGCGGACGGTCAGCTCCACCGTCCCCGGCGTCCCGGACAGCGTCAGCCGGATGTGGCCGCCCGGACTCGTGTGCCCGAGCGCGTTGTCGACCAGCGCGGACAGCACCCGCCGCAGCGCGGGCGCCGAGCCCTGGACGAGGGCGCCTCGGACGACCGCGCCGTCGGGACGGCCGACCTCGATCGTCACGCCGCGCTCGCGGGCGCGGGGCGACTCGGCGGCGGCCAGCTCGGCGGCCAGCGCGCCGAGGTCGACCGGGCCGAGCGCGGCGGGCCGCCGCCCGATCCGCGCGGACGTCAGCAGGTCCTCGACGACCTCGCCGAGCTGCCGCGTCCCGGCGACCAGGCCGTCCAGATCGGCGGCGAGGTCGGCGGTCACGCCGGCGTCCGCGTCGGCGCGCAGGCGGCGGGCGGCGAGCTGCGCGCGGGTGTGCAGCCGGGTCAGCGGGGCGCGCAGCTCGTGGCCGACATCGGCCGCGAAGCGGCGGCGCCGGGCGAGGGCCTCGTCGAGCGGCGCGAGCGTCCGGTCCGCGACGGCGCGGCCGAGCAGCAGCGCGGCGGGCAGGCCCGCGATCTCGGCGGCGGCGAGCGCGCGGCGTAACCGGCGGCGGGCGGCGGCGTCCAGGCCGGGCGCGGCGGCGGCGTAGACGGCCGGGCCGAGCGCGGCGAGCAGCAGCGCGGCGCTCCCCGCCGCCCCGGCGGCGACGCGGCGGCGGGCCCGGTCGAGGAGCGGCCGGTCCGGGTCCGGGACGCGCCGATCCGGGACGTGCCGAGCGGGGACGCGCCGATCCGGGACGTGCGGGCCCCGCCGCCCGCGGTGGCCGTTCACAGCTCGCCCAGCCGGTAGCCGACGCCCCGGACGGTCCGCACGACGTCCGCGCCGAGCTTGGCCCGCAGGTAGTACACGTAGGTGTCCACGATCGACTCCGTCCGCGCCTCGTCGAACACGCGCTGCCGCAGCGACGCGCGGGTGTGCACCTGCCCCGGCCGGGTCGCGAGCGCCATCAGCAGCCGCGCCTCCTGCCCGGACAGCGCCACGTGCTGCCCGGTCGGCAGCCGGACGAGCCGCGAGCGCGGGTCGAGCCGTCCGGCGCCGAGGGGCAGCACCTGGGCCCGGTCGAGGTGCCGCCGGTGCAGCGCCCGGACGCGGGCGAGCAGCTCGTCGATCTCGAACGGCTTGACGAGGTAGTCCTCGGCGCCCGCGTCGAGCCCGGCGACCCGGTCGGCGACCGAGCCGAACGCGGTCAGCACCAGCGCGGGCGCGGTGACGGCCCGGCCGCGCAGCCGCCGGACCAGCTCCACGCCGTCCAGGACGGGCAGGCCCCGGTCGATCACCATCGCGTCGTAGTCGCGGCTCAGCCCGAGGTGCAGCCCGCGCTGGCCCTCGGCGGCGAGGTCGACGGCGTATCCGTGCTCGGCGAACAGAGCGGCCAGCATCCGCGCGAGCTCATGGTCGTCCTCGACGATCAACAGCCGGCGTGGCGGGCCGCCGGGTTCCGTTGAATCGGCCACGCCACAACGCTCCCACCGCCGCCGCCGGGGGGCCATAGGTCCGGGCAATACTGGTCAACTTTCTTTAAAATTTGAACCGATTCCCCCGGCGGCCCGTCTTCTCTTGATCAACTTTTGCCGCCGGAACCGCCGGAACGCGCCGGAACGCGCCCGGCGCGCGCCGTCAGGCCGCCTCCGGGACGGTCTCCGGCCCGGCCGGGACGCGGGTGCGCTCCAGCCGCTCGGGCAGCGCCAGCCGGTACAGCGGGACGGCGCTCGCCGTGGTGATCACCGCGACCAGCACCAGCATCGCGAACAGCTCCCGCGTGATCATCCCCTGCGCCAGCCCGATGTTGATGAAGATCAGGATCATCAGCCCGCGCGCGTTCATCAGCCCGCCGACCGCGTAGGAGTCGCGCCGGTCGAAGCCGAGCCCGCGCATCGCGAGCGCGCAGCCGAAGTACTTCCCGCAGAACCCGGCGGTCATGATCGCGAGGAACGCGAGCAGCATCGTCCCGCCGGCGATGCCGCCGAGCTCGGTGTTCAGGCCGGAGAAGGCGAAGAACACGGGCAGCAGCAGGGTCGAGACGACGCCCATCATCCGGGCGTGCAGCACCTGCCGGAACGCCGGGTCGCGGGGCATGGCGAGCCCGGCGACGAACCCGCCGAACACCGAGTAGACGCCGATCCAGTCGGTGATCCAGCCCGCCGTGAGCGGGACGAGCACGACCACGTACAGCGCCGTCGGGCCGAGCGAGCCGGTCCGGCCGACCTCCCGGCCGAGCGGGCGCAGCAGCCGCCTGACCGGCAGCAGCATCACGGCGGCGAACACGGCGGCGAGGAGGATGGTGCGCAGCGCGCCGTCCACGCCCGTGCCGAGGCGCCACGCCGACAGGACCGCGAGCAGGCACCACGCCGCCGCGTCGTCGATGGACGCGGCGAGCAGCGACAGGCGTCCGAGCGGGGAGTTCTCCAGGCCCCGCTCGTACAGGATGCGGGCCAGCATCGGGAACGCGGTCAGCGACAGCGCGCCGCCGACGAACAGGGCGAAGTGCCACCGGCTGACGTCCGTCCGCGACAGCGTCCCGTACAGCGCCGCGCCGACCGCGAAGCCGAGGGCGAGCGACGGCACGATCCCGGACAGCGCGAGGACGGACGCGCGGCGGCCCTCGCCCGGCGTCCGGGAGCCGTGGTCGAGGCCCGCGCCGACGAGGAACATGTAGAGCGTCAGCCCGATCGTGCTCAGCACGTACAGGATGGGCCTGACGTGTTGCGGGAACACGGCCTCCTGGCCGTCCGGCCACACCTGGCCGAACAGCGTCGGGCCGAGCAGCACGCCCGCGACCATCTCGCCGAGGACGCGCGGCTGCCCGACCGTGAGGGCGAGCCGCCCGCACGCCCACGCGGCGAGCAGGATGACGACGAGCGCGGGCAGGACGTCGAGGACGAGCGCGAGGTTGGGGTCAGCGGGAGCCGCTGCGATCTGGAGCATGGTCGGTCTCCATCTGCGCGAACTGGGCGAAGTGGCGTTCGCAGAGCCGCTGCCGGCGCGCGTCCCAGACCATGTAGGTGCCGAGGACGAGCTGGACGAGGCTGCGCCCCACGTCCTCCACCCGGTCGCGCGACCAGAGGAACAGGAGCGCGGCGCGGCGCGTCCGGGCCCGTGCCGCTCGCGGGACGAGCAGGCACGGCCCCCGGTTGGGCAGCGAGCGGGTGTGCGCCGCCGCCGTCGCGAGCGCGTACCGGCGGACGGTCTCGCGGGCCGCGGCCCGCATGGTGAGGGGAGCGAGCCGCCAGGCCGGGCAGGGCCGGTTGGCGGGCATGCCGAACGGGATGTGGTTGACCTCGCGGGCGGCCGGGCCGTCCCGGAACCGCTCCGGGCAGAACCGGTCGGGCTCCGCGAACCCGGCGCGGTGGAACTCGGGGTAGTCGAAGCAGAGCACCGAGCCCTCGGGGAGGGTTGTCCCGTCGCCGAGGTCGATGTCGCCGGTGGTGATTCGGTGCGCGACGCCGAACAGGGGGTAGAGCCGCAGCGTCTCCTGCAGCACGCGGTCGAAGGCGCGGTCGTCGCCGGTGAGCGCGGTGGCGGCGGCGTCGGGGTGGCGCGCGAGCACCATCAGGAGGTGCGCCATCGCCTCCGACATCTGCACGACCGCAGTGTTGAAGAACGTCCCTTGCAGGTAGTAGGCCTGTTCCTCGGGGGAGAGGCCGTCCGGGAGCGGGTGCCGGACGTCGTCCAGCCGCCCGAGGAGGTAGCGGGTGAGGCGGTCCCGCCGGGCCATGTGGCGGAGCCCGCAGCACTTCAGCGCGGTGACGACGTCGTCGGCGTTGCCGACGATCAGGTCGCGGGCCGCGCGCGGGCACGGCTCGCCGAACACCAGCTCGTAGTAGAACTCGGCCCACACCGGCATCATCAGGTCGCGCAGCCGGACGAGCCGCGCCCGCTCCCCGACGCCCTCGTCGAGCACGCGGGCGGCGCATCGCCGGGCCAGCTCCTCCGCCTCCCCGCGCGGGACGGCGAGGAACCGCCGCGTCGCCCGCGCGACCTCGTCGTACCGCTCGCCCGCCTCCAGGTGCTCCTGGTGGACGTGCGCGCCCGGCGACAGCCAGTACCAGAACAGGTCCGACAGGACGGCGCCCCGGCTCCGCCCGCCCGCCGCCGGGTGCGAGTACACGTCCCGGAACAGGCCGACGCCGACGAGGTCGCCGGGCACCGGGATGCCCTCGTCGCCGTTGATCCGGGCGAACACCCGGCCGCGCAGCGCGACGACCCGGCCGGGCAGCCACCACGGCAGGCTCGCCAGGACGGCGAGCGCCGCGAGCAGGACGAGCGCGGTCAGCATGGCCGCAGCACCAGGTCCGCCCCGAGGTCGTGGACGGACCGCGCCCCGCACAGCGTGAGCGCGTCCTCCACCTCGGCGCGCAGCAGGTCGAGGACGCGCCGCACGCCGCGCTCGCCGTCCGCCGCGAGGCCCCACACCACCGGCCGCCCGACCCCGACGGCGGACGCGCCGAGCGCCATCGCCTTCAGCACGTCGGTCCCGCGCCGGACGCCGCCGTCCAGCAGCACCGGAACGGTCCCCGCCACCGCCTCCACGACGCCGGGCAGCGCCTCGACCGCCGCCGGGACGGTGTCGAGCTGCCGCCCGCCGTGGTTGGACACGATCAGCGCGGAGACGCCGTGGCCGAGCGCCCGCCGCGCGTCCGCCGGATGCAGGACGCCCTTGAGGACGATCGGCAGCGACGTCATGTCGCGGAGCCGGTCGACGTGCTCCCACGAGATGGCGGGGGAGAACTCGATCGGCCGGACGCGGCCGGTCTCGTCGCGCATGTTCTCGCAGCACAGCCCGGTGGGCAGGTCGTGGAAGCCGTGCCGCTCGTCCCGGTCGCGGCGGCCCCGGACGGGCGAGTCGGCAGTGACGACGAGCGCGCCGCAGCCCGCCTCCTCGGCCCGCCGGACGAGCAGCTCGGTGAACGCCGGGTCCGGCTGGACGTAGAGCTGGAACCACAGCCGGGCGCCGGGCGCGGCGGCGGCGACGTCCCCGACCGCGACCGTCGACGCCATGCTCACGATCATGATCGTCTCGGCGGCGGCCGCCGCCCGCGCGGTGGCCTTCTCGCCCTCGGGGTGGGCGAGCCGGTGGAACGCGGTCGGCGCGACCAGCACCGGCGCGGCGGCGCGGTCGCCGAGCAGGGTGACGCCGAGCTCCGGCTTCGCCGCGCCGCCGAGCACGCGGGGCAGCAGCGCGAGCCGTCCGAACGCGGCCTCGTTGGCGCGCAGCGTCACCTCCTCGCCCGCGCCGCCCGCGAAGTAGTCGTAGTGCGCCGGGTCGAGCCGCGCGCGGGCGGCGGCCTCGAACTCCCGGACCGACGACGGTGGCCGCACGTCACACCGCCGTCGCCCTGGCGGCCTGCCGGGCGAAGAACGCGCGCAGCGGCTCGGCGTGGACGTCCTCGGACGTCCACTCGTTCTCCAGGTTCTCCGTCACGTGGTGGACGGCCACGACCGCGCCGTCCACGTGGTGCCGGACGATCGGGTGCAGGTAGTGCCCCTCGTGCGCCCGCCCGGCGTCGCTCTGGCGGATCCGCGTGACCGTGATGTCGAACGGGTCGACCCTGTCGTGGTCGGGCCCGTAGTCGAGCGTGATCGTGAAGTGCCCGAGCGGGCGGCCCGGCACGGCCGTCGCGACCGGCTCGTCCAGGTCGGCGGGGACCTCCTCCAGGTAGCGGGCGCCGCCCGCGTGGTCCAGGACGATCATGTCCGCGAGCACGCCGAACTGCTGCCACAGCCCGGAGCTGCGGTTGACGCGGGCGAGCACCGCCGCCGCGAGCTCCGCCGGGTCGGCGGACAGCGCGGCGCCCGGCCACGCGGCCCCGTGGTAGCGGGACTCCAGGACGCGGTGCAGCGCCCGCGTCCCGTACCGGAACCCGTGGATGAACCCGCTGGTGCCGTGCTTGAAGTCGCGCGACTGGGTGAGCGTCCCGGCGAAGTACATGCCGGGGACGTCGACCGACTCGTAGGCGGCGGTGAGCGCGGGGAACCGGCCGTTGATCGTCAGCGCCGGACGGCAGCGGGGCGTGAAGATCGAGGCGTCCAGCGCGAAGCCGGTGCAGACGATCACGTGGTCGTAGGGGATGTCCTTGGTGACCTCGTCCGCGCGGGCGAACGCGACCGTGGCGAGGTAACCGCCGCCGGGCCGCCGCTCGATCCGCCGGACCTCGCCGTCCAGGATCGCGTTCTGCGACTTGAGCTGGTAGGTGTCGAGGAAGTTGTTGTTCACGGCGCGCAGGTGGCCGACGAAGTGCGTCCGCCACGCGAGCTTCAGCGAGCGCGGCCCGGCGACGTGGATCACCGCCGCCGTCTCGATCAGGTTCTCCGCCGTCTCGAACGCCGAGTTGCCCTTGCCGAGGACGAGGACGCGCTTGTCCACGTAGTCGCGCGGGTCGGTGGAGTGGTCCCCGTACAGCTCGGCCGTCTCGATGCCCGGGATCGGCGGGACGTTCGGCCGCCCGAACCCGGTCGCGACGACCAGCCGCTCCGCGACGTGGACGCCGCCCCGGTCGTCGGTGACCTGGAAGCGGCCCTCGGGGTCCTTCGCCACCTCGACCGCGCGGGTGCCGTAGGCGATGTCCAGCCCACGACGCTCTGCGAAGTCCGCCAGGTAACGGACCATCTCGTCGGCCGGCGGGAAGTACCGGTCGGAGTAGCGGGTGAACAGGAGCTCCGGGTCATCGGAGAGCAGCGAGTTCCAGTCCATCCGCAGGTTCAGCTCCGGGTCGGCGGTCCCGGTGTGCTTCTTGTTGATGGAGATCAGCGTCCGGTGCCGCGGGTACGTCCGGAAGAACGTGCCCGGTCCGGGGCCCGCCTCCAGGATCAGGTACGCGCGGCCCGCCTCGGCCAGGAAATGGCCCAGTTGCAGGCCCGCCGGCCCGGCGCCGATCACCAGGTAGTCCAGGGGTTGGTTCGCCACGACACCCTCCGCCACGACGATGTGATTGAACGGTCAACCCAAGTGAAATCGCCGAATCTCAGAGGTTGATCAGAAACGTTCGTCAAGAAGGCAGGGGGCGCGGATGGGGCCGGAGGTGGGGCCGGTGCGCGGTGAGAAGGGCGCGTTTGTCGGGCTTTCCGCTCGGCGCGGCGGGGACGCCGGGGACGACCGTGATCGTCCGGGGGACGTTGTCGTCGCCCAGCTCGTCCCGGACCAGCGCCGCCATCTCGGCCAGCGCCGCGTCGTCCGGGGCCCGGCCGCGCGCCGGGACGACGAACGCGTGCACGGCCTCCCCTGTCTCCTCGTCCGGCGCGCCGGCGACGTACGCCTCGGCGACGTCCCGGTGCCCGGCGAGGACCCGCTCGATCGGGCCCGCGTACACGACCATCGCGTTCACCATGACCGCGTCGCGGGTGCGTCCGTCCAGGTGGAGGTAGCCGTCGGCGTCGAGATGGCCGAGGTCGCGGGTGCGGAGGCGGCCGTACCGGAGGACGTCGCCGGTCTCGCCGGGGTCGTCCCAGTAGCCCGTCATCTGGTACGGGCTGCGGACGTGGATCTCGCCCGTCACGCCGGTCGGGGTGGCGCGGCGGTGCTCGTCCCGGACACTCACCTCCACGCCCGGATGCGGGCGGCCGACCGACGTCAGCCGTCCGGCCGCGACGTCGGCGGGCGTGAGCATCGACACCGAGCCCGCCTCCGTCTGCCCGTACCCGTTGTAGACGACCGGGCCGAGCCGCTCCGCCGCCTCCGCCAGCCGGTTCGGGCCGAGCGGCGACCCGGACACCATCAGCGCCCGCAGGGACCGGACGTCCGGCGCGTCGTCGCCGCGCAGCAGGTCGAGCATCCGCCCGAACCTCGGGACGGTCACGATCGACCCGGTGATCCCGTACCGCTCGACGGCGTACGGGAACAGCGGGCGGCCGTCGTCCTCGGGGATCACGGCGGTGCCGCCGCCGAGCAGGCACGGCGCGAGGAACTCCAGCACGACCATGCTGGCCAGCGTCCCGAACAGCAGGTAGCGCTCGAACGCGTCCGCGAAGGCGGCGGCGACCGGGCCCCACCTGTCCGGCTGCCACGCCCAGTGCGCGCTGAGCGCCCGGTAGGTGACGGCGCAGCCCTTCGGCCGTCCGGTGCTGCCGCTCGTGTAGGCGAGCAGGGCCGCGTCGTCCGGGCGGGCCATCACGTCGAGCGTCGGACGGCGCGACGCGGCCAGCTCGTCCAGCCGCAGCACCTTGACCGGCCCGGCCGCCGCGAGCAGGCCGGGCGTCCCGGTCGAGCGGTCGACGACGAGGGCGTCGACGCCCGCCCGCAGCACGTGCGCGAGCTGGCCCGGCGGGTACCCGGGCCGGACGCCCACGACCCGGCAGCCGCGGATGTGCGCGGCGAGGTGCGCGGCGAACGCCTCCGGCGACACGCCGGTGCGCACCGCGACGCCGTCCCCCGGCCCGAGTCCCGCGTCGCGCAGCGCGCCCGCCATCGTCCCCGCGAGCTCCAGCAGCCCGCCCCGGGTCACGAGCCGGTCGCCGTGCTCGAACGCCGCCGTGCGGGGCGACTCCAGGAGCGCGCCGATGAGGGGACGCGGGAAAAGGCTCATTGTCCGGCTCCCTGGTTCCACGCAGAATGCATGAGCACCGAAGAAGCTACGCGGCACGGATCAGAACCGGATCAGAGGCGAACCTAAGGCGGACCGGAGTGCTGGAAGTGATCGGCGCGGGATTCGGGCGGACGGGCACGGCCTCGCTGAAGGCCGCCCTGGACCGGCTCGGCCGCGGCCCCTGCTACCACATGTCCACGATCATCGCCGAGCCGCGCCGCGTCCGGCAGTGGCTCGACGTGGGGGAGGGCCGCGCGGCCGACTGGGACGCGCTGTTCGACGGGTTCCGCGCCGCGATCGACTGGCCCGCCGCGTCCTACTGGCGGGAGCTCGCCGCCCACTACCCGGACGCGAAGGTGATCCTGACCGTCCGCGACCCGGAGCGCTGGTACGGCAGCGTCAGCTCGACGATCTTCGCCCGCGCGCTCGCCGAACGCCGGCCGCCGCCGCGGCGGCGGGCCGTCCGGTGGCTGGTGGCGCGGCGGCAGCCGGACTTCGCGCTCTACCCGAGGATGGCCCGCGCGACGGTCTTCGACCGGGTGTTCGGCGGGCGCATCGACGACCGGGAGCACGTCCTCGCCGTGTTCGAGCGGCACATCGCCGAGGTCAAGGAGGCGATCCCGGACGAGCGCCTGCTCGTCTTCGACGTCCGGGACGGCTGGGAGCCGCTGTGCGCATTCCTCGGCGTCCCCGTCCCGGACGAGCCGTTCCCCGAGTCGAACGAGCGCGCCGCCTGGCACCGCAAGCGTCCGCGCAGGCTGGCTCGCCTGATCCTGCGCGGACGCTGAGGCTCACTCCCGCTCGCCGTCCTTCCCGCCGTCCCCGTCGCCCGAGATGTCGGACAGCGCGGGACGCCGGTGCAGCACGAGCAGCCCGATCAGGACGACGACGCCGATGCCGAGCCAGACGAAGCCCAGCTCCTGCGCCGCGACGTCCGCGTTGTAGACGACGTAGCCGAGGATCGCGAACCCGGCGGCGGGCGCGATCAGGTGGCGCCACCAGTCCCGGCTCCCGGACCGGACGACGTAGTGCACGACGACCGACACGTGCAGCACCAGGAACGCCGTCATCGCGCCGAAGTTGACCAGCGAGCTGAGCAGCGTGATGCCGTCGTCGCGCTGCTCCATGTAGAGGCCGAGCGCCAGCGAGACCGCCGCGACGAGCAGCGTCGCGTTGACCGGGACCTGCCGCCTCGGGTCCACCTTGGCGAGGAAGCGGGGGAGCTGCCGGTCCCGCGCCATCGCGTACAGCAGCCGGGACGTCGCGGCCTGCGCGACGAGCGAGTTCGCGAAGCCCCACGCGATCGCCGTGGCCGCCGCCGTCAGCTTGGCGAGCCAGACGCCGCCCGCGACGTCGGCCGCGTCGTAGAACGCGGTGCCCTCCGCGTCGCCGTTCTTGATCAGCCCGTCCGGGTCGGAGACCAGCAGCGACGCCACCCACGTCTGGACGATGAACAGCACGCCGACGAGCAGCAGCGCCGCGACCATGGACCGGCCGATGGCGCGGGCCGACTCGCGGTTCTCCTCCGCGAGCGTCGAGATGCCGTCGAAGCCGAGGAAGCTCAGCACGGCGATCGACACCGCGCCGAACACGAGGCTCCACGAGAACGTCGCGTCGTTGTAGATCGGATGGAACCCGCCGCCGCCGTTGCCCTTGCCCTGGGCCAGCGCCACGACGCCGATCACCAGGAAGACGGCCAGCACGATCAGCTCCGCGACGAGCATGATCCGGTTGATCCGCGCGGTCATCTCGATGCCGAAGTAGTTCACGGCCGTGTTCAGCAGGACGAACGCGACCAGCCAGAGCCACACCGGGACGTCCGGCACGAGCGAGTTCATCGCCACGCTCGCGATCAGGTACAGCAGGCTCGGGACCAGCACGTAGTCGAGCAGGATCATCCAGCCGGACAGGAACCCGACCGGCGCGTTGAGGCCGCGTCCCGCGTAGGTGTAGACGGAGCCCGCCATGGGGAACGCCCGCGACATCTGCGCGTACGACCCGGCGGTGAACAGCATGGCGAGCATCCCGATCGCGTAGGCGAGCGCGACCATCCCGCCCGAGCCCTGGAAGACGCTGCCGAAGATGCCGAACGGCGCGATCGGCACCATGAAGATCAGCCCGTAGACCACCAGGTCGCGGAAGCCGAGCGAACGCCGAAGCTCCTGGGTGTACCCGTAGCGCTCGATGCCCTCGGGCTGCGCTGAATCGACGGCCATTGGCGGTCCTTCCTCCGGCGCGGCCCTGATCGGCCCGCCGGTCCAGCGCGCAGCCTAGAGACATTCCTTTCAAATGGAAAGCTTTAACGAACAACCAGTTCACAGGCGTGCGATGACGGTGAGGTCGAGGCCGTCCGCCCTCGCCAGGAAGCCGTCCGCGGACGGCGGTCCGAGCGGTGCCGCCGACCACGCCCGCCGCACCGCCGGGTCGCCCGAGCCCGCTCCCGCGAGCAGCCGGGCCGCCGCCCGCTGCGCCCTTCGCGGGGTCAGGGCCCCGGCGGCGGCGAGCGCCGCCAGCAGGTGCACGCCGTCGTAGCAGCCCTCCGCGTACGTGTCGAGGACGGGACCGGTGGCGCCGAACGCCGTCCGGTAGCGCTCGGCCAGCGCGAGCCGCCGCTCGTCGCCCTGCCCGGCGAACGACCGCATCACCGAGTACAGCTCCCCGGTGTCGTCGCCGCCGCCCGCGAGCAGGACGTTCTCCTCCAGCGCCCCCGACAGCCGCACCACCCCGGACGCCAGCCGCGACGCCGCGAACACCCGGTTGAACACCGCCAGGTCGCGTCCGACCAGGTTGACCAGGACGGCCTGCGCGCGCGCCAGGGCGAGGGCGTCCACCAGCTCCTCGAAGCCCGCCTCGCCCGCCGCCCAGGGGAAGGGGAGCAGCCGGTCCAGGACGACCGTGCCGCCGAGCGAGCGGACCGTCCGCGCGGCCACCCGGTGCACCGACTGCGGCCAGATGTAGTCGCTGCCGACCAGCGCCCACCGCCGCAGGCGGCGCCGCTCGGCGAGCCGCAGCATCGCGGGCGTGAACTGGCGTCCGGGCGAGTCGCCGAGCAGCACCACGCCGTCGCCGCGCGGGCCGCCCTCGTGCGGGGGCGTGAACACGTAGGGGGCGCGCCCGGCGAGCGCCGCCTCCAGGGCCCGGTGGACGTCGCTCGTGTGGAACCCGACGAACGCGTCGACGAGGCCCGCGTCGACGAGCAGCCGGGCGTCGCCCGCGACCGCGCCGGGCGCGCGTCCGGCGTCCACCGGCACCAGCTCGACGCGCCGGTCCAGCGATGCCGCCGTGTTCACCTCGGTCGCGGCGAGGCAGGCGGCGCTCAGCCCGGACGGCCCCGTCAGCCCGAGCGACCCGGACAGCGGGAGCAGCAGCCCGATCCGCAGCGCCGCCGGGTCCGGTCCGGCGACCAGCAGTTCCATGCTGTCCCTGACGACTGTGCGCACGACCGCCGAACTGTTCATGACCCGGCAAGTATGCTCTGCACGGGGCCTGGACGGCGAGGGAGGAACAGTGGCGGAGCGGCACGAGACGACCCTGGACCGGACGACCGGCGCCGAACTGGCCGAACTGGTCGACCTGCTCACCCGCACGCAGCGCGCCCTGGCCCGCGGCCTCGGCGCCCTCCTCGACGAGGAGGGCATGTCCGTCGAGCAGTGGCGGGTGCTGCGCGCCCTCGCCCACGCCGACGACGTCTCCATGGGCGAGCTCGCGGTCGTCGTCGAAATTCCGCACCCCACGCTGACCCGGCTCGTCGACTCCCTGGTCGACTCCGCCTACCTCTACCGCACCCACTCCGCGCGCGACCGCCGGCGGGTGTCGGTGCACGTCTCCGAACTGGGCCGCGCCAAGCTCACCCGACTGGACGCGCTGGCCCGCGCGCACGAGCGCTCCCTCGCCGAGCGGTACGGGTTCGAGACCGTCCACGACCTGTCGGCCCTGCTCAGCCGCCTGTGGAACGAGCCACAAATCTGAGGCTCCGAGCCGCCCCGCGTCCATTCGGGGACGCGAGGCGGCCGATTTCATTCCTGGAGATCAGCGAACCTGGACGTAGTCGTCCCGGGACGCCTGCTTGTCGAAACGGCTCGTGCCGGGGAAGTAGGCCCGCCACGTCCCGGACGCCTTGGCCTTGAATCCCTTGCGGAAATCACCGCTGGAGTTCGTCTTCGCGGACCCCATGTACGTCCAGGTCTTTCCGCCCGTGGGACGGAAATAGATCCGCATGCTCTTGCCCGAGTAGCCGGTGTACGCCGTGCCGATGTTGTTCACGCGGCGCAGCCGCCCCGACACGTAGAGGGTCTTGCCTTTCCGCACCGGTTCGGGAGCCGCGTTGAAATTCTGGACGACGGTGTCGAACTTCTCGTACCAGTAGTCCTCGCGACTGCCGAGCGCCTTTCCGCTCTTGTCGTAGGCGACGACGCGGATCCGGTATTTGCCGGCGTGGTCGACGGAGCCCGCGCAGCCGACCCCGTAGCCGACCTGGTAACCGGGCAGGACCCGGTTGTACGGGGGCGGGTTGTGACCGTTGGGTGCGATGACGGAGACCTTGGAATAGGCGACCGCGGAGCCTTCGGTGCCCCACGCCCACACGTCCATCGCGCAGGCATTGCTGTACTCGCCCTTGCTGACGGACAGGTGCCTCGGCACCTCGATGCGGAACTTCAACGTCTCGGCGTCGGCGCCGCCACCCACCCCGACCAGCGCGCCCGCGGCGACGGCCAGCGCCGCGGCCCCGGACACGATCCGGTGTTCAATTGTCATGAACCAAGATCATGCCAGCGGAAAGGCCCCCGGGCCTCCCCTTTTCGGGAGTCCGGGGGCCTTCTCGCGCGCTCAGTAGCTCGGCTGGGACGGGTCGATCTGGTTGACCCAGGCGAGGATGCCGCCGCCGACGTGGACGGCGTCGGCGAAGCCCGCGTTCTTGACGACCGCGAGGGCCTCGGCGGAGCGGACGCCCGACTTGCAGTGCAGGACGATCTTCTTGTCCTGCGGCAGCCGCTCCAGCGCCGACCCGTTCAGGAAGTCGCCCTTCGGGATCAGCGTCGCGCCCGGGATCGAGACGATCTCGTACTCGTTGGGCTCGCGGACGTCCACGAGGAAGATGTCGTCGCCGCGGTCCTGCATGCCCTTGAGGTCGATGACGGTGATCGTGGAGTCCTGGGCGGCCTCGGCGGCCTCCTCGGAGACCGCGCCGCAGAACGCCTCGTAGTCCTCAAGGAGCTCGGTCTGCGTCGGGTTCTTGCCGCACAGCGGGCACTCCGGGTCCTTGCGGACCTTGACCGACCGGTACGTCATCTCCAGCGCGTCGTAGATCATCAGACGGCCGACGAGCGGCTCGCCGATCCCGGCGAGGAGCTTGATCGCCTCGTTCACCTGGATGGAGCCGATCGACGCGCAGAGCACGCCGAGCACCCCGCCCTCGGCGCAGGACGGGACCATGCCGGGCGGCGGCGGCTCCGGGTAGAGGCAGCGGTAGCAGGGGCCGTGCTCGGCCCAGAACACCGACGCCTGGCCGTCGAACCGGTAGATCGACCCCCACACGTACGGCTTGCCGAGGAGCACGGCCGCGTCGTTCACCATGTAGCGGGTGGCGAAGTTGTCGGTGCCGTCGAGGATCAGGTCGTAGCCGGAGAAGATGTCCATGATGTTGTCGCGGTCGAGCGCGGTGTTGTGCACGACCACGTCGATCAGCGGGTTGATCTCACGGACGGTCTCGGCCGCCGACTCGACCTTCGGCTTCCCGAGGGACGACTGCCGGTGGATGATCTGCCGCTGCAGGTTGGACTCGTCCACGACGTCGAAGTCGATGACGCCGAGCGTGCCGACTCCGGCCGCGGCGAGGTACAGCAGGGCCGGAGAGCCGAGCCCGCCCGCGCCGACGACCAGGACCTTGGCGTTCTTGAGGCGCTTCTGCCCGGACATGCCCACGTCGGGGATGATCAGGTGCCGCGAGTAGCGGTTGACCTCGTCGCGGGTGAGCTCCGCTGCGGGCTCTACCAGAGGTGGCAACGACACGGTTGACGCTCCTGTGCTGGGCTGTACGAACGGCGGGGCCGGACGGCGGGTGTCACCGTCCTCCCACCCGACAACCTTGCCATGCGCCGCCGCATTCCCGGATGTCGCCCAGGCTGTATCCCCGTGGGAGAGGCCCGCCACGCCCCTGGAACGGGCCCGGACGCCCCCCTCACCGCGATGTCAGGGCGGAATGTCGTGAAGCACAGTTAATCTTGACTGTTGTGGCGTTCCTGCCCCCCTCCGAGCAGCCGCATCCGCCGCGGCCCCCGCAGCAGCCCGGCATGCCCGCCGGTCCGTCCGGCGTGCCCTTCGCCGGGGGCCCGCCGTGGGCGCCGCCCGGTCAGCCCGGTCCGCCCGGTCCGCCGCGTCCGCTCGCTCCGCCGGGTCCGCCGCCGCTGACCGTCCTCGGGCTCCGCGCGCGGCAGTGGATGGTCGTCGCGCTCGTCGTGGGATGCACCTACCTGCTCACCACCGGCGTGTCCCTCACCGCCGCGTGGACGACCCTCAACCGCCGGCCGACCAGCGCCGAGCTGCAGATCGCCGCGAACAAGGAGGTCGCGCGCCGCTGGGAGGCGTGGCCCGCGCGGCGCATCTTCCCCGACCGGATCACCTACCAGCCGATCGCCGGGCACAGCGAGTACGCGACGCGGACGGGCATCGTCCCCGACACGGCCTGCGCGGAGGGCGTGGACGACGAGATCGCGAACACGATCGGCAGGCACGAGTGCCGGGCCGTCCTGCGCGCCACCTACGTCGACCAGCTCCAGGGCATCGTCGTGACCGTGGGCGTCGTCGCGTTCCCCGACCCGTGGAAGGCCGACCGCGCCTACAAGGAGCTGCCCGGCGCGCAGGGCCCGGACGGGTCGGGCGGCGTCAGCCCCGCCCTGCACGCCGCGCCGTTCGCGGGCACCGCGTCCGCGCGGTTCACCGACGACGCCCGCCAGGACAAGACGATCGACCGCGGCGGCCCCTACGTCGTGCTGACGACGTCCGGCCAGGTCGACGGGCGGCCCGCCGCCGCGGTCAAGAAGGAGCGGCCGGGCGAGCCGTTCGCGCTGGCGCCGCAGCTCGGGCACACGATCGCGCGGTCGCTGTCCGCGAAGTCGCTGCCGGACTGCGACGACCCCCTGTGGCGGTGCTGATGCCGTCCCCGAGACGCAGGGTCAGGGCGGCGGCCGCCGTCGGCGCCGTGGCGCTGGCCGGGACGTGGCTCGCGCCCGTCCCCGCGCGCGCCGACGAGGTCCGCGACCGGCAGCGGCCCGTCCTGAACCTGCTCGGCATGAACGCCGCCTGGAAGGTCACCAAGGGCCGGAACGTGACCGTCGCGGTCGTCGACTCCGGCGTGGACGCCCGCCAGGCCGACCTCACCGGGACCGTCATCACCGGCCCGAACATGCTCGCCGAGATCGACGCGGGGACGAGGCCGAAGCGGCTGCACGGCACCGGGATGGCGTCGCTGATCGCCGGGCACGGGCACGGCCCCGGCGGCGGGGCGGGGATGATCGGGATCGCGCCGGAGGCCCGCGTGCTGGCGATCCGCGCGATCGGCGAGCCGGAGGACAAGAGCTACCTCAGCTACCGGACGTCCGACAAGGCCGAGGGCGCGGTCGCGCGCGGCATCCGCTACGCGACCGACCACGGCGCCGACGTGATCAACCTGTCGCTCGGCAAGGACGAGGAGGTCGCCGACGAGCGCGCCGCCATCGGCTACGCCATCGGGCGGGGCGTCGTGGTCGTGTCGGCGGTCGGCAACGACGGCGACGACAAGCGCTCCCTCGACGGGGACGGCTTCGCGCCCTACTCCTACCCGGCGTCCTTCCCCGGCGTGATCGCGGTCGCCGCGACGCGGCCGGGGCACGAGCGCGCGCCGTTCTCCAACCGCAACTACTCGGTGGTCGTGTCGGCGCCGGGGGACGGCCTGCCCGTCGCCGCGCCCGGCGGCGAGTACTTCCTGAGCAGCGGGACGAGCGACTCCAGCGCGATCGTGTCGGGGATCGCCGCGCTGATCCGGGCGAAGCATCCGAAGATGGCCCCGGCGCTGGTCGCGCAGTCGCTGATCCAGAGCGTGAAGAACGCGCCGTCCGGACGCTACGACGCCAACGTCGGGTTCGGCGAGGTGCACGCGGCGCGGGCGCTCGCCGCCGCCGACTCGCTGGCGTCCGCCCAGGGCGGCGGGACCCCGGGCAAGCCCGAGGGACGGCGGTTCGGCGCGGCCGACCCCGGGCCGGTGGAGATCATCGAGCGGCCCGGCTGGGTCCGTCCGCTGATCTTCGGGCTGCTGCTCGGCGGGGTCGGCGGGACGGTCGCGGCGGGCGCGATCGCGCTGGCGTTCCGGCGCCGCCATCCCCGTCCGGCCGACGATCCGCCGTTCGCGGGGCCGGGGGCCGCGCCTTTCCCGGCGCGGCCCGGGGCGCAACCTCCGTATCCGCACCGGTTCGGCCCGCCCGGTCCGCCGGGGCCGCCGCCTCCGCTCGGCCGGCAGGGCCCGCCGCCGCTAGGGTCGTCGTGATGTTCGCGGAGCCCGACGAGTACGCCGAGGCCGTCCTGGACGCGGTGGAGCGGATCCCGCCCGGCCGCGTCCTCGCCTACGGCGACATCGCCGAACTGGTCGGACGCGGCGGTCCGCGCCAGGTCGGGCGGGTGATGTCGCTGTACGGCGGCGGCGTCCCGTGGTGGCGGGTCGTCCGCGCGGACGGCCGCCCGCCGGACGGTCACGAGATCGAGGCGCACGAGCAGTACCGCGTGGAGGGCACGCCCCTGCGCCCGGACGGCCGCCGCGTCGACATGACCCGCGCCCGCTGGGCGGGCGGCACCTAGCCCGTCCGCCCTTCGCGCGTTCCAAGAGAAGGCCGCCGTGTGAGCCCTGTGTGAGCTCCCCTGTGAGCTCGGTGGTTTCTTGGGCGACATGAGTGTGTTGTGGTCAGAACCGCCTCGGTGATCTGTTCCAATGAACTGTTGTGCCGCCCGCTTCCTACCGTCTCGTGCGCCGCGCGGGTCCCGCGCGGGCCGTCCCGCCCGTGCTCGACGACCAGCAGCGGCGGGTGGTCGAGCATGCCGGGGGGCCGATGCTGGTGCTCGCCGGGCCGGGCACCGGGAAGACGACGACGATCGTGGAGGCGGTCGTCGACCGCATCGAGAACCGCGGCGCCGACCCGGAGCGGGTGCTCGTCCTGACGTTCAGCCGCAAGGCGGCGGGCGAGCTGCGCGAGCGGATCACCGGACGCCTCCGCCGGACGACGCGGACGCCCCTCGCGCTCACCTTCCACAGCTACGCCTACGCCCTGCTCCGCCGGGACGCCGTCCTGAACGAGGAGCCCGCGCCGCGCCTGCTGTCCGGGCCGGAGCAACTGCTGGAGGTGCGGAGGCTCCTCGAAGGCGAACTGGCGGACGGCGCGCGCGAATGGCCGGAACGGCTGCGGGCCGCGCTGGCGACGCGCGGTTTCGCCGAGGAATTGCGCGACTTCACCCTGCGCGCGGTCGAGCGCGCCTACGGCGCGGAGGACCTCGCCGCCCTGGGACGCCTGCGCGGCCGTGACGACTGGCCCGCCATCGGCGAATTCATGGACCGGTATGTGAACCGTTTCCTGCTCGACCCGGTCCCCACCTACGACTACGGCGAGCTGATTCACCTCGCCGCCGGAATGCTCACCGACGAAGAGGTCCGGTTCCGCGAGCAGGACGCCTACGACATCGTTTTCGTGGACGAATACCAGGACACCGACCCCGCGCAGGAAGCCCTTCTCCAGCACCTCGCCGGAGCCGGACGCGACCTCGTCGTCGTCGGCGACCCCGACCAGTCCATCTACGGTTTCCGGGGCGCGGACGTGCGGGGCATCCAGGAATTCCCCGACCGTTTCCGCACCCTGGACGGCGACCCCGCGCCCGTCGTGGCGCTACGCACCTGCCGCCGTATGGGCCCGCAGATCCTCGCGGCGTCGCGGCGGATAGCGCGCCGCCTTCCCGCCGGTGCGGCGGGCGCCGCCGAACACCGCGCCCTCCGATCCCCGGACGAATTGGACGACGGCGAAGTGCGCGCCGTCATAGCCGACTCCGAAAGCCAGGAATCGGCGCTCGTCGCCGACGAACTGCGCCGCGCGCATCTGCTCGACGGCGTCCCGTGGTCGCGAATGGCGGTCCTGGTGCGGAGCGCGGTGCGGCAGGTCCCGGTGCTGCGGCGGGCACTGGCCCAGGCGGGTGTGCCGGTGGTCGTGGCGGGCGACGAGGTTCCGCTGATCGGTGAGCCCGCCGTCCGTCCATTCCTGATCCTGCTCAACGCGGCGCTCAAGAAGGGCTTCCTGGACGAGGTCGTCGCCGAGGACCTCCTCACCGGGCCGCTGGGCGGCGCCGACGCGCTCGCCATGCGCCGCCTCAAGCGGGCCCTGCGGGATTCGGAGGAATTGTCGGGCGGGCAGCGTCCGCTCGGGGAACTCCTCGTCGCGGCCGTGAACGACCCGCGCGAACTGGTCCTCGTCCACGAGAGGGTGCGGGCGCCGGCCGAGAAGGTCGCGCACCTCATCGACGTGGCGCGGCGCGGCGTCCACGAGGGCGGCACCGCCGAGGACGTCCTGTGGTCGGTGTGGAAGGAGAGCGGGCAGGCGGACGTCCTGTTGGAGCAGAGCGCCAAGGGCGGGACGCGCGGCGCCGCCGCCGACCGCGACCTCGACGCCGTCGTCGCCCTGTTCGACCACGCCGCCCGGTTCGTCGACCGGCTGCCGCAGGCGGGCGCCGACCTGTTCGTCGACACCATCGCGGCCCAGGAGATCGCCGGGGACACCCTCGCCGAGCAGGCGCCGCAGGGCGAGGCCGTCCGCATCCTCACCGCGCACCGCTCCAAGGGCCTGGAATGGGACGTTGTCATCGTCGCCGGAGTCCAGGAGGGCGTCTGGCCCGACCTGCGGCTGCGCGGCTCGCTCCTCGGCGTCGAGGAGCTGGTCGAGCACGCCGCCGGGGCCGAGCCGGACGGCGACGTCGCGGCGGGCGCGTCCATGGCCGCCAAGATGCTGGACGAGGAACGCCGCCTTTTCTACGTCGCCGTCACCCGAGCCCGGAAACGGCTCGTCGTCACCGCGGTCGGCGGCGACGACACCGAGGAACGCCCGTCGCGGTTCCTGAACGAACTGCTCCCCGGCGCGATCGAGCAGTCCCAGCTGGACGAGAAGACGCGGTGGCTGTCGCTGTCCGCGCTGGTCGCCGACCTGCGCTCGGTCGTGTCCGACCCGGCCCGGCCGGAGCCGCTGCGCCGCGCCGCCGCCGGGCACCTGGCGCGGCTCGCGCGGGCGGGCGTGCGCGGCGCGAAACCGGAGAACTGGTACGCCATCACCGCCCTCTCCGACGCGGGCCCCGCGTTCGCCGAGGACGAGCCGATCACCATCTCCCCGTCCCAGGTCGAGGCGTTCACGACCTGCGGCCTGCGCTGGCTGCTCGCCTCGGCGGTGGGCGCGCAGGACGGCGGCCCCAACGAGTACAGCACGATGGGCAAGGTCGTCCACGCCGTCGCCGAGATGGCGGGCGCGGACGACGGCATCGACGAGGTCCACGTCGCCGAACGGCTCAACGAGATCTGGAACGACCTCGAATTCCGCAGCGCCTGGTATTCCGAGAAGCAACGTGAGCAGGCCACCCGGATGGTGGACAAATTCCTCACCTGGCACCGCGACAACCCCAACGAGGTCGTCGCGCTCGAAGAATCGTTCAAAGTCGACTTGGGCCGTGTCGTCATCAAGGGCCGCATCGACCGTGCCGAGCGCGACGAGCAGGGCCGCGCGGTCATCATCGACATCAAGACGTCGTCTACGGCCGTCCCCAAGGACGACCTGGCCCGGCACCCGCAGCTCGGCGTCTACCAGTACGCGGTCATGCTCGGCGCGTTCGAGCGGCACGGGCTGATCGAGCCCGGCGGGGCGAAGCTCATCCAGCTCGGCAAGGCCGCGTTCGCCGCGAAGGCGCGCGAGCAGGAACAGCCCGCCCCGTCGGAGGACTCCGACCCGGAATGGCCCAAGAAGCTGGTCGAGATCGTCGCGAACGGGATGGCGAGCGATGTTTTCCAGGCGAGGGCGAACGACAAGTGTCGCACCTGTCCCGTACGCTCCTGCTGCCCCGTCCATGACGAGGGCGGGCACGTGGGTGAATAAGCAGGCGAGTAAGCAGGCGAGTGGCTCGGGGGTTGGGTGATCACGCCGGAGGAGCTCGCCCGGTTGCTGGAGATCCCGGAGCCGACGGACGAGCAGGCGCGGGTGATCGAGGCGCCGATGGCCCCGATGGCGGTCATCGCCGGGGCCGGGTCGGGCAAGAGCGAGACGATGGCCGCGCGGGTGGTGTGGCTGGTCGCGAACGGGTTCGTCCGGCCCGAGCGCGTCCTCGGGCTGACCTTCACCCGCAAGGCCGCCGCCGAGCTCGGCGTCCGCGTGCGCAAACGGCTCGACCGGCTCCGCGAGGTGCTGCCCGGCGACGAGCTGGAACGGCTCGGCGGCGAGGCGCTCTTCGACGGCGAGCCGATGGTGTCGACCTACCATTCCTACGCGGCGCGGCTCTTCGGCGACCACGCGCTGCGCGAGGCGCTCGAACCGACGATGCGGCTCATCTCCCCGGCCGTCGCCTGGCAGATCTGCTCGCGCGTCGTCGACTCCTACAACGGGCCCATGGACCAGATCGAATGGCAGCCCGACACCGTCACCAAGGCCGTCATGGAACTGTCCGGAGACCTCTCCGAACATCTGCGGACCGCCGACGACGTCCGCAAGGTCGGCTCCTGGCTGGACGAGCGGTTCGCCGCGCTCAAGAAACCGCTGAAACCGCAGCGCGACATCCTCGCGAAACAGGCCGTCCGCGAGCAGCTCATGCCGCTCATCGAGGCGTACGGGCGCGCCAAGGCCGACCGCGAGGTCATCGACCACGGCGACCAGATGGCCCTCGCGGCGCGGATCGCCTTCAAGCACCCCGAGGTCGGGATGATCGAGCGCTCGCGGTTCTCGGTCGTCCTGCTGGACGAATACCAGGACACGTCGCAGGCGCAGCTCGTCCTGCTCACATCGCTGTTCGCGGGCGGGCACGCGGTGACCGCCGTGGGCGACCCGTGCCAGTCCATTTACGGGTGGCGCGGCGCGAGCGCAGGGAATCTGCTGCGGTTCGCCTACGACTTTCCCTCGCAGCCGGCGGTGGGGGGCGGGCGTCCGACGCCCGCGCCGGTCGTCCAGCTCAGCCGGTCGTTCCGGAACGGCGAGCACATCCTGGAGGCGGCGGCCAAAATCCAGGAGGAACTGCGCGCCGAGACCCGGGCCGTTCCCCGGCTCGTCCCGGGCGCGGGCCGGGAAAAGCGCGGACGCGTCGAATGCGCGTTGTTCGAAACCGTCGAGGACGAGGCCGAACGGATCGCCGCGCGCATCGCCGGGCTCATGGCCGACGGCCCCGGCCTCGCGCCCGACGGCGGATGGTCGGAATCGGAGCTCGCGTATTCCGATATCGCCGTGCTCGCTCGGAAACGGTCGCAGTTCCCGCTCATCCGGCGGGCATTGGAAGGGCGCGGCATTCCGGTCGAGGTCGTCGGGCTCGGCGGGCTGCTCACCGTCCCCGAAGTGCAGGACGTCGTCGCGACCCTGCGCGTCATGCACGACCCGTCGGCGGGGGCGTCGCTCGCCCGGCTCCTCACCGGGCCGCGCTGGCGCCTCGGACCGCGAGACCTCGTCGCCCTCGGACGCCGCGCCCGCGTCCTCGCCCAGGACGCGGCCCGCGACGTCACCCCACCGGAATCCGCCGACCCCCCGGAGCCGGCTCCCGACGTCGCTGAAGACGTCGCCGAAGGCGTCGTCGACGAGGCGCCCGACGATCCGCTCCGGCAGCTCGTCAGCGAGCTGAACCAGGAGACCGGCAGCCTCGTCGACGCGCTCGACGACCTCGGGCCGCCGGACGCCTACTCGCCCGAAGGGTACGGCCGCCTCCGGCGGCTCCGCGACGAACTGCGCGGCCTGCGCGCCCAGGTCGGGTTGCCGCTGCCCGACCTGGTCAACGAGGTCGAACGGGCCCTCGGGCTCGACATCGAGGTCGCCGCGCGGTCCGGGCTCGACCCCGTCACCGCCCGCGCCGACCTCGACGCCTTCATCGACGCCGCCGCCACGTTCGCCGGGGACGCCGAAGACCCCACGCTCGGCGCGTTCCTCGCCTATCTCAAGGCCGCCGAGACGGAGGAATTCGGGCTGGAGGCGGGCCGCGTCGGCGAGACCAACAGCGTCAAACTCCTCACCGTGCACGCGTCCAAAGGGCTGGAATGGCCGGTCGTCGTCGTTCCCGGCCTGTCTTCCGTCCCGCAGAAGAACGGCGCGCCCGCCAAGGGCTCGATATTCCCGTCGCCGCCGCAGAACGCCACCCGCTGGACGGCGAACCCGCGCGTCCTGCCGTTCATGCTGCGCGGCGACCGCGCCGACCTGCCGTCCCTGACCGGCCTGGAGAAGGACGACCTCGCCGCGTTCGACGAGGCGTGCTCCGAACGCGATCTGCGGGAGGAAAGGCGGCTCGCCTATGTCGCCGTCACGCGCGCTTCGAGCCTCCTCATCGCGACCGGATACTGGTGGGGCGCCTCGGGACGTCCGCTCGGGCCCTCGCCATTCCTGGAAGAGGTGCGGTTCGTCTGCATGACGGGCGAAGGCGTCGTCGGGATATGGGCCGACGCGCCCGAGGAAGGCGACGCCAACCCGTTGCTGGACGACCCCGACGAAGCTCAGTGGCCCATCGCCCCGGGCGACCGCGGATGGTCCGACATCGCGGCGCGGGAACGGTATGAGGCCGTGGTCGAGGCCGCCCGCATGGTCGAGGACGAAATGGCCGGGCGGACGCGCCACTGGGCCGGAATCGACGGGCTCTCCGTCACCGACCGCGCCCGGATGACGGCCTGGGCCCGGGACGTCGAACTCCTCCTCGCCGAACGCGACCGAGGACGCGGCGGTGACGGCATGCAGGTCCAATTGCCCGCCCATCTTTCGGTGTCGTCGCTGGTGTCGCTCGCACGCGATCCGGCGGGGCTGGCGCGGCAGATTCGTCGTCCGATGCCGCGCCCGCCCGCGCCGTACGCGCGGCGCGGCACGGCTTTTCACGCCTGGCTGGAGAGCAGATGGGGCCAGCAACGGCTTCTCGATCCCGATGAACTGCCCGGCGCCGCCGACGAGGGCGCCGCCGAGGACGCGCAACTCGCCCATCTCCAGGCCCGGTTCGAGGAGTCGGAATGGGCGTCGCGGGAGCCGCTCGACATCGAGGTGCCGTTCGAGACGGTCATCGGCGACCGGCTGATCCGCGGGCGCATGGACGCCGTCTTCCGGACGGCCGACGGGTACGAGATCGTCGACTGGAAGACCGGGGCGCCGCCCGCCGGGGACGAGGCCCGCTTCGCCGCCGTCCAGTTGGCCGCCTACCGGCTCGCCTGGGCCGAACTGAACGGGGTCGAGGTGGGCCGGGTCAGCGCCGCGTTCCACTACGTCGGGGCCAATGTGACCGTCCGCCCCGCGGATCTCCTGGACGCCGACGGCCTCGCCGCTCTGCTGGACGGCGTGCCCGCCGCCTGATTCCTCCGGGTTTCCGGTGATGAGTCTCACTCACCCCTGTTCACCGTGCGTGGTTTCGGGGATGATCCG
The DNA here is from genome assembly GCF_008121305.1 of Actinomadura decatromicini. NCBI lineage: Bacteria > Bacillati > Actinomycetota > Actinomycetes > Streptosporangiales > Thermomonosporaceae > Actinomadura > Actinomadura decatromicini. The sequence continues at coordinate 237,895 of NZ_VSRQ01000003.1, read as the reverse complement.
GGCAACCGTTCGAGGGAGGCGACGTGGCGGTCACGCATGACGAGAAGGTCGTACAGGAGTTCTCCAAGCAGGCGCCCGGATTCGCCGATCCCCGGCTGAACGCCGCGCTCACCCGCCACCTGGACCGGCTCGTCCGGTTCATGGAACCGGAACTCGACCTGGAGGACGTCGTCCTGGAGGTCGCGGCGGGGACCGGGCTCGTGTCCCGCGCGATCGCGCGGCGCGTCCGGCACGTGACGGCCTTCGACCTCACTCCGGCGATGCTGGCCGAGGGCAAGCGTGACGCCGACCACGCGGGGCTTACGAATGTGACGTTCACGCAGGGGGACGCCACCGCGCTGCCCTACGTCGACCGGTCGTTCACGCTCGTCGTCACCCGCTTCTCCCTGCATCAGGTCGCCGATCCGGAGAGCGTCGTCCGGGAGATGGTTCGCGTCAGCCGGCCCGGCGCCGCCCTGATCATCGCCGACCTGGTCCGGCCGGACGGGGTCGCGGGCGATCCCGACCGGATCGAGCGGCTCCGCGACCCCTCGCATGGCGCCCTGCTCACCGAGGCGCGGATCGCGGAGCTGGTCACGGAGGCCGGGGCGCAGGTCAAACGAGTCGAACGGATCGAATACGCGCGGCCGCTCGACCCCTGGCTCGAGCTCTCCCAGACGCCCTCGGACGTCGCGGACGGGATCAGGCGGGAGCTGCGGGACGAGCTGGCGGGCGGCCCGGCGACGGGCATGCGTCCCAGCGAGGTGGACGGCGTCCTGCATTTCACGCACTCCTACGTGTTCCAGCAGGCCATCGCCGATTAGTGGGTGGTCGGCCGGGCGGTCGGGGCGCGCGCTGCTTTCCGGTAACGAGTTCGACCAAATGTTCGACGAGTGTCGTTCGTGTGTTCTAGGGTGTCGAACATGGGTTCTAGCACTGTGCGTTCCCTCGACCGCGAGCCTGCCGCGCTGGCGATGCGCATCGGCGTCGTCGCCGCCGAGGCCGCCCTCGCCACCTTCGCCCGCAACCTCGACGTGGACGACCTTGAGGACGGCGTCGACTTCCAGGGCGTCATCGGCCCCGCCGAATGGCCGGTGTTCTCCCTGGTGATCGACACGCTCGCCGAAGCCGGGCCCGGCGACCGCCGGTCGCTGGACGAACGCCGCGCCGACGCCCTCAACGACCTCGCCCGCATCTGCATGGCCGCCAAGAACCGCGGCGCCGCCTGATCCGGGCCGGGCGGGTCAGCCTTTCAGGGCCCGGGATTTGACCTTGCCCGTGCTGGTGCGGGGGAGTTCGGCCACGAAGTGGACGTCCCTCGGGACCTTGTATCTTGCCAGATGCTCTCTGACGTGGGCTTTCACCTCGTCCGCGGTGAGGTTCGACTCCGGTTTCCGGACTATGTGGGCGGCCAGGCGGTGGCCGAAATCGTTGTCCTCCACACCGGTCACGGACACTTCCGCGATGTCGGGGTGAGCGTCCAGGAGGGTTTCGACTTCGCCCGGGAACACGTTCTCCCCGCCGGAGACGATCATGTCGTCGGCGCGGCCGTCGATGAAAAGGCGTCCTTGGTCGTCGAAATGGCCAAGGTCGCCGGTGCTGGTCAGGTTGTCGTGGTGGTTTCTGTGCTTGTCGCCGCCGCCTGTGTATCCCGCGAAGCGTAGGCCGCCGCTGGTGTAGATCTCGCCGGTCTCGCCCGGTGGAAGTTCCCGGTTGTTCTCGTCCAGGATCTTGATGGTCAGCCGGAAGGACGGTCTGCCTACTGTGCCGGGGGCTTCTCGCAGGTCGGTGGGAGTGGCGATCGTGGCCCAGCCCGTCTCGGTCGCGCCGTAGACATTGACGAGGACATCGCCGAAGTGGTCCATGAAGGCGGTGGACAGGTGAGGGTGGAGGGCCGCGCCGCCGCACACCACTGTGCGAAGGGTTTCGGGGCGGGGTTTCTTCTCGTCCAGAATGCGCTGAAGCATTACGGGGACGGCTACTAGCGTTTCTGCATGATGCTTTTCGATGCTCTTCAAGGTTTCGTGTGCGTCGAAACGCTTGTTGAGGATCAGCGGCAGGCCCATGCCCAGCGCGACCGTGGTGTAGGCGAAGCCGAGGATGTGGAACAGCGGGGGAGCGACCACGATCGGCGCGCCCGAACGGACGGGGACTCGGTTCAGGTGACTCAGCGCGGCCGGAAGGACGGACCTTATGGAGAGGTCGTGGCTTGCGCCTTTCGGTGTCCCGGTCGTGCCGGAGGTCATCACGATTATCTTGCTGGTTCTGGTGGGGTGTACTGGTTGGGGTGACGGTGTTTCGGTGGTTTGCGGTTGGAGTGTTTGGTTCTTGTAGCCGGAATCTTTGATGGTTTGGGTGAACTCGTCGTCGTGGAGTAGGAGGCCGATCCTTTCGCGTTCGGCTACTTGTCCTAGTTGGGTGGGAGCGAAGTCCGTGTTGAGGAGGACGACGTCATTGCCCAGGCGGGATGCGGCCAGGACCGCCTCCACGAAGCCCCGGTGGTTGCGGCAGAGGATTCCGATTTTCTGGGTGGTGAGGGGTTGGAGTTTGGTGGCCAGTGCTGCTGCCCGGTGTTCCAGTTCCGCGTAGGTGAGTGCGCCTTGTTCGTCGATCAGTGCTGTTCGGGTGGGGAAGCGTAGAGCGGACATGGCGCCGAGCGTGGCGGGGGTCGGGCCGTAGCGGGCGTAGGCGAGGAAGAGGCGGGCGGCCCTGTCCGGACGGACGGGGTGCATTACGCCTGCGTCGCGGATCGCGCGGGTTGCGTGGAGCCCGAGGGCGGTCAGGTCGCGGAGCTGGTCCAGGGGGCGCAACACTCTCTCCTCCGGTGGTGGTGCGGTGGTGGGTGTGGGCGTACCCCGTGTTCTTCTTATGACCCTGCGGTCGGATATCGGGGATTGTCGGGCATGAGGCGGCCGTCGAATCGGCAGCGGCGGCTCGAACTGTGGGGAGCTCGGCCGGAACCGCTGATGTCCGGCCTGATCGGCGGTGAGTCAGAGGCTGGATAGTGTCGGGGCATGAAGCGCTCGGCCGATGTCGTCACTGCGGACGATCTCGAAACGTCCGTCCGTCTTGCCGTTGCCACCATGCGCCAAGCGCCGTCCGAGCGGGCATGGGACGCCAAAGCCGGGACCCTTGAGTGGACCTGCTGGGAAACCGTGGAACACCTCAGCGACGACCTTTTCGCGTACGCCGCGCAGTTGGGCCCGCGGACCCCGCCCATGGACGGTGAAGTGCCGTTCGTATGGGAGAGCCGCAGGCCCGGAGGTCCGGCGAACGTCATCCACGCCGACCCGAAAGCGGGCCCGGCCGGACTCCTCCAAGTACTGGACGCCTGCGGCGGCCTGCTGGTCGCCATTGTGCGCGCTACATCGCCCGACGTCCGTGCCCATCACGCGTTCGGGGCGTCGGACCCCGAAGGGTTCGCCGCGATGGGAATGGTCGAGACCTTCGTCCACACGCACGATGTGGCGGAGGGCCTAAAGCTGAAGTGGGAACCGCCCGCCGAACTGTGCTCCCGCGTCCTCACCCGCCTTTTCCCGGACGCTCCCCGCGACACCGACCCGTGGCAGACCCTGCTCTGGGCCACGGGACGCGCGGAACTCCCCGGACGCCCGCGTCTGACCTCCTGGCGCTGGCAAGGCACCCCACGCTGAACGTCCCAAGCGACCCACGTCTGAAATACGCCCTAGAGAAGCGCCTCGGCGAGGCGTCGCCAGTGCGGCATGGATTCGCCTGGAGCCGTCCCGATCACCTGCACGGTGACGTGGTCCGCGCCCGCGTCGACGTGGTCGCGGAGCTTCTTGACGATGGTGTCCAGGTCGCCCCAGAAGACCAGGTCGTCGACCAGGCGGTCGGCGCCATGCGTGATCTCGTCTTCCGTGTAGCCCAGGCGGCGGAACTTCTCGACGTTGAACGGCGTGTTCAGGTAGGGGTGCAGGTGCTCGCGAGCTATCGCGCGGGCTTCGGTCGCGTCTGACTCGAAGAGCACCGGGTGTTCCACACCGAGAAATGCGACCGGCCCTAAGGTCTCCCGTGCCTGCACCGTGTGTGCGACGGTGACGTGGTAGGTGTGCGCCCCCGCCGCCCGGTCCCGGGACAGCTCCAGCATCTTCGGCCCGTACGCGGCCAGGACCCGTCGAATCGGGGTCTCGGCGCCCGGCGCGTCTGGGGCGTCCATCGCGTCGAGGTACTCGCGCATGGCGGCCAAGGGTTTGACCCCAGGTCGCCTCTGCCCGCCGTACCCCAACCCGAGGACGTGCCGTCCCGGATAGGCGTCCGCGAGGAGGGCGCCGCCGCCGCGTGCCGAACGCGCGTCCCGCGCCCAGATCTGCGCGATGGCGTTGACGGCCCGTATCCGTTCGGTGGACGAGAGGATGAGGCTCGCGAGCGAGAACGCCTCGCGTCCGCCCACCTCAGGGAACCAGAACGACCGCCAGCCTTGCTCCTCAAGTTCCTGCACCGACTCCCGGATCCTCGCCGCGGGCAACTGCTCGAACTCGAAGCTGTAGAGCCCGAACGTGCCGAGATCCTCGAACGCGCCCATCGGATCGCCCCTTCGCGTGTCGTCGCCCATCTACGAATCGAAATATCGCAGATCCTCGATATGACTGTCAAAGTGGTCGAGGTTGGGGCGGACGCGAGGGGCTTGGGTGTTAGAGCGTTCGGCCCAGGGTGGCGACGAGTTGGGCGATGCGCTCCTCGTCGCGCTTGTAGTGGGTCCACTTGCCCACGCGCGTCGCACGGACCAGCCCTGCCCGCTGTAGTTCGGCCATGTACGCCGACACGGTCGACTGGGCCAGACCCGCCTTCGCCTGGAGATGGCTCACGCACACCCCGACTTCGACCGGGTCCGCGATGTGCTCCTGGGTGAAGTGGCGCTCGGGGTCGCGTAGCCAGGAGAGCAGTTGAAGACGCACCGGATTCGCCAGCGCGCGCAGCGCTGTGACCAGGTCGAGGTCGGTTGAACCGGCGCTTTCTGCCATGAACGCGAGTATAGGTCGGCATCGACGTTTCGCATCACGTCGATATGGGGTTGGACGCTCGTGCTCAGTGGATCTCGTGCTCAGTGGATGTAGTGGAACGCGGGCTTGGGGTGCATCAGGAAATCGTGGTGGGAGATGTTCCAGGCGTAGGCCCCGGCCATGGTGAAGGCGATGATGTCGCCACGGGAGAGGGGCGGGACGGGCACGTTGCGGGCGAAGACGTCCTTGGGTGTGCACAACTGGCCCACCAGCGTGGCCGGGCTCTCCGGGCCGCTTGCGGTGAGGACCGTGAACGGCTGATCGTGCCCCTTGGTCACGGGTGTTCTCAGGTGATGGGTGCCGCCGCGCAGGATCACGTAGGTCTCGCCGCGGGTCGTCTTCACGTCCAGGACGTCGGTGACGTACCAGCCGTGGTAGGCGGTCATCGCGCGTCCGGGCTCTATCCGGATCGTGGCGGAGATGTGGGTCAGGCCCGTCCCGTACAGGGGCCAGTCGAAGCGGCTTTGGGGGGACGTGTAGTCGACGGCCATGCCGCCGCCCACGTTCAACTCGGGATCGTCCACTCCAAGGGACTCAAGCCAGGGGAGCGCCCAATCCGCTATCCGGTGCGCCAGGTCGAGCATGGTGGGTGCGTCCAGGCCGGAGGCCAGGTGCGCGTGGACACCCCGGAGGGTGAGGTGCCGGTTGTCCGCCAGTAGGCGGGCGCATGTGGTGAGGGCGTCTTCGTCCATGCCGAAGGGGCCGCTCATGGCGAGGGCGGCGTTCGGGGTGCTGAGGGGGAGGTTCGCGCGGAGCAGGATGTCGGCGGGGCCCAGTGCGGCGAGGCGCGCCAGTTCGCTCGGGCTTTCGATGTGGATTCGGTCGACTTTGATGGCCTGGGACAGTTCCTCGTCCGTCTTGCCCGGGCCGCCGAAAGCGATGCGGGCATCGGGCAGTGTTTCTTGGACGTGGGTCAGCTCGCCACCGGACGCGACCTCGATGCCGTCCACGTGTGGCGCGAGCGTACGGAGGATCTCGGCGTCCGGGTTGGCCTTGGCCGCATAGAAAAGTTCCGTGTTGTCGAGGGCGGCGCGAATCTGCCTGATGTGGGCTTCGAGGCCGGACAGGTCGTAGAGGTAGGCGGGGTACCGGTCCAGGTTGACGGCTTGTTCGTTCATAGCGGCCTGGGTGCGGCAAGTGGGTTGGGGACGGGGACGTAGGTCGCGCCACGGTCGGCCGTCCGGGACCAGCGGGTGCGAAGGTTCGCCTTGGCGGGCAGCGGCACCCCGGCCAGCAGCGCCCTGATCTGCGGATGGTCGTCGTAGGCGGCGAAGTGCTTTCTCGCAGTCGGCCACAGTTCGTCTTGCAGGGACGGGTGCAGGTCCGCGACCGCCGCCGCTATTTCGGTGAGGTGGTTGACGAGCAGGCAGTAGACGACGCGGTTCCATCCCTGGGCGGGTGCGTAGGTGAGGCTTTCGGTGACGCGGGGCGGCACGTGGTCCAGGTTCCAGCGGCCCGTGGTCAGTTTCGTGCCTTCCAGGTCACGGAACGCGGCGCGAATGGGCATGCCGTCGTGGTCGACGCAGATGAGGACGTTCTGCAGGTGCGGTTCGAGGACGACGCCATGGTCCAGGTAGGCGCCGAGTACCGGCGGAGCCACGTGCCTGACGTAGGCGTCCCACCAGGCTTGTGCGCCTTCGGGTGTCGATAGGGCGGGCAGGTCGGAGAGGAACGTGCTGTAGGGATCGGCCAAGGCGCCCGCCAGCAGTGGTGTGCCGGGGAGGGCTCTGACCCCCTGTCGCAGGATCACGCCCAAGCCCTCGTACAGGCGGCGGTCGGCGAACGCGATGGTGCGGTAGGCGGGCTCTGCGAGAAGTGTGGAATTCAGCTTCTCGAACAAGGGCGGCAGCAACTCGTTGAGCGCCATGGCGCTGGCCAGTTCGTACCAGGCGTTCTTGCGGACGCAGTTGGTGATGCGCACGTCCAGACTGAACTTGCAGAACACATCGGCGTCCGGCAGATACACCGTGCGGACGGACGACGTGGGCACCGCCTCCACACCGGACGGCCCAAGGTCCAGGAGCGACCCGTCCGCCAAGGCTTTGCGCAACATGTCGTTGTCGGTCAGGAGCTTGAACTGCCACGGGTGGACGGGAATCAGCCCATACCCAGCGGGAGCGCCGGGTCCGTACGTTTCCAGCCTGCTGAACGCCTCTGGGTCGCCCTCCTCTGCGATGAGGTGGTCCTGAATGCCCAGCCAACGCGGACGAAAGCGCGCTCTAGTCTCCGGCGCGTACGGCAGCCAGTCGGCAGGCGATCCCTGACGCGCCTTGGGAGAGGGATGAAACCGGTGGCCCGCCACCAGTGACTGCTCAGAGTCGATGTAGGCCGAACCTGTGTGGTGTTCACCGCGTGCGGTGAGGATGGCCGCCAGGGCGTTGTGGCTGTCGCGCACCTGGTGGAGGAATTCGGGGTTCGGATGACCCGTCGCCAGTTCCAGCTCACCGGCGACCAGGTTCGCGAGCCTGTCCCAGGGGGCCGGGATCCATTCGTCCCCGCGCCGCTCCTCGAACGGTGGGACGAGACGGTAGGTCGCTCCGGACGGTGGACGGCTCAGCCCGGTCCGCAGCAGGACGCCCGCTCGCGGCAGCCGGGCGACCAGCCGCGCACCGTCCTGCCACACCTGCTGCTCTGGCGCGCACACCTCCCGGACGAGGCAGTTGAGCAGTGCGGTCGAGGTGGTGTCCTCAGCTTGGGCGGCTTCGGTGAGTTGGGTCAGCGGCACGTCTCGTCCAGTAGGTAGTTGGGGCCTGGCGGGCCGTAGTGCTTGTTGATGTCGGCCGCGCCGGTCCGCGCCTTGTCGACGAGGGTTCCGGCGGTGACCATCGCCTTGCCCGGCAGCGTTCCGGCGTCCAGCGTGCGGGAGCGCAGGAACGCCTGGTCCGGTCCGAGGGCGGCGTCCAGGCGCTCGCGGATCATCCGGCGGCCGTCGCGCCAGGGGAGCAGTCCGCGCTCGGCGAGGCCCAGGGCGGGCGCCGCCGCGCACAGGTGCAGCGTGATGGTGACGAAGACCCTGGCGAGCGCCTCGTCGTCCGTCGTCGTCATGCGCCGGTCGATGAGGTCGCGGGGATCGGTGCCGGGCGATGGGGGGAGCCGCTCACGGAGTCGGGACGTGTTGATGAGCGCGCCGTCGTTGTCCTTGATGAGGAGCCGCGGTGGTGTGTCGTCGTCCAAGACGAGCGCCACGTTCTGCTGGTGCGCCTCTAGCGCGATCCCGTATCGGAACAGCGTGACGTTCCACGAGAACAGGGCCGACAGGTAATCGCCGAAGAGCGACTCCACATCCCAGCGTTCGATCACGTAACCGTTGTCTGGAGACTCGGCGAGCAATGCCGCTACCGGGATGATGTGCGCGCGCGCCGTCTCGGGTGGGAAATACCGCACGAGGTAGGCGAGCAGCGGGTCCTGCGCATGCCCGTAGGTCTGTTCGTCGGCGAGGAGTATGGGAAGCGCGGGTTCCCGTGCGAGGACCCGGTGCAGGACGCGTTCGACGAGCGCCCCGTCCGGCAGCGTCCCCGGCATGATCGTGCGGCGGTTGCGCCGTCCCAGCGTGCTGGTCGGCAGCGGCATCTTCAGGTGGGCGAGCGGCGCGGCCACCACCGTCCGCATCGACAGCGTGGGCATGACCTGCAAATAGGGCTCGGGTGCGAGGACGGCCGCCGGATGCCCGCGCACCTGCCCGGCCGCGAGCGGGTGGACGGGGAACAGCGCGTCAGCCGAGGTCAGCCCCACGTCGGACGCGGCGGGCCACCAGTCGGGGAGCGTCCCCGCGAGCTCCGGCCCCCGCACCGCCGCCCACCGCAGCGCGAACGCGGGCGCGAACTCCGGCGCGTAACGGCTCAGATCCGCCATGGACAGCCCCGCGCGACTCCGCCCCGCCGGATGCACCGGGTGCCCGTCGTAGGCCGCGAGCGTCTCGTAGAACGCCCCCGGCCCCCTCCTCAGCCCGTCCGGCACCCGTGCCAGCCGCCGCAGCACCGCCGGACGCGCGTCGCCGTGCAGCTTGATCGTCGCGAGCGCCTCCCGGCATTCGCGCTCGAACGCGGCCGTGTCGTCGCGCGGGTCCGCCAGCACGCGGACGGCGGCGAAGACGTCGCTCAGGCTCAGGTTCTGCTCCGGGTCCACGACGAGTTCGGACAGGAACGCGGGACGCGCCTCAAGCAGCCGCACACTCCGTCCGGGCAGTTCCAACGTCCCGTTCCGGAGGCGGTCGCGTAGGCCCGCGTAGTTCTCCCGTAAGAGCGCGTCCAGGACGCGGGCGGCGAGCCGACCTTCCGCGCTGTCCACGTGGAGGGTCACGCGATCGTCCAGTCGTGGGCGGCGCGGAAGCGTGCCAGTGCGGCGTTCACCTCGTCCGGGCCGGGCCCGATCGCTCTGACCGTCCCCAAGTAGTCGCGGTTGGTGCGGGTGACGTCGACGGAATCGCCCACCGCGCGTTGGGGGCGGTAGGAAAGGCGTACGGGTCCGTCGTCCAGGTGCAGTGGTCCAGGGGCGGACGTGAGCGTGCCGGAACGTTCGGCGATGACCGGCTCGGCGATCGCGTGCCGCCGCCGGGGAAGCTGGAAATCCGCCAGAGGCTCACCCAGATGGACCAGCAGAATCTGCTCGAACAACGGGACGCCCAACAGATCGGCCAACAGGAAGTCGCAGTGGTCACCGATCAGCCGGTAATTGACCTCGATGATGCGGGCTCGCCCCTCGTGGACGACGAACTCCGTGTGACAAGCCCCGAACCCGACGCCCAGCGCGTCGAGCTGCGCCAGGACTTGCGGTGTCTCTGGGGGCGGCTCCGTCCATTCCAAGCGTTCTTCCACGAAGAACGGCGGCGGCGAGACGGTCGTACGGAACGAACCCAGGACGCGCAGATCCCGCCCGTCACCGAGCGTCTCCAGCGTGTGGAGCCGTCCTGGCAGATACTCCTCGGCCACTAGCGGATCGTCCCGCCGCGCGGAAATCTCCTCAACGCGCGTGGACAATTCCAGGGCGTTCTGGACGAGGAACACGTCCTCACTCGCGACGCCCTCCCTAGGCTTCACGACAAGTGGGTACGGAGCGTCTTCGGGCACGCGCCGGGCGTCCGCCGAGAAGACCGGGTCCACCAGGGCGAGGTGCCGCCGCATGAGCGCCTTGTTCTTCGCTCGCGTCGCCGCGCGCCACTCCTTGGCGGGGAGCCCGAAATAGGCGGCTGCCAGTGCTGTGGGCGCCTGGAGGAAGTCGCTGTTGGAGAACACGGCGGCGGGCTCGTCCTCGACGGCGGCGACGATCTCCCGGAAGTCGGTGACGTCGCATTCCACGACCGGCCCGTCGTACGAGCGGGAATGGACGGACGGACGATCGGTGAGCAACGTCACGTCCAGACCCAGGCGGGCGGCGGCGGGCAGGAACCCGTGCGTCACGGAATCGGTCGCCTTCCCGGCGACGAGATAGAGCGAGGCGGCCACAAGCGGCCTTTCCAGTGCGTGGGACGAGCGTGCGCGCGAGCCCCGGCCGAGGCGATCAGTGAGGTAAGGCTTGCCTAACTCGCAGTCACCATAGTGGCGGGGCGGGAACGCGGGGGCAAGAACGGCGACATGGCGTGTCCCGGCCCGCCAGGATGGGGTCATGGACCTTGTCGAACGGTGGGTGGCGCTGGCGGGACCCCACACCCGCCACATCGGCGCGGAACTGGACCAGCGCTACGGCGAACCCCATCGCCGCTACCACACGCGCGATCACCTGACCGCCGTCCTCGACCTCGTGGACGAGCTGGCGGCCCACGCGGCGAATCCCGGCAACGTCCGTCTCGCGGCCTGGTTCCACGACGCCGTGTACGACCCGGAACGCGCCGACAACGAGGAGCGCAGCGCCCGCCTCGCCGCACGCATGCTCGCCGACACCGACCTCCCCGGACCGGACGTCGAGCAGGTCGTCCGGCTCGTCGAGCTGACCGCGTCGCACGCCCCAGAGGACGACGACCCGGACGGCCAAGTCCTGTGCGACGCCGACCTCGCCATCCTCGGAGCGGACCCCGACCGGTACGCCGCCTACGCCGCCGCCGTCCGCGAGGAGTACGCGTTCGTCCCCGACGAGTTCTTCAAAGCCGGAAGGGCCGAAGTGCTCAACGGCCTACTGGCACTCCCCAAGCTCTTCCACACGCCCATCGCCCGGGAACGCTACGAAGAACACGCGCGCCACAACATCCGAACAGAACTGATGCTCCTCAACGCCTGACCACGACTCAGCCCGTGACCCTGGGGCGGGACACCTTGCGCTGACGCAGGCCCGCCGCCGTCAAGCGCAGAAGCAATTCCCGGCAGCCCACCGGTTTCGCCCCCTGCCGGAGCGCGGCCTCGTAAAGTTCGGACGGGACGTCGTAGTGGTCACGCTCGAACGCCCGCGGCGGCATCCCGAGTTCCGCGGCGAACGCGTGCAACTCCTCGTACGAGACGTCGCTTACCATGTGCGACCACACCCGGCCGCGCGCCGGCCACAGCGGCGGGTCGATGAGGATCAAAACCGCTCCCCTGAACCGGTCGACGGCGGCCGAGAATCCGGCAACGGCATCCCTTACTGTGAGTTTCCGCGCGTCTGCGATCCAGACGGCGCGACGAGTTCGGGAGCCCCGAGGTGAAGGGGCCCGGCCCGACAGTACGACATGCGAAGGGGCATGCAGGTGAACGAGGTAGTGGCCTACATCCAGGCCCGCAGGGACCGGTTCGTCGCCGACCTCAGGGAGTGGCTGGCGATCCCGTCCATCTCCGGGGACCCCGCCTACGCCGGCGACGTGCGGCGGTCGGCGGAGTGGCTCGCCGGGCACCTGCGCGAGCAGGGCTTCCCGACCGTCGAGGTCTGGGAGACCCCGGGGCACCCGGCCGTCTACGCCGAATGGCCCGCCGAGGACCCTGACGCCCCAGCGGTCGTCGTTTACGGGCACCACGACGTCCAGCCCGTCGAACCGCTGGAGGAGTGGGACACCGACCCGTTCAAGCCCGTCGAGAAGGGCGACCGCCTCATCGGCCGGGGCGCGTCCGACGACAAGGGGCAGGTCTTCTTCCACACGCTGGGCCTGCGCGCCGGGCTCGCCGCGTCCGGGCGGGCGGCCCCGCCCGTCACGATCAAGCTGCTGGTCGAGGGCGAGGAGGAGTCGGGGTCGGTGAACTTCGCCGACCTCCTGCACGCGCACCGCGACCGTCTCGCCTGCGACGCCGTCGTCATCAGCGACACGACGATGTGGTCGGCGGACGTCCCGTCCATGTGCACGGGCATGCGCGGCCTCACCGAAGCGGAGGTCACGCTGCGTGGGCCTTCACGCGACCTCCATTCCGGGTCGTTCGGCGGGGCCGTGCCGAACCCGCTCCAGGCGATGGCGGCGCTGATGTCCGCGCTGCACGACCCGGACGGACGGGTCACCCTTCCCGGCTTCTACGACGACGTCGTCCCGCTGACGGACGAGGAACGCGAACTGTTCGCCCGCCTCCCGTTCGACGAGGACGAGTGGCTCCAGAGCGCCGGTGACAGCCGCGCCGCCCACGGCGAAAAGGGCTACACCACCCTGGAACGCATCTGGGCGCGGCCCACCGCCGAGATCAACGGCATGTGGGGCGGGCACACTGGGCCCGGCGGAAAGACCATCGTCCCCCATGAGGCGCACGCCAAAGTGTCGTTCCGGCTCGTCGCGGGGCAGGACCCACGCAAAGTCCAGCAGGCGTTCGAGGCATGGGTCGAGGAACACACCCCGCAGGGGGTCGAGGCAGAGGTGCGCCTGCAGCCCGGCGGTGTTCGTCCGTGCTTCTCGCCGATCGACTCTCCCAGCGTCAAGGCCGCGCGGCGGGCGATGGAACGCGCCTTCGGCACCGAGGTCCTGTTCACCCGCGAAGGCGGCAGCGGACCGGAGGCCGACCTCGCCGACGTCCTGGAGGCGCCGCTCGTCTTCGTCGCGGTCGGGCTGAACGGCGACCGCATCCACGCCACCAACGAGAAGGTCGAGATCCCGCTCCTCCTCAAGGGAGCGGAGGCCGCCGCCTATCTCTGGGAAGAACTCGCCGTCGCCCTGCGCTAGAAAGTGCTGCAGGAGAGGGCCGTGCGGTAAGGGCCCCGGGGGAGGAGTTCATGGTGACGGACAGGCCGCTGGAATGGCTCGCGCTCGCGCGCGGCACGCTCGACCGGGTGGCGCTGAAACGCCGCGACAACGCGTGGCTGGACGCCGCCTGGGACGACCCTGGGACGCGGGTCGTCGTCGTCCAGGACGGCAGGGCGCTCGCCACGTTCGAGCCCAGTCCGGCGCTCGTGTTCGTCCCGCCGGGGCAGGCGCCGGACGGCGACCGGTGGCTCCTCGGCGTGGACGACGACGGGACCGCCTACTTCGGCACGTCCGGCCCGCTCCCCGCCATCGAGGGCGCGCAGCCCGCCGGGCTGCGCCGCGTCGGCGCGCTCCTCGGCGACCGCGACTCGGGCCTGCTCACGCACGTCGTCGCGCTGGAGCACTGGCACCGCGACAACCGGTACTGCCCGCGCTGCGGCGCGCAGACGCGGGTGGAGTCCGGCGGGCACGTCCGGGTCTGCCCCGACGACGGATCGCAGCACTTCCCGCGCGTCGACCCGGCCGTGATCATGCTGGTGACGGACGAGTCCGACCGGATCCTGCTCGCCCGCGGCCCGCAGTGGCCCGCCGACCGCCGCTCGATCCTCGCCGGGTTCGTCGAGCCCGGCGAGTCCCTCGAACAGGCGGTCGCGCGGGAGGTGGAGGAGGAGGTCGGGCTGCCCGTCCGGGACGTCCGCTACCTGGGCAGCCAGCCGTGGCCGCTGCCGCGGAGCCTCATGCTCGGCTTCACCGCGCGGACGGACGGCGACGTCCCGCTCCGCCCCGACCCGGAGGAGATCCTCGACGCCGCCTGGTACACCCGCGAGGAACTCCGCGCCGCCATCGACGCGGGCGAGGTTGTGGCACCGGGCCCGCTGTCCATCGCCGCCCAGCTCATCATGCGCTGGTACGGCGGCGAACTGCCCAACATGCCCGCCTTCTAGGTCCGGTCAGGCAGGGGCAGGCAGGGGCGTGCCCGCACAGGGCCTTGCTCAGGCAGGGCCTCGCTCAGGCCAGGGAGGCGAGCTTCGCCTTGACCGCCTTGGCGCTCGGGTTGGTCACGGCCGTGCCGTCGGGGAACACGACGGTGGGGACGGTCTGGTTTCCGCCGTTGACGCTCATGACGAACTCGGCGGCGTCGGGGTCGCGCTCGATGTCGACCTCCACCATCTCGATGCCGTCCCGGGCGAGCTGGCGCTTGAGCCGCCGGCAGAACCCGCACCAGGTCGTCGTGTACATGGTGAGCTGGCCGGCCTGACCCTCGGTCCGGTCGGTCGTCGGCGTCGCCATCGCTGCGTCGTCTCCCTCGCTCGTCTGTGCTCGTGACCACGATCGGCTCGTCACTGCGACTCGTCACTACGATCGGCCTTCCCGAGAACAGTAGACAGGTCGCCCGCATTCCTCCGGTAGCCCGGGGGCGGCGGTTATCCACAGGTGGCGGAGTTGGGTGATGCCGGTGGGACGGGCTGCGAGTATGGGGGCATGTCGACTGAGGCGGTGCTGGAGGGACTCGACCCCGAACAGCGGGAGGTCGCCGAGGCGGTGCAGGGCCCGGTGTGCGTGCTCGCCGGCGCCGGGACGGGCAAGACCAGGGCCATCACGCACCGCATCGCGTACGCGACGCTGACCGGCGTCGTCACGCCGCAGCGGGTGCTCGCCGTGACGTTCACCACACGCGCGGCGGGTGAGCTGCGCAGCAGGCTCCGCCAGCTCGGTGCGCCCGGCGTGCAGGCGCGCACCTTCCACGCGGCGGCGCTGCGCCAGCTCAGCTACTTCTGGCCGCGGGTCGTCGGCGGCGAACCGCCCAAGATCATCGAGTCGAAGATCGCGGTGGTGGCGGACGCGGCCAAGGCGTGCCGGCTGTCGCTCGGCCGGTCGGAGCTGCGCGACGTCGCGAGCGAGATCGAATGGGCGAAGGTCACCCAGCACCGCCCCGAGGACTACCCCGCCGCCGTCGTCAAGGCCGGGCGCAAACCGTCCACCGACGTCGTCGACGTCGCGCGCCTCTACGCCATGTACGAGCAGCTCAGGCGCGAGCGCAACCTGCTCGACTTCGAGGGCATGCTGGAGCTGACCGCGGCCGTCCTCACCGAGCACCGGGAGGTCGCGAACCAGGTCCGCGAGCAGTACCGGTACTTCGTCGTCGACGAGTTCCAGGACGTCAACCCCCTGCAGAAGCTCCTGCTCGACACCTGGCTCGGCGACCGCGACGACCTGTGCGTCGTCGGCGACCCCAACCAGACGATCTACTCCTTCACCGGCGCGTCGCCGTCCCACCTGCTCGACTTCACCCGCGAGCATCCGGCCGCGAAGGTCGTCAGGCTCGTCCGCGACTACCGGTCGACGCCGCAGGTCGTCCGGCTCGCGAACGGGGTGATCGGGCAGGCCCGCGGCGCGCGGCACGGGCTGGAGCTGATCGCGCAGCGCGAGGCGGGCCCCGAGCCGGTGTTCAACGAGTACGACGACGAGATCGCCGAGGCCGACGACGCCGCCCGCCGGGCCCGCAAGCTGATCGACGAGGGCGTCCCGGCGCGCGAGATCGCGATCCTCTACCGGGTCAACGCGCAGTCGGAGGCGTACGAGTCGGCGCTGGCGGCGGCGGGCGTCCCGTACGTGCTGCGCGGCGCGGAGCGGTTCTTCGAGCGGCCCGAGGTCAAGCAGGCCGTGATCATGCTGCGCGCCGCGACCCGGGTCGGCGCCGACGCCGAGACCGACGGGACGGGGCTGATCCACACCGTCCGGCACGTGCTGTCCGGGGCCGGGTTCTCCGACCGCGCGCCCGAGGGCGCGGGCGCGGCCCGCGCGCGCTGGGAGTCGCTCGCCGCGCTGGCCCAGCTCGCCGAGGACATGGCCGCCGACAACCCCAAGGCCGCCCTGCCCGACTTCGTCGCCGAGCTGGAGGAGCGCGCCGCCGCGCAGCACGCGCCGCCGCTGGAGGGCGTCACGCTCGCGTCGCTGCACGCCGCCAAGGGCCTGGAATGGGACGCGGTGTTCCTCGTCGGGCTCGTCGAGGGCACCCTGCCGATCGTCTACGCCGAGACGCCCGAGCAGGTCGAGGAGGAGCGGCGGCTGCTGTACGTGGGGGTCACGCGGGCGCGCGTCCACCTGTCGCTGTCGTGGGCGCTGTCCCGGTCGCCCGGCGGGGCGCGGCGGCGCCGCCCGTCCCGATTCCTGGACGGCCTGACCGGCAAGACCACCACCCACACCCCGGTCCGCGCCGACCGGACGAAACGCCGTCCGGCCAGGGGCCCGCAGCCGTGCCGCGTGTGCGGCCGCCCGCTGACCGCCGCCGTCGAACGCAAGCTCGGCCGCTGCGAAGACTGCCCGTCCGAGCTGAACGAGGAGCTGCTGATCGCCCTCAAGGAATGGCGCGCCCAGGTGTCGGCCGAGCAGAAGGTCCCCGCCTACGTCGTCTTCACGGACGCCACCCTCCAGGCGATCGCCGAACACGACCCCGGCTCCCTCGAAGACCTCGCCCGGATCCCCGGCGTCGGCAAGGTGAAACTCGACCGCTACGGCGAAGCGCTCCTCGGCCTCTGCGGCCCCTGAGCCAAAGAGATGGAGGCCACGCGGGGCGTGATCCTGATCATGGGGGGTGATGCGGAAGACTGGCCGGTGTGAAGGACTCCCTGAAGGCGCTGCTCGATCTACTCGACCTCGAACAGATCGAGAACGACATCTTCCGCGGCCGGACGTCCGATGAGCGGCGGCAGCGCGTCTTCGGCGGGCAGGTCGCCGGGCAGGCGCTGGTCGCCGCCGGGCGGACCGTCCCGGTCAACCGGCCCGTGCACTCGCTGCACGCCTACTTCATCCGGCCGGGCGACCCGCTCGTCCCGATCGTCTACACCGTCGACCGGGTCCGGGACGGGCGCTCCTTCACGACGCGGCGGGTCACCGCCGTCCAGCACGGCAAGGCGATCTTCACGCTGTCGGCGTCGTTCCAGATCGCCGAGGACGGCCCGACCCACCAGGCGGCGATGCCGGACGCCCCCGCCCCCGAGACGCTCCCGGACGGCCTGACCCGGCTGACGCCGCAGTTCGGGGAGGTCGGCGCCCGCGAGTTCATCGCGCGGCGGCCCTTCGACATCCGGCACGCGACCCCGCTGACCTGGGAGGCCGCGAAGGACCCGGCGCTGATCAGCCCCGAGTCGAAGGTCTGGCTGAAGGTCGACGGCGACCTTCCGGACGACCCGCTCCTGCACGTGTGCCTGATGACCTACGCCTCCGACATGACGCTGCTCGACACCGTCCTGCTGAACCACGGCCTCGCCTGGGGCGACAAGCGGACGATGGGCGCCAGCCTCGACCACGCCATGTGGTTCCACCGCCCGTTCCGCGCCGACGACTGGCTGCTCTACTACCAGGACTCCCCGTTCGCCGGCGGCGCGCGCGGCCTCGCCCGCGGCCAGGTGTTCACCCGCGAAGGGGAGCTGGTCGTCTCGGTGATGCAGGAGGGCCTGATCCGCGTCTCCAACCAGGCCAACTCCGGCTAGGGGCAGTCTGGCGACACGCTCGGGTCAGCGCGCTCTGACCGGGCGCGCTCTGGCCCGGGAGTCTGGTCAGGAGTGCTGACGGGGGTGGGTGCTGACGTGTAGGATGATCGTTTGGTATGGGGTCCCGTGCGGGCTCCGGCGCCCGGCGGGGCGTCCGGGCTCCCGGGGTTCTGCGGGAAAAGGGTGAAGCGACCCACAGAACCGCAGGTCAAAAATACCTTGATTGATTTGGCGGAAGCCCCGTACGCTCTAACGCGAGCAATGAACAGGCCCGTCGGAGAGGACCCAGCGTCCCCCGGTGCGGCCCGAGGAGCCAGGAAGGTGGTGTGCAGTCCGGTGAGCAACACGTTGATGAAATCCGCGTCGTCCTGGACCGCATGGCCTGGCGCCTCGATTCCCGGCATCCCAGTCGCCTATTCGGACGCCGTCGACCCGCGAGCGCGCGAGCAGCGCACTCTGCGCGACCAGCGCACCCTGCGCGGCCTGAAGCCGAGCGACCTGAAACTGCGTGGCATGGAGCCGCGCGGCATGAAGGTCCGCGGCGCCAATTCGTGTGTTCTGCGCGTCGACCAGCGATTCCAGGACGGCCAGGGGCGGAGTGTCTCCGAACACCTTCTCGGCGACATGTCCGTCCAGGCTCCGGCCACGGCCCACGTGGGCGTCACCGTCACGGGTGACGTGTCGGGTCCGTACCCCTGGAGGCCACCGGTTTAGAACAACCGGAAAGCCCCCAGGCCGCGGATCCAGACACCGGATCCGCGGCCTTCTTATTTGCCCAGACAACCCACCGAAACGCCCGTTGAGATCCAACGAGAGGAACAAGGGTGACTGTGATGCAGGGGGCTCTCGCAGTAAGCGAGGAGGACCTCACTCTTCCGTGCCGGACCGACCCGGAGCTGTTCTTCGCCGAGTCTCCCGCCGACGTCGAGCTCGCGAAGGCCCTGTGCCAGGAGTGCCCGCTCCGCCGCGAGTGTCTCGCCGGTGCGCTTGAGCGCAAGGAGCCCTGGGGCGTCTGGGGCGGCGAGCTGTTCGTCCGCGGTGTGATCGTGCCGCGCAAGCGGCCGCGCGGCCGCCCGCGCAAGCACCCGCGGCCCGACGAGCTGACCGTGTGAGGCGACATGCCCAGCACGCTCCACCGGCCCGATGCCGAGGGCGCGGCGCCCACCGCGGCGCCGCGCCTCCGGCCGGACGAACTGGCCGTCCGCGTCCGCGCGCTGCGGCGGGCGCGCCGCGACGCGCGGACGCGGGCGTCCCGCGTGCGCCGCGTGCTGCTCGCGCCGACCCCGGTCGGCGACACGTACGCGCAGGTGCCGGAGACCCGGCACCAGCACTGGGAGAACTGACCACCACCGATGAGCTGACCAGTACTGACGAGAATGCCCGCCGGGTCGCAGGCCCCCACTCACCTCCGCCCTTCTTGGATGGTTTGGCGGACGGGAGCGCCTCCCCGCGGGCGGATGGAGCGCGACCGGCGGCCCACTCGCCGGACGCGCGAGAAGCGGGGCCCCGCGTGTCTCATCAACGCGCGGGGCCCCGCTGAGCTTTCGCGAGGAACCGTCCAGCCAGCCGAAGCGGACCGTCCAGCCGGTCGAAGCGGGCCGTTCAGCCAGCCGAAGCGGGCCGTCCAGCCGGTCGAACAGAACCGTTCAGCCGGTGACGAGTTCGCCGTCCTCGTCGCCGGCCTCCTCCTCGACGGAGTCGTCGGCGAATCCGGGGACCCACTTCAGGGATTCCGCGCGCGCCGGGATCTCGCATTCGAGCTGGCACAGCACGCCCGTCCCGGCCGACAGGACCCGGTGGATGATGACGTATTCCGGCGGCAGGTTGAGCTGCCGGACGACGTTCGACGGCCGCAGGTCCGTGACCCGCGCGGCCATGTCGCGCAGCCATTCCCGGCTGAACCTGAACGTCTCCGTGACGAACGGCTCGGTGATCGGGGCGAGGAAGCCCTGGAGCGAGTCGGCGTCGACGTCCACGCCCTCGCGGATGAAGTCCTCGCGGCGGAGGGCCTCCTCGATCTCGGCGATGTCGGCCATCGTGCCGATGCGGAGCAGCAGGCCGAGCCGCCGCTGGAACCCGCCGGGGATGCGGTCGACGGCGCCGAAGTCGAGGACGCCGAGCCGCCCGTCCGCCAGCAGCCGGAAGTTGCCGGGATGCGGGTCGCCGTGCAGCATTCCGCACCGTTTCGGCCCGGACAGCAGGAAACGGCAGTACAGCAGCGCCGCGTGGTTCCGCGTCTCCTGGTCGCCGTCGCTGATGATCTTAGAGAGCGGGGTGCCGTCCATCCACTCGGTGATCAGGATGTTGCCGGACTGCGCGACGACCGCGGGAATGAGGAAGTCAGGGTCGCCGTCGTAGGCGTCCCGGAAGTTGGTCTGGGACTCGGCCTCGATCGTGTAGTCGAGCTCCTCGGCGACCCGTTCCTTCAGCTCGGCGAGCATCGACTTGACGTCCAGCCCGGGCATCAGCACGCCGAACAGGCGGCCGAGCCGCGCGAGCTGGTTGAAGTCGCTGATCAGCGCCTTGCCCGCGCCCGGGTACTGGACCTTCACCGCGACGGCCCGGCCGTCGTGCCACACGGCCCGGTGCACCTGCCCGATGGACGCGGCGGCGGCGGGCTCGTCGTCGAACGAGTCGAAGTAGTCGCGCCAGTCGTCCCCGAGGAACTCGGCGAGCACCTTGTGGACGGTCGCGGCGGGCAGCGGGGGAGCGGCCTCCTGCAGCCGGGTCAGCGTGGCGCGGTACGGTCCGGCGATCTCCGGCGGCAGCGCCGCCTCGAAGATCGACAGCATCTGGCCGAGCTTCATCGCCCCGCCCTTGAGCTCGCCGAGCACCTTGAAGAGCTGCTCGGCGGTGCGGGTCTGGATCTCCATCGCGACGGCCTCGGCGGGCCGGCCGAACGTCCGCTTCCCCATGCCGAGGGCGGTGCGCCCCGCGAAGCCGATGGGGAGGGACGCCAGCTTTGCTGACCGCGTCACCGCGCGGCGGGGAAGATCGCTCACGCGGACCATTCTCGGTGATCGGCTGTGCGTCCCGCCACAACGATCCGCAACAATCGCCCGCTCTTGGCCGAGGGTGGCGCGATGACCTGCCCGGATGTGGTAAGTGTGCGCTTTCTCACGCCTCCGTGCGGGGCCACCCGGGCGCGGCGGGACGCTTCCGGTCCGGTACGGTGCCGCCATGCCCGAGGAGATCGCGGACGTCCTGCGCGTCGAACGCCGCCCCGGCGGGGTCGTCGTCCTGACGTTGAACGACCCGTCCCGCCGCAACGCGATGTCGGACGCGATGACCGCCGCCTGGACGGCGGCCATGGACGATCTCCGCGCCGACCGCGACGTGCGGTGCGTCGTGCTGACCGGCGCCGGAAGCGCGTTCAGCTCCGGCGGCGACCTGCCCTGGCTCGCCGACGCGAACGCCGTCCCCGTGCCCGCGCTGCGCGACCGGATGCTCGCCTTCTACCGGACGTGGCTCGCGATCCGCGACCTGGAGGTCCCGACGATCGCCGCCGTCAACGGGCACGCCGTCGGCGCCGGGCTGTGCCTCGCGCTCGCCTGCGACCTTCGCTACGCGGCGGTCGGGGCGACGCTCCTCGCGCCGTTCACCGCGCTCGGCCTGCACCCCGGCATGGCCGCGACCTGGCTGCTCCCCGAGGTGGCCGGGCTGCCGCTCGCCCGCGAGATGCTGCTCGCCGGACGGATTGTCACCGGCGCGGAGGCGGAGCGGCACGGCCTGGTCAACCGCGCCGTCGAGGACGGGAAGGCGCTCGACGAGGCCCTCGCCGTCGCCGACCGGGTCGCCGCGCAGGCGCCGATCGCGACCCGGCTCACCAAGGTCGCGCTCGCGGGCGGCGGGCACCCCGACCAGGAGTCGGCGCTGCGCTGGGAGTCGCTCGCGCAGCCCGTCACGATGACGTCCAAGGACATGCTGGAGGGGCTCGCCGCGCAGCGGGAGAGACGCGGCCCGCGCTTCACCGGCGAGTGAACGCGCGCCACCGGGAGGTGAACCCCGGGCGGCACGCCGCGGACCATTGTGGTAAAGCACTGAGGTTCGTAAAAACATAGGCTCTGACCTGCGCCTACGTCAAACACCCCCTTTGGGGGCGGCAAAATTTCGAGTACGGTTCAGGCGTGCCCCCTAACGTTGAGGTCCGCCGCAGCGCCAGGCGCAGGCGAACCGTGTCCGCCTACCGCGATGGCGACAAGGTGGTGGTGATGGTTCCGTCCAGGCTCAGCAAGGCCGAAGAGGAACAGTGGATCGCGACCATCCTTGAGCGGCTCGAGGAGCGGGAGCGCCGCCGCCGTCCCACCGACGCCGACCTCCAGTCGCGCGCCCGGGACCTGTCCAGGCGCTACCTCGCCGGACGCGCCGACCCCGTCAGCGTCCGCTGGGTCGCGAACCAGCGCGCCCGCTGGGGATCGTGCACCCCCGACGACGGCACGATCAGGCTGTCCACCCGGCTGCGCGGCATGCCGTCCTGGGTGGTCGACTACGTGCTCGTCCACGAGCTGGCGCACCTGCTCATCCCGGGGCACGGCGCCGACTTCTGGGAGCTGGTCGGCAACTATCCGAAGGCCGACCGCGCCCGCGGCTACCTGGAGGGCGTCGCCGCCGCCGCGCACCTGCCGCTGGAGGCCGACACCCTGGACGACGAGATCGTCGCCGAGGGTGTCCGGCACGGGGACGACTTCCCGCACGAGGCCGCCGGGTGACCCTGGCCCGCTTCGCCGCGGTCCTCTCCCTGCTCGACCGTTCGCGGCCCGACCGTGAGTCCGCCGTGCCCGCGGGCGTCGACCCGGACGGATTCCGCCTCGCCCTGCTCGAAGACGCCTACGAGGTCGTCGCCGGGCTCGAACTCGTGACGCCCGCCCTCGTCCTCGACCCGCCGGACCAGCCGGACGCGGAGGCCGTGACCTGGCCGGGCACCCCGATCGTCCGCGAGCCGACGCTCGCCGGCGCGTTCGCCGCGCTGCACGCGCTCGGCGCCGAGACCGCCGTGCTCGTCGCGCCGGACGCCCCCGACCTGCCGCCGCTGCTGATAGGCAAGCTGTTCCGCGCCCTCGGGAACGCGCCGTCCGCGGCCTGCGCGGCCCACTCCGACGGCGGGCTCGTCGCCCTCGCCGCCCGGCTGCCGCTGCCCGGCTGGCTCGCCGCCGCACTGGACGGCACCGGGACCGCGGTCGACCTCGACACCCCGGACGCGCTGGCGCGCCTGCGCGCCGCCGCGCCGCGACCCGGCCTCGTCCCGCAGGGACCGCCCTGGCACCGCCTCCGCACCGCCGCCGACCTGCGGTTCCTCGACCCGGGGCTGGAAGGCTGGGAGAACACCCGGGCGCTGCTCGAAGGTCATCCGCTCGGCTCGTAGCCCGCGCTCCGCGCCCGCGCCACCAGGCGGCGGACGGCGTCGTCGGTCGGCTCGGGCAGCTCGTCCACGGGGAACCAGCCGAGCGCGTCGGACTCGTCGCTGACCGTGTGCCGGGCGCCGTCCGGCGCGATCACCGTGTACTGGACGTCCAGATGCCAGGTCTCCCGATCCCGGCAGCGGACCGCGTGCCGGTCGAGCTGGACCGGCCCCGGCACCAGCCGCAGCCCGCCGATCCCCGACTCCTCGGTCGCCTCCCGCAGCGCCGCGCCCGCGAGCGTCGCGTCGCGCGGCTCGCAGTGCCCGCCGAGCTGGAACCACGCCTTGAACTTGGCGTGCAGGGTCAGCAGCACGCGCGACCTGGACGGGTCGAGCACCGCCGCACTCGCCGTGATGTGCCCGGCCGCGCACTCCCGCCACAGGCCGTCCGCCGGATGCTCCTCCAGGTGGCGGAGGAACTCCAGGCGGGCCTTCTCCTGGCCCGGGTCGGGCGCCGTCCACGAGGACAGGACCCGCACGGCGTCGTCGTGCAGGACGCTTCGCGTCACGTGCGGCCCACGCGCGGATACCGGGAGTTGACCGGGTGGCGGCGGCGCCGCTCCTGGTCGACCGGGCGGTGCCAGCACAGGCTCGCGCGGGCGATCCGCCGCCGGACCGCGTTCGCGGACGACCCCGGCGCGTACCCGCAGCCATGGACGTGCGACACGCGCGACTCGCGCGGGCGGCTCATGCGCGGGGCCCGCCGTCGCCGGAGCCGTCGCCCTCGTCGTCGGGCTTCTCGCCGGGCTCGTCGCCGGGCTCGTCGTCCGGCTTCTGGTCGGGTTCGTCCTCGGGCTTGGTCAGCTTGGACAGGTCGAGGTCGGACAGGCCCTCCAGCTCGTCGCGGCCGTGGACGAACCCCTCCGGGTCGTCGAGGTCGTCGGACGTCGGGAGCAGGTCGGGGTGGTCCCAGAGGGCGTCCCGGCCCTGGGCGCCGCGCACCTCGGTGAGCGTCCGCCACAGGGTGGCCGCCTCGCGCAGCCGCCGGGGCCGCAGCTCAAGCCCGACCAGCGTCGCGAACGTGCGCTCCGCGGGGCCGCCGGTCGCGCGCCGCCGCCGGACCGCCTCGGCCAGCTTCACCGAGCCGGGCAGCCGGTCCTTCGCGGCCTCGTTCACGACCGTGTCGACCCAGCCCTCGACCAGCGCGAGCGCCGTCTCCAGGCGGGCGAGCGCCGCCTTCTGGCGGGGCGTCTCCTCGGGCTGGAGCTGGAGCTCGTTGCCGAGCGCCTCCTGCAGCGCCTCCGGGTTCGACAGGTCGAGACCCTGGACGGCCTGCTCGATGCCCGACAGGTCGACGGTGATGCCGCGCGCGTACTCCTCGACCGCGCCCAGCAGGTGCGACCGCAGCCACGGGACGTGGGTGAAAAGCCGCTGGTGCGCGGCCTCGCGCAGCGCCAGGTAGAGCCGGACCTCGTCGCCGGACACCTCGAGCCCGGAGCCGAACGCCTCGACGCCCGCGGGCAGCAGCGCGCCGACCCCGTCCGGGGCGAGCGGCAGGCCCACGTCGGCGGAGCCGGTGACCTCGCGGGCCAGCGCGCCGAGCGCCTGCCCGGCCTGGCCGCCGACCATCGCGCCCGCCATCTGCTTGACCATCCCGATCAGCGGACCGGCCATCGCCTGCACGTCCGCGGGGATCTCGCCCGCGCCGAGCGCCCCGCCCATGGACTCGACCATGCGGGCCGCGATCGGGTCGCACACCTTCGCCCACACGGGGAGCGTCTGCTCGATCCACTCCGAGCGGCTCCACGCCTGCGGCGTCCGGATGCCCGCGGGCAGCGTCGTGGCGCCGTCCAGCCACAGGTCGGCGAGGCGCAGCGCCTCCTCGACCTGGCGGCGCTCGGTGTCGACGACCGACGGGTCGCCCTGCTCCACCACGCTGTGCCGCGCGATGTTCTTGGCCAGATCCCAGTTGAGGGGGCCGCCGCCCGCGCCGCCGGCCGCACCCTGGCCGCCGATCATGTCGGCGAACCGGTGCAGCATGTCGGCGAACTGCGCCATGTCGCCGCCCATGCCCTTGAATGGATCCTGGGACCGGTCGTCGTCGTCGCCGTCGCCTGGACGGTTGAAGCCGAAGGGAGTGTTGCTCATCGGTTCGCCCCTGGGATGCATGATGGGCTCATATCCGCAACGTTAGCCGGTCTGGGCAAGGTCGCGTACACAAGGAAGGGGGCACCCCCGTGGCAACGGGCAAGGTTCGCCCTCGGCGTAGCAAGGGCCCGGTCGTCGCCGTCACCGGCGCGGCCACCGGGGCGGGACGGCTGCTCGCCGCCCGGCTCGCCGAACGGGAGGAGATCCGCAAGGTCGTCGCCATCGACGCGCACCGCGGCGACGTGCCCGGCGTCACCTGGCGTGTCGTCGACATCCGCGACCCGCTGCTGTCCAGCCGGCTGTCGGACGTCGACGTGATCGTCAACCTGGACGTCGAGCACTCCCCGGACGTGGACCCGCGCGAGCGCCGCACCCACAACGTCCGCGGGGCGCAGACCGTCGTCACCGCCGCGGCGGCGGCCCGGGTCCGCCGGGTCGTGCTGGTCACGTCCGCGATGGTGTACGGGGCGGAACCCGGCAACGAGGTGCCCCTGCCGGAGGACTCCCCGCTCCTCGCCGAGGCCAGCACCAGCATCGCGGGCGACCACCTGGAGATCGAGGAGCTGGCCGCGACCGCGCCGATCACGCACCCCGGGCTGGACGTCACGGTCGTCCGTCCGGCGGCGCTCGCCGGGCCCGGCGTCGACACGGTCGTCACCCGGCACTTCGAGGCGCCCCGGCTGCTGACGGTCAAGGGCAGCACGCCTGGCTGGCAGTTCTGCCACCTCGAAGACCTGGCGTCCGCGCTGGAGGTCGTCGTCGCCGCGGAGCTCACCGGCCCGGTCGCGGTCGGCTGCGAGGGCTGGCTCGGCCCCGAGGAGGTCACCGAGATCACCGGCAAGCGCAGCTTCGAGCTGCCCGCCGCCCTCACGTTCGGGATGGCGCAGCGCCTCCACCGGCTCGGCATGACGCCCGCGCCCGCCACCGACCTGCACTACGTCGCCTACCCGTGGGTCGTCGACTGCGCGCGGCTGCGGGCCGCCGGGTGGAAGCCGATGTACGACAACGCCGCCGCGCTCCGCGCCGTGATGGACGAGACCGCCGGGCGGCACGCCGTCGTCGGGCGCCGCGTCGGCGGCAAGGAGGCCACCATGGCGACGGCGGCGGGCGCCACCGTCGCCGCGATCGGCGCCGCCGCCGCGATCCGCCGCGCCCGCAGGCGCCGCCGCTGAGCCTTCTGCCGGCCCGGGCTAGCTCGGGGACGGCGTCGTGGACGGCGTCCCCGAGGGACTCGGCGACGGGCTGCCCGGCGGCTTCGCGGGCGTCGTGGCCTTGGCCTCGGTCGCCGCCGCCAGCGCGGCCTGCGCGTCCTTGATCCGCTTCCAGGCGTCGCCCATGCCCGGGTAGTCGCCCTTCTTCTGCGCGTTCTCGTAGTCCTGGACGGCCGTCCGCAGGTCGTTGATCGCCTTCTGCGCCTCCGCGCTGAGCTGCCCGCCCGGCGCGGTCGCCGTCGGCGGCGGCGGACCGGCGCCCGCGCCGCCGAGGACCTGTTCGAGCGCGTCGTCCAGGGTGTCGGCGGCGGCGATGCTCTCCCCGAACCGGACGAGGATCTTCCCGAGGATCGGGTACGGCTGCTGCTCCTTGCCGCCCGCCGCCTTCGTGTACATCGGCTCGACGTAGAGCAGGCTGCCGCCGAACGGGATCGTCAGCAGGTTGCCGGGGACGGTCTTCGTCCCGCCCTGTCTCAGCGCGAACAGGTCGTTCTTGACCTTCGCGTCGGTCTCGAACGAGTTCTGCACCTGGCCGGGACCGGTCGGCTGCGCGTTCCGCGGCATCTGCAGGATCTCGATCTGCCCGTAGTCCTGCCCCGGCGTCGACCCGACCGCCATGAACGCGGCGAGCTGCGCGTTGCCGCGCGGGTTGAACACCGTGGTCAGCGAGAACGACTCGGCGGCACGGCCTGGCATCCGCAGGCTCTGGTAGTAGGGCGGCTGCCGCTTGTCCTTGGCGGACGGGTCCTCCGGCACCTCCCAGAAGCCCTCGCCGTTGTAGAACGCCGACGGGTCGGTCACGTGGTACTTGGTGAGGATCTTCCGCTGCACCTTGAACAGGTCCTGCGGGTACCGGAAGTGCGCCTCAAGCTCGGGCGGGATCGACGACCGCGGCTGGACGGTGTGGTCGAACACCTTCATCCACGTCTTGGTGATCGGGTCGTTCTCGTCCCACTGGTACAGGTGGACGCTGCCGTCGTAGGCGTCCACCGTGGCCTTGACGGAGTTCCGCATGTAGTTGATGTGGTCGTCGGCCTGCCGCGCCACCGCCGACCGGGTGTCGGTGATCGTGTCGCGGGTCGCCTCGCCGAGGCTCGTCTCCTCCGCGTACGGGTAGCCGTTGGACGTGGTGTAGCCGTCCACGATCCACAGGATGCGGCCGTTGACGACGGCCGGGTACGGGTCGCCGTCGAGGGTGAGCCAGGGCGCGGCCTTCTGCACCCGCTCGCGCGGCGACCGGTCGTACATGATCTTGGCGTTCTTGTTGATCGCGCCGGACAGCAGGAGGTTCTTGTCCTGGAACTTCGCCGAGTACAGCAGCTTGTTGAGGAACGAGTCGATCGGGACGCCGCCCTCGCCGTCGTAGGTGCTGCTCTGCTGGCCCGACTCGCTGTTGTCGGGGTAGTTCAGCTCCTGCTGGCCGCGTCCGCCGACCACCGAGTAGCGCGGCGAGCGCTCGCCGAAGTAGATCTCCGGCTTCCCGACCTTGATCTTCTGGGCCGGGTCGGCGGGCATGTTCTTGGTGATGAAGTCGGGCACCCGTCCCGCGTCGAACCGGTCGCCGTACGCGGACACGAACCCGTAGCCGTGGGTGTAGACCATGTGGTCCTTCACCCAGCTCCGCTGCCCGGCGGGCGCCCCGGACAGCTCCCGGAGCGCGACGATCGTGTCGACGGGCTTGCCGTCCACCTGGTAGCGGTCGACGTCCAGGGTGTCGGGGAACCGGTAGAACGGGCGGATCCGCTGGAGCTGCTGGTACGTCTCGCCCACCACGGCCGGGTCGAGGACGCGAACCCCGCCCAGCTCGTCGGCCTCCTTCTGGAGGGCCTTCTTGTCGGTCACCGGCTGCGACCCGTACGGGACGACGCGCGCCCCGTCCACCCCGTACGCCTTGCGGGTGAACTCGATGTTGCGCTGGATGTAGTCGCGTTCCTTGGCCAGTTCGTCCGGCTTCACCTGGAACTGCTGGATCAGCAGCGGGTACACGCCGCCGAGCAGGATCGCCGACAGGACGAGGAGCGTGAACCCGACGCCGGGCAGCATCATCCCGCGCCGCAGCAGGTTGCCGAAGAACATCGCCATGCAGAGCACCGCGATGATCATGAGGATGGTCTTGGCGGGCAGCAGGGCGTTCACGTCGGTATAGGACGCGCCGGTCGTCACCCCCCGCTCGGAGTGCACCAGCCCGTACCGGTCGAACCAGTACGCGACCGCCTTCAGCAGGATGAACACTCCGAACAGCACGGACAGGTGCGCCCGCGCGGGCGGGCTCGCCTTGTCGCCGGGCCCCTGCAACCGCAGCCCGCCGTACAGGTAGTGCACCATCACGGCGGCCAGGATCGACAGGATCACCGTGGCGAACACCACGCCCAGCACGAGCCGCAGGAACGGGTACGTGAAGACGTAGAACGACACGTCCTTGTGGAACTGCGGGTCCTTCACATGGAACGGCGTCCGGTTCAGGAAGGCCAGCCACACCGGCCACTGGCCCGCCACGGACGAGCCCGTCAGGATCCCGAGCAGGCCCAGCAGCGTCCAGGAGATGATCCTGCGGCGCGGGTCGATCACCGCGCGGTAGCGCTCCAGCCCCTGCTGCTCCACCGACAGCGGCCGGTACGCGGGACGCAGCCGGTACGCGATCGCCACGTTCGCGCCGACCACCAGCGTCATCAGCAGCCCGGCGCCGAGGAACAGGACCACCTTCGCCTGCAACTGGGTCGTGTAGACCTCGGAGAAGCCGATCGAGTCGTACCAGAGCACGTTCGTGTAGACGGCCGTGAAGACCATGAACGCGACCAGCAGCACGGCGAGCGCCACCAGCGCCGGCAGCAGCAGCCGCGTCCGCCCTGTACCGAGCCGGCGCCCGAATCCGGGAGTCCGGAAGGTCACTGGCCCCTCCGATCGAGAACTTCGCCCCCACCGGCCGGGGGCCGGTGCTGTAGAAGCAACTTACCGACTGGGGCGGGGGTTCCCGCATGTCCCCGAGCCCAAAGGGGGAAAGATGGGCGTTGTGAGTCTTCTGGAAGAAGTCGTACGCGACCTCGAACGCCACTCGGCCCAGGCGGGCTGGGACGCCGCCCCCCGGCTGTACGCGCTCGTCCGGAGCAGCGAGCTGCGCCGCGCCGAGCCGGGCATCGCCGACCAGCTCCCCGACGACGCCGAGGCCCTCGTCCCCGTCGAGCAGGAGGCCCTCCCCGACCAGGACGACCTCGAGAAGGCCCTGGCCGCGATCGTCTGGCCGG
The DNA here is from genome assembly GCF_008121305.1 of Actinomadura decatromicini. Taxonomy (NCBI): domain Bacteria; kingdom Bacillati; phylum Actinomycetota; class Actinomycetes; order Streptosporangiales; family Thermomonosporaceae; genus Actinomadura; species Actinomadura decatromicini. Next base: position 208,404 of record NZ_VSRQ01000003.1, on the reverse strand, counting down.
ACGCCGTGGACGGCTGCGCGCTCGTCATCGAGCGCGTCATCCTCCCGTCCGACGTGGAGGCCGAGATCCCCGAGGACCCCGACGAGGCGCAGGCGTTCATCGGAGCGCACCCGGCGCGCGAGGACGTCCGCATGGTGGTCGGTGTGCTCCGCGACGGCACGCGGGCCTCCGCCCTCCGGATGCGCGGCCACGACACCGAGGACGAGGTGCTGACCGGGCCCGACCTCGTCCGGAACATCCCGGACGCCCTCGTCGCGACCTTCGAACCGGACGAACCCGGCGCCGCATCGGAAAGGTAGCCTGCGGGACGTGAGCCACGACAGCCCCGCCGCCGTCATCCGGCTGATCGGCGTCCGCGACACCCCGCTCTCCATGGACGAGGCGTACGCCGCCGTCGCCGACCCCGGCGCCGGCGGCATCGCCGTCTTCGTCGGCGCGGTCCGCGACCACGACCACGCGCGGGCCGTCAGCGCGCTGTCCTACAGCGCGCACCCGACCGCCGAGCGGCGGCTCCGCGCGATCATGGAGAAGGTCGCGGCGGACCACCCGGTGATCGGGCTCGCGGCCGTCCACCGGGTCGGCGACCTGCGGGTGGGCGACCTCGCCGTCGTCGTCGCCGCGTCCAGCGCCCACCGCGCCGACGCGTTCGACGCCTGCCGCAGGCTCATCGACGACCTCAAGGAGCACGTCCCGATCTGGAAGCACCAGACCTTCGCCGACGGCGGGGACGAGTGGGTCGGGATCTGCTGACCCCCTTGACGGCATAGAGTTCCGACCATGTCTCGTCGTGCCGCCACGCTCACCGCCGCGAGCGTGCTCGTCCTCGTGCTCGCCCTCATCGGCTCCGTCATGCCGGTCCCGTATGTCGCGCTGATGCCCGGGCCCACGAGCAACACCCTCGGCACCAACGACAAGGGACAGCCCCTCATCAGGATCGACGGGCGCACCACCTACCCGGACGAGGGCCACCTCAACTTCACCACCGTCACCTACCGCGGCGGGCCCGGCGGGCGCATCGACCTCCTCACCGCGCTGCGCGGCTGGCTCGCGAAGGACACCGCGATCGTCCCCGAGGAGACGATCTTCCCGGACGACGAGTCGCAGAAGCAGATCGACGAGGAGAACACCCGCCAGATGCAGGACTCCCAGCAGAGCGCCGAGGCGGCCGCCCTGCACGAGCTCGGCATCTCGGTCTCCACCCAGGTCGTCATCGAGGGCATCCAGAAGGGGCGTCCGGCGGACGGCGTCCTCAAGCCCGGCGACGAGATCACCGCGCTGGACGGCGCCAAGGTCACGAGCGTCTCCCAGGTCACCGGCACGATGGCCAAGCGCAAGATCGGCGACACCGTCACCCTCACCTACAACCGGGCGGGCAAGGAGGGCAAGGCGACCCTCAAGACCGTCGGGGACCCGGAGGGCAAGCGCGCCGTCGTCGGCGTCGTCCTCGGCGACCAGTACAAGTTCCCGTTCAAGATCGACATCAGCATCGGGGACATCGGCGGCCCGTCCGCGGGCCTGATGTTCTCCCTCGCCATCTACGACAAGCTGACGCCCGGCCCCCTCACCCAGGGCAGGTTCTTCGCGGGCACCGGCACGATCACCCCGGAGGGCGAGGTCGGCCCGATCGGCGGCATCCAGCAGAAGATGATCGCCGCCCGCAAGGCCGGGGCCACCGTCTTCCTCACCCCCAAGGACAACTGCGCGGACGCCCTCTCCGCCCGGCCCGATGGGCTCCGGCTCGTCCGCGCCGACACGCTGCACGGCGCCGTCCAGTCCATCAACGCGATCACGTCCGGCAAGGGAAGCGTCCCGGCCTGCACCAAATGACGCCGCACCAAATGACGCCGAACGTTCAGACCACGCCCACGCGTGCAATACACTGGAGACATCGCCGCGGGGTGGAGCAGTTCGGTAGCTCGCTGGGCTCATAACCCAGAGGTCGCAGGTTCAAATCCTGCCCCCGCTACCAAGTAGTCACAGGTCAAGGCCCGGTTCTCGACATCGAGAACGCGGGCCTTCGATCGTTTTCCCGGTCGCCGGCGGGGGCGACGGGTTGTGGTCGTGCCCGAAAGGGAGTGTCCTAGTGGGAAGGACACCGGCCGCCACGGTTGGCGCGCGGCGGCCGGTGCCTGTTCTCACCTCACCCGATCGGATCAGGTGGACCCGTGCGCGCCGAAGCCGACCGCCGCGAGCGTCGAAACCGCGTACCGCAGGTAGCGCATGTTCGCCTTGATCATCTCTGTTCACCTCCCTCCGCTGCCGTGACGAGTGCGGGCGCCCTCGCCGGGAGCGGATCGGCCCGCAGGTACTGCCGGGTCGATCGCTCGCCGCCGCGGGCGAGTCGCCAGTACAGGTACTGGGCGACGATCAGGGGGCCTAGGAAGACCATGGCCGGGATGGTGTGGCCGATGACGTCGTTGCGGACGAGCGCGAACACGAGGCCCAGCGCGCCCAGCCCGGCGACGAGCGCGCACAGCCCGGCGGTCCGCCCGTACGCCTTGCGCATGACCAGCGGGAAGAGGGCCACGAACAGCAGGTCGCCGAGGCCGACGAGGTAGGACGTCGAGACGCGGGTCAGTCCCCAGCCGACGAGCGGGAACAGGGGCGCCTTGGTGAGCTTGACGAAGAGGTCCAGGGTGACGGTGAACGACCACGTGGTGACGGCGTCGTAGACGACGAGGGCGGCGGCGAACAGCGCCGTGTGGGAGGCGCGCAGCCCGCTCTGCGCCCACAGGTTGGCGACGCCGACCACCACGATCACCACGATCAGGTTGTTCACGACCAGGAACGCCGGGCCCTTGACGCTGACGACGAGGCCGAGCGCCAGGTCGAGGCCGAGCAGGGTGGCGCAGACGCCCCACAGGACCATCCCGCGGATCACGGGCTCCAGGGTGATCTGCAGCGCGCTGAGCGTGACGGCGGCGACGAGGACGACGACGACCGGCAGCGGCAGCCACAGGTAGAGGAACGGCACGAGGAGGATGCCGGTCATCGCGATCGCCACGTCGCCGAGGTTCATCACCCCGAACGGCGGGCGGGCGATCCGCCTGGTGCGGAAGTAGGTCCAGCTCCCGAGCGCCGCGAGGACGGCGAAGCCGTACACGACGACCACCGACAGGGTCATGGCCGCGGCCCTCCCGCCGGGACGAGCGCCTGCCGCGCCCCGAAGTCGCCCTCGCGCAGGTCGCAGCGGAGCGGCAGCGGGGAGCGCAGCTCGTCGGGGTCGGTCACCAGCCGGAGCCCCGCCAGCGGGACGCCCCGCTCCGCCAGCGCGGCCTCGACCGCCGCCTTGGCGGCGTCGTCCGCCGAGCGGACCACCGCCTCCACGGCGACACCGCCGGTGGTGGCGCGCATCCCGTACCGGGCGGGCAGCGGGACGGCGTCGAGCGCCTCGAGCGCCTCGGCCACGGGACGGGTGAACGTCCACCCGTGCTCGTGCCGGACGGCGTGCCGCCGCTTGCCCAGCAGCTCGGCCACGGCGGGGAGGTTGCCCATCGCGCAGTCGGCCGGTCCGTCGAGGAGGCGCACCACGTCCTCGGTGTCGTACCTCAGCAGGACGGTGGTGTCGCGGAAGGGCGGCAGCGGGGTGCCGACCAGGGTCCCCGGCGCGCCGCCGGCCGCGGGCCCGCCGTCGTCCAGGTCGAGCGCCTCCACCAGGCAGGTCGCGGGCTCGAAGTGGTAGTGGCCCCGCTCGCAGCGGCCCGCGGCGAACGGCACCAGCTCGGTCAGGGCGTAGTTCTCCAGGATCTCGGCGTCGCCGAACAGCCGCGCCGCCCGGCGGCGCAGCCCGGCGGTGAGGAGCTCCCCGCCGACGATCACGCGCTCCAGCCCGAAGTCGGCGGGGGTGCGGCCGAGTGCCTCCCCGGTCTCCACCAGCGCCGCCAGGTAGGACGGATGGGCGGTCAGCACGCTGGTCCGCGGCTTGTGCCCGGGGAGCGGCTGGACGGCGGACAGCCGCGCCAGCATCGCCTCCGGCTCGACCATCCCGGTGACGTCGACGCTCGCGCCCACCGCGGTCGCGGCGAAGGCGGTGGCGTGCACGGCGATCCGGTTCCGGGGGCTGACGGCGATCACCACCCGGTCGTCGGGCCGGACCATGTGGGACTGGAAGTACGTGATGGCGGACAGCGACGCGATCAGGTGCAGCTCGTCGTCGGACAGCCAGATCATGGTGGAGCGGCCGGTCGTGCCCGTCGTCCCGCACTGGTGGGCCGGGGCGCCGCCGCGCCGGACGAACGCGGCCGGGTCCTCCCGCAGCGTCTCTTTCGCCGTGACGGGGATCGTCGCGATGTTCTCCGCCGTCAGTGCACCCGGGTCCAGGCCGATCTGGTCGAACAGCCGGCCGTAGTAGGGGGTCTCCAGCGCCCGGACGGCCTGCGCCCGCAGCCGCCGCCCCTGCACCAGCCGCCTCGTCCCGGGGTCGAGCGCCGCTCCGGCGAGCACGTTGTCGTCGTCGCGGATCTCCCCGAACTCCTCCAGCGCCGCGCGCATGCCCTCGATCAGGCGGTCCAGCGACCGGCGGTGGAACGGCCTGCCCAGCGTCATCGACATTCCGAATCTGGCGGCGGCTATCGCGTTGATGAACATGGACCGCTACCGATCCGCCATTCCGGCGCATGCCGAAGCGCCGCGGACGTGCCGGGACCTATTACGGCACGTCCCATTCGTATCGATTGCAGGCCGGAATGCTCCGCCACTATTCATCACGAGACCTTCCCCTGTGCAGCCCGCGGTACGGGCTTCGGGACCGCAGTTCCATCCGCAATGTTCACGAGTGCAATTCGGAACTGAATGATGACCGCCGGTAATGCGGATCATGAGAATCCACGTTGGACCGGTGCCATGATTCGGTGCGTCGGAATTCGTTGTCTCGGTCCGCCTGCAACAAGGGGCCGCCGGTGGCAGCGTGACCGATCGTGTGCGCTGACCTGGTCTAGCGCGGTTTCGCCGAGGTGCCGGGACCAGGGTCTCCGCCCTGGTCGGCTCAGCGCCTTCGGTTTGACTCCGGCTCGCGAACCCTCATTCTCGCCGTCCTCGGACTTCCCTCGCGGGCGGCGTCTCGCGCCGCAGGTCAGAGGAATGTCCGCTCGATTTCGAGGATTGTCGGCCGGTGTCTCCTACCATGCCCCCTATGGTTTGTCCTCTACCCGACCCCCTCCGGGCGGGCGGTTGAGCATGACAGTAGAACCCACTTCCCGAACCGTCCAGTCTTTTCGCGCGCGGCTTTCATTTCTGGCAAATTCCGGCCGCCCGTGAAGACATTTCGCATCCGGCCGGGGCCGGGTCAGGACGCTGCACCGCGCCGCGCCGCTGCCGACGTCAGGGGCCGGTTCTCGTCATCGAGAGCACGGGCCCCTGGTTCTGCGCGGTGGGAAGCCGGACCGTCACGATCAGGCCGCCGCCCGAGCGGGGCGTGAGATCCAGGGTGCCGTGGTGGGCGTGGACGATGCTCTGCACGATCGCCAGGCCGAGGCCGACGCCCGCGTGCTCGGTGGTGCGGATGCGCTGGGTGCCGCGCTGGAAGGGCTCGGCGAGGGTCGGCAACAGCTCGGCCCGCAGCCGAGGCCCGGTGTTGTGGACCTGGAGGACGCTCGCGCCGTGCTGCGTCGCGGTGTGGACGGTGACGGCGCCGCCGGTGGCGATGTTGTGGACGACGGCGTTCTGGACGAGGTTGGTCACCATCCGCAGGAGGAGTTCGGCGGAGCCGGTCGTCTGGGTCGGTTCGCCGGTGACTTCGAGGGTGATCTGGCGTTGCTCGGCGAGCGGGAGCAGTGTTTCGGACGCTTCCTCGGCGATGAGGGACAGGTCGACGGGTTCGCGGGCCAGGCCCTGGCCCTTGCTGCGCGACAGCAGCAGGAGGGCCTCGGTCAGGTCGATGGCGCGGGTGTTGACCTTGTGCAGGCGTTCGAGGAGCTCGCGCTTGTCGCGGGTGGGGTCGGTGCGGGCGACGTCGAGGATCGCGCGGGTGATCGCCAGGGGAGTGCGCAGCTCGTGGGACGCGTTGGCCGCGAACCGCTGCTGTTCCGCGATGTGGGCCTCGTGCTGGTGGAGCATCGCGTCGAACACGTCGGCGAGTTCGCGGAACTCGTCCGCCGGGCCGTGCAGGTCGATCCGGTGGGACAGCGACCCGCCGGCGGCCAACCGCGCGGCGGTGGTGATCTGGGTGAGCGGGGCGAGCATCCGTCCGGCCAGGAACCACCCGCCCGCGAGGCCGAACAGCAGCAGGACGAACATCGCGGTGGCCGCGCGGGGGAGGAAGGCGCGCACCAGGTCGCCGCGGTTCGGGATGTAGCCGCCGGGGCCGTACAGCGTGTTGACCGGGACGTACCGCAGCAGGAACACCCACACCACGGCCAGCAGCAGGGCGCCGGCGAGCAGGAGGAACCCGGCGTAGCTGATGGTGAGTTTCAGCCGGACGCTGAGCCCGGGGCGCCTACCCACGGGCGCCGCCGATGCCGGTTCGGCGGGCGGCGCCCGCCGGGCGGGGGTCGTCGTTCACGGTCAGCACGCGCATACCCGCAGGCTAGGCGGGATGGCGTATCGCTGACATATCGAAATCGGCGCGCCCTCACCCGGGCGTGTTCGCGGTGCGGCCGGGGACGGCGGCGGCGTCGACCAGGCGCGCGACCAGCTCCTCGTAGGACACCCCGGCCGCGGCGAACATCCTCGGCACCTGGGATTGGGCCGTCATCCCCGGCATGGTATTGACCTCGTTGAGGACGGGGCCGTGCTCGGTGAGGAAGAAGTCGACGCGGGCGACACCGGCGCAGCCGAGCGCGTCGAACATCCGCAGGGCCGCCTCGGTCAGTGCCTTCCGTTCCGTGTCGGTGATGTCGGCGGGGACGCTGAACCGGGCGGATCCGTCGTACTTCGACGCGGTGTCGAACACGCCGTCCGCGTGGATCTCCAGCGGCGGCGCCGCCCAGCTCCGGCCGTCCGCCTCCCGCAGGACGGCCACGTCGATCTCCCGGCCGACCACCACGTCCTCGACCAGGATGCGGTCGTCGAAGCGCGCCGCGTCGCGCAGGGCCTCGCGCAGCCGGACGGCGTCGCGCGCCAGGGCGACGCCGAAACTCGATCCGGCCGAGACCGGCTTCACCACCACGTCGGTCTTGAACTCGACGTCGAAACGGCCGGCCGTCACCAGGCGGCCGGGGGCGGTGTCGATCCCGACGGCCTCCGCGACGAGCTTGGTCGCCCACTTGTCCATGCCGAGCGCTCCGGCGCGCAGGCCGGAGCCGACCATCGGCGTGTGCGTGAGGGCGCACAGGGCCGCGAGCGTCCCGTCCTCGCCGACCGGGCCGTGGACGGCGGGGAACACGGCGTCGGCGCCGTCGACGACGTCCAGCGCGGCCGCCAGGGAACCGGCGGGCCGCGGGCGGAGCGCGCTCGGCCCGCGCCGCCACGTCCCGTCGCGGCCGATGGTCAGCTCGTCGACGTCGAAGCCGCCGGACCGCAGCGCCGCCGCGATCGCCGCCGCCGTGGCCAGGGAGACGTCGTGCTCGGCGTTCTCCCCGCCGCCGATCACCACGACCCGCCGTGTCGTCTTGTTCAAGGGGCGCTCCTTTTCACGCGGTGCTTCTGCGCACGCGGGGGCCGATGCCGGTGACGATGGTGTGCGGGATGGTCCCGGCCCAGCGGGCCCAGTCGTGGACGGACGGGGTGGCGCCCCCGTCCGGGCCGAACACGGTCGCGGACGTGCCGACCGGGAACGCCTCGGCGCCGGTGTCGATCACGATCTGGTCCATCGAGACCCGTCCGACGACCGGGAGGCGGCGCCCGTGGATCTCGACCCCGGCCTGCGGCGACAGCTCCCGTGGGATCCCGTCGGCGTAGCCGAGGGGGAGGACGCTCAGATGGGTGGCGCGGCCGGTGACGTACGCGCCGTCGTAGCCGACCGGCGTCCCGGCCCCGACCCGGGCGGTGTGCACGATCGGTGCGGTCAGCCGGGACGCGCCGTGCATCTCCACGCTCCCGGACGGGTCGATGCCCACCAGCCCCGCCCCGACGCGGACCAGGCCGAAGTGGGTCGCCGGGTCGGTCAGCGTCCCGGACGTGGCGGCGAGATGGGTGACCGGCGAACCGAACCCGGCCGCCCGGACCATCCGGACCGCATCGCGCATACCCGCGACCGCCCCTGCGTTCTCCGCCGGATCGGCGCGGTCGGCCAGCGGGAGATGCCCCATGACGCCCGTGACGCGGACACGCCTGGCCCGCTGCCCGCGCCGGGCGAGGCCGAGCAGCTCGTCCCACTGCTCGCGGGGGCAGCCGCCACGGGACATGCCGGTGTCCACATGGAGGTGAATCCGCACCGTCGTCGGCGCGGTTTGAGTCAGGAGCGTGGCGAGTTCGTCCACCGACCCGACCGCGACGTCCACCATGGCGACCGCCGCCGCTTCGGCGTCGATCCCGGACGGGTGCAGCCAGGTGAGGATCGGCACCTCCAGCCTGGCGGCGCGGAGCGCGGAAGCCTCGGCGAGGCTGGTCGTCCCGAGCCATCCGGCGCCGGCGGCGACGGCGGCCCGGGCGACCGTGACGGCGCCGTGGCCGTAGCCGTCCGCCTTGACGACGGCCATGATCGTGCTCCGCGTCCGCGCGCGGACCCTCGCCACGTTCGCGGTCACGGCGACGGGCAGCGTCTCCAGGGTGGGCGCGGGAAAGGTGCCCCGCTGGGCCGCGATGGCGGATCGGCTCACCGCCGCATCCTGGGGTCTTCGGTCGGATCGGCGTACATCGGCGGGCAGCCGTTCCTCACCGCCTCCGGACGCAGCTCGAAATGCCAGGGCTCGTTCCGGTAGATCTGGCACAGCCCGTACGCGGCGCCGTGGTCGGAAAGCCAGGCGGCGGCCTCCGGAGGGCCGATGTCGACCGCCTCGCCCGACACGTGGGCGGACGTCTCCGGAGTGGCCACCCAGCGGGCGGCCTCGTCCGGCGAGCCGTGCCTGGCGATGGCGTCCCGCAGCAGCCGCCGCTGGTGCTCGGGCGTCCGCCGGCCGCTGTTGACCCGGAGCCGGACGCCGTCGGACTCCGCGTCCGCCGCCGCCCGGCGGAGCGCGTCGCGGAGGTCCGGGTCGAGTCCCGCCACCGCCGGGGAGCCGTCGTCGAAGACCGAGACCGCCGCCCCGCCGGGAACGGCGCCGTCGCTCTCTGACACTGATGCGCTGTGGTTCATGCCTCCACTGAAGAAGGAAGATCGTTGCGAGGGCGTATGCGGTTTTCGATACGTCCGCGATACACGGCGTCGAGGCGCGGCCCCGGGCGCGGCGGGCGGGCGCGGTCCCCCTTTTCGGGGGTGGTCAGGGGCATCTGCCAGCGGCCGCGCACGCCCTCGCGGGACGCGGCATACGAAAGGGCGACCGGCTCGCGCTGCTCAACCACAACTGCTGGCAATACGCCGTGACGGTGTTCGCCACCGCCGGAATAGAGGGCGGCGTGCGCGGGGCGATAGGCGGCGCTCCCGCCGAGGGCTGGGAAGACGTCGACATCTGCTGGACGTCCGGCCCGGAAACCGCGCCCGACGTCCTCGTCGAAGACGACGACCCGCTAAGGCTCTACGAGCTGGACGGCGTCGCCGAGGTCGCGGTGTTCGGCATCGGCCACCTTCGCTGGATCGAGGCGGTCACCGCGGTCGTGGTCCCGAAGCCCGGCACGTTCCTGACCGCCGACGACGTCCACGCCCACACCCGCGCCCGCCTCGCCGGCTACAAACGCCCGAAGTACATCGGCTTCGCCGAGGCCCTCCCCAAGAAACCCAGCGGAAAAATCCTCAAACGCACTCTCCGCACCGAGCACGCCCACTTCGCCCAGGCGGAGTCCTAGGGGACGTCCTGCTTCAGGTGGGGGGCGAGGGTCAGGGCGAGGTGGAGGGTTAGGCGGTCTTGGCCGTTGGTCAGGGCCAGGGACGTCAGGTCTTCTATGCGGCGCAGGCGGTGGTAGAGGGTCTGGCGGTGGATGTTGAGGGTCTGGGCAGTCTTCTGGACGTTGCCCGCCAAGTCCAGGTAGGTGCGCGCCGTTTCGGCTAGGTCGGGGTGTTGGAGGAGGCGTTCGGCGCCTTCGGTCTGGGTCGACTGGGTGAGGGCCTCGTCGCCCGCCGTGCGGAGGAGGCGGAGGGCGCCGAGGGACCTCCAGTCGCGCGTCTCGCCGGGGGCCGCCACGCGGGCGGCGACGCGGGCGCGGAGCCACCCCTCGTGGACCTGGTCGAGCGCGAGGCAGGGGGAGTAGACGCCCGCCCGGACGGTGACGTTGCGCTCCTCCAGGAGGCGCCGGGCCCGGTCGATCGGCGCGGCCGACGTGGACGGGATCACCAGGACGTGGTCGCGCTGCCACACCGTCGTCAGGGCGGAGTGGGGGAGCAGCCACGGGTTGAGGGGCTCGGCGCTCGGGGTGCGCAGGACGGCGACCGTGAAAGGCGGCTCGGCGACGCCCGCGTCGGTCAGCTCGTCCGCCGCCTGGGTGCGGACGTCGAGGTGGGTGGAGAGCAGGTCGGCGACCCGCCAGCCGAGGTCGTCGCGCTCGCGGGCCTGGCGCGCCATGAGCAGGGCCGCGCGCTCGCAGAGGGGCATCGCCTGGGCGGCCTGGGCGGGGGTGATGCGCTCCTGGTCGTCGAGGAGCCAGAGGTAGCCGTAGGTCACGTTGTTCCAGCGGACGGGCAGGCACAGCCGTCCGAGCTGCCCGACGGACGTGTCCGCCGGGATGCGCACGGGCCCCGTCGCGCGGGCGATGCCGTGCCGCTCGAACCGGGTGCGGACGGCGAGCGTCGCGCGGCGGTGGAGGATCGAGTCCATCCGGACGGGGTCGATCGTGTCCCCGTGGGCGGCGTAGGCGACGAGGTGGAAGTCGCGGTCCTCCAGCGTGGCGGGGGCGCGGAGGAGGTCGGCCGCGTGTTCCGCGATCTCCTGAAGGTCCATGAACGCCCATCATACGTCTGTATGAAGAAATCGCGCGCTTAAAGTCGCATTTGGCTATACGGCGAGGTGGCCGGGCGCTCCTACCGTGCGAGGTGTTCCCAGACGTTGGAGGGTCCGATGCTCAGTCCCCTTCTGCTCGCCGCCGCGCGCAGCCGGCGGATGCGTGGCCTCGTCACGTCCATCCCCCTGACCAGGGGAGTCGTCGACCGGTTCGTCGCCGGTGACGATCTCGCCGGCGCCCTGCACGCGGTCGGCGAGCTGGACGCGGCCGGACTGCGCGTCACGCTCGACCACCTCGGCGAGGACACCAGGGACCGGGCGCAGGCGACGGCCACGCGGGACGCCTACCTGGAGCTGTTCACCGCCTTCGCCGACCACGGCTACGCGGGCGGCGCGGACGCCTCGGTGAAGCTGTCGGCGCTCGGCCAGGCGCTCCCCGGCGACCTCGCCCTCGACCACGCCCGCGAGATCTGCGCCGCGGCCGGACGGGTCGGGATGACCGTCACGCTCGACATGGAGGACCACACCACCGTCGACTCCACGCTGGAGATCCTCGGGAAGCTCCGCGTCGACTTCCCCTGGGTCGGCGTCGCCATCCAGTCGATGTTGCGTCGTACGGAAGGCGACCTCAAGGATCTGGTCGGCGAAGGGTCGCGGGTCCGGTTGGTGAAGGGCGCGTACGCGGAGCCCGCGTCGGTGGCCTTCCAGAGCAAGCGGGACGTCGACCGCGCCTACGTCCGCGCCCTCCGGACGCTGATGAACGGCGACGGATACCCGATGGTCGGCAGCCACGACCCGCGGATCATCGAGATCGCGCTGTCGCTGGCCGCGGGAAGAAGCCCGTCGTCCTACGAGTTCCAGATGCTGTACGGGATCCGGACGGCCGAGCAGCGGCGCCTCGCCGAGGGCCACCGGATGCGCGTCTACGTCCCGTACGGGGCCGACTGGTACGGCTACTTCATGCGGCGGCTGGCCGAGCGTCCCGCCAACCTCGTGTTCTTCCTCCGCTCCTTCACCTCCCGCTGACCCGCCTTCCGCTGACCCGCCCGCCGCTGACCCGCCCCCCGCTCGCCCGCTCATTCCGCCGACTCCACAGGAGGTTCCTTTCATGGACGCCGTGACCACCGTTCCGACGCCGGCGAACGAGCCGGTGCGCGGCTACGCCCCGGGCAGCGCCGAGCGGGCCCGGCTGGAGGCGAGGCTCGCCGAGCTGACCGCCGAGGCGCCGATCGACCTGCCCATGACGATCGGCGGCGAGCGCCGGCTCGGGGCGGGCGCGAAGGTCGCGGTGGTGCAGCCGCACAAGCACGCCTCCGTCCTCGGGACGTTCGGCACGGCCACCGAGGACGACGCCCGCGACGCCATCGACGCCGCGCTCAAGGCCGCCCCCGGCTGGCGGGCGCTGTCCTTCGACGACCGGGCCGCGATCTTCCTGCGGGCGGCGGACCTGCTCGCCGGGCCGTGGCGGGAGACGCTGCTCGCCGCGACGATGCTCGGGCAGTCCAAGACCGTCCAGCAGGCGGAGATCGACAGCCCGTGCGAGCTGGTCGACTTCTGGCGGTTCAACGTGCACTTCGCGCGGCAGGTCCTCGCGGAGCAGCCGATCAACAGCCCCGGGGTGTGGAACCGGTTCGACCACCGGCCGCTGGAGGGGTTCGTCTACGCGATCACGCCGTTCAACTTCACCGCGATCGCCGGGAACCTGCCGACCGCGCCCGCGCTGATGGGCAACGTCGTGGTGTGGAAGCCGTCGCCGACGCAGACGTACTCGGCCGTCCTGCTCATGCGCCTGCTGGAGGAGGCGGGCCTGCCGCCCGGCGTGATCAACCTCGTGACCGGGGACGGGCTCGCCGTGTCGAGCGTGGCGCTGGAGCACCGCGACCTCGCGGGGATCCACTTCACCGGGTCCACCGCGACGTTCCGGCACCTGTGGAAGACGGTCGGCGACAACATCGGGAAGTTCCGCGGCTACCCGCGGCTCGTCGGGGAGACGGGCGGCAAGGACTTCGTCGTCGCGCACCCCTCCGCCGACCCGGCCGTGCTCAAGACGGCGCTCGTGCGCGGCGCGTTCGAGTACCAGGGGCAGAAGTGCTCGGCCGCGTCCCGCGCGTACGTGCCGCGGTCGATCTGGGACGGCGGCCTCAAGGAGGCCCTGGCCGCCGAGGCCGACGGGCTCACCATGGGGGACGTCTCCGACCTGTCCAACTTCATGGGCGCGCTGATCGACGAGCGGGCGTTCGCCAAGAGCAAGGCCGCCATCGACCGCGCCAAGGAGGACCCGGGCGTCGAGATCGTCGCGGGCGGGACCTACGACGACTCGGTCGGGTACTTCGTCCGGCCGACCGTCCTCGTGTCGGACGACCCGGACAACGAGATCTTCCGCACCGAGTACTTCGGGCCGATCCTCGGCGTCCACGTGTACGAGGACGACCGCTACGAGGAGATGCTCGCCCAGATGGAGTCGATCGCCGACTACGCGCTGACCGGCGCCGTCATCGCGAACGACCGGGAGGCCGCCGCGCACGCCGCCGAGGTGCTCCGGTACGCGGCCGGGAACTTCTACATCAACGACAAGCCCACCGGCGCCGTCGTCGGACAGCAGCCGTTCGGCGGGGCGCGGGCCTCCGGCACCAACGACAAGGCCGGATCCGTGTTCAACCTGCTCCGCTGGACGTCGCCGCGCTCCATCAAGGAGACGTTCGTCCCGCCGACCGACTACCGCTACCCGCACATGGGCTAGCCGACGGGGGTCAAAGCGCTCGGATGCCCGTGGCTGGGAGGCTCTTCCAGCCACGGGTGAACGGCGACGCGATCCGTTCCGCGTTCTCCACGTCCACGCCGGCATGGGGATGGGCCCTCAGCAATTCCTCGAAGGCGACCCGGGCCTGGAGCTTGGCCAAATGCGAGCCGATGCAGAAATGCACGCCGCTGGAGAAGCCGAGATGGCGCGGGATCTCCCGGGTGACGTCCAGGGCGCCGGCGGACGGGCCGAACTCGCGGAAGTCGCGGTTGGCCGCGCCGAACAGCATCATCACCTTCTCGCCCTCGGGGATCTCCGTCCCGTGCAGGGTGACGGGGCGCGTCGTCGTCCGCCCGAGGGCCTGCACCGAGCCCTCCAGGCGCAGGAACTCCATCAGCGCGTTCGGGACGAGCGACGGGTCGGCCGCCAGCCGCTCGCGCTGCGCGTGGTCGCCGTCCAGCAGCGCCACGCCGTGCGAGATCAGGTTCCCGGTCGTGTCGTTGCCGCCCGCGACCATGACGAAGCAGAAGCCGAGGACGTCCCAGTCCGTGAGCCGCTCGCCGTCCACTTCGGCGACCGCGAGCGCGCTGATCAGGTCGCCGGACGGTTCCCTCCGGCGCGCGGCGATCACGTCGGTGAAGTAGGCGAACATCTCCGCCACCGCCTCGACCGCCTCGCTCCGCATCGACTGCGGGTGGAAGCCGTCGTCCTGGAGGGTCGTCAGCGCCGACACCCACGGGCCGAACCGCGCCCGGTCCGCCTCGGGGACGCCGAGCAGGTGCGCGAGCGCGAACGTCGGCAGCGCGGACGCGAAGTCGCGGTGCAGGTCGGGCGTCTCACCGTCCGCCGCCTTCCGCTCCATCAGCGCGATCCGCGACCGGGCGAACCCGCGCAGCAGATCCTCCAGGGCGGCGATCCGGCGCGGCGTGAACCCGTGACTGACCAGCCTCCTCAGCACGCTGTGCCGCGGCGGGTCGAGCATCACGATCGTCGGGGGCAGGCCCAGCGTGCCGATCTCGTCCGGGTAGAACGTCAGGCCCTGGGCGGACGAGAACGTCTCCGCGTCCCGGACCGCCGCCCAGACGTCGTCGAACCGCGACAGCGCCCAGAACGGCGGATCGTCGTGCCGGTGCACCGGGTCGTCGTCGCGCAGCCGCCGGTACGCCGGGTAGGGATCGGCCTGGAATCCGGGATCGAACGGGTCGTAGACGTCCGCCATGGGGCTCCCGTCTGCCGCGACTTATAACGGCCACCGTTAATAACGCCCCCTGTTAGTATCACCGCCGTGCCGAAGGACGCAACCACTACCCGCCGACGGCTCCTCCGCGCCGGCGCCCACCACCTCGCCGCCGACGGCATCGACGCCGCCCGCACCCGCGACATCGTCGCCACCGCCGGACAGGCCAACGACTCCGCCGTCACCTACCACTTCGGCTCCCGCGCCGGGCTTCTCCAGGCCATCCTCGCCGAGGGCGTCCAGCGCATGGAGCCCGCCCGCGAGGCCACCCTCCCCACCCTCGGCACCGACGACCTCCACGGCATCGTCGACGCCATCGTCCGTCCCACCGCCGACGAACTCCGCACCCCCGAAGGCCGCGACTTCCTCCGCATCACCGCCCAACTCGCCGGACGCGCCGGAATCCGCGACCACCGCCCCCCGCCCCTCCTGCACGGCACCGCGCTCGCCCGCCAGCTCGAACTCCTGGAGACCGCCTGCCGCGCCACCCTCCCCGAACCCCTCGCCCTGGAGCGCATCGCCGTCGCCATCGCCTTCCTCACCACGGCCCTGGCCGACCGCACCGGCCGCCTCGACCCCGCCACCCCCCAGCGCACCCTCCTCGACCACGACACCTTCACCGCCGACCTCACCGCCATGCTCGCCGCCGCCCTCCAGGCCCCCGTCCCTCCAAACCCGTTTGCCTAAGCACCTCCGGCCCCATAGAGTTAAGCCATCGCCGCGGGGTGGAGCAGTTCGGTAGCTCGCTGGGCTCATAACCCAGAGGTCGCAGGTTCAAATCCTGCCCCCGCTACCAAGAAGCACGAAGCAAGGGCCCGGTTCTCAACATAGAGAACACGGGCCCTTAGTCATTCGCCCGCCATCCGCTCGTGGCGGGGGCGATCTGGAATGGCGGGTGGACGGAAAGCCCTGCTGCCAACCACGCGGTCACGGCCGCGACCGTCCACGCCTCCCTTTATCGGGGGGCGTTATTTTTTTGGTGGGAGGGCCGGGGCTGAGAGTGGGGTTGTTTTGTTGTGGCTCTGGTGGCGGTTTGTCCATGGACAAGGTGGGTGGGAGGCGGGGTTTTCGGACGATGGAACGGGCTTAGTCCGGGTTCACGGTGGTAGCCGCATTTCGGTCAGGAGGTAAGTCGACCGGTGTCGCGGTGGCCTTTCGGTGGGTGGAGATCGTTTCTTATGATGTCCGTGCTCGCAGGCATCGGCGAGCCCGGCCGCCGGCGGTGATCCGCCGCACGGAGTCGGCCCCTGGAACGGAGTGTGCCGTTGGGCGCGCGCTTACCGTGGAGACGGCTGTCGCGGATCGTCCCGCCCATCGTGGTCGGGGCGGTGCTCGCCACGATGGCCGGGCTCGGCGCGGGCGCGCTCGTCCATCCCCATGATCTGGCGGGGTCGGCCCGGTACTCGCTGCTCGCCGGGTTCCTGCTCGCGATCGGGCTGTACGGGAGCACCCACGCGATCGAGCTCGGGGCGCTCAGGCGGGACGTCCGGGGCGTCCTCGTGGCCGTCACGCTGGGTGTGGTCCTCAAGGCGACCCTGATCGCGGGGGTGATGCTCCTGGCGTTCCACGAGGCCCGCTACCTGGTGCTCGGCATCGCCGTCGCGCAGATCGACCCGCTGTCGGTGGCCGCGATGCGGGCGGGCAGCCGGATGTCGGAACGGGCGAAGGCGCTCCTTTTCGCGTGGGCCTCGTTCGACGACCCGGTGACGGTGCTCCTCGCCCTCTACTTCTCGATCCTCGCCTTCCGGTTGTCCGGACGGGACGGGTCGCCGCGGGCCGGTCCGTCCGGAAGCGGGCTCGGCGCCTACCTGGTCGACCTCGGGTGGAACCTCGCGCTGGCGGCGGGGGCGCTGCTGGTGTTCCTCGCGCTGCGCGCCCTGCGGAGGCGTGTGGGCTCGGACGTCGAGGGGGGCGGGCGCGGCGTCGACCTGCTCTCCCTGGTGGCGCTGGCGGCCGTCTTCCTCGTCGCCGCCGACTCGATGCTGATGCTGGCCGTGGCCGTGACCGGCCTGTTCTTCCGCGTGGGGGCGTACGCGGGGTTCATCGACCGCGCCGTGTCGGTCGCGTTCCTCGTCGCCTCCTTCGCCCTCGGGCTGCTGCTCGTGGACGGCGTCGACCCGCTCCCCGCGCTGGTGCTGGGCTGCGCGGCGTTCGGCGCGCAGGCGCTCATCTCGCTGCTCGTGGTGCCCGTCCTCAAGCACGGGCTGAGCCGCCGCGACCGCGTCCACCTGGCGCTCGGCCAGCAGAACGGGATCACCGCGATCATCCTGGCGCTGGCGCTGGAGCCCGACTTCCGGGGCACCGTCGGCATCGTCGCGCCCGCGATCCTCGTCGTGAACGTCCTGCACTACGCCTCCAACGGGCTCCTGAACCGGTTCGCCGACCGGTTGCCGGACCCCGGCGAAGAGACCCTCGTCGGTCCTTGGCCGGACGTGGAAAAAGCGGCAGACGACGCAGTCGCCATTGCGGATCGGGACTAGCCTGACCCTGCCCATGCGGGATGGCGGAAGTGGCCTTGACATGTGCGGCCGAATTCGGTCAACCCCAAAGAACTCCCGTGTCAGCCGAATAGAGTGATCGATGGACGAGGCGAGCGAGGATCTTCCGACCACCATCATCGACGTGACCGACTTCGATCTCGATCAAATGGACGCGCTGCCGAGCGAGGCGCTTCGCAGGGCCGTCAGCCGCATCTATTGGGAGAACCTCGAAGAGTCGGCTTTGTACCTGACGTTCAAGGCGCGAATATGAGCCCGAAGGAGCCGCGTTGGTCCCCGTGCCCGACGTCCCGCCGCGCAGCGGCCCCCCGGACGTCATCGCCCTGACCTCCCCGGAGCGCGGCGCGGGCTGCACCACCGCCCTCGCGAACCTCGCCTGGATGCTCGCGCTCGCCGGCCGCGTCGTGCTCCTCGTCGACGGCGACCTGGCGTCGCCCGCCCTGGAGGACCACGCGAAGACGTTCGCCGCCTCCGGTCCTGACGACGCCGGGCTGGTCGACCTCGCCCGCGGCTTCGGCGCCGACGCCCCGGACGGGCTCGACCTGCAGTCCGTCCTGCGGCACCGGCGGCCGCCCGGCCCGCCGATCGCCGGCCGGGTGGACTTCCTCCCCGCGCTCGGCCGCGGCGGCGCCCGCGGGCACTGGACCGGACCGGACATCCCCGACCCGGTCGGATTCGCCGCCGCCCTCCGCGAGAGCCTGCGCCGCACCGAGTACGACCACGTGCTCGTCGACGCCGTCGGCCTCCCGGCGGGGGCGCTGGCGAAGCTCGCCGACACCGTGGTCGTCGGGGTCCGGGCCGACCGCGGCGGGATCGCGGCCGGTGAGGGGCTCGCCCGGGAGCTGAGGACCGCCGACGTCCCCCGGCTCGTCCCGCTGCTCATGCAGGTCGAGGACCCGGCGTGGCAGGACGAGGCTCGGGTGCGGTTCGCGTGGCTGTTACCCGGCACGATGCCGCCCGCCGCGCGCGACGGCTACTGGCGGCGGATGGCGACCCCCAAGGTCTCCGACGCCGCCTCCGGCACCGTCTCCGCCGCCGGGGCCGGGGCCGCCGGAAGGCTCGCCGTGTTCGGCGGCGACCCGGTCGCCGCCCGGCTCCTGCCCGCCTACCGGGACGCGCTCCGCGAGATCCTCGGCGACCCGGGGTTCGACCCGCCGCGGGCCGCGGCCGAGACGGTCGAGGCGTACCGGGAGCGCGTCGGCGCGGACGGCGCCTCGCGGACGCGCCGGTACCGCGTGGTCTACGAGCCCGCCCAGCGCGCCTGGGCCGACTGGCTCGCCGTCCAGCTCCGCTCGACGCCCTTCCGCCCGGTCGGGGACGGCGCGCCCCGCGATGACGACCTCGTCCTCGTCATCGGGCCCGAAGGCGCCGCCACCTCGGGGGCGGCGCCGGTGTCCGACGGCGGCTGGTATCTCAGGCTGTCGCCCGAGGACCCGGCCGACGGCGTCCCGGAGACCGCGCGGATCGACCTGTTCGCCCTCGACGAGCGGGACGCCCGCCAGGAGCTGTTCCGGCGGCTGATGCCCGCGCGCACGCCGCCCGAGCACCGGGACGTCCCGGGCGAGCCCCGGTTCCCCCGCCGTCCGCCCGCCGCCCGCCGCCTGCCCCCGCCCGCGGGCCCCTTCGTCGAGCGGGGCGACGAGATCGAGCGGATGCGCGACGCGCTGCTCGGCTCGGACCGTGACGGCGTCTACACGATCGACGGCCCGCCGGGCACCGGCAAGAGCCGGCTCGCCATGGAGTACGCGCACCGGTTCTCCGGCGACTACGACGTGATCTGGTGGATCACCGCGGCGTCGGCGCCGAGCGTGCGCGCCGGGCTCACCGCCATGCGCGACGCGGTCGACGCGCGCGGCGACGGGCGCAGGCCCGCGTCCGCCGCGGGCGATCCCGTCGCGCAGTTCGTCAAGGAGGAGGTCGACCGCGCCGGCACCTGGCTGCTGGTCTACGACAACGTCGAGCGCCCCGAGGACCTGGACGGCCTCGTCCCCGAGACCACTCGCGGCCGCCACGTCGTCATCACCGGCGGGAACGTCGAGGCCCTCCGCAACGGCGTGCTGGTCCGCCGCGTCGAGAAGGCCACCCGCGCGGGCGCGTTCACGCGCGCCGAGAGCCGGGAGCTGCTCCACGGAACGGTCCGGGCCCTCTCCGAGGAGCACATCGACCGGCTCGCGGAGCGCATGCGCGACCTCCCGCTCAACGTCGCGCTGGCCGCGGCGTGGGTGGAGCGCCACGCCGACCGGGCCCAGCGCGGCGCCGCCCTCCCCGAGGCGCAGGGCCTCCGGCCGGAGGCGGCCGCGTTCCGCGAGCTCCAGGCCGTCGAGGACGCGGCCGAGACGTTCCTGAGCCTGTTCGCC
This sequence comes from Actinomadura decatromicini, assembly GCF_008121305.1. NCBI lineage: Bacteria > Bacillati > Actinomycetota > Actinomycetes > Streptosporangiales > Thermomonosporaceae > Actinomadura > Actinomadura decatromicini. The sequence continues at coordinate 188,665 of NZ_VSRQ01000003.1, read as the reverse complement.
GACCGCTTCGCCACCGCGCCGACCACAGCGCCGACCGCGGCGCCGACCGCGGCGGCCGGGCCGGAGGACGCCGACCTGCTAACCGCCCGGACCGTCCTCGGGCTGACGCTGGAGTCCCTGCGCCAGGCCGACTCCGGCGACGCCGCCGTGCGGCTGATGCGGATGGCGGCGTTCCTGTCGCCCGACGGCGTGGGCCGCAGGCTGCTGTTCTCGCCCGCCATGCTCGCCGCGCTGGAGAAGCGCTGGCCCGACCTCGCCGAGGACTCCGTGCGGCTGGAGGCGCTGCTCATCCGGCTGGCCCGGTACGGGCTCGCCGAGGTGGACTACGAGCTCGGCGGGGAGCTGCGCGTCCACCGGATGGTCCAGAAGATCGTCCGGGAGTCGCTGGCGGACGACGAGCGGGCCGAGGTGGTCGCCGAGGTGCACGGCGTCCTCGCCGCGTTCGCGCCCGCCGACGCCGAGGTCGACCAGCCCTACCACGCCGCGACGTTCGCCGAGCTGGGGCGGCACCTGGTGGTCAGCGAGGCGTTCGCAAGCCGGGAGCGGCCCGTCCGCCGCTGGCTCGCCTGCCACCTGCGCCACCTGTACGTGGCCGGGGACAGGCACGACCGCTCGCTCGGCCTCGCCGCCGCCGAGCGGCTCGCGGCCGACTGGCGCGACCGCTGGGGGCCCGACGACCCGCTGCTGCTGCGCGTCGAGGTGCAGCGCGCCAACCTGCTGCGGGCGCTCGGCCGCTTCGACGAGGCGGCCGCCCTGTCCGCGGACGCGCTCAACCGGCAGATGCGCCTCGGCCGCACCGACATCCGGACGCTGATGAGCGCGCGCGGGTACGCGGCCGACCTGCGCCTGTCCGGCGACTTCGCCGCCGCGCTCATCCGCGACCGCGCGACGCTGCTCGGGCTGCGCCGCGAGTTGGGCGACGACCACGAGCTGACCAGGACCGCCGCGAAGAACCTCACGCTGTCGCTGACGCTGGAGGGGCTCGACTCGTCCGTCCGGGAGGCGCTGGAGCTCGAACGGCGCAACCGGGAGCGGCAGCACCGGGTCGACCCCGGCGACCGGCTGGAGGTCGCCGTCTCCACCTACCGGATCGGCGCGCTGCTGCGCCACCTCGGCCGGTACGAGGAGTCGGCGCGGGAGCTGACCGTCGCGGTCGCCGACCTCCGCGAGCTGTACCGGGAGGACGCCGCGAACCCCCACCTGCTGTGCGCCCAGCGGCACCAGCGCATCACCCGCCGGCACCGGCCCGGCGACCCCGACGCGCGGCACACCGACCTGCGGGAGCTGCGCCGGCTGCTGAGCCTCCACCTGGACGTCCACCCCGGCGAGAACTACGAGACGCTGGCCTGCCGGCTGGCCCTCGCCGCGGCCGAGCACGCCTGCGGCGCGCACGACGCCGCGCGCGCCGGGGCGGGCCGCGCCGTGCTCGGCTACCTCGGCCTGTACGAGGAGGGGCACCCGTTCGTCCAGCTCGCCCGCTGCAACCTGTCGGTCTACGCGCTGGCCTGCGGCGACGCCGAGTTCGCCGGGGAGCAGAGCGAGACCGCGCTGGACGCGCTGCGCGAGAAGCTCGACGACGACCACCCGTACGTGGTGGGGGCGCTGGTCGACCGGGCGAACGCGCTGATGGCCCTCGGCCGCCCGGAGGAAGCCCTCGACCTCGACGAGCAGGCCGAGGAGCGGCTCGCGTCCTGCTACCCCGACGACGACCACCCGTGGGCCCTCGCGGTGCGCGGGAACCTCGCCCACACCCGGGCGCGGCTGCGGGACGAGGCGCCCGGCACCGGGCGCCGCGCGTTCGAATGGGACGCCCCGCAGATCTGAGACCGGCCCGGAACCCCCTGGAGAGGAGACCGAGGTGAGCGAGACCGCGAGGCTTACCACCCGGCGTGCCGAGCACGTCGGCGGCAGCCCCGGAACGCTGTTACTGGAGCACACCGTCGAGGAGGAGTTCGAACGGGCCGCCGGGCTGGTCCACACGGCGAACTTCATCGACGGCATGTTCCGCTTCGCGGTGGAGGACCCCGGCCTGACCCCGAAGGACCGGAAGCTCCACACCCGCATCGGGTGCAGGCTCGGCCCGACGTTCGACAAGTGCGACGCCTGGACGGCCCCGCTGGACAGCGGGCGTCTCATCCGCATGGTCCTGTCCTGCGCCTCCGGCGCCGTCTACTACATCTCGCTCCGCCCGGGGGAGACCCAGTTCGGCGTCGCGCGGGAGGGCGAGCCCGCCGAGCTCGGCGACCGGCAGATGGCGTGGATCTCCGACCGGGTCCGCGCGCTCTACTCGCTGGGGCCGGAGAACCTGGGCGGCTACAGCACGTACGCGCCGGCGCTCCCGGACGTCCCCGAACCGGCGCCCGTCGTGTTCGAGGCCCCCGGCGCCGACGCTCGCCTCCTGGACCTCAGCCGCCGCCGGGTCTCGCCGCTCGACCTGCACTACGTCTCGGCCCATCGCGGCGGCGAGCACCTGTTCACCACCGACGTCCTCGCCGACGACGTCCTCGGGCAGTACTTCCGCAGGGTGTCGGTCGCCGAGCGAAGGAAGCGCTACGAGGAGATCAGCCTCTCCGCGCGGCAGCTCGTGCGGTCCCTGTCGTACCAGCTCGAACCGGTCCTGCGGGGACGGTTGGACCGCCTCGTCATGGACGTCGAGCAGGGCGCGCTGTACTACCGGGGGCTGCCCGACGGCCTCGTGCTGTTCGGGGTGACGCTGCGCCAGTCGAGCGTGTGGGACGCCGACCGGCGCCTGGAGACGATCATCGACGAGTACACCCGCGACCGGGCGGCGGGGCCGGGCCCGGCCTAGAGGGGCGGTGGCCCGGGGTCGCGGTCCATGGTCTCGGCGGCGCTGAGCACGTTGTGCCGGACGCGGCCGCTCAGCCCGTCCAGGCTCTCGGCGATCGCGACCTGGGCGACGGACCCGCTGAGGCCGGGCACCGCGTCGTCGGACAGGGCGTCGAGCTGGCTGAGCGACGACAGCGGGACGGCGTCGTAGCTCGCGTCGAACGCCTCGCACAGCTTGTCGAGCCGCGCGCGGTCGTCGGCGGCGGGGCCCGAACCGGGGCCCGACCGGGAGCGCACGTCGGCCAGCCAGGAGGCGACCGACCGCTCGAACGAGGTGACGAGCCGCCGCAGCACCATGCTCACCCCGATCGCCTCGAAGATCTCGTAGCGGCGTAACCGGTAGTTGAGCATCGCGCCGGTGGTGGCGGCGTCGTCGCGGGACAGGTCGAAGGCGCGGCCGATGTAGGCGTCGACGTCGTCGATGGCGGCGAGGGAGTCGAGCGCCATGGTGAACAGCCGGACGACGGCCTCCGGCAGTTCCCGTCCCGGGTCTTCCGGCTCCTCCCCGGCGGCGGCCGGGAGGTGCGCGAGGTCGCTCTTGATCGCCTGGAGCTGCCGGTCGGTGTGCCGCCGGATCAGCTCGACCTGGTTCTGCAGGTCGAGGACGCGGTCGTGGGAGGCGGTGACCTGCCGCCGGATCCGGTCCACCGAGTCGCGCATCAGCGCGATGTCGCCGTCGGCGGCCGGTCCGGGGCCGGGACGGCGGCCGAGGATCTCGCGGTTCAGCTCGTCCAGGCGGGAGGTGAGGACCTCGTGGAACCGGTCGGCGGCGTACACGATCGGCGGCGCTCCGCACGCGCGGGTCAGGGAGGGGCGGATCTCCTCGCTGAGGAACCCGGTCACCACGACCACGCGGCGCTCGGGGTTGCCGCGGCGCAGCGTCTCGACGCGCCCGATCAGCGGCTCGGCGTCCTTGGGCAGCACCAGCCGCCCGCTCACCACGATCGCGCAGCCCGCGGCGTCCTGCCCGGTGGGCATCGGGATCCAGAAGTCGGGACGCTCGCCGCCCGGCCGCAGCGGGTGCCGCGTCTCGGCCGCCCAGCCCCGCCCGGTGAGGATCTCCGAGACCTGCGAGCGGATGTCGTCCAGTGACGCGACGTAGCCGAGGTTCTCCCGCCGCGCCGCCTCGTGGACGGCGGGGACGTCGACCTTGGCGGGCGGCTCGGTGAGCTGGAAGCTGCGGTAGCAGAGCCGGACGACCTGCCGGGGACGGCCGCCGGTGAGCCGGTGGATCGCGTCGCAGGCCGACTGCTCGAACGGGTCGAGCACGCCGCCCTGGCGGCGCCTGACGTACTCGGCGATCTGCTCGCCGTCCAGCGGGGACGGCGAGATCAGGGTGCGGATCCGGGAGCGGACCTCGCCGGGGATCTGGTCGACGTACTCGGGCAGGCCGCCGAGGACGAGCAGCGCCCCGCTCTCCACGAACGTGCGCAGGAGCTTGTGGAACGACTTCGGGGTGTCGGTGGCGGGCTGGTCGGGACGGCCGAGGAGTCGTTCGATGTCGTCGACGAGGAGCGCGAAGTGCAGGCCCTGCCGCCCGTAGAGGCTGGTGAGCGCGCCCATGCAGTCGAGCATCTGGGCGTCGGACGACAGCTCCCCGGTGACCCCCTGCTCCTGGAGGCGGGCGTCGGGCGGGACGCCGCCGGCCAGCCAGTCCATCACCGCGAGCGCGAGCTGCGCGTCGGCGAGCAGCGCGAACGCGGTGCCGAACTGCTTGCTCCCGGTCACCTGCCAGAGCCGCTCCTGGAGCTGCCTCGGCACCCGGGCCGCGAGCCCGGTCTGCCGGGCGAGGGTCCGCGGGTCGACGGAGGGGTCGCGCCGCTCCAGCGCCCGCGCCTGCTCGGCCAGTTGCGGGAAGTCGGTCCTGAGGCGTTCGGCGACAACGTCGGCGTAGTAGCCGAGGACGACGCTCTTGAGCTCGTCGGGATGGAACCTGGGGATGAACGAGGTGCGGTAGAGGGTGCCGAAGTCGGACGCCTGGGCGGAGAGATAGACGATCTTGCGGGGGATCGCGGCCCCGGGAGCCGGATGGCGCAGCCGGTGGATCAGCGTGTTGAGCAGGTGGGTCTTGCCGGTGCCCGCCTCGCCGAAGACGGCGATGACCTCGCCGCTCGCGCCGGTGGAGGACGCCCGCACCGCCTCGTCGTCGGTCAGCGCCCGCGGGTCGGGGGCCGGGCCCGGTCGGGCGCGCGTGTCCCGCCAGGGCCGCAGGTTGCGCGCGAGGTACTCGTCGACCACGTGCCGCGCGGTGAGGATCGCCCGGGTGTCGAGGCCCGCCACCTCGTCCGGCAGTTCGCCCAGCATCGCGGACGCGCCGGGCGGAAAGGGGTTGGGCCGTGCCGCCGGCGACGGCTCATGATCATCGGTCATGAGGAGCCCGTTCCCTCGATCCGCGAGCCACGATGAATTGGGACTCCAAGTCACTGTAACTCACATCCCGCGAACTGTCAGTACCAATGATCTGCTCAAAAAGATCTACAAGTCCGTCCACCAGCATCCTTATCGTCATGCGACCCTCATAGGCGGTCATAATTCTCGTAATATCGTCTTCCTGAATCTTCCAGGATTCCTGGCCGTCCGTTTTCCCGGAGAGGCGCTTCCGGATGAATGCCCAGCCGTCCTCGACCTCCAGTGAGCGGGTGTGCAACTGGATGACGGAGATGTTGCCGTGGAACGGGGGTTCGTCCTTGTCGAGGTCCTCGTCCTGGATCTCGGTGAAGAAGAGCATGCAGGGCTGCACGACGTCGGCGTAGAGGCACACGTCGGCCAGGTTGGTGGAACGCGGGAGGATGACCACGACCAGCGGGCCGCCCCTGACGGAGGCGAGGTCGATCTCGAACAGCATGGTGCTGATCTCGGCTCGGATCATGTCCGGGGTGAGGGTCCGGTCCCCCTTCAGCCGCTCAATGTCGCTGATCACGTTCTGGACCTGCTGTTTCCGGTTCTGGTCGTCCCGAAAATGCTGGCTCGCCAGCAGTTCCCAGCAGATCCTGAGGGCCAGTCCGAGCATTCGCCGCTGCGGTGTGCCGGTGGGGCCGACCAGAGACCGCGCGTCGACCACGCGCACTTCGGCCGGAGTGGAGAGCTCCTTGAGGTAGTGGGCGCACCGGCATATCAGGGATGTCTTCCCGGTGCCGTGCGCGCCGTGGACGTAGACGAGATGTCCACGGTCGCGGATCATTTCGAGATCGCTGAATTCCTCTTTGAACTCGTCGAAGCACGACTTGAACGATCGGGTGTCCACGTAGTGTTCCTTGTGCTCTTTCACCCGGTGCGGTTCCAGGGCCAGCGGCGGCCTGTCGGCGTACCGCTCCAACCGGAGCGGGTTCTTCGTGGAGAGACGACCGCTCTGCGGCCTCGGCTCGTTCATCGCGGGGGGACCTTCTGCCAGAGCGTGAACCAGCGGAGGAGCGGCGGGCGCCAGGGATGCTCCAGGGCGCGCGCGGTGCCGCCGACCTGCGCGTCGATGCGGCGGACGGCGTCCATGACCGCGGTGTGCCTGGCCTTCCTGTCGTCCTCGCCCAGCTCGGTCCAGCCCCCCACCACGGACTCGTCCAGCCGGTCCGGGGCGAGCGCGGCGAGCACCGGGGACACGGTGCGCCACCAGGTGCGGCGGGCCTTGACCTCCTCCAGGCGGAGCGCCAGCGCGTGCCCGGCGGCGTGCACGGGCTGCGGGGGCGGCTGGTCGCCCCGCTCGCGCTGCCCGGCGTAATCGTCCGCGGCGGAGCGGAATTCCCGGCCCAGCCGCCGGAGTTCCAGGGCCTCCTTGCGGCCCCGGTCGACGGCCGCCCGCCATTCGGTGGTGAAGAGCGTGAGGAGCGCTCCCAAGAGGAGCGGTCCGAGAATCTTTCCAGCGGACACCCACGCCGACGAGCCCTTCTTCTCCTTCTCGCGCGAAACGGACTGGGAACCGATCAAGGCGTCGCACGCGCGATTGAATTCCCCGCTGTTATGCACGGCCCAGGCTTGCAGTTCGGACGGGGTGGGAGTGCGTGCGGCCACAGTCGGCCACGGCGAGGCGGCGGGGGAGGCGGCGGGGGAGGCGGCGGGCGGGGTGCCAGGCGGGGCGGAAGTGCCGGGCGGCGCGGTCGGGCCCGGCGTGCCCGGTGTACCGGGCGCGGCCCCGGGGACGGGAAGTCCCAGCGCGATGAGGGCGACGGCCATCTGGCCCGGGTGGGACACGCAGTAGACGGTGGCGGCCTCCCGCCGTGCCGCGGGGGCCTGGGACGGCGCCGCGTCCGATAATGCGGGCGGGATTTCCGCCGCCTCGGCCAAGGGCTGCCCCAGGCACGCTAAGAGCGCCGGACAGACAAGACGGAAGAGCAGCCTGCGAACGCCCATTGATCGCCCTCCGCGGTCAGAATAGCGTGCCGGGGCCGCCGCGCCGGGGACGAGTCGTGAACTCGCGACCAGGCGGGAAGCCGCAATCGAACGCATGGCGGACGCGGGCCGGACGGCATCGGCGTTTAACGATCTCGGGAGTCGGACTAAAATCCAGATGGGTGTCCGTTCGCCGAAGGCGGGGCGTTATGGCGTGGCTGAATCACTCCTTTTCCGGTGGCGATTTCGATTCGCTCGCCGCGGGAATGGCGACATCCGGTGCGATCGAATCGCTTGCAGCGATCCAGCACAGCCGGAATCTGCTCCTGCTGCGCGCGGTCGTGGACGCCGCCCGCCGGTCGGGCCACCCGGAGGCCGCCGCCGCGCGGCGCGGCTTCGAGCAGTTGATGGAGGTGAAGCGGCGCGCCCCGGACGCCGCCGCGGCCGTCATCCGGCACCCCTCGACCGGCGGGTGGGGGCTGCACGCGCTGCGCGCCCTGCGGGGCGGCGCGTCGCCCGGCGACCCGCCCGGGGTGCGTCCCGCGCAGCTCGCCGGGCTGGCAGCGGCGGCGGCGGTGCGCGGACGGAGCGCGGGAGCGTTCACCGTCCCCGTCTCCCACGGTGTGGCGTGCCTGCCGTCGGTGGGCGTCCTCACTCCGCCGGGAGACGCCGACACGGTGCGGATCGTCCACGACGGCCGGCAGGTGGTCGCCACGGCCGGAGGGACGACCACGCCCATCCCCGCCGACGGAGGCGAGGACGCGCCGGGCTGGCGGGCGCTGCGCACCCTCCGCGCGCCGGGCCCGGAGAAGGGCGAAGCGACACCGGAGATCGAACTCCTCCTCGACGACGTGGACCCGTTCCGCTTCCCCGGCGCGGCGTCCGGCGGAGACGGAAGGGCCGAGCGGCTCTCCGCCGCCGCCGTCGCCGAGCTGGAGCGGACGCTCGCCGAAACGTGGGACCTGCTGTCCCGCCACCACCGGTCCAGCGCGCGCGAGCTCTCCGGCATGGTGTCCACGCTCACGCCCCTGGACGCGGCGGGCGGCGCGTTCCGCAGCGCCACCTCGCGGGAGCACCACGGCTGCGTCGCGCTGTCCCTGCCGGTCGACCCGACGCAGCTCGCGGTCACCCTCGTCCACGAGGTCCAGCACGGCAAGCTCGCGGCGGTCACGGACGCGGTGCGGCTGCTGCCGAGGGAGGACGGCCGCCTGTACTACGCGCCCTGGCGCCCCGACCCGAGACCGTTCGCCGGACTGCTGCACGGCACCTACGCCTTCCTCGGCGTCGGCCGGTTCTGGCGGCGGCAGCGCTGGCTGGAGCGCGGCGAGCGCGCCCTGGCCGCGCACCTGGAGTACGCGCACTGGCGCGACGCGGTGCGGCTCGGGCTCGTCCAGCTCGGCTCGCACGACCGGCTGCCCGCGCTCACCGTGCGGTTCGTCCGGGGGATGCGGCGGGTGCTGGACCAGTGGTGCGCCGAGCCCGTCCCGGGGCCCGCCGCCGCGCTCGCGGCCGAGCGGTTCAACGCGCACCGCGAGCGCTGGATCGCCGCGAACGGACCGCTGCCCGGCTGCCTGCGCGGCGCCCGCGACCTGACGGGCCCGGTCGGATGAGCCCGCCCGCGCGCCCGGGGCCGCTGCCCTTCCGCGAGTTCATCCTCAAGATCCACAGCCGCTGCGACCTGGCCTGCGACTACTGCTACGTGTACGAAATGGGGGACCTGAGCTGGCGCGACCGGCCGGTCGCGATGCCGCCCGAGGTGGCCGACGCCGCCGCCCGGCGCATCGGCGACCACGCCCGCGCGCACAGGATCACCGAGGTGGACGTCGTGCTGCACGGCGGCGAGCCGCTGCTGGCCGCGCCGTCCCTCATCGAACGGGTCGTCCGGGGCGTGCGCGCCGAGGGCGTGTCCGCGTCGTTCTCCGTCCAGACGAACGGCACGCGCCTGGACGCGGCCCGCCTCGCCCTCCTCGACCGGCTCGGCGTCCGGATCGGCGTCAGCGTCGACGGCGACGCCGCCGCGCAGGACAGGCACCGCCGCCTGCCGAACGGCCGGGGGAGCCACGCCGCCGTGTCGGCCGGGCTGCGCGCGCTGGCGGACGGCCCGTACCGGCACCTGTTCTCCGGCGTCCTCTGCACGGTCGACACCCGCAACGACCCGGTGGCGACGTACGAGGCGCTGCTGCGCTACCGTCCGCCCCGGGTCGACTTCCTCCTGCCGCACGGCACCTGGTCGGCGCCTCCGCCGGGACGCGCCGAGGGGTCGCCCGCCACGCCGTACGCCGACTGGCTCATCGCGATCTTCGACCGCTGGTACGGCGCCGCCGAGCCGCCCACGGACGTCCGGACGTTCAGCGACCTGCTCACCCTGCTGCTCGGCGGGAGGGTCGGCAGCGAGGGGCTCGGGCTCGGCCCCGTGCGTTATGCCGTCATCGAGACCGACGGCGCGATCGAGCAGTCCGACCTGATCCGGCCCCTCACCGCCGCGTCGGCGGGCGTGTCCGCGGGGACGGGGCTGAACGTCCTGCGCGACCCGCTCGACGCGGCGCTCGCCCTGCCGGGCGTGATCGAGCGGCAGCGCGGCGCGGCGGCGCTGTGCGGGCGGTGCCGGGCCTGCCGGTTCGTCGCCGTGTGCGGGGCGGGGCTCCAGGCCCACCGCTACCGGGCCGGGACGGGCTTCGACAACCCCACCGTCTACTGCCCGGACATGATCCGGCTCATCGAGCACGTGCGCGGCCGCGTGGTCGACGACCTGGCGGTCGTGTCCCGCCGCCCCGGGCCCGACCGCGCGTGACGGGGCCCGCGCATGGGACCGGTCCCGGCCGCCGGGGACGGCGGCTCGGGACCGGCGGGAGGTGCGTACGCGTCAGTCGGCGCAGACCGCGTAGACGCTGATGCCGACGTCGTTGTAGCCGATCTGGCGGCCGAGCGCGATCCAGCCGCGGCCGTCCGGGGTGGGGAACGAGCCGACGAGGATGGCGCCGTTGCCCTGCGCCTCGCCGCCGCCGCCGAGGACGTGCTTGGTGCCGGGGCAGAGCACGGTCCGGCGCTGGAAGTTCGGGACGTTGGCGTTCGGCAGGTTGACGATCTGGTAGCCCGGCGGGACGTGGACGGCCGGCTTGGCGGGGGCCTGGGCGCCCTGGGCGCTGGCCACCCCGGCCGTGGCCAGGCAGGTGGCGGCGGTGACCGTGGCCAGGGCCAGGGCGGTGGTCTTCATCGACGGCATGGCGTTCTCCTTCGTGGGGGGCCAATGAGGCCGGACACGAAAAGTATTAGGCCAATCACAGCCGGTTTCCATTCGCTCTATGTGTCGAAAAGATTACGGAGAGTGCCTGGAACTGATTACGGAGGGTGTTCATTTGGGAGTGGAGCTTTGGGCCTGCGGAAATGCTGAGCAAAACGGTGCGCGACCGTCCGGATACGGTCAATGGCGGGGGTGCTCTCCGGGCTGCATAGGGTTGGCTATATGCGGAGAGTGGTGGCGGCGGCCCTTGACGTGGCCTGTGTGCTCGTGTTCGTGGCGATCGGGCGGGCGTCGCATGACGAGGCGGGCGGCGTTTCCGGTTTCGCCGCCACGGCCTGGCCGTTCCTCGCCGGGCTCGCGGCCGGATGGGCCGCCGGGCGCGGGTGGAGGCGGCCGGAGGGGCTCGTGCCCGCCGGGGTCGTCGTGTGGGTCGCCTGCGTCGCGCTCGGGATGGCGCTGCGGGCCGTGTCGGGGCAGGGGACGGCCTTCGCGTTCGTCGTCGTGGCCACCGTCTTCCTCGGGGTGACGCTGCTCGGATGGCGCGGCGGCGCCCGCGTCGCCGGGGTGCGGAGCGTGTCCCGCCAGGGGTGAGTTCTCGTCCCGCCGGGAGTGCGCCCGTTGTGGGACGTCTCCAAATGGCCGACCGGTCTCTTTGCTGATGGGCGCGGTTGACTGAAACGTGGCGCCCTGATGAAGTTACCGGCGAGTCACCCAGGCGAAAGGGACACGATGGCATCTGCGCTGCGCGACTGGCTGGACAAGCCGAACACCGGACGTGGCGTGCACCTGGCGGCCGACGACGGAGGCTGGGAGTACCGCGACTACGGTGAGCTGGCGTCCGCCGCGCGCCGCACCGCCGGGGCGCTGATCGAGGAGGGCGTCCGGCCGGGGGACGTCGTCTGCGTGATCCTCCCCACCGACTACACCTGCGTCGAGACCTACTTCGCGGTGTGGGCCGCCGGGGCGACCGTGTGCCTGATCACGCCGCCGCTGTTCCAGGACGGCGACGACTACGTCGCGCACGTCGCGGCGATCCTGCGGCAGGCCGCGCCCGCGCTGGTCGTCGCGTCCAAGGACCTGGACGACCACGCCCGCCGCGCCATGGAGCAGGCGGGCATGGACGGCGAGCCGTGGCCGCCCCGGCAGGCCGACGAGGAGGCGGACGTCCAGCCCGCCGGGGAGCTGGCGCTGCTCCAGTTCACGTCCGGGTCCAGCGGCGCCCCGCGCGGCGTCATGGTGACCTGGGAGAACCTCGAGTTCAACATCGAGCTGATCGCGCGGGCGGCCGGGTTCGCCGACGACGACTCCGTCGCGTCCTGGCTGCCGCTCTACCACGACATGGGGCTGATCGGCTGCTTCCTGACGCCGATCACCCGGCAGGCGACGCTCCGGCTGATGCGTCCCGACCACTTCATCCGCGACCCCGCGCGGTGGATCCGCTGCTTCGCCGAGGCCGCGCACACGGCCGCGCCGCCGTTCGCGTACGCGTACTGCGCGCGGCGCGTCAAGCCCGAGCAGTTGGAGGGCCTCGACCTGTCCGGCTGGCGGACGGTGATCGTCGGCGCGGAGCCCATCGACCCGCACGCGCTGGAGGTGTTCGCGCGGCTCGTCGAGCCGTTCGGGTTCTCGCGGACGGCGTTCAAGCCCGCCTACGGCATGGCCGAGACGACCCTGCTCGTCACGATGGACCAGGTGGCGCGCGACCCGCTCGCCGTCCGGCCCGACCCGGAGGCGCTGACCACCGGCGAGCCGGTGCGGATCCTGGAGCAGCACACGCTCGGGGACGAGTCGCTCGGCGCGAAGGCCGGCTGGGTCGTCGGGTGCGGCACCCCGGAGAGCGAGGTGCCCGTCGCGATCGTCGACGACGCCGGGCGCGAGCTGGACGAGGGGCTGCTCGGCGAGATCGTCGTCGGCGGCCCGTCGGCATGCCCCGGCTACTACGCGGGCGCCGAGGCGAAGTCGACGCGGTTCGCCGACGGCAAGGTCTACACGGGCGACGCGGGGTTCTTCCACGAGGGGCAGCTGTTCGTCCTCGGGCGGATGGGCGACAGCATCAAGGTCCGCGGGCGGTCCGTCTACGTCGAGGACCTCGAATCGAAGATCGCCGAGGTGAGCGGGCTCGGGAAGGGCCGCATCGTGGTCGTCGGCGTGCCGGGGGCGGGGCGCAAGGGGCTCGCCCTGTTCGCCGAGACGCAGGACGAGGCGTGGACCGGCGGCGTCCGCGAGATGCTCCGCCGCCGCGTCGGCGACGACGTGGAGCTGACGATCGTCGTCGGGACCGGGCTGATCCAGCGGACGTCCAGCGGCAAGCCGCGCCGCCGCTACATGTGGGAGCGGCTGCGCGCCGGGCACATGGAGGGGGCGCGGGTCGTCGCCCCCTGAGCGGCCCGGCGGCGCGCCGGCGCCCGCCCGTTCCCGTGATCGCGCGATTGCGGAAGCGGGCGGCGGCGCGCCACGATGACGTTGACGCCGTGAAAGGTCGACGATGCCGGCTGCTGCGAGAACGCTCCTCCGCCTGGGCGCACGCCTGGGCTCCACCGCCCAGAACGCCCTGGAGGTCGCCCGGTTCGGCGGCTTCGACACGGGCGAGGACGCGTCCCCCTGCGAGGTGGTGACCGAGCAGCGCGTGTACCGGCTGCGGCACTACTTCCCGGACGCCGGGGACGGGCCCGCCGTGCTGCTCGTCCCGCCGCTGATGATCACGGCGGAGGTGTACGACATCTCGTCGCGGGTCAGCGCGGTGCGGGTGCTGCGCGACCGCGGCGTCGACCCGTGGGTGGTCGACTTCGGCGCGCCCGAGCGGGAGCCCGGCGGGCTGGAGCGGACGATCTCCGACCATGTCCTCGCGGTCAGCGACGCCGTCGACCGCGTCCGGAAGGCCACCGGGCGGGACGTGCACCTCGCCGGGTACTCGCAGGGCGGGATGTTCGTCTACCAGGCCGCCGCGTACCGGCGCAGCGAGGGCGTCGAGTCGGTGGTGACGTTCGGGAGCCCGTCCGACACGAGCGTCGGGCTGCCGTTCGGGCTGCCGGGGTGGCTCGCGTCCGAGGGCGTCGAGCGGATCCCCGACTGGGTGCTGGGCGGGTTCGCCGTCCCGGGGTGGGTGACGCGCCTCGGGTTCCAGTTGCTCAGCCCGGTGAAGTCGGTGAGATCGCGCGTCGATTTCATTCTGCAATTGCACGACCGGGAGCGGCTCGCGGCCCGCGAGCGGCAGCGGCGGTTCCTGGAGCGGGAGGGCTGGGTGTCGTGGCCGGGGCCCGCGCTGGCCGAGTTCCTGCGCCAGTTCGTCCAGCACAACCGCATGCTGACCGGCGGGTTCGTCATCGGCGACCGGCTCGTCACGCTCGCCGACATCACCTGCCCGGTGCTCACCTTCGTCGGCGAGGTGGACGAGATCGCGCCGCCGCCGATGGTCCGCGGGATCCGGCGGGCCGCGCCGCGCGCCCAGGTGTACGAGGCGTCGCTGCGCGCCGGGCACTTCGGGCTGGTCGTCGGCAGCCTGGCGCTGGCGCAGACCTGGCCGGCCGTCGCCGAGTGGGCGCGGTGGCGCGCGGGCGAGGGCGGGCTGCCGGACATCGTCGCGCCCGTCGCCGGGGACGAGGAGGCCGCCCCCGCCGACCTGCCCGGCGGTCCCGCCGGGTACGGGCTCCAGCTCGCGATGGGCGTCGGGACGAGCGCCGCCCGCTCCGCCTACCGGACGGCGTCGAGCGTCCTGCACGGGACCCGGCAGCTCTCCGGCGAGGCCGCGCGGAACCTGCCCCGGCTTGCCCGGCTGGAGCGCATCCAGTCCGACACCCGCATGTCCATGGGACTGCTCCTCGACGAGCAGGCCCGGCGCAGGCCCGGCGAGGTGTTCTTCCTCTACCGGGGCCGCCCGTACACGCATGAGGCCGCGAAGAGCCGCGTCGACGCCGTCGTCCGCGGGCTGATCAGCATCGGGGTGCGGCGCGGCGAGGCGGTCGGCGTGCTGATGGACACGCGCCCCACCGCGCTCGCGCTGGTCGCCGCGCTCAGCAGGCTCGGCGCCGTCGCCGTGCTGCTGCGCCCGGACGGCGACCCCGCCGCCGAGGCGCGGCTCGGCCGGGTGTCGCGGGTGATCGCCGACCCCGAGCACGCGGCCCTCGCCGCGCGGCTGGACGGCGTCGAGGCGCACCTCCTCGGCGCGGCGGGCCGGGGCGAGCGGGGCCCGCTGCCCGACATGGAGGCGATCGACCCCGGCGAGGTCGAGCTGCCCGGCTGGTACCGCCCGAACCCGGGACGGGCCGGCGACCTGGCCTTCGTGGTGTTCAGCGGCGACGGCGAGCACCTGCGCGCGAACCGGGTCACGAACCGGCGGTGGGCGCTGTCGGCGTTCGGGACGGCGTCGTCCGCCGCGCTGTCGTCGTCCGACACCGTGTACAGCATCACGCCGCTCCAGCATCCGTCGGCGCTGCTGATGAGCCTCGGCGGCGCGGTCGCGGGCGGCGCCCGGCTGGCCTTGGCCAGTGCCTACGACCCGGAGACGTTCTGGGACGAGGCCCGCCGCTACGGCGTCACCGTCGCGTCCTACACCTGGACGCTGCTCCGCGACCTTGTCAACGCGCCGCCCGACCCGGCCGAGCGGCACCACGCCGTCCGGCTGTTCATCGGCTCGGGCATGCCGCGCGGGCTGTGGCGGCGCGTCGAGGAGCGGTTCGCGCCCGCCCGCGTGCTGGAGTTCTACGCGGCCACCGAGGGCGAGGCGGTGCTCGTGAACCTGAGCGGGAAGAAGCCCGGGTCGCTCGGACGTCCGCTGCCCGGCGGCGCCGAGGTGCGCCTCGCCCGCTACGACCTGGAGGAGGGCCGCCTCGCCGAGGGCCCGGACGGTCTCGCGATCGAGTGCGAGCCCGGCGAGATCGGCATGCTGCTCGCCCGCGTCCGGCTCGCCGCCGCCGCGACCGCGGTGTCCTATGCGGGGGGACGACCCCCCGCACCTCCCGATTGGGGGTTGCGCTGCGTGCGCGGCGTGTTCGCCCCCGAGGACGCCTGGACGATCACCGGCGACCTGTTCCGCCGCGACGCCGACGGCGACTTCTGGCTGGTCGGCCGGGACGCCGAGCTGATCCGCACGGCGGACGGGATCGTCCCGCCCGGCCCGATCAGGGACGCGCTCGGCGACCTCCCCTGCGTCGACGCGGTCGCCGTCTACGGGATCCCGGTGGGCGGCGCCGAGCTGACCGCCGCCGCCGTGACCCTGCGCGACTCCGCCGACCTCAGGCCGGTGGACCTGTCGGAGGCGCTGCTGCGGGTCGAGCCGGGGCTGCGGCCCGCGATCGTCCGGGTCGTGGACGAGGTGCCCGTCACCGCCGGCCGCCGCCTGCTGACCGCGCCGCTGCGCGCCGAGGGCGTGCCCGCCGCGGGCGACGGCCCGGCCTACTACCGCGACAAGGCGGGCGCGTACCGGCCGCTGACCGACGCGGCGCGCCGCCGCCTGCTCAAGGCCCCGGCCGCGCGGGAGGCGCGCTGACCGAGGGTTGATCGAGGGGCGTGCTGGCGGGGCCCGAGGTACGGGTGATAAGTATGGACTTACCGGGCATCGGCCGATCATCCGCCGCGTGCCGCCGCCCGTCCTTTCGTTCGGAGGGATCATGACGAGCGTGCTCGCGCCGCCGCCGCCGGGCAGCGGCCTGAAAGCGGTCCCCGGGGTCAAGGGCGTCCCGTACATCGGCAGCACGATCGCCGTCATGCGGGACCCGATCGGCATGGCGCGCAAGCGGTACGCCGAGCACGGGCCCGTCGCCTGGGGCTGGCTGCTCGGCCAGCGGACGGTCACCGTCCACGGACCGGAGGCGGCCGAGGTCGTCCTGGTCAACAGGGACAAGGCGTTCGCGAACGGGCCCGCGTGGAGCTACTTCATCGGCCCGTTCTTTAACCGCGGCATCATGCTCCTCGACTTCGAGGAGCACCTGCACCACCGCCGCATCATGCAGCAGGCGTTCACCCGCCCGCGGCTGCGCGCCTACCTGGACGCCATGGCGCCCGGCATCGTCAAGGGCGTCGAGGCGTGGTCGCCCGGCGAGGGCTTCAAGGTGTACGACCACGTCAAGCAGCTCACGCTCGACCTCGCCGCCGACGTGTTCATGGGCGTCGCGCTGGGCGACGCCGAACGGGCCCGGGTGAACGGCGCGTTCATCGACGCCGTCCGGGCGGGGACGGCCTACGTCCGCTTCCCCGTCCCCGGCCTGCGCTGGCATCGCGGCCTGCGCGCCCGCAAGGTACTGGAGGAGTTCTTCCACCGCCACCTGCCCGCCAAGCGCCGCGACGGCGGTGACGACCTGTTCGCCGCGCTGTGCGCGGCGGAGACCGACGACGGCGAGCGGTTCACCGACGAGGACGTCGTCAACCACATGATCTTCGCGCTGATGGCGGCGCACGACACGACCACCATCACGCTGACGAGCATGGCGTACCACCTCGCCCGGTTCCCCGAGTGGCAGGAGCGGCTCCGGGACGAGTCGCTCGCCCTCGGCAGGGCGGAGCTCGGCTACGAGGACCTCGACGCCCTCCCCGCCATGGACATGGTGATGAAGGAGTCCATGCGGATGATCGCGCCCGTCCCGGCGCTGCCTCGCAAGGTCGTCAAGGACACCTCCGTCCTCGGGTTCCACATCCCCGCCGGGACGACCGTCGTCATCCCGATGCTGAGCAACCACCGGATGGCCGACTGGTGGCCCGACCCCGACACGTTCGACCCGGGCCGGTTCTCCGCCGAGCGGCGCGAGGACAAGGTCCACAAGTACGCGTGGTCGCCGTTCGGCGGGGGAGCGCACAAGTGCATCGGGATGTACTTCGCGGGGATGCAGGTGAAGGCGGTCCTGCACCAGATCCTGCTGAGGTACCGGTGGAGCGTCCCCGGGCGGTACGAGATGCCGCTCGACACCACGTCCCTGCCGTCGCCGAAGGACGGGCTGCCCGTGCGGCTGGCCCGGCTGGAGGAGAACCCATGAGCCCGGAGCGGACGAGTTCGGAGCGGACCGGCCTGGAGTGGAGTGCATGAGCCTGGAGTGGAGAGCATGAGCAAGGTCATCGCGATCACCGGGGCGGCGCGGGGCATCGGCCTCGCCACCGCCCGCGCCGTCAAGGCGAAGGGCGCGACCGTCGTCATCGGCGACATCGACGAGGCGGCGGTCAAGGAGGCGGCCGAGTCGCTCGGCGTCGCCGGGCTCGTCGTGGACGTCACGTCCCGCGAGTCGTTCACCGCCTTCCTGGACGAGGCCGAGCGGACCGCCGGGCCGCTCGACGTCCTGGTCAACAACGCCGGGATCATGCCGATCGGCCCGGTCACGGACGAGAGCGACGCCGACGCCCGCCGCTGCATCGACATCAACGTCCACGGCGTGATGCTCGGCACGAAGCTCGCCCTCGGCCGGATGCTGCCGCGCGGGAGGGGACACATCGTCAACATCGCGTCGCTGGCGGGCGTCGCGTTCACGCCGGGCCTCGCGCTCTACAACGCCAGCAAGGCGGCGGTCGTCGCGTTCACCGAGGCGACCCGGCTGGAGGTCCAGGACCGGGGCGTCCACGTCGGCGCCGTCCTGCCGACGTTCACCAACACCGAGCTGGTCGCCGGGACGCGCAGCCCCAAGGGCCAGCGGAACTGCGAGCCCGAGGACGTCGCGGCGGCGGTCGTGGAGCTGATCGGACGGCCCCGCCCGCAGGCCGTCGTCCCGAAGAAGCTCGGACGCCAGGTCAAGATCGGCGCGCTGCTCCCGGACCGGGTGAAGCAGTCCATCGCGCGCCGCTACGGGCTCGACAAGCTCTTCCTGGAGTTCGACCCGGAGGCGCGGAAGGGCTACGACGCGCGCATCCGCACCGGCCCAGGGGTGACCGCCCCGGAGTGACCGCCCCCTGAATGACCGGCGACGGCTCCCGGGCCCGTCCCGTAGGCTCTGGACGTCGAACTTCGTTCTAGAACCGGAGGCGCGCATGGACGCCGTCGTTCGCACGGCCCACGGGAGCGTCCGCGGGACCACCGGGGACGGCGTCACCGCCTTCCTCGGCGTCCCCTACGCGGCGCCTCCGTTCGGGGCGGACCGGTTCCGCGCGCCGCGCCCGCCCGAGCCGTGGGACGGCGTCCGCGACGCCGTCGCGTACGGGCCGACCGCGCCCAAGCCCGCCTACACCCGCCCCTACGACCGCCTGCTCGACGACCCCGCCATCCCGGGCGACGACTGCCTCAACCTCAACGTCTGGACGCCCGACCCCGGCGCGGCGGGCCTTCCCGTGATGGTGTGGATCCACGGCGGGGCGTTCCGGAACGGGTCCGGCGCCATCCCCGTCTACTCCGGGCGGAACTTCGCCCGCGACGGCGTCGTCTGCGTGACGATCAACTACCGGCTCGGCGTGGAGGGTTTCGCGCATCTGCCCGGCGCCCCGTCCAACCGGGGGCTGCTCGACCAGATCGCCGCGCTGGAATGGGTCCGCGACAACATCGCGGCGTTCGGCGGCGATCCCGGACGGGTCACCGTGTTCGGCGAGTCGGCGGGCGGGATGAGCGTCACCACCCTGCTCTCCCTCGACCTCGGGCTGTTCGGACGGGCGATCGCGCAGAGCGGGGCGGGCGGCATCGCCCAGGATCCGGACGACGCCCTCCTCGTCACCCGCGAGATGGCCGCGCGGCTCGGCGTCGCGCCGACCGCCGAGGGGTTCGCCGCGATCGACCCGGCCGCGATCATTCCCGTCCAGGCGGCGGTCGCGGCCGAGGTCGCCGCGATGCCCGACCCGGGACGCTGGGGCGCCACCACGGCGGCGGGCGCCATGTCGCTGACGCCCGTCCTGGACGGCGAGCTGCTGGCCCGCCGTCCCGAGGACGCCCTCGCCGCCGGCGCCGGACGCGGCACGGACCTGCTCATCGGGTACACGGCCGAGGAGTTCCGGCTCTTCCTGATGCCGTCCGGGATCGCCGCCGTGCTGACCGAGGAGCTGGTCGGCCTCGTGACGGCGGGGATGGGCGTCCCGCGCGGGATCCCCGCCGCCTACCGCGACCGGCATCCCGGCCAGGGCCCCGGCGAGCTGCTGTCGACGATCATCACCGACGCGCTGTTCCGCGTTCCCGCGCACCGGGCCGCCGCCGCGCACGCCGCGTCCGGCGGGCGGACCTGGATGTACGAGTTCGCGTGGCCGTCGCCGAACCACGACCTCGGCGCCTGCCACGCGCTGGAGCTGGGCTTCGTGTTCGACAACCTGTCCGGCGACCCGGACGGGCTGTCCGGGCCGAACCCGCCGCAGGCGCTCGCCGACCGGATGCACCGCGCGTGGGTCGCCTTCGCCGCCGACGGCGATCCCGGCTGGGCGCGGTTCGACCCGTCGTCCCGCCTGGTGAACGTCTTCGACGACCCGTCCGACGAGGTGGTCGCCGACCCGCGCGGCGACGACCGCAAACTCTGGGACTAGGCGGGCGCTAGAGGCTCGCGACGACGTGCTCGGCGATGGCGAGCGCGGACGTAGCCGCCGGCGACGGGGCGTTCCGGACGGTCGTGACCGGCCCGACGCGGCCGAGGCGGAAGTCGTCCACGAGCGAGCCGTCCGCGTCCACCGCCTGCGCGCGGACCCCGGCGGGCGCGGGCACGACGTCGGCCGCGGTCAGCTCCGGGACGAACCCGCGCGCCTCCGCGACGAACGCCCGCTTCACCGCCGAGCCGTACAGCTCCCGCGCGCCCGTCCGCCAGTGCTCGCGGGCGAGGCGCCGGAAACCGGGCCAGCGGACCGTCTCCCACACGTCCGCCGGGCGGACGTCGCGCCACCGGTACCCCTCCCTGGCCAGGGCCAGGACGGCATTGGGCCCGACGTCCACGCCGCCGTCCACGCGGCGCGTGAAGTGGACGCCGAGGAACGGGTAGCGCGGGTCGGGCACCGGATAGATCAGGCCGCGGACGAGGTCCGTGCGGGACCGCGCCAGCCGGTAGTACTCGCCGCGGAACGGGACGATCGCGGGCTCCCGCGCGTCGCCCGCCAGCCGCGCCACCCGGTCGGACTGCAACCCGGCGCACACCACGAGCCGGTCGAACACCAGCTCCGCGCCCGGCGAGGCGACGGTGACGCGGTCCCCGGCCCGGCCCAGCCGGACGACCTCGAACCCGAGCCTGACCTCGCCGCCGCCGTCCGCCACGTCGCGGGCGAACGCGCGGGCCACCGTCGGGAAGTCGACGATCGCGGTCGTGGGGGAGTGCAGCGCCGCGATCCCGGCCGCGTGCGGCTCGATCTCGCGCAGCTCGCCGCCGGTCAGCCGCCGCAGGCCGGGGACGCCGTTGGCGAGCGCGCGGCGTTCGATCTCGTCCAGGGCGGCCAGCTCCGCCGCGTCGCGGGCCACGACGACCTTGCCGCACTCCTCGTAGGGCAGGTTCCGGTCTTCGCAATATTCCTTGAGGAGGCGGACACCGCGCCTGCACAGCGTCGCCTTCAGGGAGCCGGGCGCGTAGTAGAGGCCGGCGTGGGCGACGCCGCTGTTGTGGCCCGTCTGGTGGGCCGCGACGCGGTCCTCCTTGTCGAGGACGGTGACCGTCACGTCCGGGCGCGTCTCCGCCAGGCGGCGCGCGACCGCCAGCCCGAGGATGCCCGCGCCCACCACCCCGACCCGCACGTCCGCCACGTGCCGAACCCTAGCGGGACGGCCCCGCCGGGCCTCTGTGGCGGGTCAGCTGCCGAGGCGCTTGCGCCCCTGCGCGCGGACCCGCCTGCGCTGCGACGGGTCGAGCATCATGTACCCGACGAGGGGTGCGCCGAGCACACCGAGAATGATCAGCGCGGTCAGCCACCAGGGGAAGATGAACAGGGTCAGCAGGCCGACGACGACGCCGCCGATCACGAACTTGGTCTGGGTCGACATCCGGTACCTCCACTGACGGGCCGCCCTTGTCACCTACAACGGCCACCGTGCGACCGCTGTTCCACGATATGTCGCGAGTCGGGCCGATGGCCACAGCGGGGTGACCAGCGAAGACCACCAGTAAAGATCAGAGGGCGAAGATCAGATGCGGAGGGTGAGCTGGCCGCCGCCGAGCGTGCGCAGGACCTCGGCGTGCAGCTTGCCGTTCGTGCAGACGACGCTGCCGCCGTCCGGCCCCGACGCCCCGGACAGGTCGGTGAACATCCCGCCCGCCTCCTCCACGATGACCTGCAGCGCGGCGAGGTCCCACAGCGAGACCTCCGGCTCGGCGGAGATGTCGACCGAGCCCTCCGCGACCATCATGTGGGACCAGAAGTCGCCGAACGCGCGCGTCCGCCACACTTCGCGGGTCAGGTCGAGGAAGCGGGGGAGGCGTCCCTCCTCCTCCCAGCCGCTCAGGCTGGAGAACGACAGCGAGGCGTCCGACAGGCTCGACACCGCGGAGACGTTCATCCGGGTGGCGCGGGTCAGGCTGCGGCCCGTCCAGGCGCCGCCGCCGCGCGCCGCCCACCAGCGCCGGTTCAGCGCGGGCGCGGACACGACCCCGACGACGATCTGGTCGTTCTCCATCAGCGCGATCAGCGTCGCCCACACCGGCACGCCGCGGACGAAGTTCTTCGTCGCGTCGATCGGGTCGATGATCCAGCAGCGGTTGCCGTAGCCGGTCTTGCCGAACTCCTCGCCGAGCACCGCGTCCCGTGGGCGGGCGCGCTTCAGCGTGCCGCGGATCTGCTCCTCGACGCTGCGGTCGGCGTCGCTGACCGGGGTCAGGTCCGGCTTCGTCTCGATGTCGAGATCGAGGGCGCGGAAACGCCTTGTCGTGATGTCGTCGGCTCCGTCCGCCAGCACATGCGCGAGACGAAGGTCATCGGAATAGCCCGCCACGGCGAGCACGCTACCCTGCTCACGTCCGGTCCAGACACACTTACCCGGCCGATCCGGCGTTTCGGTCGGACCTTCGGGGGCGCGCCGGGGCGTTGCGGACCGGTTCCCCGGACGTTGGTGGCAGCATGGGCGCATGCCGCACGACCTTCCCGCATGGGTGGCCGAGCTGACCGACCCGCGCCGGGCCGAGACGCTCGACGAGCTCGCCGACCGCCTCGTCCCCCTGGCCGAGCACGCCATCGACGTGTCCCGGCGGCTGCAGGCGCAGCTCAACGAGCTCAACGACCCGTTCAAGCGCGAGGCGCTCTACGGGCGCGTGGAGCGGCTCAAGGCCCGGGTCGGCGAGGCCCTCGACGAGATCACGGCGGAGATCGCCGCGTCCGGGGAGGAGCGCATCGCGCGGGTCGTGGCCGACTGGGCCGCCCTCGCCGCCCCGGGCGACCGGGGCGCCCGCGAGCGCGAGCTGCGGCGGCGGCTCGACCTCGCCGTCGTCCCCGACCTGTCGGAGCGGCAGCGCGACGTCGCCGAGCGGGTCGCCGAGCGCACCTCCACCGCGCTGGAGGAGGCGACGCGGCTGATGCTGAACCGGGTGGAGGAGCTCGCCCGCGCGGTCACCGACCTCGTCCACGACGTGCTGCCGCTGGCCCGCGAGGGGCTGGCGCTCGCGAGCCGGATCTCCACCCTGTCCGGTTCCGCGCGGAAGGCGGGCCGCGGGCCGGTCCCCGCCGAGCTGAGGGACGCGGGCGAGGCCACGTCCCGGGCGTTCGACGAGGCCGTCGCCCGGCTCGAACTGGAGTGGGCGGCGCTCGGGGCGCGGTCGGCGAGCGTCCGGGCGGCGCTGCGCGGCGCGGAGGAGAGCGCGTTCAGCAGCGTCACCGAGGAGATGACCCGCTGCGTGGAGGAGCTCGCGCCGGGGCACGTCAGGGCGCTCAACGAGGCCGAGGCCAGGGCGCGCCGCCTGTTCGAGGAGCCCTCCAAGGGCTAGGACGGCGGCTGCACGGCCTGGGGGAAGCGGAACAGCCCCGCCGGGTCGTGGGCGGCCTTCACCTTCCGGAGCCGGTCGACGTTCGGGCCGTAGTAGGCGCGGGCCCAGTCCTTGAGGTCGGGGTCGATGTAGTTCACGTAGGCGGCGCCGCCCAGGTAGGGCTCCATGGCGGCGTGCGTGGCGCGGAGCCAGGCGGCGTCCGGCGCGAGGTACTGGACGGCGAACAGGCCCTTGCGGTGCGGGAACGCGGTGTCGCCCGGCCCCACGCGGGAGATCGCGCCGCCCATGGCGTCCATCAACACCGACCGGTCCCCGACGTCGTTGCCCTGGACGAACCGGGCGAGCAGGGCGCGGACGGCGTCGTCGGGCAGCGACTTGTAGGCGATGTGCGACTTCCCTGCGTAGTCGGTGCGGGGGAAGGCACCGGCAGGGCTCTGCCCGGGAAGCGTGCCCTGCTGGTGGCACTGCTCGACGGACTGGCCGGAGCATCCGCCCAGGAACTTCATCGCGTCCATGTAGGGACGGCTCCGGGCGCTCGACGACACCGGTTCGGCCCCGATCGCCGCGGTGAGCCGGGCGACGTGGCCGTCCGCGCCGGCGAGGGCGACGCCCGCGACCTCGACGCTCGGCGTGCCCTGGCCCGGCTCGGTGTCGAGGTGGAGGGTCGTCCACACGTCGTCGGGCGCGGACGGGGCCCACCGCTGCCAGCCGCGGACCACCTCGGCGGCCCGCGTCCAGGGCCAGCGCAGGCTGAACGGCGTGACGTCGCCCACCTCGTGCGTGCGGAACGTGAAGGACACCGCGACGCCGAAGTTGCCGCCGCCCCCGCCCCGGCACGCCCAGAACAGGTCCGGGTTCCGCTTCGCGTCGCAGGTCAGGACGCGCCCGTCCGCGGTCACGACCTGGACCGACTCCAGCACGTCGCAGGACAGCCCGTACGCGCGGGACGTCACGCCGAGCCCGCCGCCGAGCGCCAGCCCCGCCACGCCGACCGTCGGGCAGGTGCCCGCCGGGACGCCCACGCCGTCGGCAGCGAGCGTCCCGTACAGGTCGATCAGCCGGGTGCCCGCGCCGACGACCGCGCGCCCGCCGTCGCGCCGGACCGCGTCCATCGGGGACACGTCGATGACGAGGCCCGTTCCCGTCGACCAGCCCGCGTAGCTGTGCCCGCCGCAGCGCACCGCGACCGGCATGCGCTGGAGCGTCGCGAACGCGATGCATTCGGACACGTCCTGCGGCGTCTCGCAGTAGGCGATCCCCGCCGGCCGTACGCGGTCGTAGCGGGGGATGTAGAGCCGCCGCGCCTGGGCGTACGCCGCGTCGGACGGGCGGACGAGCCTGCCGTCCAGGCCGCGTTGCAGCGCCGCCCAGTCGGCGGGCCCGGTCGGACGCGGCGGGGCGTAGGGGGAGCGGCCCGCCCTCCCGGACGCCGTCCCGCCGGAGCACCCGGCGGCCGCCGCCGTCATGGCGCCGAGGGCCGCCGCCTTCAGCACCGAACGCCGATCCATGCGCGCCTTCCAGGGGGTCGGGAGGTCAGGACGTGCCCTGCAACGTGTCGAGGAACGTCTGGAAGTACGGGACGCCCTGGTCCCAGTGGTCGCGGTCGGCGGCCATGAGGGCCTGGTACAGGGCGCCGTCGAACCTGAACACCCGCACCCGGCAGCGGGCCGGGATGCCGTTCTGGGTGAACGCGAACTGCACCTCGGCCGCGTTCTGCCCCTTGTAGGGCACGTTCCGGTCGAAGCTCTCCTGCTTGAAGTCGGGGTAGTCCCCGCTGGACTTCATCTTCCCGACCGCGTCGGACAGGCCGTCGCCCGGATCGCCGAAGGCCGCGACGCGCTGGATGGCGATCCCGCGCTTCACGCCCTGGGTCTGGTCGGTGAAGGTCGCGTCGTCCCCTTCGGTCTCGGCCTTCCACCCTTGGGGGACGGCCGCGGTGAACGCCGACCCGCGGAACAGCGTGTACCCGGCGGGGACGGCCGCGCCCGTTCCCGAGGACGACGCCGTCACGGGCGGCGAGGAGCGCGTCTCACCCGCCCGGTCATGGTCGTCGCCGTTCCTCGTGAACACCAGGACGGCGACGACGGCCGCGGCGAGCGCGACCGCGAAGATCCCCGCCGGGACGAGCAGCGCCCACGGCGGGCGCCGCGCCGGAGCGCGCGCGGGACCGGCCGGGGGTCCGGCCGGGGCCAGCGTCGGCGACGGCGGCAGCGTCACGTTGTGCGGCGGGACGGGCGGCGGGACGGGCGGCGGGACGGGCGGCGGGAACGCGGCGGCCATCGCGCCCGGTGCCGCCTGACGGGCCGCCTGGTGGAGCAGCCGTCCGGCCTCGTCGGGGTTCAGCCGCTCGCCGGGGTCCTTGCGCAGCAGCCCGTGCAGGACGGGCGTGAGCGGCCCCGCGAGCCGCACCGGGTCCGGATCGTCGGACAGGACGGCGGCCATCACGCCCCACACGTCCGGCCGCTGGTACGGCGGACGCCCCTCCACGGCGGCGTACAGCGTCGCGCCCAGCGACCACAGGTCCGACGCCGGGGTCGCCTTCTGGTGGCGCGCCTGCTCGGGCGCCAGGTAGGCGGGCGACCCGACGATGGCGCCCGCCTGGGTGAGGGTCTCGTCGCCCGCCACGGTCGCGATGCCGAAGTCGGTCAGGACGGCCCGTTCCGCCGTGAGGAGCACGTTGCCGGGCTTCACGTCGCGGTGGACGACCCCGGCCGCGTGCGCGGCGCGCAGCGCGTCGAGCAGGTCGAGGCCGATCGAGGCGACCCGTCCCGGCGGCAGCGGGCCCTCCCGCGCGATGACCTTGTCGAGCCCCTCGGCCCGGACGAGCTGCATCACGATCCAGGGACGGCCGTTCTCCTCGACGACGTCGTGCACCGTCACGATGCCCGGGTGGTCGAGCCGCGCGGCGGACCTCGCCTCCCGGAACGTCCGCGCGTAGGTGCGCGCGACCTGCGCCTCGTCCAGGCCGGGCGGCAGCGACACCTCCTTGATCGCCACCTCGCGGTCGAGCGTGCGGTCGCGGGCCCGCCACACGGCGCCCATCCCGCCGCGCCCGAGCACCTCCACCAGCTCGTAGCGCGCTGCGATCGTCTGCGGCATACACGTGACCATACCGACCCGAGCCGGGCGCGGTCCCGGACTCCCGGCCGGCTACTCGGCGTCGCCCTCGCGGCTCGCCAGGAGCCGTCGCAGCGAGTCGAGGCGCGCCCGGCTCGCGTGGCCCTCGGCGACCCACCCGTCCAAGCCGCAGCTCTCTTGCAGGTGGTCGCAGAGCGGCGGGCAGCGCTCGGCCGCGCCCTCCGCCAGGTCGTCGAAGGCGTTGATCACGTTCTCGGGCTCGACGTGCGCCAGCCCGAAGCTCCGCACGCCGGGCGTGTCGATGATCCAGCCGTCCCCGCCGGGCAGCTCCAGCGCGATCGCGGACGACGAGGTGTGCCGCCCCCGCCCGGTGACCGCGTTGACGTGGCTGACGGCGCGCTCCGCGTCCGGGACGAGGGCGTTCACCAGCGTCGACTTGCCGACGCCCGAGTGCCCGACGAGGACGCTCGTGCGCCCGGCGAGGTGGGCGCGCAGCGCGTCGAGGTCGCCGCCGCGGCGCGTCACCACGTACGGGACGCCGAGCGGCGCGTACTCGGCGATCAGCGCCTCCGGGCCCGCGAGGTCGGCCTTGGTGAGGCAGAGCAGCGGCTCCATGCCCGCGTCGTAGGCGGCGACGAGCTGCCGGTCGATCATCCGGGGCCGCGGCTCGGGGTCGGCCAGCGCGGTCACGATCGCGAGCTGGTCGGCGTTCGCGACGACGATCCGCTCGAACGGGTCGGTGTCGTCGGCGGTGCGGCGCAGCGACGACGTCCGCGGCTCGACCCGGACGATGCGGGCCAGCGTGTCCGGGTCGCCGGACACGTCCCCGACGAGCGCGACACGGTCGCCGACGACGACGCCCTTGCGGCCGAGCTCGCGGGCGCGCATCGCGGTGACGCCGCGCTCGTCGGCCGTGCCCGGGTCGGCGAGGCAGCGGTAGCGGCCCCGGTCGACGGCGGTCACGAAGCCGGACGTCGCGTCGTCGTGCGCCGGACGGCGGCGGGTGCGCGGCCGCGACCCGCGCCGCCCGGGTCGCACCCGGACGTCGTCCTCGTCGTAGTCCTGCGTTCGTCGTGCCAGCGGTCCGTCCCCTGCTCTCAGGCGGGCGCCGCCAGGGACGCCCACAGGTCGGTGAAGTTCGGAAGAGTCTTGCCCACGGTGCCCGGGTTCTCCACATCGACGCCGGGAACGGCCAGTCCGAGCACGGCCGCCGCCATCACCAGCCGGTGGTCGTCGTAGGTGTGGAACACGCCGCCGTGCAGCGGGCGCGGCCGGATCTCCAGGCCGTCGGGAAGCTCGACCGCGTCGCCGCCGAGCCCGTTGATCTCGGCGACGAGGGCCGCGAGCCGGTCGGTCTCGTGGCCGCGCAGGTGCGCGACGCCGGTCAGCCGGGACGGCGACCCGGCGAGCGCCGCGAGCGCGGCGAGCACCGGGGTCAGCTCGCCCACCTCGTGGAGGTCGGCGTCCAGGCCGCGGAACTCGCCGGTGCCGCGGACGGTCAGCCCGTCCGGGCCGAGGGACACGTCCGCGCCCATCCCGGCGAGCAGGCCGCGCAGCGCGTCGCCCGGCTGCGTCGTGCCGGACGGCCAGCCCGGCACCGTGACGCGCCCGCCCGTGACCAGCGCGGCGCCGAGGAACGGCGCCGCGTTCGACAGGTCGGGCTCGATGACCCGTTCGCCGCCGCGCAGCGGGCCCGGCGCGACGCGCCAGACGTTCTCCTCGGCCTCGACGGCGGCGCCCGCGTCCCGCAGCATCCGGACCGTCATCTCCAGGTGCGGCGCGGACGGCACCGGCGGCCCCTCGTGCCTGACCTCCACGCCCTTCTCGAAGCGCGGCGCGGCGAGCAGCAGCCCCGACACGAGCTGCGACGAGCCCGAGGCGTCGATCACGACCTCGCCGCCGTTCACCGAACCCGTGCCGCGCACGGTGAACGGGAGCGCGCCGCGCCCGCCGTCGTCGACCGCCGCGCCGAGCGCCCGCAGCGCCGTGATGATCGGGCCCATCGGACGCTCCCGCGCGCGGGGGTCGCCGTCCACGGCCACCTCGCCGGACGCCAGCGCGGCGACCGGCGGGACGAAGCGCATGACCGTCCCGGCGAGGCCCGCGTCCACCCGGGCCGGGCCGCGCAGCTCGCCCGGCGTCACCCGCCAGTCGGCCCCCTCGTCGGTAATGCCGGCGCCGAGGGCGCGGAGGGCGTCCGCCATCAGGACGGTGTCGCGGCTGCGCAGGGGCCGCGTGATCAGGGACGGCTCCACGGCGAGCGCGGCCAGGATCAGCGCCCGGTTCGTCATCGACTTCGACCCGGGGACGGCCACGGCGGCGTCCACCGGGCCGGGGGCGACCGGCGCTGACCAATGCGGAGAGGGCATGACCCAAGGTTATCGGGCCCGGCGCGGCGCGGGCCGTCATGATCGGGGCGGGATTCGGACCGCGATTTCAGAGCGGGATGGTGAGGAGCGTGCCACCGGTGTCGAGACGCACCTCGAAGTGGCTGATCTGCCGGCGGTCGAGTGCCGTCCCGCCCTGCATGACGAGCGGCTTCGGATGCTCGGGCACCCCGTACCCCTCGTTCGGGACGCGCCATCCGGCCACGACGCTGCGCGTCCCGTCCTTCGAGACCGCTTCGAGCTGGCACCGCAGCGGCCCTCGGATGCCGCCGAGCTGGAAGCTGACCTGCGTGCCCCAGCCCTTGTCGACCAGGCCGACCGTGCCGGTCGCGCCCGTCGCCGGGTTCTTCCCGGTGAACCTCTGGCCGGTGATCGCCTGGGTGGGCGCGGGGGTCGGCGAGGTGCCGCCGTTGTCGAGGGCCGTCCCGACGCCGATGCCCGCCGCCAGCGCCGCCGCCGCGGCGGCCGTGCCGACCGCGGTCGCGACGCGCCGGGACCGCCGGTCGGCCCGCCGCCTGCGCCGCATCATGTCGATCACCGGCGCCGGAGCCGGCGCGCCCGGCGCCGGCGCGGGGGACGGCTCCGCGTCCCGCTCGGCGGCCGCGCCGAAGGCGGTGAGGATCCCGGCGGTGCCCGACATCTCGTCCAGTTCGCCCCGGCACACCGCGCACCCGCGCAGGTGCTCCTCGAAGGCCAGCCGGTCGCCGTCGTCGAGGAGGCCCAGCGCGTACGCGCCGACGTCGGTGTGCTCGACCCGCGGACTCATGAGGTCACCCCCCTCTCCTCCAGCGCGACGCGCAGCGCGCGCAGCGCGTAGTAGACGCGGGACTTGACCGTCCCCACCGGGATGCCGAGGTGCTCGGCCGCCTGGTTCACCGTCCGGTCGCGGAGCACCGTCTCCGTCAGCGCCTGCCGGTGCGCCGGGGAGAGCGACTCCAGCGCCTCCGCCACCACGACCTTGCGCAGCAGCGCGTCCAACTCGTCCGCCATCGGCAGGTTCTCCAGAGGGCCGTCGCCGACCTCCGGCGGCCGGACCTCGCGCTGCCGCCGGTTGTCGATCACGATACGCCGGGAGACCGTGGCCAGCCACGGCATCAGCGAGGACGTGCGGTCGTCGAGCCGGTCCGCGTTGCGCCATGCCCGGATCATGGTCTCCTGCACCACGTCCTCGGCCCACGGGCGGTCACCGCCGGTCAGCCGGAGGACGAACGCGAGGAGCGGCCGATGGTACTCGCGGTACAGCTCGGCGGCGATCTCCTCGTCGCGCTCGTCGCCCCGGACGGCCGAAGGAGGACGCGCGGTGCCGGGGCGGCGGAGCAGGCTCCGCAACCCGCCGGTCTGGCGACCGGTCGATCCGGGAACTGCCATGGCCGGGGCGTCTCCGTCGTGGGTCGGTGCGGACGGTCACCTGGAAGTACGGAGCCGCGCCACCTGGTGGTTCAACCGATTTGAGACTCCTTTAAGGTTCTCTTCGGGTTCCCGCCCCGCGCGCCGCGCCGCCCGGCCGGGTCAGTGCTTCACGGCCTGCTTGATCTTCCCCGCCTGGACGGCCGTCCCCGCCTTCACGGTCCGGCCGGCCTTGACCGCCTTCGCGGTCTGCGCCGCCGCCCCGGCCTTGACCGTCCGCCCGGCGCGCGTCGCCCGGCTCGGCTTCGCCGCCCGCCCGATCCGGAACGCGCCGCCCGCGCCCTTCAGCGCGCCGCCCGCCGCGCCGCCCACCGCGAGGCCGCCCGCCTTCCCGGCCTTGAGCACGCCGCTCGCCTTGCCGCCGGACCTCGCGCCCTTGCGCCTGGCCTCGGCGCGGGCCGTGCGCACCTGCCGGGACGCCTCCCGGCGCGCCTCCCGCAGCGTGAGCGCGGCCTCCTTGCGCAGCGCCTTCGCCTCCGCGCCGCTCTTGATCCGCTGCTCGCGCAGCTGCCGCCGCAGCTCGGCCCGGCGCGGCACGTGGCCCCGCTCGGCCGCCGCCAGCAGCAGCGCCCCGAACAGCGCCGCGTTCTTCAGCAGGTGGGACCGCTCGCCCGCGCGGCGGTCGGGGTCGTCCTCGGTCCAGTAGTGGTGCTCGGTCGCGAGCGCGGGGACGAGTTGCGCGGCGAGCAGCAGTGTCGTCAGCCGGGGGAAGCGCCCGGTCACCAGGAGGGCGCCGGTGCCGAGGCTCACCGCGCCCTGGATGCGGACGAGGGTCTCGGGGTCCTTCGGAAGCCGGTCGAAGCGGTCCGCGACCGGCTTGACCATGGGGCCGACCCGCTCGGCGCGCTCACGCGGATCCCGGACGGCGTCCAGGCCGGACACGATGAAAGGGGCCGCCACCAGGGGGCGGGCCAGAGTGGTGAAGGGTCGCATGACCCGCTACATGCCCAGCGGACCGTCGCTCAAGCGCGGCAGGATGGGAGCCATGTGCGGACGATACGCCACCACCCGCGCGCGTCAGGAGCTGCTGGACGAGTTCCAGGTGCAGCTCGACGCCGCCGACGGGGACATCCGGCCCGACTACAACGTCGCCCCCACCAAGCAGGTCCCGGTCGTGCTCGACCGGCGCCCGAAGGACGCGCCCGAGGAGGAGGCCGCCGTCCGCCAGCTCCGGACGGTCCGCTGGGGCCTCGTCCCGTCCTGGGCGAAGGACCTGTCGATCGGCTCCCGCATGATCAACGCGCGGGTCGAGACGGTGCACGAGAAGCCGTCGTACCGGCGCGCGTTCGCGCGGCGGCGCTGCCTGCTCCCCGCCGACGGCTACTTCGAGTGGTACGTGCTGGAGGGCCAGGACGACACGCCCGACCCGGCGGGCGGCGAGAAGAAGGCCAAGAAGCGCAAGCCGCAGAAGCAGCCGTTCTTCATCCGCCCGAAGGACGGCGCCGTCATGGCGATGGCCGGGCTCTACGAGCTGTGGAAGTCGCCCGAGGACGAATGGGTCTGGACGTGCACGGTGATCACCACCGAGGCGCCCGACGACCTCGGCCGCATCCACGACCGGATGCCGATGGTCGTCGAGCCCGACCGCTGGGACGCCTGGCTCGACCCGGAGCTGACCGACACCGAGACGGTGCGCGGCCTCCTCGTCCCGGCGATGGCCGGGACAATGGACGCCTATCCGGTGTCCAAGGCGGTCAACAGCGTGAAAAACAACGGGCCCGAACTCATAGCGCCGGAGGAGTCCGGGGACGGCTCGGGCGGCCATTCCGACGGCCTGTTCTGACCGCCGCCGGAATCGCCGCCGGCGCGAGTCGGCACGGCGTCGCCGGAGTCGCGCCGCACCGCGCCGACACGATCGTGGCCCGCTCTCGACCGGGGACGGCGCGCAATGCGGTGGAGCAATGCGGTGGAGCAATGCGGTGGATCGGTCCAGCGCCATTTCGCATGTCCATCGCTTCGCGCCGGGAACCGCGTGTCAGCGGGGGCGGACGGCGCTCGCCAGCAGGTGGATGCCGAGCGACTCGTCCGGGTCGGGCGCGTTCAGCTCGGTCCGGACGAGCCGCGCCAGCGCGCGCGGCGACTCGGCGAGGACGTGCTCGACCGTCGACGGCGACAGCACCGTCCGGGGCCTGACCCACTCGACCTCAAGGCCGGCGTCCGCGAGCAGCTCGCGGAGCTGGTGGGCGGAGAACGAGCGGGTGATCGTCCCGTCCGGCCAGGGGACGAGGACGACCTCCGCGCTCGGCACGTCCGACAGGTGCGCCCAGTAGTTGCGCTCGGCGAGCAGCGCCATCCCGAGGGTGAGCGAGTCGACGCAGAGCAGGACGCGCCCGCCGGGCCGCAGCACCCGCGCGAACTCCGCGACGGTGGCCTCGGTCGCGAGGTGCCGGGACAGCACCCGGTTCTCGGCGATCACCGCGTCCACGGCGCCGTCGGCGAGGAAGGCGAGCGCGCCGCTGTCCCCGACGACCGGGACCACGGTCCCCTTCGGCGCCCGCCCCGCCGGACGGCCCGGATCCCCGGCCGCGCCCGGATCGCGCACTTCGAGGACGCTGTGCCCCGCCTCGGCGGCCGCGGCCGCGCAGCGGCCCCCGGAGACGTCCAGCACCCGGGACGGTCTTCGCGGCAGCCAGCGCGTCAGCTGGGCGGCCGCGACGGCCCAGTAGAACGTCCAGTAGCGCGCCAGGGAGTCCCCGGAGACGTCGCGCAGGCTGGCGATGGTGGGCTCGGAAGGTCGCGCCGGCACCGGTAGCAACGCTTTGCTCCTGTTCTCGCCATATATGTCAGTTCTTTCCCCGTGAAGGTGCGGGCATCACCCTCCGTGCAGGACGGGGAGAAACATCCGGTTCCGTCCGGCACGCGGGCGCGCGGACGGGGAATCCGCGGCGGCGTCACGGTGTTGCACCGTCTCACAACCCCTGTTCGACGGAGGTGCGCACCGATGACCACGGCCGTGGCCGACCAGGAGCGGTTCGCCGGGGCGGCGCCGCGCGGCGCCGCACGGGCACCCGCCCGCGTGGGAAGGCCCCGCGGACCGATACCCTCTGTGGGATACGACGCCGGCGGCCCGCCGAAGAATTCGGCGAAGGCCGGGGGCGCCACAGCCGAGGGGGTGGGTCAGGTACAGGGCACCACGGAGACCGTGGAGCAGCGCCAGGAGCGGTTCCAGCGCGACGTGCTCCCGTTCTTGGACCAGCTTTATTCGGCCGCGCTGAGGATGACGCGCAACCCGGCCGACGCCGAGGACCTCGTCCAGGAGACCTTCGCCAAGGCGTTCGCGTCCTTCCACCAGTTCAAGGAGGGCACGAACCTCAAGGCGTGGCTCTACCGGATCCTGACCAACACGTTCATCAACTCCTACCGCAAGAAGCAGCGCCAGCCGCAGCAGGCCGCCACCGACGACATCGAGGACTGGCAGATCGCCCGCGCCGAGTCGCACACGTCCAGCGGGCTGAAGTCCGCCGAGGCGGAGGCGCTGGAGCACCTGCCCGACTCCGACGTCAAGCGGGCGCTGCAGGAGCTGCCGGAGGAGTTCCGCATCGCCGTCTACCTCGCCGACGTCGAGGGGTTCGCCTACAAGGAGATCGCGGAGATCATGGGCACGCCCATCGGCACCGTGATGTCCCGGCTGCACCGCGGCCGGCGGCAGCTGCGAGGCATGTTGGAGGATTACGCCGAGGAT
Source organism: Actinomadura decatromicini (assembly GCF_008121305.1). Lineage (NCBI taxonomy): Bacteria > Bacillati > Actinomycetota > Actinomycetes > Streptosporangiales > Thermomonosporaceae > Actinomadura > Actinomadura decatromicini. The sequence goes on along the minus strand of NZ_VSRQ01000003.1, from coordinate 154,930 downwards.
CGCGGGCTTACCCGTGCGAAAGGGTGAGTGAAGCCATGAGCTGTGGCAATCACCACGAGACCCCCTGCGACGAGGTGCTGGCGCGGGTCTACACCTATCTCGACGGCGAGCTCGACCAGGGCGGCTGCGGCGAGGTGCGCCAGCACCTGGACGAGTGCGGCCCCTGCCTGCGCGAGTACGGCCTCGAAGAGGCGGTCAAGAAGCTCGTGAACAAGTCCTGCGCCTGCGAGCAGGCGCCGACCGACCTGCGCGCCAAGGTGCTCGGCCGCATCGAGGAGATCTGCGGCGAGATCAGGGCGACCGGCGGCGCCGAAAAGTCCGGAAGCGTCTGAGCGCCGGTATCGTTCTGCGGGTGCTCGCACTCGTCACCGGCGCGGCCGGGTTCATCGGCTCCCATCTCGTCGACCGGCTGCTCGCGGACGGCCACGAGGTCATCGGCGTGGACGACTTCTCGTCGGGCGCGAACGTCCAGCCCGGGGTGGAGCTGTGGGAGATGGACGTCGCCGACCCTTCGCTCGTCGAGAAGGCCGCGGTGCGGCGGCCCGAGGTGATCTGCCATCTGGCCGCGCAGGTCAGCGTCCGGGTGAGCGTGGCCGACCCGCTGCGCGACGCCCGGACGAACGTGGTCGGCACCGCGAACGTCCTGGAGGCGGCCCGCGCGGCGGGCTCCCGCAAGGTCGTGTTCACGTCGAGCTGCGCGGTGTACGGGGTGCCGGACGCGCTGCCCGTCCCGCCGCACGCGGAGCTGCGGCCCGCGTCCCCCTACGCGGCGTCGAAGGTCTCCGGCGAGGTGTACGCGGAGATGTACCGGGCCCTGCACCGCGTCGACTTCACGACGCTGACGCTGGCGAACGTGTACGGGCCGCGGCAGACGCCGGAGGGCGAGGCGGGCGTCATCTCGATCTTCACGGACGCGCTGCTGGCCGGGCGCCCGACCCGGGTGTACGGCGACGGCACCCAGACCCGCGACTACGTGTACGTCCTGGACGTGGTCGACGCGTTCGCGCGCGCGGCGGGGGAGCGGGGCGGCGGCCTGCGGCTGAACGTGGGCACCGGCGCCCAGACCACCGACCGCGAGCTGCACTCCCTCGTCGCCGCGGCGGCGGGCGCGCCGGACGACCCGGAGTTCGCGCCGCCCCGGCTCGGCGACCTGCCCGCGATGGCCGTCGACCCGGCGGCGACCCGCGACGCGCTCGGCTGGGAGCCGCGGGTGGCGCTGCCGGAGGGGCTCGCCGCGACCGTCGCCTGGGCGCGCGACCGCGCCGCCGACCCCGGCTGACGACCGTCGCCTGGGCGCGCGACCGCGCGGCCGACGCCCTCGCCGAATGGTGTGACGTCGGCGTTTTGCCTTCCATTTATCGAGGCTCCGCGCGCCCCATTCCGAGTGCACGTGCATTCAGGTGTGCATTCAGTCGTGCATTCTGTCGTGCAGCTCGTTTGCGCGGACACGTTAAGTGCATTCCGGAGGGACAATTGATCACCTAAGGTGACGATTGGTTCACGCTTTGCTCACGTTTTCCCGCATGCCTGTGTGACCTCGGCACCGCGCGTTAGGCTTGGGCCGAAATCAGCGACGGGAGCACGTGCGCCACCGCGAATTCGGGGTATGTGCTCGCCCGGGCGGGCCCGCTCCCCGGCGGCCGGCCCGTGGCCGGACGGATCGGAACGCGGGGGGAGGCAGGAGAGCCATGCTCAAGCGCGTGACACCGGCGGGAGACCGCCGGCACGCCTCGGCGGCGTCGCTGATGATGCCCGAGGGCGTGTCCTGGGTCTAGGTGCCGGCAGGCACGCGGAGCCCGGCGGCGGCCCGCCATTCGTCATCCCGAGGGGCGGCAATGCGTGGACTACCTCTCGCTGCCTGGGCGTACGTATGCGGTGTGGTCGCGCTCGCGGCCGGGCTCATCGCGACGTCGTCCTTCGCCGAGATCGACTGGTTCGTGCTGGCGGTGCTGGCGGTGCTCTTCCTCGTCTGCGACTCCGCGCCCGCGCGGCTGAACCTCGCGCGGGCGAGGGTGTCGATGAGCTTCGCCGCGAGCCTCGCCTCGGTCGTGCTGCTGGGCCCGGCGGGCGCGGCCCTGCTCGGCTTCTGCGCCGTGGTCACCGGGCAGCGGTTCTTCGCCCCGGTCAAGCGGCTCTTCAACGGCGCGCAGCTCGCGCTCAGCGGCTTCGTCGCCGGGACGGTCTTCGACCTGCTCGGCGGCGACGGCTTCGACGCCGAGCAGCCCCGCTGGGTGGAGGGCGTCATCGGCCCGTTCCTCGGCGCGCTCGTCACGTTCGTCGTGGTCAACCTGACGCTGATGGCCGGCGTCCTGCTGCTCAGCAGGCAGGCCGCGCCGCGCGAGCTGCTGCACGAGTCCGGGCAGCTCGCGTTCGGCTGCCTCGGCTACGGCATGGTCGGCCTGCTGATCGCCGGGCTGTGGCCGGGCGTCGGGCCGTTCGCGGCGGTGCTCGTCCTGCTGCCGCTGTTCATCGCGCGCTGGGCGATGGACCAGGCGTACGCGCAGCAGCAGGCGCACGCCGCCACGCTCGCCGCGCTGTGCCAGGCCGTCGAGACCAAGGACTACTACACCCGCGGCCACTCCGAGCGCGTCTCGCGCGGCTCGGTGATGATCGCGCAGGAGATCGGGATGCGCGCCGACCGGGTCGAGGCGATCCGCTACGCCGGGATGCTCCACGACGTCGGCAAGCTCGGCGTCCCGACCAAGGTGCTGCAGAAGAACGGGCCCATGACGGAGGAGGAGTTCGCCGCGATCCAGTTGCACCCGATGCGCGGGCTGGAGATCGTCCGCGAGATCGGGTTCCTGGACGAGGCGCTCGCCGGGATCATGCACCACCACGAGAAGATGGACGGCCGCGGCTACCCGATGGGCCTCGCGGGCGACGAGATCCCCGAGTTCGCCCGGGTTATCGCCGTCGCGGACGCGTTCGACTCGATGACGTCCACCCGGTCCTACCGGCCCGCCCGCAGCGTCTCCGACGCGGTGGCGGAGCTGCGCCGCTGCATGGGCGACCACTTCGACCCGGTGATGGTCGAGGCGTTCCTGCGGGCGCTGGAGCGCGACCCCTGGACGCCGCCCGACCCGGTCGTCCTGCCCGACGACGACGTCGTCGAGACCACCCAGCAGGACCACGACGACCCGAGCGCGCCGCTGCGCGTCGCGGGCGACCCCGCCAATGACAGGGCGAGCGACCCCGCCGGTGACCCGGCGGGCGACGGGGTGCGCCCCGGCGACGGGGCACGGCGGTGATCGCGCGCCATGGCGACTGACACGGCGGGGGAGCGGCGGGCCGCCGGGGAGCGGCCCGCCTGGCAGACGATCGACTCCGGTCAGCTCCTGCTGATCGCGACCGCCGGGCTGTTCGTGATCGTGGCGATCGCGCAGGTCGCGGCGGCCGGGCTGCGGCAGCCGAACGTCGCGATCATCTTCGGCGTGCTGGTCGCGCTCGGCGAGCTGTTCCGCATGGTGATGCCCGGCAACCGGGAGGTCGCGCCGATCGCGGCGGCGGGCGCGATGGGCTACGCGCTGCTCGTCGGCGTCGGCCCGGAGGGCGCCGCGCCGGACGCGCCGCTCGGCGTCGTCCCGGCCGACCACTCGGCGCTGCAGGTCGTCGCGGTGACGGCGGTCGGCATGCTGGTCGGCTCGCTGCCGCACGTCGCGGTCGGCCGGATGCCGCGCCCGGACGCGATGGCCCGCCGCCTGTTCAACGTCGCGGTCGTCGCGCTGTGCTTCCGCCCCGTGCTGTCGCTCGACCTGCCCTGGCAGGCGGTGCTCGCGGTGATGGGCCTCGTCGTGGTCGGGTCCTGCTTCACCGACGTGCTGATCGCGGCGATGATCCGGGCGGAGGCCGTCCGGGCCAGGTTCGGCATCGCGCTGCGCGACGAGATCGACGCCAAGCTCGCGCTGTGCGCGGCGACCAGCGCGACCGCGATGCTGATCGCGGTCGCGACGACCGCGATGGGCGAGGCCGCGCTGCTGGTCTTCACGGTGCCGATCCTGGTGACGCAGTTCGCGTTCCGCCGCTACGCGGGCATCCGCGCGACCTACCTCCAGACGGTGCGGGCGCTGTCGCGGGTCACCGAGGTCGGCGGCTACGTCGAGACCGGGCACTCGCGGCGGGTGTCGCAGCTCGCCGTCGCGATGGGCCGCGAGCTCGGCATGTCCGAGGAGGAGCTGCTCGAACTGGAGTACGCGGCGCTCATGCACGACATCGGGCAGCTGTCGCTCGGCGACCCGATCCCGGGCGGGGCGACGGTGCTGGCGTCCCCGGCCGAGCAGCGCCGGATCGCTGAGCTGGGCGCCGAGGTCATCAAGCAGACCGGTGTCCTTGACCGGGTGGCGCACATCGTCCAGCTGTCGTCCCACCCGTACCGGACGGGGCCGGAGCCCGCCGCCGGCGACGGAGACGCGGCGCGGCCGATCCCGCCGCCGCTCGCCGGGCGCATCATCAAGGTCGCGAACGCCTACGACGACCTGGTCGGCGACTCGTCCGACCGCGACCGGGGCGCGGCCGTGCTGGAGCGGCTGCGGCTCGACTCCGCCGCCGAGTACGACCCGACCGTGGTGGAGGCGCTCAGCCGCGTCGTCGACCGGCGGCCCCGCCAGTAGCGGCGTCGCCAGTACCGGCGCTGCGCCTCCGCGACGGCGAGGGTGACGGCGGCGGACAGCGTCCAGAGGAGGAGCGCGCCGAGGCGCTGGTCGTGCAGGGGCGGCGGGCCCCAGCGGCGGCCGAGGTCCTCGTACCAGCCGCCGAGCACGGTGCCGTCCCGCAGGAGCGCGATCCCGGCGACGGCGTGCAGCGGCAGGACGGCGAACGGCATCAGCGTCCCGGCCGTCCCGTGGAAGTACGCGAGCCCGACCGCGAGGAACAGCGCCAGCGCGAGCGAGTGCAGCGCGTGGTTGGCGAGCGACGCGCCGAAGAACGGCGACACGTACCACCCGTAGAGGGTCAGCGGGAGCAGCGCGGACGCGGTGATCGGGTGGGCGAGCGCCCGCACCGCCCGGCTGCCCGCCGCCTTGGCGAGGAGCCGCGCGTTGTCGCCGCGCAGGGCCCGCGACGCCAGCCGCAGCGGCGCGCCGTACAGGAGCAGCGGCGGGGCGGCCACCCCGACGAGCACGTGCTGGACGGCGTGCGCGCTGAACAGCACCATGCTGTACCGGGACAGCCCGCCGCAGGTCGCGAGCAGGACGACCAGCAGGCCCGCCGTCCAGGACGCGGTGCGCCGCCACGGCCAGTCGCGGACGCGGGCGAGGCCCGTCCCGTAGAGCACGGCCCCGGCCGCCACCAGCACGGCGAACAGCGGATCGGGCCACCAGTCGAGCAGGTACGGGCGGACCCCGGGCGGGCCGGGCAGCGGGAAGCCGAGCCGCAGGGCGACGGCGTCGAGCGTGCCGGGCGCGTTCTCCGGCGGCGGCGTCCTGGACAGACCGGTCGCGAGCGCCATCGTCGCCGCCATCACGAGGATCTCGGCGGCGGCGAGCCGGACGAACCCGCGCGTGCCTCCGCTGTTCGGAAGCGCGCCGTCCCGCAGCGCGGGGAGGGTGGCGCGCCGGTGCCACCAGCCGAACGCGCCGAGCACGGCGAGCGCCACGGCCTTCGCGACGACGAGCGTCCCGTACCGCGACCCGAGGTGGACGCCGCCGAGCCGCACCCACGCGTTCACCGCGCCGCTCACCCCGACGACGAGGAACGACCCGAGCGCGAGCGAGCTGTACCGGCCCGCGACCTCCGCGAGCCGGACGTCCGGCGCGACGGTGACGAGCGCGACGAGCCCGCCGATCCACAGCGCGACGCCGCCGACGTGGGCGATCAGGCTGTAGACGGCGAGCGCGTGGTTCGAGGCGTTCGCCGCGTGGCCGGTGAGCAGCGGCGGGAGCAGCCCGGCGAGCGCGCCGGCCAGCAGGTACCCGGCGGCGCGCGGCGCGCCGGGCAGGCTCGCCGCGACGGCCAGCGCGACGGCGGCGGCGAGGACGAGCAGCAGCGCCCGCCCCTGCGGCAGCTCGACGAGGAACGTCCGCATCATGCCGCCGGTGAGGCCGGACGGGCCCGTCCCGAACAGGTCGAGGACGGTGAACACGATCAGCGCGAGCGTGCACAGCGCCCAGAGCAGCGCGGTCACCGACGCGCCCCGCAGGCACCGCCGGACGACCGGCGACGGCTCCCGGACGAACACCACCGCCACCAGCAGCCACCCGACCGTCAGCACCGCCGCCGCGTTCCCGCCGAGCTCGGCCACCGACAACCCGGCCTTGGTCAGCGCCCCGGACTGCGAAAGACCCGGCGTCGCGGACGCGCTGAACGCGCCGCCGACCCGCACCACCACCGCGAGGACGACCAGCGCGAGCGCCGCGGCACCGATGGCGAGCATCGTCCGATCGGTCACCGGGGCGGTGGCCGGGGGCGAGGTCGGCGAGGTCGGGGGCGGGGTCGGGGGCGAGGCCGGGGGCGCGGGGCGCTCGTGCGTCGTCACGGCCGGACATACGCATAAGGCCGTCCGAAAGGTTCAGGCCGCATTAAGGTACCGCCAACCGATCAAGCGGTGAGGAGCGGGATGAACGCCCCTGATCAAGGCAGCAACACGTATCTGGAGAAGGTCGTCGCGCAGCAGGCGGAGCTGGAGGGCGACCTCAGGGCGAGGCGCTCGTCGTCGGCTCCGGCGCCGTTCGCGCCGGGCGCGGTCCCGCCGCCCCCCGGTCCGCTCGCCAAGCGCGACCGCGCCCTCGGCGGCGGCGCGTCGGCGGGGGAACGTTCCGCGCCCGGCCCGGTGGACGTCCGGATCAGCGGGTTCTGGCGGTGGAAGAACGTGCTCGTCCCGCCGAACGCGTTCGTCGTCCACACGCGGCGCGGCCGGAGCGAGCCGCTGCACATCGGGCTCGGCGTGTCGTTCCGGTTCAACCCGTCCACGGACTCGTTCCTCGTGGTGCCGGGCGCGACGCAGACCATCCTGATCAACGCCTACTGCATCTGCCGGGAGCTGCAGGGCGTGCTCGTCCAGGGCTACGTCCAGTGGATCATCCAGGACTTCGGGACCGCCTACCGCAAGCTCGACTTCGGCGACGCCGACGACCCGATGCGCCTGGTCAACCTCCAGCTGCGCGAGCAGGCGGAGGCCGCGATCAAGGACAAGGTCGCGACGATGGGTGTCCGGGACGTCCTCAGCGACAAGCAGCCGATCATCGAGGAGCTGACCGCCCGGCTGCGCGGCGTCGCCGAGGGGCAGGAGGGCGACGAGGGGCTCGGGCTCCGGATCGTCACCGTGCAGATCAAGGAGGCGGTGGTCAGCTCGTCCCGGCTCTGGGAGAACCTGCAGAAGCCGTACCGGGCCGAGCAGGGCCAGATCGCGCGGCTCGCGGAGCTGGAGGCGGAGGAGGCGGTCGCGCAGCGCGAGATGGCCGCCGCGCGGATCAAGGAGACGCAGCGGCTCGAACACGAGCGGGAGCTCGCCGAGCTGCGCGCCCGCAACGAGTCGCGGCTGTTCGACACCGAGGCCGCGGAGAAGCTGCGCCGGACGAAGCGCGAGCACGACGACACCCGCGAGGTCGCCGAGCTGCAGACCGAGACGACGCGGCACGCGCTGCTGATGGAGCGGGAGCGGCACGCCGAGGAGGCCGAGACGGGACGGCTGCGCATCGAGCGCGACCACGAGCTGGCCCGGCTCCGCGCCGAGGGCGAGGCCGCCGTCGCCGAGCTGCGCGCCCGGTCCCGGCACGAGCAGGAGCTGCTCGACCTGGAGCGGGAGGGCGCCCGCGCCGCGCTGGAGAACGAGCGGACGCCCGCCGCCCTCCAGGCCCGGCTGATCACCGAGCTGCCGCACATCATGGCGCGGCTGCCGAAGCCGGACGAGCTGCGCACGATCACCGTCAACGGCGTCGACCAGACCAGCGTCGCCGGGCTGGTCACGCAGCTCGCCGCCGTCGTCGGCGCGCTCCGCGCCGCCGCCGGGGACGCTACCGGCGACCCGGGTCGGCCGCGGGCGGGAACCTGACGGGCAGCGCGGTCAGAGCCCGGTGGAACGGGCCAGGACGCCACTCCAGCTCCTCGGCCGGGACGGCCAGCTCCATCTCCGGCACCCGGTCGAGGAGCCGCTCGATGGCGACCGCCGCGATCAGCCGCGAGTGGCCCTTGGCCGGGCAGGAGTGCGGGCCGCCGCCGAAGGCGAGGTGCGCCCGGTTGCCCGTCCGGTCGCCGGACGCCCGCGACGGGTCGGTGTTCGCCGCGGTGTAGCCGATGATGACGGGCTGGTGGGCGGGCAGCCGGTGGCCGCGGAACTCGGTGTCCCGGCGGGGGAAGGTCGGGCCGCAGTTGGAGATCGGCGGGTCGGTCCAGAGGACCTCGTCCAGCGCGTCCTGGACGGGCAGCGTGCCGCCGGACAGCCCGCCGAAGAACCGGTCGTCCGACAGCAGCAGCCGCAGCCCGTTCGCGACGAGCGAGTTCAGCGGCTCGCTGCCGGACGCGAACAGCATCCCGATCTGGTTCGCGGTCTCGTCGTCGTCGAGCGCGGCCGGGTGCCGGATCATCCAGGACGTCACGTCCCGGCCCGGGTCCGCCTTCCGCAGCGCCACCAGCTCCTGGATCGCCTCCGAGAGCACCGCGAGGGACCCCTCCGGGTCGGCGCCCTCGATGATCCCGGCCATGCCCCGCTCGTACCGGTCCGCCAGGTCCCGCGGGCAGCCGAGCATGTCGGACAGGACGAGCAGCGGCAGCGGCCGCGTGTACTGGTCGATCAGGTCGGCCTCGCCGTCGCCCGCGAACCCGTCGATGAGGGCGTCCGCGCTGGTCTCGACGTACCGGCGCAGCTCGGCCGGGTGGACGCGGCTGAGGCTGTCGACGATCGCCGACCGGAACCGCGCGTGCACGGGCCCGTTGGTGGCGAGCGCGTTCGGCCGGGCCATCAGGATCGGCAGCACCGGGCACTCCGGCCCGACCTCCTCCTCCCACTCGGCGCTGCCGCGCGGGAAGCGGCCCGGGTCGCGCATGATCTCCAGCGCGGCGTCGTACCCGACGACCAGCGTCGCGGGCACGCCGGGCGCCAGCTCGACGGGCGCGAGCTCGCCGTGCGCCCGCGCCAGGTCGTAGACGCGGCCGGGGTCCCGCGTGAACTCCGGCCCGTACATCGGGATGCGCCCGGCGTCGTAGGCGGTGGGTTCAGGGCGGTCGGCGGTGTGCTCGGGGCTTTCCGCGGTCACTGCTTCTTCTCCCGGGTGGTGGTCACGAGGTGGTCGACGAGCGAGATCAGGGCCTCGGTGGACGACCTGCGGTCGCGGGCGTCGCAGTTGACGAGCGGCGTGCCGGGCGCGAGGTCGAGGGCCTCGCGGACCTCCTCGTCCGGGAAGCCGGGCGAGCCGTCGAAGTGGTTCACGGCCACCGCGTACGGGAGGCCCTGCTTCTCGACGATGTCCATGACGGCGAACGACTGCTCCAGCCGCGCGGTGTCGACGAGGACCAGCGCGCCGAGGGCGCCGCGCGCCAGGTCGTCCCAGAGGCGGTTGAAGCGCTGCTGGCCCGGCGCGCCGAACAGGTACAGGACGATCTCGTCGCTGAGGGTCAGGCGCCCGAAGTCGAGCGCGACCGTGGTGGTCGTCTTGTCCTTGATCCCGGCGAGGTCGTCGACGGTCGCGCCGGCCTGCGTCATCCGCTCCTCGGTGCGCAGCGGGCGGATCTCCGACAGCGTTCCGACGAACGTGGTCTTGCCGACCGCGAAGTGCCCGACGATGAGGATCTTGACGGACGTCCGTACGGTGTCGCGCAGGTAGGGCGTCTCAGAGACGAGCCCGGAGTCCATCGAGCACCTCCTGGAGGAGCGAGACCTGGGACGGCTGGACCGCGGCGGCGGGGGCGCCGGCGCGGGTGCTGACATGGCCGCTGTCCACCAGGTCGGACAGCAGGACCTTGGTGAGCCCGACGGGCAGGCTCAGATGACCGGAGATCTCCACGACCGACAGCGCGCCGCCGCGGCACAGCTCCACGATGCGGACCTTCTCCGGGCTGAGGCCGGTGAGCGGCGGGCCGGTCCCCGGTTTCGCCGCGGGCCCGGCCCGGCCCGGCGGATCGCCGGTGGCGATGACGAGGGTGACGAGGTCGAACACGTTGCGGGACGGGTGCGCCCGCCCGCCGGTGACGACGTGCGGACGGACGAGCGCCCGCTCGTTCCGGCGCGGCGTCATCCGGGTCGGCCCGCCCCCGGCCGCGGCGGGCTCGTCATCTCCTTGCCGAGCCGCTGGACGAGTTCCTGCAGCCGGAACGACACGGTCTCCATGTCCACGTGCTGCGTCGCGGACACGGCGAGGTACGCGCCCGGCCCGGCGGCGACGAGGAACACGTAGCCGTCGTCGAACTCGTTGACGGTCTGCCGCCACGTCGTGCCGGGGTCGCCGCAGAACTCGGCGGTGCTGCGGGCGAGCGACTGCAGGCCCGCCATGCCCGCGGCCTGCCGCTCCGCCTCGTCCCTGCCGATCCGCTCGGAGTGCGCCATGAGCAGGCCGTCCGCGGAGAGCAGGATCGCGTAGCGGGTCTCCGGCATGCGGAGCGCGTCGTCCAGCATCCAGCCGAGCCGGTTCGTACCGTCGTCCATCGCGCCGTTCCCCTCGTTCATCGCCGCTGCTCTCCGCCCGCCGGGCCGGGCGCCTCGTCGCCGGGGGCGTCGCCGCCGGGCGGCGTGGTGGCGCGGCCGGACCGCGTCCCCCGCTGCCAGGCGCCGAGGCCCTTCGCCGTCTCCCGCGCGGGCCGGGCGGGCGGCGCCGCCTCGTCCGCCCCGTCGGCGGGTGTGTCGGCGGGGGGCTCGGCGGCGGGAGGACGTTCGGCGACCGCGACGCGGCTGCGCTTCGGCAGGCCGCCCGCCGTGGACGCGGTGCCGCCCGTCGTGGACGCCGCGGCCGTCGCGACCGTCTTCGGCGCCGGGCGCGGCGCGGCGGCGGGCACGGGCTCCCGGTCGTCCGGGACGTTCGTGAGCAGCGCCGACGGCACGAACACGACGGCGCGCACGCCGCCGTAGGGGGAGCGGGAGTCGACCGACACGCGGAAGCCGTAGCGGGCGGCGAGCACCCCGGCCACGGCGAAGCCGATCTGCGGCGGGTCGCCGAGCCGGTGGATGTCCACCGACGCCTCGCCGGACAGCAGCTCGGACGCGCGCTGCAGCTCCTCGGCGTCCATCGCGACGCCCGCGTCGTCGATCATGATGGCGACGCCGTTGTGCGTGGAGCGGAAGTTGACCTCGACGGTGGTGTCCGGACGGGAGTGCCGCGCGGCGTTGTCGAGCAGCTCGGCGAGCGTCAGCACGACCGGCTCGACGGCCCGGCTGGTCACCGCCGAGTTGAGCGCGCCCTCCAGGTTGACGCGCAGGTAGTCGCGGATGCGGGAGGTGGCGCCGCGCACCACGTCGGTCAGCGAGGACGCCGAGCGCTGCTGCCCCGGCCACGACCCGCACAGCACGGCGGTGGCCTGGGCGCGCCGTCCGAGCTGGGCGTTCATGTGGTCGATGCTGAGCAGGCCCGCCAGCACGTCCGGGTCGTCGTGCCGGTCCTGCATGGTGGAGATGGCGAGCTGCTGCTCGTTCGCGAGGCTCTGCACGGCGCGCATCATCGCCCGCAGCGTCGACTTCGCGGACTGGTCGGCCTGCTCCTTGACCTGCTCCGCCGACCCGGCGAACAGGTCCATCACGGTGCGCAGGGAGTGCGCGAAGGCGGGCGCCTCGCGGTCCACGTCGTGCAGCGGGCCGACGAAGCGCGCGCCCGGGTCGCCGAGCGACCGCACGAGCTCCGGCAGCCGGACGTCCGCGAGGTGCCGCAGCTCCCGGTCGCGCAGCTCGACGCCGCGGGCGAGGACGGCGTTCTGCGCGCGCAGGAGGTCGGCGGCGCGGCGCTGCTGGACGAGCAGGACCGCGGTCGCGATCCCGGCGCCGGCCACGAGGACGAACGCCGTCGCGAAGAGGAAGGGCTCCATCAGATCCTCGGGTGCACACGAATGGGCGAGGCGGGCCGTCGCGGTCCGCCTCTCGGCCGGGGGGTGGGTTCCGGGCGCATGCGAAACGCCGCGGTTTCGGCACCGTAGGACGGCCGCGCCGCCGGGCGCTTGCCCCCGGGCGCAAGGATTTTGCGGCATCGCGCATCGGGTGATCACGCACCGTCTGAATCGCCTCACTTTCCGCTGGAAACGCCTGCTCGGACGGCCCGGATCGGATACGCTCACCTGCGCTGATCACCGTCCGCGCGGCCGGGGTCGGCCAGCGGCGCGACGGCGGGCATTCCGGACGCGCACCACGGAACGGGACGCATCGGCGAAGGGCCTGCGGTGGACGACATCCTCGGCGGGCCCGCCCGTGCCGACCGCGCCGCCTACCGCCTCGCCCTGTACCGCACGGACCGGGCGGGCAAGATCCACGTGGGCGACGTCTATGCGAGTGAGACCCGCGCAGGCGACGCGTACACCGGCGAGGTCCGCGAACGCGATCCCGAGCCCGACGGGCGCGACCGTGACCGTGACCGTGACGAGGACGTCTACCGGTTCCTGCTGCCGCTGCACGGCGAGCTGGTGGTCGTGCTGGACGACGGCGGCGAGGCCCCGCTCCGACCGGGCACGGGGGGCCTCGTGCCGTCCGCCGCGGCGCTGCGCGCCGGACGGCCTCCGCCCGCCCGCGTCCTCGTGCTGACGATCCCCGCGCGCGAGGTGGACGGCAGGCTCCCGCCGGAGTCCCCGTTCGCCGCGGGCCTGTCGGCCGGGCTCGACCTGTCCGCCGGGCTCGGCCGGGTCGTCGCCGACATGGTCCGGGCGGTCGGGGAGGAGCGCGACTCGCTCACCGAGCGGCAGTTCGAGGCCGCCTGCGACCGGATCACCGAGCTGCTGTGCATCGTCGTCGCGGGCCGGCGGGCCGGTGGCGACCGGCCGCCCGCGCCGGGTCACCTCGCCGAGGTGGAGGCGGTGGTGCGGCGGTACGTCCGCGAGCACGTCACCGACCCGGCGCTGACCGGGGCGCGGGTGGCGCAGGCCCTCGGCTGGTCGCTGCGGCAGGTCCAGCTCGCGCTGCAGCGGGCCGGGACGACGCCGCGCGAGCTGATCCGCGAGGAGCGGCTCCGGCTCGTCCGGGACCGGCTGCGCAGCCCGCTCGACCGGCACGTCACGATCACCGACCTGGCGCACGCGACGGGGTTCTCCTCGGCCAGCGCGCTCAGCCACGCCTTCCGCAGGCGGTTCGGCGTCAGCCCCCGTGAGCTGCGGCAACAGGGACGCGCGCAGACCGTTCGGTGACGTCCGGCCGGGTCTGGCAGGCGTTGTCTGGCACGCATTTCCAGGCTGCGCGGACCAATCTGGGGTTAATATTCGACTGAAATCAGCAAACGGGGCGAAAGACGGTCAGGAGCGCGCTCGTGGACCTCGGCCCCCACCATCTCCGGATGATCGAGGCTATCGCCGCGACCGGCAGCATCAGCAAGGCCGCGGCCAGGCTCGGCCTGACCCAGCCCGCGGTGAGCACCATGCTCCGCCGGGTGGAGAGCCACCTCGGCGTTCAGTTGTTCGTCCGGTCCCCGGAGGGCGTGACGCCGACGCCGGTCGGGGCGGAGGTCGCCACCCGCGCGCGGGCCGCGCTCGCGAGCATCGACGACCTCAACGCCGCCCTCGCGCACCGGATCAGCGACCCGTCGGCGATGCCGCTGCTGCGGGTCGGCGTGCAGGTGTGCCCGGTGCTGACCGGGCTGGGCGAGCACCTCGGCGGGCTGTCCCCGGCGTCCCGGCTGCACCTGCGGGTCGACCAGGGCGGCGGGCGCATCCCCGCGCTGCTCGCCTCCGGCGCACTCGACATCGGGTTGTTCCAAGAGCCGTTCGAGCACGTCCCGCGGCCGCTGGGCGCACTCGAACGGCTCGTCCTGGTGGAGCGGGAGCCGATCCTCGCCGGGATGTCGTCCGACAGCCCGCTCGCCGCCCGCGAGACCGTCGAGCTGGCGGAGCTCGCCGAGCTGGACTGGGTCGACGACCCGCTCGACGACGGCCCGTGGCCCGCGTACATCCGCGGGGTGTGCGCCAACGCCGGGTTCCAGCCGCGGGTGCGGTACTGGGCGAGCGACTGGGGGATCTCGGCCTCCATCATCCGGTCCGGACGCGCCGTCGGGCTGTACCAGCCGACCGCGAGCCCCCGCGAGGGGATCGCGCTGCGCCGGATCGAGGGCGACCCGATCTCGCAGCGGATCGTGCTGGTCTGGCGCCCCGAGGCCGAGCAGGCCGCGGCCCGGCTGCGCGGCATCTTCAACGACGTGTACATGGACCTCGTCCGGGCTCAGCGGATCTACGGCGAATGGTGGGACGAGCATCCCGAGGCGCATCCGGCGTTACCCGTGCCCGCGTCCCCGGGGGCGGACCCCGCCCGGGAGGCGGGTTCCGGGAAGGGGGGCGGTTCCCGGAACCCGCTCGGAGGCGGCTAGTAGCTGCCCGGGGTACGGCGTCGTCGCGCCATGACGACGCCCGCCGCGGTCACCAGCCCGCCCGCGCCGAGCGCGAGCAGGACGGGCGCCGGGCCCCTGTCCGGCGTCCGATCGCTGACGCCGGTGGTGGGCGAGAAGCCGCCGAGCTTCCCGGAGCGCTGGTACGCGGAGCCAGGGAGCTTGTCCGCGTAGCGGCCGTGCACGAGCTTCTGGTACGACCCGACCGTGACGCCCTGCTTGACGGACGTCTTCGCCGTGTCGTTCAGAGCCGTGACGCGGCCGTCCTTGAGCCGGTACCAGGCGTGGATCTGCGGCTCGGTGAAGACCTGGCCGCCGTCCGCCTTGGCCGGGTAGACGGCCTCCTCGGTCCCGGAGATCACGTTCATGATCGTCCACTCGGCGCCGGACTTGGTGAGCCACACCGTCGCGTGCTGCCCGGTCGCCGACTTCGCGCCGACCGCCATGTAGGCGAACTGCGCGACGGGAGCGTTCGGCGTCCCCTTCACGAACTCGGGGTTGAGCGAGTACACGGGGTGGACGGCGCCTTCGAGCTTCGGCGCCTTGGCGGCGATCGCCGCCTGCGGGACGGCCTGGTTGGTGACCTGCCCGCGGTTGTGCTGGTCGAGGTGGACGAAGAACTGGCCGATCCGCTGCTGGGCGGCGGCCGAGGAGGCGACCTTCGCCGCCGCGGCCTCGTCCGAGGACGG
This sequence comes from Actinomadura decatromicini, assembly GCF_008121305.1. Classification (NCBI taxonomy): domain Bacteria; kingdom Bacillati; phylum Actinomycetota; class Actinomycetes; order Streptosporangiales; family Thermomonosporaceae; genus Actinomadura; species Actinomadura decatromicini. The sequence goes on along the minus strand of NZ_VSRQ01000003.1, from coordinate 139,815 downwards.
TCCGGCCGCGAACGCCGCGTTGCCGCCCATCAGGACGGTGCCGCCGATCAGGGTCGCCGCTGTGAACTTGGCCGCGTTGTTGAACTTGGCGTTCCGCATGTCACGCACCCACCTTCGACAGGGCCTCGCCCCAGCGGAACTGCCCGTTGCTGACGTAGCTGCTGTGGCTCATCTCGCCGTACCGGGGGCTGGCCGGCCAGGGGTCGCCGTAGGAGAGCGTCTGCCCGGTGTAGCCGTAGATCACCTGGGCGTGGCCGCCGCCGGCGGTCCAGTAGATGCCGGTCTCGATCGGGCGCTTGCCGTCGATCTCGGTGACCACGGCCTGGTAGGACAGCGGTCCGGTCACCTGGCCCGGGGAGAGCCCGAGCTTCTGGAACGCCGTCTGGTCCCACTGCAGCTGGCCGGGCTGGTTCGGGCACTGGCCGCCCGCGGGGCGGTTCCGTGCGAGGTTGCAGAACTCGTTCTGGCTGACGTTCCCCTTGCCGTGGAACTTGGCGATGGTCAGCCCGCTTGCGGCCCAGCACCACTGGTTCTGCTGCTGGACCTCCTGCTGGATCTGGAGGACGCCTGCCGAGGCGACTCCGGACGACACCGCGAAGGTGGTCGCCGCTACGCCCGCGACACCGGCCGCGATCCGTAGGCGTGCCCGGGCGGGTCGGGTACGCGTTCTCATTCGCTTCCGCCTTTTCTCCCGGCTATCGCCGTGCGGTCTCTCGTCCGGGCACGGTGCGCGCGAAGGGCCTCCGTTTCGCCGGACGGGAGCATTGGCCGGCGGGAGGACGGATCGCACACCTCGCGGTATCCCTACCGGTGCCGGGGGAGTCTTCCGGGCGGGAACCCCGGGCGAGAGGCCGTAGGAACACCATGACAGTCTCATTGGCGACAAACCGCCGGTAATGTCAGCAGGTCATAACGGCGGTATATATGACCCTGTTTCCGCAGGTTGGGCGGGTGGCGGCGACGCCGGGACCGGCCCGCGCGCCGGGCCGCGCCGCGTCCGGCCCGCATGGAAATGGCGGATCCGGTCACACTCCCCGGCATGGCTGAACGCGACGGCGAACCCGTCACGGCCGTGGTCACCTGGGACGTCAAGCCCGGCCGCGAGCACGACTTCGAGGAATGGGCCGAGGGCATGCACCAGATCGCCATGCGCCACCCCGGGCACCGCGGCGCGACCTGGCTGCGCGCCGAGGGGGCGCGGAACCGCTACTACACCGTGGTGAACTTCGACGGCCAGGAGCACCTCGACGAGTGGCTGGGCTCGCGCGAACGCGCCGACTGGCTCCGCCGCCTGCACGGGATCGCGGCCGAGCGGCAGCCCCAGACGACCGGCCTGGAGACCTGGTTCAGCCTGCCGGGGGAGTCGGTGCCGCCGCCGTCCAAGGCCAAGATGATCGTCGTCACGTTCCTCGCGGTCTATCCGATCAGCCTGCTGCTGAACGCGTTCGTCACCCCGCTGACCACGTCGTGGCCGGTGCCGCTGAAGGCGCTGACGTTCCCGGTGATCCTCGTCCCGCTGCTGACCCTGCTCGTCATGCCGCTGCTGAGCCGGGCGTTCCGGCGGTGGCTGTACCCGGTCGGGCGGTCGCACCGGCCCGCGAAACCCGGCCGCTGATCAGACCAGCAGGTCGTGCAGCTCCCGGACGGCGTCGCGGAGCCGGTCGGCGAACGCGAACATCGCGTCCGCGACCGGGCGCGGGGTGCTCAGGTAGACGTTGAACCGGTCGGGCAGCAGGACGTAGGCCACGCCGATGCACTGCTCGCTGGTCGAGCCGAACCCGAAGTACCGGATGTGCTCCGACGGCGCGGAGCTGGTGCTCAGGTAGTCGTCCCGCATGACGAGCCAGCCCGGCGAGGCGAACAGCGGCGGCGGCTCGGTGACGCCGACCTCCGCGCCGCGCCGCCGCTGGATCAGCTGCAGCTCCCACAGGTGCTGCTCGGGCGCCTGCCCCGCCTGGCACTCGCGGGCGCGCCGGACGTGCGCGTCGGCGGCGGCGCGGAACGCGTCCCGGCGGATCTCGCGGCCGGCGGCGGGGTCGTCCATGACGTCGGCGAACCGCACCACCTCGGGCGTGACGACGCGCATCGCCTCGGTGCGGCCGTGCCGGAGGTGGCGGGTCGCGATCGACTCGTAGGTCGCGCCGGTCAGGCCCTTCGCGCGCCGGTGGGCGAGCTGGTAGGCGAGCTGGACGAACGCGTCCGGGGACGTCCCGAGCCGCTTGATCTCGGCGGACCCGAACGTCGCGAACGACACGGTCGTCGTCGCGGTCGCGGCGCCGTAGGCGGCGAACGCGGCGGCGGCGTCGCGGATGTCGCGGCGGAGCGCGTCGTCGAGGGCGAACTCGATCGGCTCGATCACCGGGAGCCCCTGCGACCGCGCCCCCGACCGCCGGGACAGCAGCAGCGGGGACGTGCCGAGCAGCGCGTCCACGAAGCTGAGGACGGTGGTGCCGTCCAGGCCGCAGTGCTCGACGTTGATCCCGGCCGTCCCGTCCGCGAAGACGACGAACGACACGGCCTTGTCGAACCAGCGGTTGCCGCTGTCGCCGTGCAGGAGGTGGTCGCAGGCGTTGAGAGCGTCGCGGGGGACGAAGTCCTCCAGGCAGACGCAGAACAGGGCCGTCTCGACCTCGTCCAGCGCCCGCGCGTTGCGCGGGTCGGCGGCGAGCAGCGCGGTGCGGCTCGCCGCCCAGTCGGCGCGGGCCTTGGTGGTGAGGTGCCCGGCGGACGGCTCCACCGCGGGCTCCGCCTTCATGATCGTCTCCAGGCCGGCGGTCAGCTCGTCCAGGGAGTGCGGGCGGCCGTCCGGGCCGAGCACGTCCATCCGGATGAGGTTGCCGCGGAAGAACACCACGATGTGCCGGGCCTGGGACGGGCCGGGCCACGCGTCGGAGTACGGGCGGCGGACCGTGTCCTGCTCCGCGCCGGGGATGCGGGTCGTGGAGAACAGGTACTTGTTCTGCACCATCGACAGCGGGCGCCCGCGGTGCACGACCGGGGGGACGGCCTCGTCGTCCAGCCGCACCTTGTAGTCGAGCGCCCCGGCGATCAGCCCGGCCGCGCGCTGCGCCTGGTCCTCCTCGGACTCCTTGAACAGGAAGAAGAAGTTCGCGTTCAGGGCGATGCGGTCGCGGCGGCCGAGGTAGCGGTACGGCCAGAACGTGTCGAGCCAGCTGTGCACGCCCTCGGACGCGTCGTAGCGTTCGAGGGCCGCGTGCAGCTTGCGGCCGGGGCCGTCCGGGCGGGCGAAGTCGGCGACCGCGGCCTCCGTCCGGGCCCGCTCGGCCGCGGTCAGCAGCGGCGCGCACCATTCGAGGAACCGCTCGCAGGTCGCGTCGAGCGTCGGCAGCGGCACGCGCGGCAGTGCCGCCTCGTTGCCGAAGGTGCGGGACGAGAGCTCATCGCTGGGGTTGCTGGCGTTCACTTCGATCCTCGTGTTTCCGGGCGGTTCCCGGCCCGTGCGGGCCGGGGCGGGTGGGGCTGGGAGGTGTAGAGCTGGGCGTAGAACCACCCGTCGGTCTCCACGCCGGTCGGGTCGACGCCCGCGGCGGAGAGCCGGTCCAGGACCCCGGCCCGCTCCTGCGGCGTCGCGAACCGCCGCTGCCGGAACAGCCCCTCGTGGCGGACGGTCCGGTACCCCGCCGCGCCGAGGGTCTCCGCGATCGGCTCGAAGGGGAACATGCGCAGCACGAAGTGCGCCATCCACGGCCGGTTCCCGCCGGGCCCGCCGAGGATCCTGGAAATGGTCCGCTCGGTGACGTATCCGAGGCACCCGGTGGAGATGACCAGGTCGGCGCCGTCGAGCCGCGCGCGCTGCTCGTCGGTCGGTTCGCCGCTCTCCAGATCGGCGTGGACGGCGCCGTCCAGGAATCCGGCTTCGAGGGCATAGGAAAGGGCTTCCTCCGAGGCGTCCAGGCCGAGGAAACGCACGGGGTCCGTGCGGCCGCGGGAACGGACGAGCTCCCTGTCCCGAGTGAGCAGCGACTCGCGTGTTCGCTGACGCGCGTCCCGGTCGGCGTAGCGATGGTACAGCTCTTCCATCGTCGCCCCGTATTTCACCAGGGCGGCGTTGACGCCGTAGGAGCAGCCGATGTCCAGAACGGTCGGCGCCGGCGCCCCGCACGCCTCCCGGTATTCGCTGATCAGGCGCCGGAAGTGTGGTTTCGCCAGCTCCGGTATGGAGTAGTCGAGTTCGCGGAGAGTGCCGAAGTAGGCCCGCGGATCGGGCCGCGTGTAGATGTGGTCGAACGACATCTTGACGGTTTCGCCGGTGCGCATCCGTGCCCCTAGTCGAGCAACCGGTCGACTCGGACGGCGCGCCCCTCCGCCGCCAGGTGCTCGGGCAGGACGCGGCCGAAGAGCTGCCGCGTCCGCGCGACGCTGCCGACGACCCCCGGACGCTCGCTGTAGGCGAAGATCGCCGTGTGCCGCGCCGTCCTCCCGGACACCTTGCCCACCCGGTGCAGCGAGTACCGTCCCTTGAATAATTGCAGGTCACCGGGCCGGAGCGCCAGCCGCTGGACGAGATCGCCGCCCCGCCCGGCGAGCACCCGGCCGACGTCGCCGAAGTTCTCCGCGTCCGCCGACCGGATGTTCGGGCAGTACTCGAAGTCGCCGCCCGCCTCGGCCGCCTGGACGAGCATGCTCACGGTGAACTCGTTGGTGTCGAAATGCCAGGGATGCTCCATGCCGGGCCGCACGACGTTCAGGCACAGGCCCGACAGCGGATCGGCCAGCTCGTACACGACCGGCATTCCGAAACAGGCGGCCGTGAACCGCCGGAACAGCGGATTTGAATAAAGGCGGTGGACCACGAAACCGGCCGGGATGCGGTCGCGCGGGACGAACGCGTTGCCCCGCTTCATGGTGAGCCGTCCTGGATGCCCCTCCGGCAATGGCGTGGCCACGTCGATGTTGTAGGCGTTCACCGTTTCGACGTCGGTGTGGGCGTGGGGCGCGATGCGCGCGCATTCCGTTCGCAATGCGTGCAGCAATGCGGGACGAATGAAGTCGGGCAGCACGCAGCAGCCCGTTTCCGCCAGCTCCGCCCCGGCCCGCGAAATGACGGGGAGCCATCCGTCCGGCAGATAGCGGTCGGCGACCACCCGCCCGAAGTCCTCCGCTGCGTCCATGAACGTCCTTTCGGCTCGGCGCGCCGCATATGCGCGTTCTAGCACAATCCGGACGCGAGATCATGAACTGCGGAGGGACGCTCCCCGGCGTCTGCCCGGCGTCTGCCGGGGCGTCTCCCCGGCCGGACGGCTCCGGCGGCGGGGTGGCGATCGCGACGACTTTCCGCGAACCTTTCCTCACGCGGCGGCGTCACCGTCCAGTGGAAACATGATCGAGGAGTGCGGGGAGCGCGGGATGGACTGGCGGCTGACGGACTTCACCGAGGACCGCGAACTCGGACGCGGCGCGCAGGGCAGGGTCGTCCTCGCCCGGCACGCCGGGTCCGGGACGCCGGTCGCGATCAAGTACCTCGTCCGGGGCGATCCGGGCGCGCTCGCGGCGCTGCGCTCGGAGGCGCAGATGCTCGGCCGCCTGACCAGCCCCTACGTCGCGCGCCTCTACCAGTTCGTGGAGCGCGAGCAGGGCGCGGCGATCGTCATGGAGGCGATCAACGGCGCGTCGCTGAAGGAGGTCCTGCGCGAGCACGGCGCGCTCGCGCCGGAGGCGGCGCTGCTCGTGCTGAAGGGGTCGCTGCTCGGGCTCGCGGCGGCGCACGCCGTCGGCGTCGTGCACCGCGACTACAAGCCCGCGAACGTCGTCGTCCAGGCCGACGGGCTCAGCAAGCTCGTCGACTTCGGCGTCGCCGTCCTCGCCGGGGAGGGCTCGCTCGCCGGGACGCCCGTCTACATGGCCCCCGAGCAGTGGCGCGGCGAGCCCGCCTCCCCCGCGACCGACGTGTACGCCGCCACCTGCGTGTTCGTCGAGTGCGTGACCGGGCACCGGCCGTTCGCGGCGGGCGAGCGGGCCGCGCTCATGAACCAGCACCTCACCGCCCGGGTCGACGTCACGGACGTCCCGGAGCCGCTGCGCCCGCTCGTCCTGCGCGGCATGGCGAAGGAGCCGGCGGAACGCCCGGCGGGCGCCGCGTCGTTCGTCGCGATGCTGGAGTCGGCCGCCGTCGCCGCGTACGGGAGCGACTGGGAGCAGCGGGGCGTCCGCGCGCTCGCCGCCGCCGCGGTCGCGCTGGCCGCGCTGTTCCCGCTCGGCGCGCTCACCGTCGCCCCCGCCTCCGGCGCCGCGGGCGCGGCGGGCGCCGCCGGGGCCGCCGGGTCGGGCGCGGCCGGGTCGGGCGGCGGCGCGGGCGCGGCCGGGGCCGCCGCCGGGAAGGGCATCCTCGCCACGGCGGCGGGCAAGGGCGCGGTCGCCGCCGCGGGCGCGGCCGTGGTCGCCGCGACGGCGGGCGGCGCCGTCTACGCCACCCAGGACCACAAGGACCCGCCGCCCGCCCCCGTCGCGGTCGTCGCCCTCGCCGCCCAGAACGAGACGCTCCGCGACCCGGAGATCGTGGTGCAGAACGTCCAGTACCCCAAGGTCAGCGGTCTGCGGAACCCGGCGCTCGAACGGCGGATCAACGCCGAGCTGCGCGGCCCGCTGGACCGCCTCATCGCGATGTCGCGGGCCCTCGACCGCGACTTCGGCTGCCATGGCAAGCCTGTGAAGATCGCCACGAAGACGCGGCTCGGGCTGCGCGGGCCCCGGCTCGTGTCCGTCCGGTACTTCCAGATCACCGACAACTGCCAGCAGGCGGACGGGTCGCCCGGCGGCGAGGTCGTCACCGTCGACCTGCGCACCGGCCGCAGGCTCACCGCCGCCGACGTGTTCCGTCCCGAGGCGCTGACGGACGCGGGCGCCGCCCGGCTCCGGTCGATCGTCGCCCAGCACCCCGTCGGGAACGAGCGCCGCTGGTCCGACTGCTCGCGGGACGGCAGGTTCCGGCGGTCCGACTTCTTCCCGGGCAGGCCCATCGGGCCCGGCCAGACGACCTCGCCGCCGTACCTGAGCCCGTTCTTCACGCCCGCCGAGTTCCAGCTCTCCTACCTCGCGGGCGGCAGCGACGGCTGCGGCGACCTGAACTTCGGCGCGTCGTACGCGAGCGTCCGCGGGATGCTGAAACCCGAGATCGTGGCGATGCTGCCCACCTAGACCGTCCAGGGCTCCCGCCACATGGGACTCGGCCGGGCGGGGTACACCGTCCCGGAACGGAAACGGCACATCACGTCGAGGAGACGGCCCGGGACGGCGACCGATGCTGAGAGAACTGGTGGCGGCGAGCCACCTGATGTCGATGGAGCAGTTGCCGGACGCGGTGGCCTTCCACGCCGCGGACGCGGGCCTGCACGACACGCTGATCTACATCGTCGACCTCCAGCAGACCGTGCTGCGCCTGCTCACCGGCGTGGGCCCGGACGCCGGGCGCGAGCCGGGCCAGGAGATCCCGGAGCTCAAGGTCGAGGGGACGATCGCGGGCCGCGCGTTCCAGACCCTCCGGCCGGTGACCGGCCAGGCGTTGGACGACGGGACGTGCCAGTACTGGCTGCCGATCCTCGACGGGGCCGAGCGGATCGGCGTGCTCAGGGTCACCATCCCCGCCGACGACGACCGAGCGAAGGACGACGCCGAGTACCTCGCGGGCCTGGTCGCGCTGATGATCGTCAGCAAGGGCCCGTACAGCGACTCGCTCTCCCGGCTCGTGCGCACCCGGGAGATGACGGTGTCCGCCGAGATGCAGTGGCGGCTGCTGCCGCCGCTCACCTTCGCCAACGACCAGGTGGTCATCGGCGCCGCCCTGGAGCCCGCGTACAAGCTCGGCGGCGACACCTTCGACTACGCGCTCGCCGGGAACACGGCCCATCTCGCGATCTTCGACGCGATGGGGCACGACACCACGGCGGGGCTGACGTCCAACCTCGCCATCGCGGCCTGCCGCAACAGCCGCCTCCAGGGCGCGGGCCTCGTCGAGACCGGGCAGGCGATCGAGGCGGTCCTCGCCGAGCAGGACGGGAGCGGCCGCTTCGTCACCGCCGTGCTCGCCGAACTGGACCTGCGGTCGGGCTTCTTCTCCTGGATCTCGCACGGCCATCCGCCGCCCGTGGTCATCCGGGACGGCCGCTGGGTGGCGACGCTGGAGTGCCGTCCGGGCGCGCCGCTCGGGACCGGGCTCGGCGACACCCCCGAGCTGTGCAGCGAGCAGCTCGAACCCGGCGACCGCGTGATCCTCTACAGCGACGGGATCGTGGAGGCCCGCGACCCGCACAAGAAGGAGTTCGGGCTCGAACGGTTCGTCGACTTCATCATCAGGCGGGAGGCGGACGGGCTGCCCGTCCCGGAGACGCTGCGCCGCCTCATCCACAGCATCCTCCAGCACCACTCCGGACGCCTCGACGACGACGCGACCGTCCTGCTCGTCGAGTGGGAGGGCCCGTTCGGGGACGGCGCGCGGGACCGGATGGTGCAGACCTGACCGTCACGCCTGCGGCTGCGGGCCCCGCACGTACCGGACGGCCCACCGCCCCAGCCCGCGCGCGATCCCGAACAGGATCAGCGCGACACCGGCCAGCGGCAGGACCAGCAGGACGATCTGCAGCCCCGACGTGATCAGTTCGAGCGCCCCCGCGCCCGCCGACGCCTCCGCCGCGAGCCGCCGGATCATCCACCAGTCCTTCTCGGCGAGCGCCGGGATCTGGCTGATGATGAGGCCGAGCTGGAGCAGCAGCACCGGGATGATCGTCAGCACCCACACCGTCACGAAGACCTGCGGCCAGCGCTTGAGGTCGTCCAGCCGGGCGTCGGCGGGGCGGCGCAGCAGCGTCCGGCGCAGGATCGGCCCGATGTACTTGAACAGGTCGGGGATGCCGATCAGGTCGGACATGATGTAGTACCCGTCGAACCGCAGCGTCGGCAGCAGCTGCTGGATCATCTCCAGGTTGACGTATAGCACGGCGACGAGCAGCGGCTCGAACCCCGTCTGCAGGTAGGCGAGCGTCAGCCCGAGGACGAAGATCGCGTTGAAGTAGACGCCCGCGAGGTCGGTGCGCAGGCGCCCGCCGCGGCCGAGCCGGTACGACTCGGTGATGTCGGTGTAGAACGCGGGCCAGACCAGGTAGATGCCGCAGCCCATGACGCCGGGCCGCACGCCCCCGTACCGGCAGGCCGTCGCGTGCCCGACCTCGTGGAACGCGCAGGACGCCACGCCGAGCCCCATGACCAGCAGGATGCTGACCGGGTTCATGATCGCCGTGGTGATCGCGTCCACCATGGAGCGGGTGGTGAGCAGCCAGCCCTCGGCGGCGCCGAACGCGGCGAGCATCGCGATCAGCACGACCGGCCGGAACAGCCAGCCGAACAGCCCGCCGACGAACCAGGTGAACGACTCGGGGAGGACCGCGACCCGGAACTTCAGCCCGAGGAACGGGTCGGCCTTCACGGTCTGGGCCGGGGTGCCGTCGCTGTAGGTGGTGACGCCGAGCGGGGCGAGCTTGCGGTCGGCCAGGTAGACGACCTGCTCGCCGGTGAGCCGCGCGCCGGCCTGCTCGCTGACCGCCGCGGCGACCCGGTCGAGGGCCGCGGCGGCGTCGCCGCCCGCGAGGTCGCGGTGCTCGTGCAGCGCCTTCGCGACGAGGAACAGCAGCGGCGGCAGCCGGACGAGCTGCCCGTTCGGCAGCCGGACGAGCTCGGGCGGCTCCCGGTAGCCGGAGTTCTTGAACTCCCCGACCAGCTCGGCGCCGTCGACGAGGGCGGGCAGCGTGAGGGCGGCGGGCGGCTCGGCGCCGTCCACGGCCGGGGTCGCCGGGGTGCCCATCAGCCGTGCTGCTGGACGACGGTGCCCGGGACGCAGGTCAGCGAGGAGTACGGGGCCTGGGCGAACAGGCCCGTCCCGAGGAGGCCGTTGGTGCCGGGGGAGTTGGTCGCCTGACAGGCGTAGACGATCGTGGTGTCGCCGCCCCCGCCGCCGGTCCCGCCGCCGCCGAGCGGCGCCAGGGCGGACAGCAGGAGCCGTCCGGGCAGGACCTCGGCGCGGAGGCCGTCGAGGTCGGCGAAGGTGAGCGTGCGAGGGTGCGTGTGGCTCATCGGATCGCTTTCGCGTCGTGGAACAAGGGCCGTGAAAGGGGGGAAGGGCCGACGGGAGAACGCCGGCCCTTCCCATACGGGCCAGGGGCCCGCTTTCATGCGTCGCCGGATCAGTGACCCGAGACCACCGAGCTGCTCGCGCAGGTGAACGAGGAGGTCGGGTTGTTGGAGCTGAGCCCCAGCGCGCCGATGAGCCCGCCCTGCGGGTTGTTGTTGATGGCCTGGCAGTTCGGCACGACCGCGGTGGTGCCGCCGCCGTGGCCGCCGCCCCCGTGGTTGAAGTTGAGGTTGCTGTTGTCGTTGTCGCTGCCGCCACCGACGAGAAGGGTGGACAGCACGGCGCGCTCCGGCAGGACCTCGCCGGCCAGCTTGTCCAGCTCGGTGTAGCTGAAGGACTTCATGTGGTTCCTTTTCTCCTTGTCACGCCCGGATCTCAAGGTGGATACCGGATGTCCCTTCTCCCGCCTCGGGTCGAGACGAGATAGCTCTACGTATAGCAGATGTGACTCACAGTGGCCAACACGGGGGGTGACGGCGATTCCGCGATCTCGGCGTTCGCGCATGCCGCGCCCTTGCTGGGTAGGACCGGGGCGTCCGAACGGAGATCGATGGTCTGACCAGGGGGAGCGGAAATGGCCGACAGGAGTTTCAGCATCGACGTGGCGGCGATCCGGGACCGGGCCCGGCAGAAGATGGCCGACGGCCCCGTGACGGAGGGCTACCGGCGCAGCGCCGAGGAGGTCATCGGCGTGCTGAACGACGTGCTCGCCACCGAGATCGTCTGCTGGATGCGCTACTCCCGGCACGCGATCAGCGCCAGCGGGATAGACCGCGCGCAGGTCGCGGCGGAGTTCAACGAGCACGCCGACGAGGAGCGCGACCACGCGATGCGCGCGGCGGAGCGGATCAACCAGCTGGGCGGCGAGCCGGACTTCGATCCCGCCACCATCACGACGCGGTCGCACACGACCTACGACACGTTCGACGACTCCGACCTCAAGGGAATGCTGCAGGACAACCTCGTCGCGGAGCGCATCGTCATCGAGTCCTACCAGGAGATAATCCGCTGGCTCGGGGACGGCGACGTGACCACTCGGCGGCTGATGGAGCACATCCTCGAAGAGGAGGAAGAGCACGCCGACGACCTCATCGACCTCCTCGGATATTGACGAATCCCGGGCATTGAGAAGGCGCGCGGGCGGCAGGAGATTTACCGAGACTTGACGAGTCGGCCGGGCGCCGGCGATTCGGCGGGGCGCCGACGATTCGCTTCGTCCGGACGGGTATCGAGCCCGCATGGAATTCGGATACACGCTGCTCTGCGAGCAGACGCCGCCCAAGCAGCTGGTCACCGACCTGGTCGAGGCGGAGGAGGCCGGTTTCGACTACTCGGTCATCTCCGACCACTACTTCCCGTGGCTGGAGGACCAGGGCCACTCGGCCTACGCCTGGTCGGTGCTCGGCGCGCTCGCCCAGGCCACCCACCGCATCCCGCTGATGACGTTCGTGACCTGCCCGATCATGCGCTACCACCCGGCGGTGGTCGCGCAGAAGGCCGCCACGATGGGCGTCCTGTCGGACGGCAGGTTCACGCTCGGGCTCGGCGCGGGCGAGAACCTCAACGAGCACATCGTGGGGCGCGGCTGGCCGTCGGTGGACGTCCGGCACGAGATGTTCGAGGAGGCCGTCGAGATCATCAGGGCGCTCCTCGGCGGCGGCTACGTCAACTACCGCGGCCGGCACTTCACCGTCGACTCGGCGAAGGTCTACGACCTGCCGGACCAGCCCGTCAGGATCGGGATGGCCGCGTTCGGCCCGCGTGCCGGACGGCTCGCCGCCCGGCACGCCGACCTGCTGATCTCCGACCAGCCGGTCGAGGACGTCGTCGACCTGTTCCACAAGGAGGGCGGCGCGGGGAAGCCCGTCTACGGCCAGATCCCGGTCGCGTTCGGGAGCGACGTCGAGGAGTGCAAGCGGCGGGCGCACCGCATCTGGCGCTTCTCGGCGCCCGGCTGGAAGGTCATGGCCGAACTGCCCGGGCCGGGGAACTTCGCGGCGGCGTCCGAGACCGTCCGTCCGGAGGACGTCGCCGAGTCCGTCCCGTGCGGGGACGACGTGGACGACTACGTCCAGGCCGTCCAGCAGTGGGCGGACGCGGGCTTCACCCACATCGCCTTCTGCCAGTCCGGCCCCGACCACCAGAAGGACTTCCGCACCTGGGCGGAGGCGGACCTCCTGCCCGTCCTGCGCGAACGCTTCGGATGAGCCGCCGGAGGAGCGGGGCGCGGTCCAGCACGGACGACCTGCGCCCCGCTCCGGCTCCGGCCGCGGATCAGCCGGTGCAGTACTGGCCCTCCTTGCCGATGGCCCGGTAGGGGCAGTCGGCGTAGTCGGTCAGCCGCAGCAGCGCCTCGCGGCTGCGCTGCACCTGCCCGTCGATCGCGGACGGCGGCGGGTAGAAGTCGCCCCCGCCCAGCTCGAACGTGAACGACACGATGTGCTGGTCGCCCCACGTCCAGTCGTCGGACGTGCCGTCGGTGATGTAGAGGTCGCTGTCCTGCTCCGGGGTGAATCCGTTCGTCGCGGCGAGTTCGCGGCCGATGGTGCGGTGCACCGCCTCCTCGTCCGCGGACATGCTCCCGGGGACGGTGTCGCTCATCGTATAACCGAATGGCCAGAGCACCAGTTCGGCGACCGAGTGGATGTCCAGGAAGACCTTGATCTGCTGCTTGCCGCCGACGACCCGGCTCCGCACGAAGTTCTCGATGACCTTCACCTCGGGCGCGGACTCGGCGCTCGTGCCCCGGTACGTCTCGCTCGCGCCGTTGCTGGACGACCCGCCGCAGCATCCCCATTTGTAGCTGAAGTTGCGGTTCAGGTCGGTGCCGACCGAGGTGGGGTTCGGCTGCCGGTTCTTGCGCCACATCCGTCCCGGCTGGGTGTCGCTGGTCATGTCGTAGACCTGGCCGTCCGGGTTGACCATCGGCATGAGGTAGATCTCGTTCTCGTTCACCAGGTTCGTGATCCGGCTGTTCGTCCCGTACCCCTTGGTGAGCTGCCCGAGGTAGTCGAGCGCCTGCTCGGCGGTGAGCCGTTCCCGCGCGTGGATGTTGGCGATGACGAGCATTTCCGGCTCGTTCTCATCCGTGGCCACATTGTCGCTGATCTTCACGCCGACGATGTCGCGTCCCTCATAGGACTTGCCCGCGACGAACTTGCTGGCGATCTGCGGATGCGCGGCCACCACCGAATCCACTTCCTGGCGCATTTCCGCGTACGTGTGATACGACGTCGCCGACTTCAGCGGCCCGACCGCCCGAGGCGGCGCGGCCGTCACCGCGAAGCCGAGCCTCCGAATGGCCCGAGCCTCCGAAGGAAGCGCGCTGACCCGCAGTTCCTCGCCCTGCACGCGGTCGATCGCCGCTCCGGTCCCGGCGACCTGATTGCGCTGCTGGACGGTCCGCACCCCGCGCACCACGTACTCGCCCGATGTCTCGGGGCCCGACGCGGACGAGGGAACGGCGACCCCGGCCAGCACCAGGGCCAGCGCCGCGACGACGGCGAGAAGGAAATGCGGTCTGCGGGACATGACGGTCTACCTGCCATTGGCTCTGTGCGCCGCCGACCACACTGCGGAGGTTTCCCCAAGGCCGGCCGGACGCTCGCGATAGCCGCCACGATGACCTGCCGACCCTCACCTGACAATGGCCCATCGTTAACTTGAAACACCCTCCGACCACCCGTCCCACCCGAAAAGCGCCAGCTCAGAGTTCCCCACCCACCGCCCTTTTCAAGCCGCCCACCCCGCACTGTGAATTTTCAACTCCCCGTGAACTCCGGCGTGCGGGCAGGACGTCGCCCGGAGGTTAACTGTGTGTTGCTGATCGACTACTCGGTGGGGCGGGTGGGAAGGGTCTGTCGCGTTCGGTTCGAGCGGGCGGAGGCGATGGGGATGGGCGACGGGTCGACGGTGCCGACGACGAGGGTCACGCCGGGGGACAAGCGGTATCCGGCGCTCAGCCGGGGGTTCAACCAGCGGTGGATCGGGCGGCCCGACTACGTCCGGCTGGTGCGGACGCCCGAGGAGGTGCGGGAGGCGCTCGCCGCGGCGCTGCGCGAGGTACCCGACGACCCGGAGCGGACGCGGATCACCGTCAAGGCGGGCGGCCACTGCTACGAGGACTTCGTCTGCGGCCCGGACGTACGGGTGATCCTCGACGTCAGCCCGATGTGCGACATGTTCTACGACGACGCCATGCAGGCGTACTGCGTGCAGGCCGGGGCGACGAACTGGCACGTGTACAGCCACCTGTACCCGTTGAGCGGGCGGGCGCTGCCGGGCGGGTCGTGCTACTCGGTGGGGCTCGGCGGGCACATCCCGGCGGGCGGGTTCGGGCTGCTGTCGCGGCAGCACGGGCTCACCGTCGACTACCTCTACGCGGTGGAGGTGGCGGTGGTGGACGAGTACAAGAACGTCGAGCTCGTCGTCGCCACCCGCGACGACCGGGGCCCGCTGTACGACCTGCTGTGGGCGCACACCGGGGGAGGGGGCGGCAACTTCGGGATCGTCACCCGGTTCTGGTTCCGGGAGCTGCCGGAGCCGCCGAAGGAGGTGATGCTGACGGGTCTCGCGTGGGACTGGAAGGACTTCACGGTCGGCGAGTTCGCGAATCTGGTGACGGCGTACGGCGAGTACTTCCGCGACCACCAGGACCCGACCACGGCGGAGGGGAAGCTGTTCGCGCTGCTCAAGCTCAACCACGTGAGCAACGGCCAGATCGGGCTGCTCGCCCAGGTGGAGGCCGACGATGCCGAGGGCCAGCAGGCGATGGCCGAGTTCGTGAACGCCGTCGACGGGCGGATCCGGCCCGCCGCGACGGTCATCAAGTCGGTGATGGGCGACCATTTCGTCCACATGGACATTCCGCGCGTGATGCCGTGGCTCACCGCGACGCAGGCGCTGAACTCCAGCGGGGAGAACCGCTGCGGCAAATACAAGTCGGCGTATCTGCGGAAGCCGTTCACCGACCAGATGATCGAGGCGATGTGGGCCTATCTCGGCAACGAGAGGTACACCGACTACCACAACCCGCAGGCGCTCATCCAGGTCGACTCCTACGGCAGCGCGGTCAACCGGCCGGAGCACAGGACGGCGGCGCGGCAGCGCGACTCGATCCTCAAGCTCCAGTACCAGGTCTACTGGACGAAGAACGACCCCACCGAGGACCTGCACCTCTCCTGGATCCGCGACACCTACAAGGCGACGTTCGCGACGACCGGCGGCGTGCCCGTCGCGGACGGCGACGTCACCGACGGCTGCTACATCGGCTACCCCGACGTCGACCTCAACGGCGAACCGTGGAACGAGTCCGAACAGTCGTGGGAGACGCTCTACTACAAGGACGGATACCGGAAACTCCAGGAGGTCAAGCGCCACTGGGATCCGCGGGACGTCTTCCGGCACAGCCAGTCCGTCCGCCCGAACGGGGCGCCCTGACGCCGAGCGCCGGGACGGGGCCGGGAACGGCGCGGCGGCGGCGCGAGTCTCGCCTTTATTGCATTCATTGCCAATACTTGCGGGCGTGACGGCGGGGACAGTAGTTTCGGGCGATGCGGGGCGCCGCGCCGGACGCGCTCCGGGCCGGCCGGGAGCCCATGAAGACCGGCTGGGGAGCCCATGAAGAAGCGCACCGACAGGAAGATCGCCCTCGCGGGCACCGCCGCCGCGGCCGTCCTCCTGCCCGCCGTCATGGTCGGTCTGGCGCAGGCCGGGATCGGCGTGCCGAAGGGGCGCTCCGAGGCGTCCGGGGCCTCCGATCCGGTGCCCTCCTTCGGCCCCGCCACCGAGCCGGGCAGGCCGAAGTCCCGCAGCGCGTCGCCGAAACCGGCGAAGCTGCCGCACGTCCCGCCGAACACCAACCCGTTCAAGACGGGCGGCGGCTCGCCCGCCCCGGACGACCCCGACTCCAACCCCCGCAGCCACGGCAAGAAGCCGAAGACCCCGGGCGGGACGAGCGGCCGCGGGTACGCGAAGGCGCCCGACGGCGCGACCATCACCGGCGTCAAGAAGGTGAACTCGCGACAGTTCGACGTCACGATCGCGTCCCCGGCGCTCGGCGCGCGGGTGAAGACGCGCGTCATGGTGCCGAAGGGCTGGACGCGCAAGACGACCAGGACGTGGCCCGTCGTGTACGCCTACCACGGCGGCAACAACAACTACACGTCCTGGACGAAGGACTCCAACATCGAGCAGGTCGTCGGCCCGTACAACGCGATGGTCGTCATGCCCGAGGGCGGCTGGAACGGGTCGTACACCAACTGGTGGAACGGCGGCAGGGGCGGCATCCCCGAGTGGGAGACGTTCCACATCCGCGAGGTCATCCCGCTGATGGAACGCAACTTCCGCGCGGGGTCCATGCGCGCCGCGATCGGGCTGTCGTCCGGCGGTCAGGGCGCCATCACCTACGCCGAGCGCCACCGGGGCACGTTCAGGTACGCCGCGTCCTACAGCGGCGCCCTCAACATCACCGCACCGGGGATGCCGATCATCCTGACGACGATGAACCGGGAGGCGGGCACCTCGATCTGGGGCGACCCGTTCACCGCGCGGGCGAACTGGGAGGCGCACGACGCGGCCGTCATGGTGGCGAGGCTGAAGGGCGTCGGCGTCTACGTCTCGTCCGGCAACGGGCAGCCCGGGCCCCACGACAACCCCGACGCCGCGCCGTGGGACGCCGGGCGCATCGGCGAGCAGCTCTCCGGCGTGATGAACGACAACTTCGTCGCGGCGGCGCGGCGGGCGGGCGTCCCGGTCACCGCGCACCTCTACGGGCCGGGCATGCACAACTGGAAGTACTGGCGCGTCGAGCTGGTGCGGAGCTGGCCCGCCATCGCCGCCGCCATCGGCGCCCGCAAGTCCTGACCGAGGCACGGGTGGACGGGGCGCCGTGATCGGGTTCGCGCGGCGGGAGTTCCAGCTCGTCCTGCTCCGCCGGATGGCCGACTACCAGCCCGGCCTGGTCGAGGACGCGATGCGCTCCCTCGCCGCCACCCGCACCGAGATGCGGGAGGTCAACGCCCGCTGGCAGCGGATCGTCCGGTCGCGGACGTTCCCGCGCGGGCGGCGCCGGTACGAGGCCGTCCTCGGCCCGCCCGGCGCCGTCGAGCCGCGCCGGATCGGCGACGCCGACTGCGCGGTCGCCTGGTGGCCGCCGTTCCCGCTGTGGCCCGGCCTGCGCTTCGAGATCCTCCTGGCCCCGGACGGGACGGTGCTGCACGAATGGCTCGTCCGGCAGGGCGGCGTCCCCGTGCCGAGGCTGGAGAGCGTCGACGACCTCGTCCCATGGTCGTGCGTGGTGGACGACGTCAGCCGGAACTTCGGGACGGTCGCCCACCAGGACGGCGACGCGCCGAGCCGCTGGCACGCCACCATCCCGGCGCCCGGCGGCGGCACGGTCACGGCGCACTTCGTGTGGGGCCTGCTCCAGGCGGTCGAACACACCTGACACTTTGGGGCGATCTTGGCGCTTCCCGGCATCGGACATTGCGCGCCCCTCCCTACGGTGGAGGAATGCCCGAGGTGACCGGACACGCCCCCGGGACCGCTTCCTGGGCGGAGCTGACGACCCCGAGCGTGGAGGCGTCCAAGGCGTTCTACCGCGAGGTCTTCGGGTGGTACTCCTACACGCTGACCGTCTCCCCGCTCGGCGACTACGAGATCTTCACCCTCGGCGGCGTCCAGGGCCCCGAGGTCACCGGCGCGTACGCGCTCGCCGACGAGTCCGAGCCCGCCTCGTGGACGTGCTACTTCCGCACCGACGACGTCCCCGGCACGCTCGACGCGGTCCGGGAGGCCGGCGGCCGGGTCGCCGTCGAGCCCACCGACGTCGGCGACCTCGGCCGGATGGCGCTGTGCACCGACTCGCAGGGCGCCGACTTCGCGCTCTGGCTGCCCTTCAACCTGAAGGGCGCGGGCGTCGTCGACGAGCCGAACACGATGTGCTGGGTGGAGCTGGCCTGCCCCGACGTCCAGGACGCCCGCCGCTTCTACGGCGACGTCTTCGGCTGGACGCCCGTCGACCGCACCTACTACGCCCCCGACTACACCAACTGGAAGATCGGCGACCGGTCCGTGGCGGGCCTGGTGCCGATCGCGGAGTGGTGGCCGCGCAGCTTCCCGCCGCACTGGATCCCCTACTTCTGGGTGTCGGACTGCGACGCCACCACGTCCCACGCCGCCGAGCTGGGCGCGCGGGTGCACGTCCCGCCGGTCGACATCGGGCCGGGCCGCTTCTCGGTCATGACCGACCCGACCGGCGCGCGGCTCGCCGTCATCACGCCGTCGTCCCGCGCCACCGCCCCGCACCAACTCGCCTGAGCCTCGACCGGCGCCGCTTCCCGACGCCCCCGGCCCCGCGTCAAGGTGTGGGGCCGGGGGCGTTGAGGGCGCCGAGGAGCATGTGGACGAGTTCGTCGATCATCTCGTCCAGGGAGGCGTCGAGCCAGCCCGCGCTCCAGTCGTGGAGGAGGCCGTTGACGCCGCCGAGGAACGCCGTCGCGGCGATCCGGTGGTCGCGGGCCGGGATCTCGCCGCGGGCGGCGGCGCCCGCCGCCTCGGCGCGGATGAACTCGACCCAGCGGGCGCGGCGGTCGCGGCGCTGCCGGTCGAGCCGCGGACCGGCGCCGACGATCTCCACGAAGGCGACCCGGACGCGCGCCGGGTCGGCGGCGACGCTCGCCGCGTACACGCGGAACAGGCGGGCGGTGCGCTCGGCGAGGCGGAGGCCCGCGACGCCCGGCAGCGCGTCCACGACGGCCCGCTCGGCGGCGTCGTTGATCTCGCGGTGCAGTTCGGCGAGCAGGTCCTCCAGGGTGCGGAACTCCTCGTAGAACTGCCGGGTGGACAGCCCGGCGGCCTCGCTCAGCGCCGCCACCGTGGTGCCCCGGTAGCCGGGGCCGCGGCCGAACATCTCCAGCCCGGCGCCGAGGAACCTGCGGCGGCGCTCCGCCCGCCGCTCGGCGGCCGTCCTGCCCCCGTACCGGCCGGTCGGGGTCGCGCGCCTGCCCGTCACGGCGACATCCTCCCGCATTCCCGTGATCTGTCGAGCGTCCCGCCGCGGCGCGGGGCCCACTAGTCTCGGGCCTGGCGGGGCGCCCGGCCCCGGCCGTTCGCGAGGGGGAGTCAACACGTGTTCGAGTCCGTGCTCGTGGCGAACCGCGGCGAGATCGCGGGCCGGATCGTCCACACGGCCCGCGCGCTGGGCGTCAAGGCCATCGCGGTGCACTCCGCCGCCGACGCCGCGCTGCCGTTCGTCGCGGAGGCCGACGAGGCCGTCCTCATCGGCCCGGACGACCCGGCGCGCAGCTACCTCAACGTCCCGGCGATCCTGGAGGCCGCGGACCGGACGAACGCGCAGGCCGTCCATCCCGGCTACGGGTTCCTCGCCGAGAACGCCGACTTCGCCCGCGCCGTCGCGGGCCGCGGCCACGTCTGGGTCGGCCCGCCGCCGCTCGCCGCCGCCCGGATGGCCGACAAGATCAACGCGCGGAACCTGATGAAGGAGGCGGGCGTCCCGGTCGCGCCCGGCGTCTGGGAGCCGGTGCCGGACGCCGCGACCGCCGCCGAGGAGGCCGAGCGCATCGGCTACCCGGTCATGGTCAAGCCCGCCGCGGGCGGCGGCGGCATCGGTCTGGCCGCCGCCCGCGACGAGACGGCGCTGCGCGAGGCGTACGAGACCTCCCGCGCCCGCGCCGAACAGATCTTCGGGCGGGCCGACGTCCTGCTCGAACGGTACGTGGAGGGAGCGCGGCACGTCGAGGTGCAGATCCTCGGGCTCGCCGACGGGACGGTCGTCCCGCTGGGCGAGCGCGACTGCTCCGTCCAGCGCCGGCACGAGCAGGTCGCGGCGGAGACGCCGTCCCCCGGAGTGGGCCCCGACCTGCGCGAGCGGCTGCTCGCCGCCGCGGTCCGCGCGGGCGAGACGGTCGGCTACCGCGGCGCCGGGACGGTCGAGTTCCTCGTCGACCCCGCGACCGGCGAGTTCTTCTTCCTGGAGATGAACACCCAGCTGGCGGTCGCGCATGGGATCACCGAGCTGGTCACTGGCGTCGACCTGGTCGAGCAGCAGTTCCGCGTCGCGTGCGGGGAGGCCGTCTCGTTCGCGGACGCGGCCCCGCGCGGCCACGCCTTCGAGTTCCGCGTCCACGCCGAGGACCCGCTGCGGTTCGTCCCCGGCACCGGCGAGATCAAGGTGTGGGAGGAGCCGGTCGGCGACGGCATCCGCATCGACGCCGGATACGCCGAGGGCAGCGCCGTCACGGCCCACTACGGCCCGCTGCTCGCCAAGCTGTGCGTCCACGGCGACGACCGGGAGCACGCGCTGCGCCGCGCGCGGGCCGCCGTCGACGCCTTCCGCATCGAGGGCCCGCGGACGAACCTGCCGTTCCTGCGGGAGCTGCTCGACCGTCCCGAGTTCGCGGCCGGGACCTACGACACCCGGCTCGTCGGCCACATGCGGGCCCCCGCGTGACCCCGCGCGCCGCGACCGTGCCGCGACGACCGGAATGCCGACCGGAATAGGGTGGCGCCGTGCAGACGAACGACGTGTCGACGAACGACGTGCAGGCGTACTGCGACCGCTGCGGCGAGCCCACCGCCTCAGCGGACGGCCACGCCGCGTGCCGCGCGGCCCGCGCGATGGAGCCGCCCCGCTACTGCGGGCACTGCCGGCGGCGGATGGTCGTCCAGGTCACCCCGGTCGGCTGGACGGCCCGCTGCGCCGAGCACGGGGAATCGCACGGCTAGAACTTGAGCGAGTAGGTCAGCAAATCGATCCCGGGGGCGGGGGCCCAGTCGCGGCAGGGCGTGCGGACGAACCCCATCCGCTCGTACAGCCGGTGCGCGTCCCCCATGTTCTGCTGCGTCGACAGCCGGAGCCCGGTCAGCCCGGCGGCGCGGGCCCGGTCGGCGCAGGCGCGGACCAGCGCGCGTCCGATCCCCTTCCCGCGCGCCCGCTCCAGGACGGCGAGCATCCGGAACTCGGCCTCGTCCGGCCCGGCCAGCGTCGCGTACGGGCTCCCCGGCGGGCAGTACGTCACGGCCCCGCCGACCTCGCCGCCGGACTCGGCGACGAGCAGCTCGCAGTCGGCGGCGCGGGCCGCGGTGTCGCGCAGCTTCTCCACGTACGGCGACGCGGACGACACCAGCCCGCCCGCGACGTAGACCTCGACGGTCAGGTCGCCGATGAGGTCGTACTCCTCCGGTCCCGCCGTCCGGACGACGACCGGCTCTTTGCCGTTCAGCGTGCGCATCGAGAGGGTGCTCCAAGTCCGTCCCGCCGCCCGCGGCCAGATCGACCGCGGGCCCCGGCGTAACAGGCTATAGGCCCACAACGCAGACTGAATCAGGCGATGTCACGACAAGACGCCTCGGCGGGCAGCAGCGGGCGCAGCCGGACCGAGTACGTCCTCCCCTCGCTCCGCCACGCGACGTCCGGCCCGGTGGCGGGGACCTTCCGGGCCGGGGCGAGGGTGCAGACGGCGCCCGCCTCCCTGACCCCGCCGCCGAGCGGGGCGAGCGGCCACGCCTTGACCGTGCCCGCCCCGGACGTCTCGCCCGCCAGGACGGCCGTCTTCGCGGGCTCGTACGGCTTCGGCTTCGCCGCCTGGTCGGACGCGGGCCAGCCCGCCGGGTCGAGGCGCTTGAGGAACCGAGCCTCGGGCCCGGACTGGGACTCGGCCTGGATGATCCGGGTCGTGGCCCCGTCCATCGTGACCACGGTGATCATCGCGTCCGCGATCCGGTCGGACCCGACGGTGTGGGACCGGCCGAGCCCGGCCGCGCGGGCGCCGTCCAGGAGCCGGCGCACCGCCTCCGGCTTGAGCCGGTACTCGGTGAGCTTGCCCGGCGGCTGCCCGCCGGACGCGGCGCCGGACGCGACGACCGCGCGTCCGGTGGAGTAGAGGGAGAACTCGGGGACGCTGCCCGGGCCGCCGACCCCGGCGAAGCCGCCCGTCCTGCGCCAGCGCAGGACGAGCTTCTCGGCGGAGGGGGAGCGGTCGACGGGGGACGCGGCGGGTGACGGGGAGCTGGCGGGTGCGGGGGACGACGGCGGCGGCGAGGACGGCGCGGACGCCGTCTCCGAACCGCCGCAGGAGGTCAGCGCCGCGCAGGCCGCGAAGGCCGCGCAGGCGAACGCCGGCACCCGGTGGGAACGTGTGTACGGACCGGCCATGACGGTTCGACGCCCTCGCGCCCCGTCCGGTTCCCGCCGATTCCTCCCGATACAAAGTCGGCGGCCGAAGACTGTGGGATCCGGCCGCCGACCGGTCCAGGGCCCCGCGCTAGTGTGCCGCCTTGTGAGTGTGCTCGTGGTGACCGGGACGTGTACCGGCGTCGGGAAGACCGTCGTCTGCGCGGCGCTGGCGGCGGTCGCCGCGGCGCGCGGCGTCTCCGTCGCCGTGGTCAAGCCGGGCCAGACCGGAGTGACCGGCGGGGAGCCCGGCGACCTGGACGAGGTCCGGCGCCTCGCCGGGATCGACGACCTGCACGAGCTCGCCCGCTTCCCGGACCCGCTGTCGCCCGCCGCCGCGGCCCGCCGCGCCGGGGCGCCGCCGGTGCGGCTGGCGGACGCGGCCGACCGCGTCCGGGCCCTGTCCGCGCCGGAGAACGCGGGGACCGGGCCGCGGCTGGTGCTGGTCGAGGGGGCGGGCGGCCTGCTCGTCCGGTACGACGACGAGGGCGCCACGATCGCCGACCTGGCCCGCGGCCTTGACGCCGCTGTGGTCGTCGTGACGCGCCCCGGCCTCGGCACGCTCAACCACACGGCGCTGACCCTGGAGGCGATGGCGCACCGCGGCGTCCAGCTCGCGGGCGTGGTGATCGGCGCGTGGCCGGACGACCCCGACCTCGCCATGCGCAGCAACATCCGCGATCTGGAGACGATCGCGGCACGACCCCTGTCGGGCGCCCTGCCCGCGGGCGCGGGCGCGCTGGACCCGGCGGAGTTCCTCGTCGCCGCCCACCGCGGCCTCGCCCCCTCGTTCGGCGGCGCGTTCGACGCCGCGGCGTTCCGCGACGGCTACGGCCTGGACAAGGAGTAATCCGTGACCGACATCCTCGAAACCGCGCGCCGCCAGGTCCTCGACGAGGGCCGCGGCCTGTCCGCCGGGCAGGTGCTGGAGTGCCTGACCCTGCCGGACGACCGCGTCGGCGACCTGCTCGCGCTGGCCCACGACGTGCGGATGCGGCACTGCGGGCCGGAGGTCGAGGTCGAGGGCATCATCTCGCTCAAGACCGGCGGCTGCCCGGAGGACTGCCACTTCTGCTCGCAGTCCGGCAAGTTCGAGTCGCCCGTCCGCTCGGTCTGGCTGAACATCCCCGAACTGGTCGAGGCGGCGAAGGAGACCGCGAAGACCGGCGCGACGGAGTTCTGCATCGTCGCCGCCGTCCGCGGCCCGGACGAGCGCCTCATGTCGCAGGTCCGCGACGGCATCAAGGCGATCAACGAGGCGGTGGAGATCAACATCGCGTGCTCGCTCGGCATGCTCACCCAGGACCAGGTGGACGAGCTGGCCGCGATGGGCGTCCACCGCTACAACCACAACCTGGAGACCGCCCGCTCCCACTTCCGCACGGTGGTCACCACCCACACCTGGGACGAGCGCTGGGACACCCTCCGCATGGTGAAGGCCGCCGGGATGGAGGTGTGCTGCGGCGGCATCGTCGGCATGGGCGAGACGATCGAGCAGCGCGCCGAGTTCGCCGGCCAGCTCGCCGAGCTGGAGCCCGACGAGGTCCCGCTGAACTTCCTCGCGCCGCGTCCCGGCACCCCGTTCGCCGACTTCCCGCTGGTCGAGGGCACGGAGGCGCTGAAGACCATCGCCGCGTTCCGGCTGGCCCTGCCCCGCACCATCCTCCGCTACGCGGGCGGCCGCGAACTCACCCTCGGCGACCTCGGCACCCGCGACGGCATGCTCGGCGGCATCAACGCCATCATCGTCGGCAACTACCTGACCACCCTGGGCCGCCCGCCCCAGCAGGACCTGGACCTCCTCACCGACCTCCAGATGCCCATCAAGGCCCTCTCCCAGACCCTCTAGCCGGGGAACAGGCCGCGGGTCACGTCCTCCACGGCCTCCATCCGGCGGTGCTGATCTCGATGTCGAACGGCTCCGGGAGGTGGACGGTCGCGCCGAACTCCAAGGACTCCTGGTGCAGGTACGCGCGGGAGCCGTGGTCGGGGATCGAGTAGAGCGTGGTGCTCGCGATCTTCGGGTCCCGATCGATGAGGAGGTAGTACGGGATGCCGACCAGCGCGTAGCCCCACCACTTGGTCCGCCTTCGCGGAGTCGCGTCCTTGACCGGGGGCCTGTCGTAGACGGCCTGGTTCCGCGACGTGACCTCCACCACCAGTTCGATCTCGTCCGGCCTGAGCTCGACCTCGTCGGCGTCTCCGGCGGTTTCGAAGACGCCGTCCTCCGCCACGATCAGGTCGGGGACGTACCCCTGCTCGAAGCCCGCGAGGTTCAGCGTCATCACCTGCCGCGCGGTCCACGGGAACGCCGGGTCGGCGAATCTCGCCCGGTCGATCGCGCTGGAGACGCGGTGGATCATGTTGCCGTGGGCCACGGTGGGGGTGGGGGACACGACGATCTCTCCTCCGATGATCTCGGCCCGAGAACCCTCGGGGAGGTGGAGGAAGTCGTCGAGTTCACCGCTGGCCCACAGCGCGTAGGGCGTATCTGGAAGTGCCGCCCGATAGGACGGCAACGTCTGGATGGTCACGTTCGGCGATCCTTCCCTCACGATCTGCTCCGGTCATCGTAGGGGAACATGTGTTCGGATCGTGCGCGATCCGTCACACTCGGTGTCTGGAGGCCGTCGCCGTGACCGTCGCGCACTCGCCTACCAGGCTAGCGGCGGAGGCGGGTGATGAACTTGTAGCGGTCGCCGCGGTAGAGGGACTGGGCCCATTCGACCGGCTGGCCGGTGGTGTCGAAGGCGTGCCGGGAGAGGAGGAGCATGGGGAGGCCGACGTCGACGCCGAGGAGCTGCGCGTCGTGCGGGGTGGCGAGGACGGTCTCGATCGTCTCCTCCGCCTCGGTCAGGTGGACGTCGTAGGCCGTGGCGAGCGTCTCGTACAGGGAGCGGTGCCGGGGCAGCTCGCGGCGCAGGCCGGGGAAGCGGCGCGCGGGCAGGTGGGAGGTGTCGATCGACATCGGCTCGCCGTCGGCGAGGCGGAGCCGGTGGACGCGCAGGACGCGCCCGCCCGGCCGGATGCAGAGCAGCGTGGCGAGGCGCTCGTCGGCGCTGACGTACCCGGCCTCCAGGATGCGGGTCTCGGGACGCAGCCCGTGGTGCCGCATGTCCTCGGTGTAGCTGACGAGCTGGAGCTCCTGCGACACCTTCGGCTTGGCGACGAACGTGCCCTTGCCCTGGATGCGCTGGAGGCGCCCCTCGACGACGAGCTCGGCGAGCGCCTGCCGGACGGTCGTGCGGGACGTCTCGTACTTCTCGGCGAGGGTCCGCTCGGGCGGCAGGGGGCTGCCCGGGGGGAGCGACTGGATCAGCTCGACGAGGAGCTCTTTGAGCTTGTAGTACTTCGGGATGCGGGGCGCCTGGTTCGGGTGGCGCTTACCGATGTCGGCCAGTGACGCCCGGTCGTATCCGTGTTCGAGTCCGCCCCCGTGCCGGGGCCCGCCCCTGACCTCCGTCACGGCATCTCCTCACGTTCATCACCGGTTCTCCCCGATGTTATGTGTGAAGACTACGGCCGGTAGAAGAGGCCACCTCCGCCAGGGCCGCGCCGAGCAGTGTGAGGTCGGCCTCGTCCAGTGTGGCGCGCGCGGTGAGGCGCAGGCACGCCCGCCCCTTCGGCACCGACGGGGGCCGGAAGCAGCCGACGCGGAGCCCGTGTTCAGCGCAGATCTCCGCGGCCCGGACCGCGGCCAGCGGCTCGCCCAGGAAGACCGGCACGACGGCTGCCGCCGGGACGGCCGTCTCCAGGCCGGAACCGGCCGCGAGGTTTGAGATGCGATGTGCGGTTTCGCGGGCCCGGACGGGCGGCTCCGGGTCGGCTTCCAGGACGTCCAGCGCGGCCAGCGCGGCGCCCGCGGCGGGCGGGTTCAGCCCGGTGTCGAAGATGAACGACCGGCCGGTGTCGACGAGGGTCTCGATCACCTCGGCCGGGCCGCAGACCGCGCCGCCCTGCGCGGCGAGGGACTTCGACAGCGTGAGGGTGAGGACGACGTCCGGCTCGCCCGCGATCCCGGCGGCGTGCGCGGCGCCCCGGCCGTGGTCCCCGACGACGCCGAGCGCGTGCGCCTCGTCGATCACCAGCAGCGCGCCATGCGCGCGGACGGCCGCGTGCAGCTCCCGCAGCGGCGCGAGGTCGCCGTCCACGGAGAACACCGCGTCGGTGACGACGACCGCGTGGTCCTCGTCGCGGTCCGCGAGCGCCCGCGCCACGGCGGCGGCGTCCCGGTGCGGGACGATCGCCGTGCGCGCCCGCGACAGCCGGCAGGCGTCCACCAGCGAGGCGTGGTTGACCTGGTCGGACACGACGAGCGTGCCCGGCCCGGCGAGCGCGGTGACCGCGCCGAGGTTGGCGAGGAAGCCGGAGGAGAACACGAGCCCGGCGGCGCTGCCGGTGAACGCGGCGAGCCGCCGGTCCAGCTCGGCGTGCAGCTCGGTCGTCCCGGTGACCAGGCGCGACCCGGTCGAGCCGGTGCCCCAGGCGCGGGCGGCGGCGACGGCGCCCTCGACCAGCCGGGGGTCGCCCGCGAGCCCGAGGTAGTCGTTGGACGCGAGGTCCACGAGCCCGCCGGGTCCAGGGGCCGGGCGCGGCCGCAGCGTCCGGTTCAGCCCGTCCGCGGCGCGCCGCGCGGCCGCGTCCCGCAGCCGCGCCAGGGGATCACCCGTCACCGTCATGGGCGGCATCCTGCCAGGTCGCGCGGCGGCCCGGGCAGCGGCCCCGGCACCAAGCCCGATCGGCGATGATGGTGGCGTGCCTACCTTGACCGATCTCGTCCGCGACCAGAGCGACCTCTCCCGGGAGGACCTGGAGTGGCTGCAGGCGCTGGTGTCGGACTGGCAGCTCCTCGCCGACCTGTCGTTCGCCGACCTGCTGCTCTGGGTGCCGCTGCGGTCGGCGGACGCGCTGCCCGCCGACCGCGGCGCCCGTGCCCCGGCGGTGGACGAGGCCGTCCCCGGCTGGATGGCGATCGCGCAGATGCGGCCGACGACCGGGCCGACCGCCTACCCCGAGGACCTCGTCGGCAAGGTCGTCCGGACGGGCCGCCGCGGCCTGATCGACGTGGCCTGGCGGGAGGGGCGGATCGTCCGGGAGGGCGACCCGGAGTGGGGGAGCGGCATCCCCGTCCGGGAGGAGTCGATCCCGGTGCGCCGCGGCGACAAGATCCTCGGGGTGATCCAGCGCAGCACGAACCTCAGCTCGGCGCGCACCCCGTCCCGGCTGGAGCTGACCTACCTGCAGAGCGCCAGCGACCTCGCGACGATGATCTGCGAGGGAACGTTCCCCGCGCCGGGCGAGGAGCCGAACATGGTCCGCTCGCCGCGGGTCGGCGACGGGCTCATGCGGCTGGACCGCTCGGGCCGCGTCACCTACGCCAGCCCGAACGCGCAGTCGGCGTACCGGCGGCTCGGCTACCCGGCCGACCTCGTCGGCGAGTCGCTCGGCCGGATCACCGCCGAGCTGTGCGACACCGGCGAGCCGCTGGAGGAGGCGCTCAGCGTCGTGCTGTCCGGCCGCGCGCCCCGCGAGGTGGAGGTCGAGTCGCGCGGCTCGATCATGCAGCTCAGGACGATCCCCCTCGTCGTCGGCGGGACGCGGATCGGCGCCGTCGTCCTCTGCCGGGACGTGACGGAGCTGCGCTGGCGCGACCGCGAGCTGCTGACCAAGGACGCCACCATCCGCGAGATCCACCACCGGGTGAAGAACAACCTCCAGACGGTGGCGGCGCTGCTGCGGCTCCAGGCGCGGCGGCTCCAGATCCCCGAGGGCCGGGCCGCGCTGGACGAGGCCGTCCGCCGCGTCGGGTCGATCGCGATCGTGCACGAGACCCTGTCGCACACCCCGGACGAGCTGATCGACTTCGACGACATCGTGGACCGGGTGATCGCTATGGCGGGGGAGGTGTCCACCCCGGAGACGAAGGTCACCCCGAAGCGGACGGGCAGCTTCGGCGTCCTGCCCGCGGAGATCGCGACGCCGCTCGCGATGGCGCTCACCGAACTGCTGCAGAACGCCCTCGAACACGGGCTGGCGAACCGGTTCGGCACGCTGGAGGTCGCCGCGCACCGCCACGACCAGGGCGAGTCACCCGCGGACCGGCGCCTCGTCACGGTCGTCGCCGACGACGGGGTGGGGCTGCCGGACGACTTCGACGTGGAGAGCAGCAACAGCCTCGGGCTGCAGATCGTCCGGACGCTGATCGTGGGGGAGTTGGGCGGCCGTCTCGATTTCCGTCCGCGTTCCGGCGGCGGTACGGAGGTCGTGGTGGACGTGCCCTTGGAGAACGGCCGGCCTCACCCGTCCAGGCCCTGAGGGGCCGGGGGTGAGGCCGCCTGCGGGTGGTCTTCCGGTCCGGGCGGGGCGCCGAGCGGGGTCAGCGGCGCGCGGCGGCGCCGAGGGCGGCGCGGTGCGCGCGGGTGCGGCGCTTGAGGGCGCGGCGCTCGTCCTCGCCCATCCCGCCCCAGACGCCGGACTCCTGCCCGGACTCCAGCGCCCAGCGCAGGCAGGCGTCGGTCACGTCACAGCGTCGGCATACCTGCTTGGCCTCTTCGATCTGGAGAATCGCGGGCCCGGTGTTGCCGATCGGGAAGAACAGCTCGGGGTCCACGTCACGGCAGGCTGCGCGGTGGCGCCAGTCCATGCGGTCCACTCCTTCGTCGGGTGAGTGGTGAGAGTCCACGCACTCTTGTGAACGGTTTCACATGTCGCGAACGCCCAGGTGGCGATAAGCCAGGTCCAGGGGTTGATGTTCGGCGGCGCCGCGGTCAGGAGGCCGGCGGCGTTGGGGCCTCTTGCAAGCGGACGCACTTTGAGCGTGTCAAAGCGTCACGGGGCGACGCAAGACCTTTGAGAAAGGATTCTCAAAGTATGGGTGTCGCATGTGTCACATCCGCGGGTCGGCCGTGTTACTTGGCTCTCACCTGGGGTCGGGCGCGTCCGCGAATGACCGTCGGCTCCCGGACGGTCGTCAGATGACGATGCGGACGGCCTTCGGCACGGACCGGAACGTCACCTCGCGTTGCTCGCCGAGGTAGTCGCCGTCCAGCTGGAAGGCCATCGGACGGTCCGCGCTCAGTGTGACCTCGGTCGCGTCGTGCACGTTCACGACGTGCCTGCCCTGGACGGGACGCGACCGCGTGGTCAGCATCTGCGCCACCGCGCTCAGCGTCGGCGCGACGTCCAGGGAACGCATGCCGAACACGTCCAGGCCGCGCGAGAAGTTCGCCTTCGGACTCGGATTCACCGGCAGCCGTCCCATGAAAGTCCACGGAGCCGTATTGGAGATGAACGCGAGGAACAGCCCGCTTTTCGGAGGGCGGCCGGGTTGCCGCAAAGTGAGCGCCGGATGGCGCCGATCCGTCCCGGAGAGCAAATGGCGGAGCGCCGTCGTGGCATAACGCGAGTTATAGGCGGGCGCGCCCGCCGCGCGGCGCCGCTCCACCTCCCGGACGACCTCCGCGTCCAGCCCGACGCCCGCGCAGAACGTGAAGTAGCGCTCGGCCCCGCCCGGATGGGACGCCGCGCCGAGCCCGATCGTCCGGTGCCGGCCCGCGCGCAGCGCGTCGAGCACCGCCCGCGTCGCGCCGATCGTGTCGGACGGCATCCCGAGCGTCCGGACGAACACGTTCGTGCTCCCGGACGGCAGCACCGCCAGGGCGGGCACGTCGGCGGAGGGCCCCTCCGCGAGCAGCCCGTTCACCGCCTCGTTCACCGTGCCGTCGCCGCCGAGGGTGATCACGACGTCGTAGCCGTCGACGGCGGCCCGCCGCGCGAGTTCGGTCGCGTGGCCGCGGTGCCCGGTCTCGGCGAGGACCAGGTCGAGGTCGCCGCTGAAGGCCCGCACGAGGATGTCGCGGGCCCGCCGGGAGGTGGAGGTCGCCTTGGGGTTGGCGATGAGCATGGCGCGCACGGCGCCAGGGTATCGATCGTTCCGCATGCGTTCGCCCCGCGTTTCCCCCGGGAGCGGGCCGCGCGGCGGTGCGAGTAGGGTTTCGAGCGTGTCGAAGCGTCCCAGCACCGTGTACGCCGCCGCCGCCCTGGAGGGCGCGGAGGGCGCCGCCGCCGTCGGTTTCGGCGTCTACACCGGCGTGGAGACGGCCATGGGCGCCGCCGTCGACCCGGTCAGCGCGATCGGGGTGACCGTCCTCGCCCTCGCGGGCGGGCTCGGCATGCTCGGCTGCGCCCGCGGCCTGCTGCGCGCCGACCAGTGGAGCCGGGCGCCCACGGTGCTGACGCAGCTCTTCGCGCTGCCGGTCGCGTGGTCGCTGTGGCAGAGCGAGCGGCCCGCCATCGCGATCCCGATGGGCGTGGCCGCCGTCCTCGCGCTGGTCGCCGTGCTCAGCCCGCCCAGCACGGCCTGGCTGGTGAGCGACCGCGGCGGCGACTCCGACGACGACCACGGCGACCACGAGGACCGCGACGGGGCCGCTACTCGTCCGCGGTGAGCCCCTCGCGGAGCTGGGCGAGCGTGCGGGCGAGCAGCCGGGACACGTGCATCTGGGAGATGCCGAGCTCGGCCGCGATCTGCGACTGGGTCATGTTGCCGAAGAACCGCAGCAGCAGGATCTTCTTCTCGCGCGCGGGCAGCTTCTCCAGCAGCGGCTTGAGCGACTCGCGGTACTCGACGCCCTCCAGTGACTCGTCCACCATGCCGAGCGAGTCGGCGACGGCGGGGGCGTCCTCGTCCCCGGAGTCGGGGGCGTCGAGCGACACGGTCGAGTAGGCGTTGGCGGACTCCAGGCCCTCCAGCACCTCCTCCTCGCTCATCTGCAGGTGCGCGGCCAGCTCGCTGACGGTCGGCGCGCGGCCCTCGCGCTGGGCGAGGTCGCTGATCGCCTTGGTCAGCGACAGCTTCAGCTCCTGCAGCCGGCGCGGCACGCGCACCGCCCAGCCCTTGTCGCGGAAGTGGCGCTTGATCTCGCCGACGATGGTGGGCGTCGCGTAGGTGGAGAACTCGACGCCGCGTTCCAGGTCGAACCGGTCGATCGACTTGATCAGCCCGATCGTGGCGACCTGGATGAGGTCGTCCAGCCACTCGCCGCGGTTGCGGAAGCGGCGGGCCAGGTACTCCACGAGCGGCAGGTGCAGCTCCACGAGCTGGTCGCGGATGCGCTGGCGCTCCGGGTCGCCCTCGGGGAGCTCGGCGAGGCGCTCGAACAGGGCGCGCGCCCGGGCGCGGTCCGGCACCGCGCTCTCGGACCGCTCGCTGCCCGCGCCGGCGATCGTCGTCTTCTCTGTCACGGGGCCCCCGCCGTACCGCGCCGCTTCTGCAGCGTCACGGTGACCCGGTCGTCGGCGCCCACCCGCGCGTCCACCTCGCCCGCCAGGGACGACAGGACCGTCCAGGCGAAGGTGTCGCGGCTGGGTTCGGCGCCGTCCACGGTGAGCACGGACACGGAGATGCGCATCGCGTCGCCGGTCAGCTCGAACTCGCAGACCAGGTCCGTGCCGGGCAGGGCCTGGGCGAGCAGCATCGCGCACGCCTCGTCGACGGCGATGCGCAGATCCTCTATTTCGTCCAGCGTGAAGTCCAGCCTGGCGGCCAGGCCCGCGGTCGCGGTCCGCAGCACGGACAGGTAGGCGCTCGCGGCGGGCAGCTTCACCGTGACCACGTCACGGACGGACAACTTCGTACTGGTCGGCATTGCAGCGGTTTCCTCGGTCACGTCACTCCCTCGCAGGATGGTCCCGCTGCTTCCGAAACTACCGCCTGGAATGCCCACCCGGAGACACCGGCGCGCCTGGCTTTCCCACCAATGTCCGCGAGAACGCCCCTGGAGCGGCTCGGCTAGCCTTCCGGTGTGATCCGAATCGCGACTCCGGACGACGTCCCCGCCATCCTGCGGCTGATCCGGGAGCTGGCCGAGTACGAGCGCGCCCTGCACGAGGTGAAGGCCACCGAGGAGCAGCTCCGCGCGAGCCTGTTCGGGGACGACCCGAAGGTCTTCGCCCACGTGGCCGAGCACGAGGGGCGCGTCGTCGGCTTCGCGCTGTGGTTCCTGACCTACTCCACGTGGAACGGCACCCACGGCGTCTACCTGGAAGACCTGTTCGTCGAGCCGGACGTCCGCGGCCACGGGTACGGCAAGGCCCTCCTCACCGAGCTGGCCCGGATCGCGGACGAGCGCGGCTACGAGCGCGTCGAGTGGTCCGTCCTCAACTGGAACGAGCCCGCGATCGGGTTCTACAGGGCGCTCGGCGCCCGTCCCCAGGACGAATGGACGGTCTACCGCCTCACCGGCGACGCCCTCACCAAGGCCGCCCGGAGCTAGCCGGGCCCCAAGGGCTAGCGTCCGCGTCCGGAGCACACCGGGCAGGGCGCCTCGGCGTAGCTGCCGCCCGCGACGACGACGCCCGCGCCGAGGCAGTGCGGGCACAGCCCCGACCCGCGCACCGCCGGATGCTCCCAGACGGCGGGAGGCCGCCCGCGCGGCCCCGCCCCGGACGACTCCCCGCGCCGGTGGCGCGGGCCGTCCTCGGCCTGCTCGCGCGCCCCGCCGACGACCTTGCGGCCGTCGCAGAACACGCACATCAACCGCAGCGGGCCGAGGCGCTGCTCGCCCGTCCCGCCGCATTCCGGGCATTCGATCTCGTCGCTCACACGCACCGCCACGTTCGCAGTCCGCCGGCCCGCCGGCCATCCAAGAAAAGGATGACCCGCCCGTGGCCTCCGGGCAACGCCCCGGGGTCACGGAGGTATCACGGACACGCCTCCCGGCACGGCCCGGGACACGGCTCCCGGGCATGGCTGAGGCCCGGCCCCCGCGGGGTCGGGCCTCGGTGCGCGGGCCGGTCAGCCCTGCTTGGTCTCCCAGAAGATCTTGTCGATCTCCGCGATCTTGGCGAGCAGTTCGTCCGCGACCTTGACGTCCATGCTGGCCTTCGTGCCGCCGCCGCCTCCGGCGAGCTTCGTGGCCTCGTTGAAGAGCTGGTGGAGCTGCGGGTACTTCTCGAAGTGCGGCGGCTTGAAGTAGTCCGTCCACAGCACCCAGAGGTGCTCCTTGACGAGCTGGGAGCGCTGCTCCTTGATCAGGATGGCCCGGGCGCGGAACTCCGGGTCCTCGTTGGCCGCGTACTTCTCGCAGATCGCCTTGACCGAGTCGGCCTCGATCCGGGCCTGCGCCGGGTCGTAGACGCCACACGGCAGGTCGCAGTGCGCGGACACCGTCGTCTTCGGGCGCAGAAGCTTCAGCAACACCTGCGATTCCCTTCCCTCGTTGCGGATCATGCTCAGTGCACCGACATTACCCTTGTGGCCCTGGGCGCGTCCGGCCAGGGCACTCGGTATTTCGGCCTAAGACCCCGGCCGCGGCGCGGCCCGGAACCCCTTCCCAGCACTGTCATGACCGACGCCCGGCGAAATATGCGCGGGACGAGGAGGACCATGCGGATCCCGAGGCCCCGCCACCCCGAGCGCTGGCTGCTCGCCGGCGCGGCGGTGGCGGCGTTCGCGGCGGCGCGGCGGACGCTGGTCGCCGTCGAGGTGACCGGCGAGTCGATGCTGCCGGGGCTGTGTCCGGGGGACTGGCTGATCGTGCGGGCGGGGGCCCGGCCCGCGCCGGGGGACCTCGTGGTGGCGCTGCATCCGGAGCGCGGCCAGCCGCTGATCGTGAAGCGGGCGACGCACCGCTCGCGGGACGGGTGGTGGCTGGAGAGCGACAACCAGGCCGCGCCGGGCCGCCGCGACAGCTGGGACTTCGGGGCCGTCCCGGACGCGCTCGTCCTCGGCCCCGTCGTCGCGCGCTACTGGCCGCCGTCGCGCATGGGGACGATGACGCAGGACGGCTCCCGGTGGGAGGCGGCGGTCACGCTCGGCCGCCCGGCGCAGCGCTCCGAGCAGTAGCGGCGCGTCCGGTTCGCGCTCGTGTCGATGAACACGCGCTCGCAGCCGTCCGCCCCGCAGACGCCGAGCCGGTCCGCGCCCTGCGCGGCGATCTTCGCGGCGAGGCCCATCGCGGCCCGCGCGGCGTAGCGGTCGGGCACCGAGCCCGCCTGGTTGAAGTGCAGGTGCCAGTCGGGGCCGTCGTGCCGGGCGAGCTGCGGATGGACGGGATGGTGGATGAGCATCGTGTTCAGCCGGTCCACGGCGTCGTCGTCGTCCCCGCGCGCGGCGGCGGCGAAGATCGCGTGGAGCTGGGCGCGGAGCTCGCGCATGGCGTCGAGGTCGCGGTGGGCGACGCGGCCCGCGAGGTGCGGCCGGTGCGCAAGCAGGGCCCGCAGGCCGTCTAGGTCGTGCAGGTCATCCCCGTCGGGGTGGCGCGTGTTCACGAGGTCCACCGCCAGGTCCGCGTACGATGCGAGGTTCACAGGCGCTCCCGACCGACTCGACCCGCCTCGGCCTGAATGGACGATTGGCTCCAATTCTTCCCCAACGGAGAGAATTACACGCATGTTCCACGGCCCGCATTCCAAAAGAGGAATGCGGGCCGTCCGGAATCCGCGAAGATCCCTGATCAGATCCGGGCGACGCCCTCGGCCCGCGCCCGCGCCGCCACCGCGGCGGTGACCGCCGGGGCGACCCGCTCGTCGAACGGGCCGGGGATGACGTAGTCGGGGGTCAGGTCGTCGCCGACGATGCCGGCCAGCGCGTTCGCCGCCGCCAGCTTCATGCCCTCGGTGATCGTGTGCGCGCGGACGTCGAGCGCGCCGCGGAAGATGCCGGGGAACGCCAGCACGTTGTTGATCTGGTTCGGGAAGTCGCTGCGCCCGGTCGCGACGACCTTGGCGTGCCGGCGCGCCACCTCGGGCTGCACCTCGGGCGTCGGGTTGGACAGCGCGAACACGATCGCGTTCTCCGACATGGTGGCGACGCACGACTCGTGGACGGTGCTCCCGGACAGCCCGATGAACACGTCCGCGCCGCGCAGCGCCTCCTCCGTCGAGCCCTTGAGCAGCGACCGGTTGGTGATCGCGGCGATCCGCTCCTTGATCGGGTTCAGGCCGTCCCGGCCCGCGTAGATCAGGCCCTTGCTGTCGGACAGCGCGATGTCGCCGATCCCGGCCTCGATGAGGATCTTGGAGACGGCGATGCCGGACGCGCCCGCACCCGCGACGACCGCCCGCAGCTCCGACAGCGGCTTGCCGACGTACCGGGCGGCGTTCTTCAGCGCGGCGAGCACCACGATCGCGGTGCCGTGCTGGTCGTCGTGGAAGACGGGGATGTCGAGCGCGGCGCGCAGCCGGTCCTCGATCTCGAAGCAGCGGGGGGCGCTGATGTCCTCCAGGTTGATGCCGCCGAAGCTCGGCGCCATCCGCACGACGGTGTCGACGATCTCGTCCACGCCGGTGCAGCTCAGCGCGATCGGCACCGAGTCGACGCCGGCGAACTCCTTGAACAGCAGGGACTTGCCCTCCATGACCGGCATGGACGCGGCGGGCCCGATGTCGCCGAGCCCCAGCACGGCGGTGCCGTCGGTCACGACCGCGACGACCTTGGACGTCCACGTGTAGTCGTAGGCCAGCTCCGGGTTGTCGGCGATGGCGGTGCACACGCGGGCGACGCCCGGCGTGTAGGCGAGCGAGAGGTCGTCCTTGTCGCGGACGGGAATGGTGGAGCGCATCTCCAGCTTCCCGCCGCGGTGCAGCGGGAACGCCGGATCGTCGTCCAGGGAAGGTTCGGTGGAAATGGGCTGAGCAGCCACAGCGACCCCTGTCAGTGAAAGTTGGCTTTCTCTTCGATGCCGCCGCGGTGGCTGGTGGTGTGGTGGCCTGCCCACCGGGTGGTCATCACGCGACGTACGGGGGTCACCCGTTGTCCGATTGTGTCATACCCACCCTTCCTTCCCGGTGGAGACGGGGAGGTGGCGACCGTCACGTGATCATTGCCACGGCGTGGTCGGCCGGTTGCCGTCCGTGCGGCCGGCCGAGGTCGGCGTACCGTCCCGGGGCCCGCTCGTTGCGTGATTGTTTCGGACCCTTTATCCAGATCAGGGAGGTTGTGCGCCAAGATGTGCACCTGACCTTCGGATCTACGCATCCGACGCAACCACCTGGAGGGGGACCAGTGATCAGCGGTTCTCTGCGCCGCCGCGCCCTCGCGGCGGGCGCGCTCGTGCTGACGGGCGCGCTCGCCCTGTCCGCATGTGGCGATGGCGACGACTCGGGCTCCGTGTCCCCGGCGTCGAGCACGAGTGCGGACGGCAAGCTCGCGGCCTTGGTCCCGGACGCGATCAAGAGCGACGGCAAGATCTCCATCGGGGTGGACGCCTCGTACCCGCCGAACGAGTCCGTGGACCCGGGCTCGCAGAAGATCGTCGGCTGGGACGTCGAGCTGTTCGACGCCGTCGCGGCCAAGCTCGGGTTGAAGACCGAGTACCACAACGCGGGCTTCGACACGATCATCCCGGGCGTCCAGTCGGGCAAGTACGAGGCGGGCGTCTCCTCCTTCACCGACACCAAGGAGCGCGAGGGGGCCGTCGACTTCGTCACCTACTACTCGGCCGGGACGGCGTGGGCGACGCTGAAGGGCAACCCCAAGGGCGTCAACCCGGACGACGCGTGCGGCAAGAGCATCGGCGTCCAGCAGGGGACCGTGCAGGTCGACGACCTCAAGGCGCGCAGCAAGAAGTGCACCGACGGGGGCAAGCCGGCGATCAAGTCGGTCGTCCGCAAGCAGCAGACCGAGGTCAACAACGACCTGGTGGCGGGCAAGGTGGACGCGATGGCCGCCGACTCCCCGATCGTCGGCGACGCGGTCAAGAAGACCGGCAAGCTGGAGATCATCGGGCAGGTGTACGACACGGCGCCCTACGGCTACACGCTCGGCAAGAACTCCGGCCAGTTCAAGGACGCCGTGCTCGGCGCGCTGAAGGCGCTCATCGCCGACGGCACGTACAAGAAGATCCTCACCGACAACGGTGTGGAGAGCGGCGCGGTCACCGAGCCGGCGATCAACGCCGCGCAGAGCTGATCGCATGACGGCCGACGACGACGTCGAGAAGGGGCGGCCCGAAGCGATCCGGGCCGTCCCCGTGCGGCATCCGGGACGGTGGGTGGCGGCCGCGGTCGTGCTCGTGCTCGTCGCGATGTTCGTCCACTTCCTGTTCACCAGCGACGCGCTGGACTGGGCCGAGCAGCGCAAGTACGTCACGTCCGACGCCGTGCTCAAGGGCGTCCGGAACACGATCCTGCTGACCATCGCGGCGATGGTCGGCGGCATGGTGCTCGGCACGATCCTCGCCCTGATGCGGCTGTCGGCGAACCCCCTGCTGAGCGGTGCGTCCTGGTTCTACCTGTGGTTCTTCCGCGGCACGCCGCTCTACACCCAGCTCCTCATCTGGGGCGCGATCGGCACGCTGTTCCCGACCGTCGGGATCGGCATCCCGTTCGGCCCCGAGTTCGAGACGTGGAAGACGCAGGAGCTGGTCACGCCCATGCTCGCGGCGGGGCTCGGGCTGATCCTCAACGAGGCCGCCTACATGGCGGAGATCATCAGGGCCGGGATCCTGTCGGTGGACGAGGGCCAGCAGGAGGCGGCGAGCGCGCTCGGCATGTCCAAGTCGCAGACCATGGGCCGGATCGTGCTGCCGCAGGCGATGCGGGTGATCGTCCCGCCGACCGGCAACGAGGTGCTCTCGATGATGAAGAACACCTCGCTGGTGGCGGCCGTCCCGTTCTCGGAGCTGACGTTCACCGCGCAGACGATCTACGCCAGCACCTACAAGATCATTCCGATGCTGGTGATGGCGTGCCTCTGGTACCTGCTGCTGTCGTCCATCCTGATGGTGGGCCAGCATTACCTTGAGCGCCACTTCAGCCGCGGCGTCGGGCGCAGCGCCGAGGCGGGGCTGCGGCTCCGGTTCCGCGGCGGAGGCGGTGGCCAGTGAGCGGAGGCGACGACACCGTGAGCGGAGGCGACGACACCGTGGGCGACAAGCTGTCCAAGGAGCCGCCCGCCGCCGAGAGCGGCGGCCTGATGGTCAAGGCCGAGCGGGTGCACAAGTCGTTCGGGCGCTTGGAGGTGCTCAAGGGCATCGACCTGGAGGTGCGGCAGGGCGAGGTGATGTGCGTCGTCGGGCCGTCCGGCTCCGGCAAGTCCACCTTCCTGCGCTGCATCAACCACCTGGAGAAGATCAACGCCGGGCGGCTGTGGGTGAACGGCCACCTGGTCGGCTACCGGCAGCAGGGCGGCAAGCTCCACGAGCTGCGCGACCGCGAGGTCGCCGCGCAGCGCCGTGAGATCGGCATGGTCTTCCAGCGGTTCAACCTCTTCCCCCACAAGACCGTCCTGGAGAACGTCATGGGCGCTCCGGTGTGGGTGAAGAAGCAGCCGAAGGACCAGGTCAGGCAGCGGGCCCTCGCCCTGCTCGACCGGGTCGGGCTCGCCGACAAGCCGCAGAGCTACCCGGCGCAGCTGTCCGGCGGGCAGCAGCAGCGGGTCGCGATCGCGCGGGCGCTCGCGATGGAGCCCGCGCTGATGCTGTTCGACGAGCCGACCTCCGCGCTCGACCCGGAGCTCGTCGGCGAGGTGCTGGAGGTCATGAAGCAGCTCGCGCTGGACGGCATGACCATGATCGTGGTGACGCACGAGATGGGATTCGCCCGCGAGGTCGGCGACTCGCTGGTCTTCATGGACGACGGCGTCGTCGTCGAGACGGGCACCCCGCGAGAGGTGCTCGCCAACCCGCAGCACCAGCGCACCCGGGACTTCCTCTCCAAGGTCCTCTGACCCGTCTGCGCGTCGCGGCCCGCCCCTCACCCGGGGGGCGGGCCGCGATCGTCCAGAACGAACGGTTAGTGTGCGTCCCATGTTCGCTGTCACGGCCACACAGATCGACGCAGACAATCCGCTCACCGGGCTGACCGTGGGGGAGCGCCCCGAGCCCGACGTCCCGGACGGCTGGACGACCGTCACGGTCAAGGCCGCCGCGCTCAACCACCACGACCTGTGGTCGCTGAAGGGCGTCGGGCTGCCCGCCGACCGGCTCCCGATGATCCTCGGCTGCGACGCCGCCGGGCTGGACGAGGACGGCAACGAGGTCATCGTCCACTCCGTGGTCGGCGACCCGGACCGGGGCGGCGGCGACGAGACCCTCGACCCGAAGCGGTCCCTGCTGTCGGAGGTCCACCCGGGGACGCTCGCGGAGAAGGTCGCGGTGCCGCGGCGGAACCTCGTCCCGAAGCCCGCCGAGCTGTCGTTCGAGGAGGCCGCCTGCCTGCCGACCGCCTGGCTCACCGCGTACCGGATGCTGTTCGGCAAGGCCGGGCTCGAACCCGGCGGGTCCGTGCTCGTGCAGGGCGCGGGCGGCGGCGTCGCGACCGCCGCGATCGCGCTGGCGTCGGCCGCGGGCTACCGCGTCTACGCGACCAGCCGCAGCGAGGCCAAGCGCAAGCGGGCACAGGAGCTCGGCGCGGACGCCGTGTTCGAGACCGGCGCGCGGCTGCCCGAGCGGGTGGACGCCGTCATCGAGACGGTCGGCCAGGCGACCTGGTCGCACTCGCTGAAGTCGCTGCGCCCCGGCGGGCGGGTCGTGGTGTCCGGCGCCACCAGCGGCGCCGTGCCCCCGGCCGACCTCAACCGGGTGTTCTTCCTGCAGCTCCAGGTCGTCGGGTCGACGATGGGGACGCGCGGCCAGCTGGAGCGCCTCGCCCGGTTCCTGGTGAAGACCGGCGTCCGGCCGCAGATCGACCGGACGCTGCCGCTCAGCGAGGCCCGCGCGGGGTTCGAGGCCATGGCCGAGGGCGACCTGTTCGGCAAGATCGTCTTCACGCCCTGACGGCGCGGCAGGGGCCGCGGGCCGCCGCGGCCCCTGCCGGGTCAGTCCTCGTCGCGGCGCTGGAAGACCTCGGTCCTGAGGCGCTCCCTGGCCTCGTCCAGCAGGGCCTGCGCGGCGGCGAGGTCGTCGTCGTCCAGGTCGGACGCCTTCGCGGCCTTGCGGACGTCCTCGACGAAGCGGCGGAGCAGGCGCTCCAGCTTGAGGCGGGCGACGTCCTCGCGGGTGCCGGTCGCCGTCTTCCAGGCGTCCTCCCAGTTCTGCCGCCACTCCTCCTTCCACGCCTGCTTCTGCTCGCGCCAGTGCTCCTTCTGGCGCTTCCACTCCTCCTTCTGCCGCTCGGTCGTCTCCTTCCAGGCGTCCTTGGACGTGGCCTTGCCCTGGTCGCGCATCGTCCGGGCGGCCTGGGTGAGCTCCTCGCGCAGCGTCCGGACGGTCTGCCGCACGTCCTCCTGCACGCCGCGCGCGAACTCCTGCGCCGAGGCGGAGATCTCCTCCTCCAGCTCGGCCAGCTCGTCCATCCGGCGCTCCAGCTCCTCGCGGCCCTTGTCGGTCAGCGAGTACACCTTCTTGCCCTTGACCACCTCGTGGGTGACGAGGCCCTCGGACTCCAGCCGGGCGAGCCGCGGGTAGATCGTGCCGGGGGACGGCGAGTACACCCCGAGGAACCGGTCCTGCAGCAGCCGGATCACCTCATAGCCGTGCCGCGGGCTCTCCTCCAGCAGCTTCAGCAGGTACAGCCGAAGGCGACCGTGGCCGAAAACAGGGCTCACGTGGTCCTCACTTCTCCATCCGGGGTGTGGTGATCTCCGGGGCGTCGTCGGCGCGGCCGAGCAGCGTGATCGCGCCGGACACCGTGTTGACCGACAGCCGGCCCGAGCCGTCGCCGATCTCGCCGGACCGGCCGCGCGCGACGAGCCCCTCCTGCTCCTCCAGCGCGTCGAAGGACGTCTCGATCCGCCCGGCGGCCGAGTTCAGCGTGACCCGCGCGCCCGCCGACTCGGGGATGCGCAGCGCCACCTCGCCGGACACCGTGTTGACGTCGACCTTCCCGCCGCCGCCGAGCGCGACGTCGGCGGCGACGCGGCCGCTCACCGCGCGGGCCGCGAGCCGGTCGAGCGAGCCGCCCGCGAGGGACAGGTCGCCGGACACGGAGGTGAACGAGACCGTGCCGTCCAGGCCCTGCGCCTCGACCGCGCCCGACACGGTGTTGGCGTCGATCGCGCCCGCCACCCCGTCGAGCGTCACGTCGCCGGACGCGCTCTTGATGGACGTCCGCGCCGTCATGCCCGTCACGATCGCGTCCGCCGAGACGAGGTTCAGCGTGACCGGGCAGTCGCGGGGGACGGTCACCGTCACCGTCGCGCGGCACCGCTGCGTGCGCAGCCAGCTCAGCACGCCCTCCCACAGCCTCTCGTGGGTGACCGTCAGCATGCCCGCGTCGTGCGTGACCACCAGCGGCGGGCCCTCCACGTCGCCGACCATGATGGACGGCCGCTCGTCCGAGGCGAGCACCGACACGCTGCCCGCGATCAGCGTCGCCCGCAGCGCGACCACGCCGTCGAAGTCGAGGGTGGTCGGTTCGTCGATCGTCCAGCGCGACATCGCGGTCTGCCCTTCGTCGAGCGTCTTCCGGCATCCAGTGAACACGATATGTCGCGTCTGCCGGATGTCAAGATGTATCGCGTTTCAGGACGGGCGCGTCCCCGGTCCCGCTACTCGTCCTCGTCGTCGTCCAGCCGGGCCAGCCAGGTGGCGAGGCGCTCCACGGACGTCTCGAACTCGGGGTTCAGGTCGACGAACTCGCGCAGCCGCTCCGCCAGCCAGGCGATGCTGACCTCCTCCGCGCCGCGCCGGTCCGTCAGCTCCTCGATGCCCCGATCGGTGAAGTACATCGTTCCGGTTCCTCTTCGTGCGGTCCTCGGGTCGGGACGCCGAGGGCCCCGGCGCGGCGCGCCGGAGCCCTCGGACCGTCCTGTGTCTCTTCCGGGGGATGCCCCCGGGACCGGGACTAGCCCTGATCGAACAGCCGGGCGAGGAGGGCCTCCTGCTCGGCCTGGTGCAGCTTGGCCGAGCCCACGGCGGGGGAGGAGGACGCCGGGCGCGACACCCGCGACAGCCGCAGCCCCTCGATGTGGTGCGGCAGCTTGAGCGCCATGAACGGCCAGGCGCCCATGTTGGCGGGCTCGTCCTGGACCCAGACGACCTCCGCGCCCTCGGGGTACTTGGCCAGCTCCGCCTTGATCTCGTCGACCGGCGGCGGGTACAGCCGCTCGACCCGGACGATCGCGGTGTCGGTCGCGGCGTGCTCGTCGCGGGCCTTGGCCACGTCGTAGTAGATCTTGCCGGTGGTGAGCAGCACCCTTCGCACGCCCGCCGGGTCGATCCCCGGGTTGACCTCCGGGATGACCGGCTGGAACGCGCCGCCGGTGATCTGCTCGACCGGGGACGCCGCCGCCTTGAGCCGCAGCAGCGACTTGGGCGTGAACACCACCAGCGGCTTGTTGCGGCCCGACAGCACCTGCCAGCGCAGCAGGTGGAAGTAGTTCGCCGGGGTCGTCGGGTAGACGACGGTCATGTTGTCCTGCGCGCACAGTTGCAGGTAGCGCTCGATCCGCGCGGA
The DNA here is from genome assembly GCF_008121305.1 of Actinomadura decatromicini. NCBI lineage: Bacteria > Bacillati > Actinomycetota > Actinomycetes > Streptosporangiales > Thermomonosporaceae > Actinomadura > Actinomadura decatromicini. The sequence goes on along the minus strand of NZ_VSRQ01000003.1, from coordinate 97,147 downwards.
CGAGTGGTCGGGCCCCTGGCCCTCGTAGCCGTGCGGCAGCAGCAGCACGACGCTGGAGTGCTGGCCCCACTTCTGCTCGCCGGAGGAGATGTACTCGTCCACGATCGACTGGGCGCCGTTGGCGAAGTCGCCGAACTGGGCCTCCCAGCACACCAGCGCGTCCGGACGGGTCATCGAGTACCCGTACTCGAAGCCCATCGCGGCGTACTCGCTGAGCAGCGAGTCGTGCACGTAGAACTTCGACACGCCCTGCCCGAACTGCTTGAGCGGGGTGTACTCCTCGCCGGTCCTGCGGTCGACCAGGACGGCGTGCCGCTGCCCGAACGTGCCGCGCCGGGTGTCCTGCCCGACGAGTCGGACCGGGTGGCCGTCGATCAGCAGCGAGCCCATCGCCAGCAGCTCGCCGGTCGCCCAGTCGATCGCGTCGTCCTCGATCATCTGCGCGCGGCGCTGCAGGATCGGCTGGAGCCGCGGGTGCGGGGTGAACCCCTCCGGCAGGCTGACCTGCGTCTCGATGATCCGCTTGACGGTCTCCTGCGGGATCGCCGACCTGGCCTTGCCGTGGTCGATCGGGATGCTCTCCTCGATGTCGGGCTTGACCACCGAGCCCGGCTCCAGCGGCTTCTTCACCGCCTCGCGGGTCTCGGTGAACGCCCGCTCCAGCTGCTCCTGGTAGTCGCGCAGCGCCTGCTCGGCCTCCTCGACCGTGATGTCGCCGCGCCCGATCAGGGCCTCGGTGTAGAGCTTGCGCACCGACCGCTTGGCGTCGATCAGGTCGTACATCAGCGGCTGGGTGAACGAGGGGTTCTCGCCCTCGTTGTGGCCGCGCCGCCGGTAGCAGACCATGTCGATGACGACGTCCTTCTTGAACGTCTGCCGGTACTCGAACGCCAGCCGCGCCACCCGCGCGCACGCCTCCGGGTCGTCGCCGTTGACGTGGAAGATCGGCGCCTGGATCATCCGGGCCACGTCGGTGGAGTACACGCTGGACCGGGAGTACTCCGGCGCGGTGGTGAACCCGACCTGGTTGTTGATGATCACGTGCACGGTGCCGCCGGTGCGGTAGCCGCGCAGCTGCGACAGGTTCAGCGTCTCGGCCACCACGCCCTGCCCGGCGAACGCCGCGTCGCCGTGGATCAGGATCGGCAGCACGCTGAACCCGGCCTCGCCGACGTCCAGGAGGTCCTGCTTGGCGCGCACCACGCCCTCCAGCACCGGGTCGACCGTCTCCAGGTGGGAGGGGTTGGCGACCAGCTCGGTGTGGATCTTGGAGCCGTCGTCGGCGACGAAGTCGCCCGAGGCGCCCAGGTGGTACTTCACGTCGCCCGAGCCCTGCGCGCTGCGCGGGTCGAGGTTGCCCTCGAACTCGCCGAAGATCTGCCCGTAGGACTTGCCGACGATGTTGGCCAGCACGTTCAGCCGGCCGCGGTGGGCCATGCCGATCACAACCTCGTCCAGGCTCTCCTTGGCCGCGGCCGAGATCACCGAGTCCAGCAGCGGGATGACCGACTCGCCGCCCTCCAGCGAGAACCGCTTCTGCCCGACGAACTTGGTCTGCAGGAACGTCTCGAACGCCTCGGCGCTGTTGAGCCGCCGCAGCACGTGCAGCTGCTCCTCGCGCGACGGCTTGTCGTGCGGGACCTCCACGCGCTCCTGGATCCAGGCGCGCTCCTCCGGGTCCTGCATGTGCATGTACTCGATGCCGACCGTCCGGCAGTAGGCCATGCGCAGCACGCCGAGGATGTCGCGCAGCTTCATCGTCGGCTTGCCGCCGAACCCGCCCGTCGCGAACTCGCGCTCCAGGTCCCACAGGGTGAGGCCGTGCTTGAGGATGTCCAGGTCGGGGTGGCGGCGCTGCTTGTACTCCAGCGGGTCGGTGTCGGCCATCAGGTGGCCCCGGACCCGGTAGGCGTGGATCAGCTCGTGGACGCGCGCGACCTTGGCCACGTCGTCCTCGTGGGTGGCCGAGATGTCCTTCACCCAGCGGACCGGCTCGTAGGGGATCCGCAGCGCCTCGAAGATCTCGTCGTAGAAGCCGTCCGCGCCCAGCAGCAGCTCGTGGATCCGGCGCAGGAAGTCGCCCGACTGCGCGCCCTGGATGATCCGGTGGTCGTAGGTGGAGGTCAGCGTCATCACCTTGCTGATCCCCATGCGCGACAGGGTGTCGCTGGACGCGCCCGCGAACTCCGCCGGGTACTCCATCGCGCCGACGCCGATGATCGTGCCCTGGCCCGGCATCAGCCGCGGCACCGAGTGGACGGTGCCGATCGTGCCCGGGTTCGTCAGGCTGATCGTCGTGCCCTGGAAGTCCTCCAGGGTCAGCTTGCCGCCGCGCGCCTTGCGGACGATCTCCTCATACGCCGCCCAGAACTGGCGGAAGTCCAGCGCCTCGGCCGCCTTCACCGACGGCACCACCAGCTGCCGCGAACCGTCGCTCTTCTGCAGGTCGATCGCCAGCCCGAAGTTCACGTGCTCCGGCCTGATCAGCACCGGCTTGCCGTCGACCTCGGTGAACGCCGCGTTCATCTCCGGCATCGCCGCGAGCGCCTTCACGATCGCGTACCCGATCAGATGCGTGAACGAGACCTTGCCGCCCCGCCCGCGCTTCAGATGGTTGTTGATCACGATGCGGTTGTCGATCAGCAGCTTCGCCGGGACGGCGCGCACGCTCGTCGCCGTCGGCACCCCGAGGCTGGCCTCCATGTTGGCGGCCGTCCGCGCCGCGACGCCGCGCAACCGGACCTCCTCGGCGCCCGCCGGAACGGGCGGCGGCGCGGGCTTCTGCGCCTGCTTGTCCGCCTGCTTGTCCGCCTGCTTGTCCGCCTTGGCCTCGCCCTTGGCGGGGGCCTTCGGCGGCTTCACCGGGGCCTGCGGTGTCGGCGGAGCCGCCGCGGTGCCGTTCGCGGCCTTCCCGGTCGCACGGTCGGCACTGGCCTGGGGGGAAGCCGGAGTCACGGACGACGGCCGGCTGTCCGGCTTGTAGTCCGCGAAAAAGTTCCACCAGGCCTCGTCAACGGAGTTCGGGTCTTCGAGGTACTTCTGGTACAGCTCGTCGACCAGCCACTCGTTGGCGCCGAAGTCGGTCATGTTCGGGTCGGCACTAGTTTGCGACGACTCTGTCGACACGGCGGAGATCGCCCTCTTCCGCAGCTCGCAGGTGAGTTCTGAGACGAATCAAGGCTACTGCAGTGTTGGCCCAGGGGGGCGACCCCCTGGAACCCCCGTCACGCGCGAGGTGCGCGTTCGGCTCGACGCTGGGGCGTCTCCCCGAACGCGCACCTCGCGCGGCAGGTCGTGCGACCTCCGGCGCCTGGGGCGCCTCCGGTCGCACGACCTGTTGCCTCGCTTCTGTCCCGTCCAGAGAGGTTCCTCCTTGGAGGGGTGTTCGAGGGGACACGGGGGCACTGCTGGGGATTAGTGGCTGTGCTGGGGGACCGTGGGGCCCTCGCTGGCCTGGATCAGGACGAAGCCCTGGCCCTGGTAGGCGAGCTGCATGGCCTCGCCGCTGCCGCGGCCGATGAGGGCGCTCGCCTTGAAGGTGCGGTTCACGCCCACCTGGAGGCTCTGGCTCCAGGCGACGGCGGACTGCCCGTCGGCGAACGTGGGGGCGCGGCCGCAGTCGAGCATGACGGGGGTGCCGTGCGTGGTGAGGGCCACCCAGCCGGTGCCGGTGAGGGTGGTGTTGAACAGGCCGCCCGCGGCGATCCCGGCGCCCTGGACGCGCTGGATGTCCCACTGGAGGTGGGAGTCGAAGGCGAGGATGTTCTTGCCGTTGACGGTGATGCCCTCGTTCTCAAGGTAGAAGAGGTGGATGTCGTCGGCGTCGTTCGCGACGAACAGCAGGCCTTGGCCCTTGACGCGCATCAGCGGGACGCCCTCGCCCGTCAGCGCCTTCTTCATGAACTTGCCGATGCCGCCCGACCCCTCGTAGTCGAACTCCATCTGGCCTTGGAAGGCCACCATGGAACCCTGCCGGGCGAGGACGTCGCCGTTCAGGTGGACGCGGAGCATCTTGGAGTTCTGAAGCGCGAAGTGACCGGGGAGCTGCTGGCCCTGGTCGATGTTTCCGAAGAACTGGCTGCGCATGGTCGGGGGGTGCCTCTCATGGTGATTACTGGAGAACCGCCAGCATAACGACGGTTTGGGATCAGCGTTCCCGGTTGTGCGCGGCCGTCCAGTCGATGCTCGGGCCCTTGGGCACGATGCCGGTGGGGTTGATGTTGCGGTGCGTCACGTAGTAGTGGCGCTTGATGTGGTCGAAGTTCGTGGTCTCGCCGAAAGCGGGGATCGAGTACAGATCCCGTGCGTACGCCCAGAGGTTGGGGTAGTCGGTGATGCGGCGGAGGTTGCACTTGAAGTGCGAGTAGTAGACGGCGTCGAAGCGGGCGATCGTCGGGTAGAGGCGGACGTCTGATTCCGTGATCTCGTCGCCGAAGAGGTAGCGGGAGCTCGCCAGGCGCTCTTCCAGTTGGTCGAGGGTGGCGAAGAGGGCGTCGAAAGCGTCCTCGTAGGCGTCCTGGGACGTGGCGAAGCCCGCCTTGTACACGCCGTTGTTGATCGTCGTGTAGAGCAGGTCGTTCATCTCGTCGATCTCGGGACGCAGCGCCTCGGGGTACAGGTCGGGCGCGTCCGGCTTCTGGAGGGCGGTGAACTCCGTCTCCAGCATCGTGGTGATGTTCGGGAAGTCGTTGGTGACCAGGCGCTCGGTCTCGGTATCCCAGATGCAGGGGACGGTGTAGCGCCCGGTGAAGCCCGGGTCGCTGCTGAGGTACAACTCGGAGAGGAACTCGGCGTTCGTGACGGGGTCGCGGTCGGGAAAGCGCCAGCCGCGCTCGTCCCGGATCGGGTCGACGACGCCGACGCCGATCGCGTCCTCCAGGCCGAGCAGCCGCCGGACGATCAGGCTGCGGTGCGCCCACGGGCACGCGTACGACACGAACAGCCGGTACCGGCCGGGTTCGGCGCGCAGGCCGCTCGACCCGTCCGCCGTGATCCGCTCCGTGAAGCGGTTCGGCTGCCGGACGAACCGGCCTCCCTCGACCTCCTGTGCGGTCATGCCGGGCTCCTCCCGAAGTCGCCTTGCCCGCCCGCGGGCGTAGTCCGCGCGGAGGATTCGACGCCCCGGGCCCCATGGCTACGATAGACCGTCGAATGCTCGGCCGGACGATCGCGGGGACCCATGCTTGAGCAGTTCAACGCCCTGGTGGACGGGCTCCCACCTGGGATGATCTATCTGATCATCGCCGCTCTGGTGTTCGCCGAGGCGGCACTGTTCGTCGGGTTCGTGTTCCCCGGCGAGACGGCGATCGTGGTGGGCGGCGTGCTCGCCCAGCAGGGCACGCTGTCGCTGCCCCTGTTGCTGGTCATCGCGGTGGTCGCGGCCGTGGTCGGCGACTCGGTCGGCTACGAGATCGGCCGCCGGTACGGGCCGCGGCTGCTGGACGTCAAGGCGATGCGGAGGCACCGGGCCAAGGTCGCCTCGGCGCAGGGGCTGATCCGCAGGCGCGGCGCGTTCGCGGTGTTCATCGGACGCTTCACCGCGCTGCTGCGGGCGCTGATGCCCGCGCTCGCCGGGAGTTCGCGGCTGCCCTATCCGAAGTTCCTGGTGTTCAACATCATCGGCGGTGTGACCTGGGTGGTGACGTTCACGCTCGGCGGCTACTTCGCGGGCGCGGCGTTCGAGCACACGGCGCAGCTCGCCGGGCGCGGCCTCGCGATCGGCCTCGCGGTCGCCGCCGTCGTCGCGCTGGCGGTGTGGGGCGTCCGCAAGCACCGGCGCGAGGCCCGCGACGAGGAGAAGGCCGAGGCGGAGATCGGCTCGGGCGAGGAGCCGGAGCCCGCGCGCACCCGGCCCTGAGCGCTCAGTTCCGTATCCGGCCGCTGATCATCGGCAGGTCCAGGCCGGTGCGGATGCCGGGGTCCGCCGCGCAGACGGCGGGGACGGCGTTCAGCGCGTGCGCGGCCGCCGCCGTGATCGGGTCGGACACCCAGCTCTCGTCGGCGGCGAGCGCCACGGACGGGCTGCCGTTCACGCGGAGCGAGTAGCCGGGGCCGCCCCACTCGGGCGGCATCCGCGCCGCGTCGGCCTTGTGCACCACCTCGATGGTGATCACGGGACGTCCGGCGGCGAGGCCGCTGAACGTCCAGCGGGCCGCCGCGACCGTGCCGCGCGGGATCGGACCGGCGGCGGTGACGAGGTCGGTGCGGGCGAGGCGGTGCTCGACGTCCATGTCGACCTCGTCCAGGTCGACGCCGAGCCCGGCCGCCACGAGGTGCAGGCTCTCGGAGTACAGCCCCCGCATCGCGGTGCGGGCGGGCCGCAGCGCCCGCAGGTACGCCTCCTCCGTCTTGCCGAAGCCGATCATGCGGTGGACCATCTCCCAGGACGGGTACCGCGAGAAGTCCGCGCACTCCCGGACGTAGACGTGCCCGATCCGGCTGGACAGCCGCGTCAGCACGAGCGGCAGGAGGTCGGCCATGAAGCCGCCGCTGATCCCGCTGCCGTGCACGGACGTGCCGCCGTGCTTGCACGCCTGCTCCAGCTCGTTCACGTACTGCGGGCCGTGCGCCTGCGGGTAGACGAACCCGTTGAGCGAGATCACGTTCTTCCCGGACGCGAGCAGCGCGCAGACGACCTCCAGCTCGGCGAACCGGTCGAGGCCGGGACGCGGGGCGTAGACGACGCAGTCGGCTTCGAGGTCGAGGATCTCGTCCAGGTCCCCGGTGGCGCGGACCCCGACGGGCGCGCGGCCCGCGATGGCGGCCGCGTCGACGCCCGCCTTGTCGGGGGAGTGCACCCAGGCTCCGGCCAGTTCGAGGTCGTCCCGGTCGAGCACGGCCCTGATCACGCTGCGTCCGACGGCGCCGGTCGCCCACTGCACGACGCGGTACGGACGGGGGCCGGGCGAGTACGCGGACGGGGACGCGGGCGGGGACGCGTCGGCGGGGCTCATCGATGCGGGACCTCCGTTGCTCGTCGCGAGGAGAGTACGCCGTGGCACCGGGCGAAAAGCGGCATTCTGCGCAATTCTCTACCGGCTCCCATGGTACGCCCGGTCGAAACCGGGACCCGCTCCCGAGCGTGATTCGGTTTGGTGGTACCACTGGGTAACCCCTGGATGATTACCTGAGGGCGTAGCAGCTCGCATGTGAGGAGACACAGATGTCGGAACTGCGCTACGACGGCCGGGTCGCGGTCGTGACCGGGGCCGGGCACGGCCTCGGCCGCCGGCACGCGCTGGAGCTCGCCGCGCGCGGCGCCAGGGTCGTGGTCAACGACCTCGGCGGCGACCGGTCCGGCGTCGGCGCCTCCGCCGGCCCCGCGCAGCAGGTCGTGGACGAGATCACGAAGGCCGGCGGGGAGGCGGTCGCGAACCCCGACGACGTCGCGACGCCGGACGGCGCGCAGGCCGTCGTGCGGGCCGCGCTGGACGCCTTCGGCAAGGTCGACATCGTGATCAACAACGCGGGCATCCTGCGCGACAGGTCGTTCAAGAACATGACGGTCGAGGAGTTCGACGCGGTCATCGCCGTCCACCTGCGCGGCTCGTTCCTCGTCTCCAGCGCCGCGTGGCCGCACCTGCGCGAGAACGGGCACGGGCGGATCGTGAACACCTCGTCCCCGGCCGGGCTGTTCGGCAACTTCGGCCAGGCCAACTACGCCACCGCCAAGATGGGCCTGGTCGGGTTCACGAAGACGCTCGCGCACGAGGGCGCCAAGTACGACATCAAGGCCAACGCCATCGCCCCGGTCGCTTGGACGCGCATGACCGAGGACCTCCTGCCCGCCGACTTCGCGGACAGGCTGAGCGTCGAGCAGGTGACCCCGCTCGTCGCCTACCTCGCCCACGAGTCCAACCAGGACTCCGGCGAGGTCTACACCGTCGGCGGCGGCCGGATCGCGAAGATCTTCGTCGCGGAGGGCCCCGGCTACGGGCAGAAGGACACGTTCACCGTGGAGGACGTCCGCGACAACTGGGCGGCGATCAGCGCGGCGGAGCCGCTGACCGTCCACAAGAACGCGATGGACCAGATGGGTCCGCTGATCCAGCAGCTCAGCGGCTGATCCGTTGAGCGCGATAGAGCTCGACCGGCGGGACGGGGTGCTCACGATCGCCCTGTCCCGTCCGGAGCGCCTCAACGCGGTCGACAACGCCATGACCGAGGAGCTGCTCGACGTCCTCAACGAGCTGATGCGCGACCCCGGCACGCGGGTCGTCGTCCTCACCGGGAAGGGACGCGCGTTCAGCGCGGGCATGGACATCCAGGAGGGCGACCCGGGCGGCGCCGGGACGGCCGAGGGCCGCGCCCAGCGGCTCTACCGGGCCATCGCCCGCGGCGGCGAGGTCACCGCGCGGCTGCGGGAGATCCCGCAGCCGGTCGTCGCGGCGCTGCACGGCCCCGTCGCGGGGGTCGGGGTGTCCTGGGCGCTGGCCTGCGACCTGCGGGTCGCCGACGAGTCGACCCGGTTCGTGGTGCCGTTCACCGACCTCGGGCTGTCGGCGGGCGACTGCGGCCTGTCGTGGCTGCTGCCCCGGCTCGTCGGCCCGGCGCGGGCCGCCGAGATCGCCTACCGGAGCCCGCGGCTGGACGTCGAGCGCGCCGGCGCGCTCGGCCTGATCACCGAGACCGTCCCCACGGGGACGGACCTGGAGGCGGCGCACGCCCTCGCGGGCGAGCTGCTCGCCAAGTCCCCGTACGGGCTGCGCCGGACGAAGGAGCTGCTCAACGCGTCCCTGGACGCCCCCGGTCTGCGCGCGCACCTCACCACCGAGACGGCCGTCCAGACCCTCGCCTTCTTCACCGAGGACCTGGCCGAGGGCATGGCCGCCGCCCTGGAGAAGCGCCCACCCGACTTCAAGAACCGTTGATTCCCGGAGAGACCTGAGCCGAGCCCGCGGGTCGTGCGGCCGGAGGCGCCCCAGCGCCGGAGGCCGCACGACCCGACGGCGCAGGCGACCGCAGCGACGCCACGCACACCAGCACAGGCAGACAGACCGAAACGGCGGCGTGAGGATCGCCTGCGCCGCAACGGGGGTTCCAGGGGGTCGCCCCCCTGGGCTAATCGGCCAGGGCGAGCGACAGGGCCTCCACGTAGCGCAGGGCGGCCAGGCGGGCCAGGGCCGGGTGGGCGCCCAGCGGGGTGGACGCGGCGGCCCCGACGGAGGCGGCGGCCGGCGCGGCGAGGGCGGCCTCCGGCTCGGGGCCGATCAGGTGCGGCGCGAGCGCGATCGACGCGGCCCCGGCGGCGCGGAGCTGCTCGGTGGCGGCCTTGACGGACGACTCGTCGTTCAGCGAGGCGGTGAACACCGGCGCGGCGAGCCGCGAGGCGAGCAGCACGCCGGTGACCTCGGCCTGCCGGACGGCCGTCGCGTCGCCCGGCGTCGCGACGATCACGCCGGACGCGGCCGTCACCATCGTCATCAGCCGGATCCGGTCGGCGCGGGCGAGCCCGGCGTCGGCGAGCCGGTCGTGCAGGGCCTCGGCGATGAGGGGGTGCGGGCCGAGCGGCTCGGCGGCGACGGCGTGCACCGGCGCGGCGGTCACGGCGGCGTGCAGGGCGGCGTCCATCCGCGGGTCGGGTCCCGTCGACAGCGGGACGACGACCGCCGCCAGCTCGCCGTCCGCGCCGCGCAGCCCGGCGAGCACGGCGGTCAGGCTCGCCTCGTCGCCCTCCAGGTGGCCGTAGCGGGCGGGCTGCCCGGTGTGCTCGATCTCGACGAGCCGGGCCAGCTCCGCGGCGATCGCGGTGCCGGCGTGCCGGGCGGGGCCGGGCACGGCCAGGACGAGCGTTGGGGAATTGGGGGGAAGCAGGAAGGACTCGTCGCCGCGGTGCCGGCCGCCGCGGGGGGCGCGGCGCCGTCGCGACGGCAGTGCCTCGGGTGCCTGGCTCTCGGGACTCACGGCGGGCATCGTAACGCCCTCTGGCCGGGGAGTCGGTCTCCCGGCCCGGCCGTCGTCGTTGCCTGTATGAATCGCGGTGCTCCTTCCGTGCCGGTCGAGACGCCTGCGGGGGATGAAGAAGCAGAGTATGGCGGAATGTCCCTCGGCAACAGAGGGAAATGAAGCAAATTGTCCTGATTTGCCGCTATCTCCTTGCGATCGGTGCGCCGCGTCCCGCCCTGATGACGGACATACCAGCAGGTGATGAGGAATGGCCGCAATGACGGCGAAAGGCGGCAAAGGGGTTGCGGCCGCGTGACGGACGGCCTTTATGATCCAGGGACCTTCCGCGCCGGAACGCCCGGGGCCCGCTGGAATCGGAGGACGAGGGAACCCGCATGATGCACAACACCGCGACCGGCGAGCTGAACTGGCTGCTCAACGACTTCGCCGAGCGGGTGACGACCGTGCGGCAGGCGGTGATCCTGTCCCGGGACGGCCTCGCCGTCGCCGCGTCCAGCGAGCTGGGCCGGGAGGACGCCGAGCACCTGTCCGCGCTGGCGTCCGGGGTGCAGAGCCTCGCCCGCGGCGCCGGCCGCCACTTCGCGGGCGGCAACGTCCGGCAGACGATCATCGAGATGGACGCCCTGCTGCTGTTCGTGACCGCCGCCGGCGACGGCACCTGCCTCGCCGTCGTCGCCGAGGCGGACGCGGACGCCGGGCTGGTCGCCTACGAGATGGCGGTGCTGGTCAAGCGCGTCGGCCAGCATCTCCAGGCGGCCCCGCGGTTCGCTTCCGGACCGGGTGGCGGCGGGGGCCTCGGAGCCGCCGGAGGGTCCGCGCCGCGCGGCTTCTGAGCCGGTCGGACGGGTCCGGCGGCGGACCCGCCGTCGAAACGCCCGGCGGCGGTGAGCCCGCGAGGCGGTAAACGACGTAGTAGGCTCCCGCACACCCCCTTACTCCCACGCATCGGGAGGATTCCCCCGCAATGTCCCGCCTCCGGACGCCGAAGCCGTGACGATCCCCAGTCTCTCCTCCATCCGGGCGAGGATCACTTTGCTGGTCCTCGTCCCGCTGCTGGCGCTGGCCGCGCTGTGGGCGTTCCTCACCGGCATGACCTACGGCGACGCGCACCAGCTGCTGCAGGCCCGCAAGTTCCAGAACGAGATGGTGCTGCCCACGCAGCGGCTCATCGACGCGCTGCAGAAGGAGCGGCGGCTGGCGATGGCCGAGCTCGGCGGCGCCCGCGCGGCCGACCCGGGCGTGATGCGGGCGCAGCGGCAGACCGCCGACACGGCGGCCGAGGAGGTCCGCGCGGGCAGCCGGGACGGGGGCCTGCGGCGGGCGATCCAGCCCGAGATCGTCCAGCGGATGGACACGTTCGTCCGCCGCCTCGGCGACCTCCCGGAGGTCCGCCGCGGCGTCGACCAGCGGGTCGCCGCCCGCGCCGACGCGCTGCGCGCCTACAGCGACCTGATCGACGCGGGCTTCGCCGTCTACAACGCGACGACGCCGGGGGACGGCTCCGTCACCGCGCACGCCCGCACGCTCATCGCGTTCGGCCGCGCCCGCGAGTTCATGGCCCGCGAGGACGCCCTGCTCACCGGCGCGCTCGCCGCCGGGCGCATCACGGTCGCCGAGCGCGGCCACTTCGCCCAGCTCGTCGGCGCCCAGCGGCTGCTGTACGGGGACACCGTGCCGAACCTGCCGGCCGACGACCGCGTCCGCTACGCCAGGCTCGTCGCGACCGACCCGTTCACCCGGCTCCGCACGATGGAGGACCAGGTCGTCCACGGCGCCGAGCCCGCCACGGCCGAGTCGCGGCGCGCCCAGCAGGGGCCGGACGCCGTCCCCGGGGCGGCGGGCCGGCAGGCCGCGCGCGGCCCGGTCATCGACCCGGCGGTGTGGCGGTCGGTCGCCGACACCGCGAACGGCGGCCTGTTCACGCTGGAGAACAAGGTCCTCGACGACGTCACCATGCACGCCCGGCACATCGCGGTCCGCACGTTCCTGCGGCTCGCGTTCGCGGGCGGGCTCGGCCTCCTCGCGATCGTGCTGTCCGCGATGATCGCGACGCGGGTGTCGCGGCGGCTGCTGCGCGAGTGCCGGACGCTCGCCGCCGGCGTCGTCGAATTCACCCGCGACCGGCTGCCGCGGCTCGCCGACGGGGTCCGGGCGGGGCGTCCCGCCGAGCCGGGGCCCCCTTCGGACGCCGGGTACCGCATCGACGAGATCCGGCAGATCGCCGAGTCGTTCGACCGCACCCGCGAGGCCGTGGTGCGCGCCGCCGAGGGCGAGGTCGCGGCCCGGCGCGGCATCAACGAGGTGTTCGTCAACCTCGCGCGCCGCAACCAGGCGCTGCTGCACCGGCAGCTCAGCCTGCTCGACACGATGGAGCGCCGCACCGAGGACCCGTCCGAGCTGTCGGACCTGTTCCGCCTCGACCACCTCGCGACCCGGATGCGGCGGCACGCCGAGGGCCTCGTCATCCTCGCGGGCAAGTCGGCGGGCCGCGGCTGGCGCCGTCCCGTCCCGCTGGTGGACGTGGTGCGCGGCGCGGTCGCCGAGGTCGAGGACTACCCGCGCGTCCGGGTGCAGCCGCTGCCCCGGGTCGCGCTGCTCGGCTCCGCGGTCGCCGACGTCATCCACCTGCTCGCCGAGGTCGTGGAGAACGCGACGACGTTCTCGCCGCCGCAGTCGCCGGTGCGGGTCAGCGGGCAGGCGGTCGCCTCCGGGTTCGCGATCGAGGTGGAGGACCGCGGGCTCGGCATGACCGAGGAGGCGCTGCGCGCCGCCAACGAGCGGCTCGCCCACCCGCCGGAGTTCGACCCGTCCGACAGCGCGCAGCTCGGGCTGTTCGTCGTGGCGCGGCTCGCCCTGCGGCACGAGATCCAGGTGACGCTCCGCCCGTCCCCCTACGGCGGGACGACCGCGATCGCGCTGATCCCGGGCTCGCTGGTCGTCGAGGCCGCCGAGCCGGACGCGCCCGTCCGCCGGGCGACCGGGCCGATCCAGTCGCCGCCGGACCCGGCGGTCGCGCTGCCCGCGTCCGCGCGCCCCGCGGTCCAGGCGGGTCCGGCCGAGCGGCCGGACCCGGCGAGCGGGCTGATGCGGCTCGTCGCCGAGGCCGGACCGCTCGCCCTGCCGAAGCCTCCCGCCGCGCCGGCGGAGGGCGCCGGGAAGAAGGAGGACGCGGCGCAGCCCGCGCCGCAGGCGGGGGAACTGCCGAAGCGGCGCCGGCAGCAGCACCTCGCGCCCCAGCTCAAGGAACGGGTGGACGCTCGCCTCGCCGCCCAGAACGGTTCCCGCCCGCCCGCCGAGTCCGGGCCGGAGCCGGACGCGGCGGAGATGACGCCGCTGTCGGCGCCCGTCCCGATGGACCCCACTCCCGAACCCGCCCCGCCCGCTCCCCCCGAGACCGCTCCCGAGTCCGCTCCCGAGATGTCGGACGGCGCGCCGTCCCCGGCCGCCGACGAGAACCCGGAGCGCTCGCCCGAGGCGTTGCGCTCGATGCTGTCCGCCATGCAGCGCGGCTGGCAGCGCGGCCGGCAGGACTCGGCCGACGCCGAGCCGGCGCGGGAGGACCCCGCGCGGGAGGACCAGGAGGACGACACCCGATGACAGAAGCCGAGCACTCCGGCGGGGAGGTTCCGGGCGGCGCGGGAGGCGAGCTGAACTGGCTGCTGGACAGCCTGGTCGAGCGCGTCGCCCCGGTGCGGAACGCGGTCGTGCTGTCCAGCGACGGGCTGCGGATCGCCGCGTCCAAGGGGCTCGCCAGGGAGGAGTCGGACCACCTGTCCGCGGTGGCCGCGAGCTTCCAGAGCCTCGCGCGCGGGGCGGGCGAGTCGTTCGGCGGCGGCCCCGTCCGGCAGACGATCGTGGAGATGGAGTCGGCGTTCCTGTTCGTCACCGCCGCCGGGGACGGCGCGTGCCTCGCCGTCCTGTCCGAGGCGAACGCCGACCTCGGGCTGATCGCCTACGAGATGGCGATGCTGGTGACGCGGGTCGGCCGGCACCTGTCGGCGAACCCGCGGGCCACCCTGACCGAGCCGGGCGGCGGGTGAGGCCATGGCGGACGGTGCCTGGTACGACGACGCCGCGGGGCCGGTGGTGCGCCCGTACGCGCTCACCGGCGGCCGGACGCACTACACGGGCGACGACTTCGACCTCGTCGCCCTGATCGCGGCCGCCGAGCCCCCCGAGGCCGCGGCGGGCGAGCCCGCCCTGGCGGCGCCCGCGTGGGCGCCCGGACCGGAACATCACATGATCTTGGAGCTTTGCCGCACACCGCTGTCGGTCGCCGAGATAGCGTCGGATCTGGAACTCCCCCTGGGGGTCGTCCGTGTCCTGCTCGGCGATCTGCTCGACCGCTCGCTGATACAGGTCCGGCGCCCCGCGCCGGTGGCGCAGTTCCCAAGCGAGCGCGTACTCAAGGAAGTGATCGATGGAATCCGTGCGCTCTGACGCGGCCGCCGCACCCGGCGACTCCGCGCTGACGGTCAAGATCCTCGTCGCCGGCGGTTTCGGCGTCGGCAAGACGACCCTGGTGAGCGCGGTGAGCGAGATCCGCCCGCTGCGCACCGAGGAGGCCCTGACCGAGAAGAGCATCGGGATCGACGACACCTCGGCCGTCGTGAACAAGACGACGACGACCGTGGCGATGGACTTCGGGCGGATCACGCTGCCGAACGGCCTCGTGCTGTTCGTCTTCGGCACCCCCGGCCAGGACCGCTTCTGGTTCATGTGGGACGAGCTGGCGAAGGGCGCGCTCGGCGCGGTCGTCCTGGTGGACACCCGGCGGCTCGCCGACTGCTTCGCCTCGGTCGACTACTTCGAGCGGCGCGGCGTCCCGTTCATCATCGGCGTCAACCGGTTCGACGGGGCGGGGCAGCACTCGCCGGACCAGGTCCGCGACGCCCTCGACCTGTCGCCCGACATCCCGGTCATCACCTGCGACGTGCGCGACCGGGAGGACGCCAAGCGCGTCCTCATCACGCTCGTCGAGCACATCATGCGGACGATGAGCGCCCGCCAGACGATCAGCTACTAGGCGGCCGGGGCGGCGTGCGCCGCCCGGACGCCGCCCCTGGCCCCCGCCCGCTCATCGGGCGGGGGCCTCGGCGTCGTCCCTGCGTCACGGGTGGGGCGTCACGGGCGGGGCGTCACCGGCCAGCGTCGTCCCGGCGTCACGCGCGGAAGTCGGCGAAGTCGAAGCCGGGCGCGACGACGCAGCTCACGAGGACCTCGTCCGGTCCGGCGGGGCGCGCCGCCTGCCAGCGGCCCGGCGGGACGAGCGCCTGCGGGACCTGGCCGCCGGTCACGTCCGCGCCGAGCGTGATCAGCTCGGGGTCCGCGCCCGGACGGTCTCCGTCACCGCCGAGGTACAGCGACAGCGGGCCGCCCCGGTGCCACAGCCACAGCTCCGCCGACCGGACGGAGTGCCACATCGACTCCTCGCCCGGCGGCAGCAGGAAGTAGATGGCGGTCGCGGCGGCGCGCTCGCCCGGATAGCCCTTCGGGACGAAGGACACGTCCGACCGCCACGTCTCCCGGAACCAGCCGCCCTCGGGGTGGGGGAGGAGGTCGAGGGCCTCGGCGGTGGCGGGGCGGTCCAGCAGCGCGACGTGCCGCCCGTCCGGGGCGCGCCGCAGGTAGCGGACGCGGGACGCGGCCGTCCGGTCGACCACCCCGCGCGCCGGGACCGCGCCGGGCGGCGGGTCGAGCGTGACGGCGACGACCTGCCCGCCGTCCGGGAAGACGTCGTCGGCGACGGCGAGGGCGCCGGGTTCGTCGTCGGGCGCCCACACCGCCCCCGCGTCGGAGAGCGTGAACCCGGGACCGGGCTGGCCGAGCCAGCCGTCGAGCGTCGTGAGGAGCAGCACCCGACCGAGCCTAGTCCTCCGCGGTGAGGACGATCTTGCCGGAGACCCGGCCGGTCTCGCCCCGCTCGTGCGCCTTCGCCGCGTCCGCCAGCGGGAACACCGAGTCGATCCCCACGCGGAGCGCGCCGGACGCGGCCAGGTCGGCGATCCGCGTCAGCGCGTGGTGGTCGGGCTCGACGAGCAGCGCCTCGGCCCGGACGCCGGCCGCCGCGGCGTCCATCTCGGCGGGACGGCTGAGCACCAGCGACACGAGCACGCCGCCCGGTCGCAGGACGCGCAGCGACCGAGGGCCGTAGTCGCCGCCGATGGCGTCGATGACGATGTCCACGTCCTTGACGGCCTCGGCGAAGTCGGTCGCGCGGTAGTCGACGGGCTCGTCCACGCCGATGCCGCGCAGGAAGTCGTGCTTCGGGGCGCTCGCCGTCCCGATGACGTACGCGCCGTGCGCCTTGGCGATCTGCACGGCCAGGTGCCCGACTCCTCCCGCCGCCGCGTGGACCAGGACGCGCTGCCCGTCCCGCACCCGCGCCGTGTCGACGACCGCCTGCCAGGCGGTGAGCGCGGCCAGCGGCAGCGCGCCCGCGCGCACGTGGTCGATCCCGGCGGGCTTCGCGGTGAACGTCCGGGACGGCGCGGCGACGTACTCGGCGTACGCGCCGCCGCCGAACGGGTAGCGCAGCATCCCGAACACCTCGTCGCCCGGCTTGTGCAGCGTGACGCCGACGCCGGTCGCCTCCACGACGCCGGACACGTCCCAGCCCAGGACGAACGGCGGCCGTCCGAGAAGCCCGCCGTCCGCCCGGTGCTTCCAGTCGGTCGGGTTCACCCCGGCGGCGCGCACCCTGACGAGCACCTCGGTGGGCCCCGGCTCCGGCCGCTCCACCTCGACCGTCTTCAAGACCTCGGGCCCGCCGAGCGTGTCCTGGCTGACCGCGCGCATCGTCTCGGCCATGCGTCCTCCCCTGTCCGTGATCGACCTGTCCGGTGATCGTCCCTGCCGGTGATCGTCCTGCGGCCAGCCTTCCCGGCGCGGGCGGGCCGGACGAGCGGCGGGATCGCCATCCTCCGTAAAGATCCGGCCACCCGGGGGCCGGGCGTCAGTCCATCTCGGACAGGCGGACGGGGTCGAACGCCATCGGGAACGGCCGGTCGAGCGCGACGGTCTCGCCGGAGCGCGCCTTGCCCGCCAGCTCGTAGCGGCCGTCCGCCAGTTCGAGCATCGTGATCAGGGGGCGCGGTTCGAGGTCGACGATCCAGTAGTGCGGGATTCCGGTGGCGGCGTACTCGTCCACCTTGTGGACGCGGTCGATCCGCTCGTTCACCGTGCGGGGTGTGACCACCTCGGCGACAAGGATGAGGTCGGGGCCGTAGTAGGTGCGGGTCCGGCGCTCCAGCGCGGCGCGGGCGACGTCGCGGCTCACGGCGAACACGTCCGGCTTGCGGACGCCCGCCGGGGTGGTGACGTCCTGCGGGGCCCCCGCGATGTGGACGTCGGCGTCCGCCTGCCGGGCCGCGTCCTTGAGGATGCCCCTGAGCTGCTCGGCGGCGTGGTCGTGCCACAGGTCGCCGGGCAGCTCGTGCAGCCAGCCGTCGGCGAGCTCGTGGCGGCGGCCGTCCTCGGGGAGCGCGTCGAGGTCGTACAGCGTGTACGGACCGTGCGCGCGGCCGAGCGTCCCGCCCATGATTCGTCCCCCCTCGGTCTGGGCCTTTTCCGAATCTAGCGGACGGACGTCCGGCCGGGCCGCAGGCTTGATCGCGCGTCGGGATGCGGGCAATGTCGCGATAACCGAGGCGGCGGGCCGAGACGGAGCGGGCGGGCCGCGCGGGTGCGCGCGGTCGCTGGCAAGTCCTCCATATCCGGGGTTATGCCTACAAGTGGGTGATCGAGGCAAAAGATCGGTTACGCCGCCCTTGAAGTGATAGAACGCTCCCGCGGCCCGACCGGCCGCCGTTCACCCGGTTGTCCGTGCGGACACCGGCGCGGCGCGATTTGATGGTGGTCCGACAGGACCGTGAAGGAGCACGTGTGACGGCGAGGAGCCCGGAGCAGGACGAGGCCCCGCGGAGCGCCGACGAGGGCCCCGGCGGCTCCCGCCGGGTCCGGCGGCGGCTGACCTTCGGCGTCGCCGGTGACCTCGCCGACATGCCCGCGGCGCTGTCGCCCTGGCAGCGCGCGTACGAGGCGTGGCGCGCCGCCGGGCTGTCCTGGGGCCACGGCGCGCCGCCGCGCGAGCCCGCCGCCGCCCGTCCGCGCGCCCCGGAGGAGCGTCCCGCCGTCCCGTCCGCGAAACCCGCGAAACCCGCCCGGAAGCCGGCTGCGAAGCCCGCCGCGAAGCCGAGGCGCAAGACGGCGGTGTCCGAGCCGGGGGACGTGCTGGTGGCCGGGCCGCCGCGCCCGCCGAGGCCGCCGCTGATGCGGCGGCTGCGCTTCCGCGCCGCGATCGGCGCGACGCTCGTGCTGGGCGCCGCCTTCGTGGTCGTCGCCGTGTCCCAGGGCGAGGACGACGCCGTTCCCGCGCGTCCCGGCCTCCCGGCCCCGGTCGAGGCGGACGCGCTGTTCGCCGCCGACCCGGCCGCGGCGACGGACGGGCTCGTCCAGAGCCTCGCCGCCGTGGCCGCCGACGCCGGGACGCTGGTCGCCGCGGGCACCGAGGGCGACCCCGATCCGGGACGCGAGCGGCCGCAGTTCCTCGTCTCCGCGGACGCGGGCAAGACCTGGTCGCTCGCCCGGATCCGCACGCAGGACGGCACGATGCCCCCGTTGGGCGAGATCCCGTCCCACATCGCGGGCGGCGGCGGCCAGTGGATGGCGGTCGGCCGGACTCCCAGCGGCGCCACCGTCGCCTGGACCAGCGCGGACGCCAAGACCTGGACGCGGCGCCAGCCGTCCGCCGCCTTCAAGCCGACCGACCGGGTGAACGGCCTGGCCCGGACGGGCGGCGGCTTCGTCGCGGTAGGCGGCACGGTGGGCGGCCGGGCCGTCGTCTGGACCTCGCCGGACGGCCAGACCTGGCAGCGCGACGAGAGCCTCACGTGGATCGCCGGCCTCGACCGGGTGGCCTCGTCCGGCGGCGTGCTCGTCGCGCACGGGACGCAGGCGCGCAAGGTGACCACCAGGAAGGGCCGGAGGAAGGTCACCCGCACGGTGCGCTCGGAGGGCTTCTGGCGGTCCGCCGACGCGGGCCGCACCTGGACGGGCGTGAGCGTCCCGCAGGGGCAGGGCTCGTACGGGGAGACGAGGGGACTCGCGGCCGGGCCGGGCGGCGGGTTCGCGACCGTCCGGGAGGGCAGCCGGACGACCGGTCCGAAGAAGCGCCGCAAGACGGCCCGCTTCGGCGTCCTGTTCACCTCGCCGGACGGGCGGCGCTGGCAGGCCGTCGGCCGGTTCGGCGGCGGCGGGATCGAGCGGTTCGGCGGCGCGCCGTCCGGCCTCGCGGTCGTTATGCGCGCCGCGACGGGGTTCACCGTTCTGCGCAGCGGCGACGGGCGCACCTGGCAGCCGGGCGGCTCCGTGCCCGCCGGGGTGCGGACGAGCGCCGTCACGGTCGCGTCCGGCGGCGCGGTCGCGGTCGCGGGACGGCAGGGCGACGACGCCTACCTGTCCGGCGTCGACCTGCGGGGCGTGGCGGGCGCGGTCCGCGCGGAGCGCGCCGTCCGGGCGCTCGCCGCCGGTCCCGGCCGCGCGGTCGCGGTGGGCAGCACGAACGGGGGGGCGGCGATCTGGTCCGCGCCGGACGGGCGCGCCTGGACGCGGGCCGGGTTCCCCGCCACCGGCGGGCGCCTCGCCGACGTCGTCCACGGGCCCAGGGGCTGGCTCGCGCTGGGCCGCACCGCCGCGTCCGGGCCGCTGGCGATGACGTCCCAGGACGGCGCCGCCTGGCAGAAGGCGGCCTTCCCCGCCGGACCGCCGCCCCTCGCGGTGGCGACCGGCCCGTCCGGCTATGTCGCGGTCGGCGCGCGGAAGGCGTGGCGCTCGGCCGACCTCGCCGCCTGGACGTCCGCTCACCTCGACGGCGTCGCCACCGCCGTGACGGCGACCGCCGACAGGTACGTGGCGGTCGGCGGCAAGGGCGAAGGGCCCGCCGCCTGGACGTCAGCGGACGGCCGCGCCTGGACCCCGGCGAAGCTCCCGGAGGGACTCACCGGCCGCCTCACCCGGGTCGCGGCGCGCGGCGGCGTCCTCGTGGCGATCGGCGCGGGCGAAGCGCCGCTGGTGTCCGCGGACGGCGGGACGACCTGGGCCCCGCAGGTCCTCGGCGCGGGCCTCGTCCCCACGGCCGTCACCGCGACGCCGGGCGGGTTCGTCGCCGCCGCGGCCACGCCGGAGGGGGACGCGGCGGTGCTGGCGTCCGCGGAGGGCGTGTCCTGGCGCCGCCTCCAGGTGCCGGGCCTGTCCGGTCCGGGAGAACGGCGGCTCACCGCCCTGACCGCGACGGACGCGGGCGTGCTGGCCACCGGGACGACGACGGACGGCGGGCGCACGGAGGCGCCGATGCTCTGGCGGGCGCGCGTCCCGGAATAAGGCGTGGTGGGGCGCGGGGCGGCTAGCCGTTGCAGCCGCAGGAGCAGCCCTTCGGGCACGAGCAGCCGTTGCCATGTCCGCAGCTACAGTCTTTTTTCGTCATGAGCGGAAAGTAACCGCTGTCGCACTTTGAGGTCTATGCCCGGTGGCGCGACGGGGACCTGTCGCGGGGGACACGGGCCGCCCCGGGGCGGGGAGTTCAGGACGACCCGTGACCTGCCCGCGGCTAGGCGTGGATATGGAGGTCCACGCCCAGCAGCACCAGGAACCAGAGGAATATCGCGAGCAGTGCGCTGCCCACGTGCCGGAGCAGGCTCGCGTTGATGTATCCGCGGTCCCAGGCGACGAACAGCCCGATGATGATGTATATGAGGCCGACCAGGCTGATGTGCGGCCGGTAGCGGGTCGCCATAACGGCGCTCCTCCCGTAGGGGGTGCGACGACCGCTGGGTGCCCGGCCCGCCCGCACGAAAACGCGAGCCTTATTCAGGACTGGGCCCCGAGGTCGTTTACGGTATGTCCGTAATTCGGGAGCCCCTATTTCCCGTCCATGTCGATGCGGACGACCGTCGGGTCGTGGTCGTCGGCGCGGTCCGCGAACTCGGCGGCGCGGTGCACGATGTCGAACTCGTGCGGGCGCCTGCGCAGCGACGGGCTGAGCAGGACGTGGTCGAGCGTCTCGGAGCCGCCCGCCGTGACCGCCGTGTACCGGTCGCCCGCGGGCAGCCGAGCCGGGAGGTCGGTGAGCCCGGCGCCGGACGCCAGCGTCCGCACCGGCGCGGACGTCTCGGCGTCGTTCAGCTCGCCCGCGACGATCACCATCGCGTCCGGGTCCGCCTTCCGGACCGACCGCACGAACCCCGCCACCACCCGGGCCTGCGCCTCGCGCCGCCACAGCGTCGGCCGGGACGGCGGCTGCCGGCGGCCGAACGCCGGGTCGTCGTCGGCGGTGCGCGGATACCACTGGTTCGCGATCACGATGAGGGGACGGCCCCGCCACCGCAGCTCCCCGGCGAGCGGCTTGCGGGCGCCCGCCCACGCGGCGTCCCGGGGCGCGATCCGGCCGGGGCTGAGCGACAGCGCGACCGCGCCGCCCCGCCGGACGGCCGCGACCGGCGTGACGGCCGGGTCGGGTCCGGCGGGCGGCGGGGCGTCCGAAAGCGGCTCCGCCGGGGCCGGACGGTCCACGAACGCGAGCCCGCGGTCGGTGCGGAACAGGAACCCGAGCCGCCGGTTGTCGCCCTTCGCGCCGCCGTCGGCGTTGTCGCGCGGGGCCACCGAGCGCCAGTCGTAGGCGGGGCCGCCCGCCGCGCTGATCGCGGTGATCAGTTGCGCGACGGTCTGGTCGGCGGCCACGGTGCCGTCGTCGTCCGGGCCGCTGTTGTCGCCGAGCCCGGTGGCCACGACCAGGTCGGGGGAGCGCAGGCCGGCCACGATGTCGGCGGCGAGCTCGGCGAACCGGTCCGGCGGCGAGTCGGGGTTCAGGCCGCCGAGCCCGGCGGTGCCGACGGCCAGCTCGCCGGGGCGCTGCGCCCGCGTCGTCTCGCGGGACGGCCCGGCGGCGGCGCGCCGCGGGGTGGCGGTGAGCAGCAGGTGGTAGTCGCCGAAGGCGTAGTCGAGGACGCCGCCGTTCGGGCCCGGCAGCCGGTCGCCGACGTCCATCGCGGGCAGCGGGGCGAGCGCGTCGTCGAGGACGATCCGCGCCGGGTTCGCGCCGCCGTCCCGGGCCGGGACGCCGCCGCGCGCCGTCCGCGGCCCGGCGCCCGCGCCCGCCGCGGGCAGCACCGGGACCTCGCCGTCGCGGGACGGCCCGGCCGCCACCGCGTCCCGGACCTCGACCCGCATGCCTTCGAGGGACTCGTAGAAGTCGAGCGCCGCGCGGCGCGGATCGAACACGCCGCCCTTCTTCAGGCCGCCCTTTTCCCCGCCGCCCTTTTCCACGTCGCCGCGCGGCCCGTCGACGACGCGGCCGGGCGGGCGCCGCCCGCCCGGACCGAGCACGACGGGCGCGGGCAGCGGCACGCCGCGCGCGGTGACGGCGGTCGCGGATGCGTCGATCTCGGTGCGGGTCAGCCCGCGGGACGCGGGGCCGCCGGGACGGAACTCGGCGACCCGCCCGTCCACCCGGACGGCGTCGCCGACCGCCGCGCGGGGCCGCGTCCGGGTGAACACGAACACGCCCTCGGACGTCGCGTCGCTCCGGTCGGGGCGCGGGTCCTGCATCCAGAACCCGTTGCCGGTCAGCGCGGTCACCACGCCCGGGACCCCGGACACGGCCGAGCCGGTCAGCGGGGAGACGTGGGCGGCGCCCTGGACGTCCCGGATCCGGACGGCGCCGGGCGGGGCGGCGGCGTGCGCCACGGGCGCCGCAACGGGCACCGCGGCGAGGGGCGCGGCGAGCGCGGCGGCGGCCAGGACCGTCCCGAGACCGTGCACCAACCGCGCTCCATGACAACCTCGGGCTCCGACAGGACGACAAGGATGATACGCGCGGGCGGGCCGGTGGGCGTGCTACTCGTCGAGCGTCAGCGCGGCCTTCGGGCACGAGCGGACGGCGTGCCGGACGCGGTCGGCCTCCTCGGGCGGGACGTCCGGCCGGAGGATCCGGAGCTCGTCGTCATCGTCGAGGTCGAAGACGTCGGGCGCGAGCCCGACGCACACGGCGTTCGCCTCGCACACCAGCGGGTCGACCCGTACTCTCATCGCTTCTCCGTTCCAGGACACCGTGACCGCCAACCTACCGAACCGGGTTCGGGGCGCGCGCCGACCGCAAAAGTAGAACACGTTCCAGTCTGCTCGGGCAAGGCGCGCGCCGCACCGGACGATCTCGGATATGGTGCCCGCACGGAGGGAGTTCGATGACCGACACCGAGGCGTCCACCGGTACGGGGACGACCGGCCGCCCCATCCCCGCGATGCCGTCCGACCTGCTGCGGGCCGCGCGCTACGCCAAGGGCTTCATGCCCGACGACGAGGGCCTCGCCCTGTACGAGGCGGGCGTCGAGTACGCGGCGCGCCCGCCCGCCGCCGGGCCGATCCTGGAGGTCGGCTCGTACTGCGGCAAGTCCGCCGTCTACCTGGGCGCCGCCGCCAGGGCCGCCGGGACGGTCGTCGTCACCGTCGACCACCACCACGGCTCGGAGGAGAACCAGGCGGGCTGGGAGCACCACGACCCGTCCCTCGTCGACCCCCGCACCGGGCGCCTGGACACCCTCCCCACGTTCCGCAAGACGATCGCCGCCGCCGGCCTGGAGGACGAGGTCGTCGCCGTCGTCGGCCAGTCCCGCACCGTGTCGGCCTTCTGGCGGACGCCCCTCGCCGTCCTGTTCATCGACGGCGGCCACGCCGAGGAGCACGCCCAGGGCGACTACGAGGGCTGGGCGCCGCACGTCGCGGTCGGCGGGGCGCTCGTCATCCACGACGTCTTCCCCGACCCGGCGGACGGCGGGCAGCCGCCCTACCACGTGTACCTGCGGGCGCTCGCGAGCGGCGCGTTCGAGGAGCGCCGCGCGGTCGGGTCGCTGCGCGTCCTGCAGCGCGTCGCCGACGCCGACCCGCTGGCGCGGCCGTCCCGCTAGAGCCGTGCCGCCAAAGCTGTGCCTGCTGGCGCGGCCGTCCCGCTAGAGCCGGGTGCGGACCGCGTCGGCCACCGAGACCAGCGCGCACCCGCAGGCGACCGGGTCGGACGCCTCGCACGGCCCGAGCGGGCGCCCGGCGATCTCCTTGAACAGCCGCGCCCCGGGCGAGGCGTCGGCCAGCGCGTCCGCCGCGAGGACGACCGCCGCCGCCGTGTACGTGGAACGGTCCCCGGGGAAGTGGCGGCGGTTCTCGAACTGCCAGCCCGTCCAGTAGGAGCCGTCCTCGTGCCGGAGGTGCTGGATGGTCGCGAACAGCTCCAGGGCGCGGTCGCGGTCGCCCGCCGCGTCCAGCGCGAGCACCAGCTCGCAGCTCTCCGCCGCCGTCACCCACGGCTGGTCGGACACGCAGCGGCAGCCGAGCCCGGGGACGACGAACGCGTCCCACCGCTCGGCGAACCGGCGCGCCGCGTCCGCGCCCCGGACGGGCCCGCCGAGCACCGGGTAGTACCAGTCCATCGACCAGCGGCTCTTGTCGGCGAACGCCTCCGGGTGCGCGGCCACCACGTGGCCGAGCTGGTCGGCGGCGAGCTCCCACTCCGGCTCCGGCTCGCCGAGGTGCTCGGCCAGCGCGACCGCGCAGCGCAGCGACTGGTAGATCGACGAGCACCCGGTCAGCAGCGCGTGGTCGGACGGCGCGCCGTCCTCGCGCCGGATCCAGATGACCTCGCCGCGCCGGGTCTGCAGGCCGAGCGTGAAGTCGATCGCCCGCCGCACGGCGGGCCACATCCGGCGCGCGAAGCCGTCGTCGCCGGTCATCAGCAGCTCGTGCCAGACGCCGACCGCGACGTAGGCGGCGTGGTTGGACTCGCCGCCCGGCTCCGTCACCGCCCCGAGGACCCATTTCGCGGGCCACGAGCCGTCCGGCCGCTGGACGCCGCGCAGCCACTCGTACGCCCGCCGCGCGTGCCCGCCGAGCCCGGCGACGCGCAGCGCCATCGCCGCCTCGACGTGGTTCCAGGCGTCCACGTGCCCGGGGACGCCCGCCGTCGGCGCGAACCACGGGATCGCGCCGGACGGCTCCTGCTGCGCCGCGATGCTGCGGGCCGTCGCGACGACGTCGTCGCGCGACAGGACGCCGGGGACCGCGGGCGGGACGGTCTCAGCCCGCATCCGCCGTCTCCCTGGCCGGGTCGGCGGCCGTCCCCGGCGCCGCGGGCTTGGCGAAGTAGACGACGACGCTCTTGCCGATCAGCGGGTTCAGGGCGCGCTCGGCCAGCCGGGTGGCGCGCGGGCGCTTCATGATGTCCCAGACGAGGAGCCGGTGGTAGGCCCTGGCGAGCGGGTGCGCGTCGTCGTTCACGCCGACCGCGCACTTGATCCACCAGTAGGGCGCGTGCAGGCCGTGCGCGTGGTGGTGGCCGCCGACCCGGAACCCGACCGACTTCAGCTTGGCCTCCAGCTCGGCGCGCGTGTAGATCCGCACGTGGCCGCCGGGGGCGGTGTGGTAGGCCTCCGACAGGGCCCAGCACACCCGCTCGGGCAGCCAGCTCGGCACCGTCACCGCGAGCCTCCCGCCGGGTCTCAGGACGCGGAGCAGCTCGCGCATCGCGCGCATGTCGTCCGGGATGTGCTCCAGCACCTCCGAGGCGACGATCGCGTCGAAGTGGTCGTCCGGGAACGGCAGGTCGAGCGCGTCGCCCTGGACCGTCTCGGCGGACGCCTCGGCCGGGACCTCGCCTTCGAGGCGCATCGCCCCGAACATCTTCTCCACGCCGGACAGCTCGCCGGCGTCCTGGTCGAAGGCCACGACGTGCGCACCCCTGCGGTACAGCTCGAAGGCGTGCCGTCCGGCGCCGCATCCCATGTCGAGGACGCGGTCTCCCGGGGTGACGCGGAACCGCTGGAAATCCACGGTCAGCAGGGTCGTGCTCCTTCCATGCCGGGGGCGCCGGGGCGGCGTCCCCTCCCTTGCCCTTACGGCCGGTGCTCGCCGCTACTCGGCCTCGCGCGCCAAGCGCAGGTAGTTCGCCTGGGCGATGGCGGCCCGGTAGTGCTCGACGGTGGCCTTCGCCACGGCCGGCCACGCGAACCGCTCCTGGACGCGGGCGAGCCCCGCGGCGCTCGCCCGCTCCCGCTCGGCCGCGTCGTCGTGCAGCCGCCGCAGCGTCGCGGCGAGCTCCTCGGCGTCGCCCGGCTGGACGAGCACGCCCGCGTCGCCGACGACCTCGGGCAGCGCCCCGGCGCGGCTCGCGACGAGCGGCGTCCCGGACGCCATGTGCTCCACGGCGGGCAGCGAGAAGCCCTCGTACCGGGACGGCACCACGGCGATCTCCGCCGACGCCATCAGCTCGCCGAGCTCGTCGTCGCTGATCCCGCTGACGAACCGGACGCGCTCGCCGAGCGCCAGCTCGCGCACGAGCTTCTCGGTCGGGCCGTCCTTCTGCGGGCGGCTGACGACGATGACGTGCACGTCGCGCTCGGTGGCGAGCTTGGCGACCGCGCGCAGCAGCACGTCCACGCCCTTGATCGGCGCGTCCGCGCTGGCCATCGCGACGATCCGGCCGGGCACGCGCTCGCCGCGCGGGTGGAAGATCCGGGTGTCGACGCCGAGCGGCAGGATGTCGATGTCGCGGGGGTCGACCTTGAAGTCCTTGACGATGTCGACCTTGGACGACTCCGACACCGTCAGCACCGGCCCGACCCGCCGCGACACCTGCGCCTGCATCGCGACGAACCCGTACCAGCGGCGCTTGCCGAGCTTCTGCTTGACGCCCCGCGCCGCCTGGATGTCGATCCGCCGGTCGACGCTGATCGGGTGGTGGATGCTCGTGACGAGCGGCAGCCCGAGCCG
This sequence comes from Actinomadura decatromicini, assembly GCF_008121305.1. NCBI lineage: Bacteria > Bacillati > Actinomycetota > Actinomycetes > Streptosporangiales > Thermomonosporaceae > Actinomadura > Actinomadura decatromicini. The sequence continues at coordinate 70,432 of NZ_VSRQ01000003.1, read as the reverse complement.
GGGGATGCCGAGGTTGCCCAGCCCGAGGACCTGGTTGTCGTGGACGACGTCGAAGTCGCGCCGCCTCCGCCGCAGCTCGCGCAGCACTCGCAGGCTGAACGTCAGCGGCTCCGGGAAGCCGCCGGTCTTCATGTGCGCGAACTCGAGGACGTCCACCCAGTCGCGGAACTCGCCGAGGGACGGGGTGCGGAACGGGTCCTCGTCCCGGTACAGGTCGAGGCTCGGGATCTTGGTGAGGACGATCCCGTCGCGGTCGAGCTCCGGGTACGGCTGCCCGGACAGCACCTCCACCGCGTGCCCGAGGTCGGCGAGCTCCCGGCTCAGATGCCGGAGGTAGACGCCCTGGCCGCCGCAGTGCGGCTTGCTCCGGTACGACAGCAGGGCCACCCGGAGCGGTCCGCCCGGCTCGCCCGCCCCAACCACGTCGGTCCCCCGCACGCACCGCTCCCGTCAGTCGAGGGACGCCGGGGCGCGCGCGCACCGGCATCACCCTGATGCCGTCGATGAAACTAGACCTTAGCCACCGTACGTTACCGCTGAGTCAATATTGGGTGGTGCGTCCAAGAGTGTTCCGAAGAGCACACCGCGCCTGACTCTTCCCGTTCAGGACGGGGTGAAGCGGATTCAGGACGGGGTGAAGCGGACCGGCAGCTCCTTGAGGCCGTTGACGAAGTTCGACCGGAGCCGGCGGGGCTCGCCCGCCGGGGCGATGTCGGGCATCCGGTCCAGGATCGTCTCGAAGATGATCTTCAGGTTCATCCGGGCGAGGTGGGTGCCGAGGCAGAAGTGCGGGCCGCCGCCGCCGAACCCGAGGTGCGGGTTCGGGTCGCGGCCGACGTCGAAGGAGAACGGGTCGTCGAACACGCGCTCGTCGCGGTTGGCCGAGCCGTAGAACAGGACGACCTTGTCGCCCGCCTTGATCTCCTTGCCGCCGAGCTCGACGTCGGAGAGGGCCGTCCGGCGGAACTGGTTGATCGGGCTCACCCAGCGGACGATCTCCTCGACCGCCGCCGGCAGCAGGCTCCGGTCGGCGCGCAGCCGCTCCCACTGGTCGGGGCGCTCGAAGAACGCCTGCATGCCGCCCGCCGTCGCGGTCCGGGTGGTCTCGTTCCCGGCGATGCCCAGCATGATCACGAAGAGCGCGAACTCCTCCTCGCTGATCCGGTTGCCGTCGGCGTCCGGGGTGAGGAGCTTGGTCACGATGTCGTCGCGCGGGGTGGACTCGCGGGCGCGGGCCAGCTCGCCCGCCCAGCCCGCGAACTCGGCGGCGCAGATCTGCGACTCCGTCCGGTCGCCGATGTAGTCGGGGTCGTTGAACGCGACCAGCTTGTTCGACCAGTGGAAGACCTTCGCCCGGTCCTCAAGGGGCGCGCCGAGCAGCTCGCAGATCGTGTAGAGCGGCAGCGGGGCGGCGAAGTACTCGACGAAGTCGCACTCGCCGAGCGGGGCCGCCTCGTCGATCAGCTTGTCGCAGATCTCGCGGATGTGGTCCTGGAGCTTGCCGATCATGCGCGGGGTGAAGCCCTTGTTCACCATGGAGCGCAGGCGGGTGTGGTCGGGCGGGTCCTGGAACAGCATCATCTGGCCGTAGAGGGCGATGTCCTCTTCGGTGAACTCCTCGAACATCGCCGTCCGCGCGTGGGAGGAGTACGGGTCGGCGCGCCGCGACACCTGCACCACGTCCTCGTGCCGGGTGATCGCCCAGAACCCGGGCACGCCCTCGTTCGGGTCCTGGTGCCAGTGGACGGGGTCGTTGTCGCGCAGCCACTGGAACTGCCGGTGCGGGATCCCGCCGCGCTCGTAGACCCCCGGATCGATGACGTCGATCTCGGGAGCGCGGAACGGCCGCGTTGCGGAGGCGGTGGACTGGGCGACAGCAGCCATGGAAGACCCTTCGTGCCGGGGTGGGGGACCGCGCGCGCCCGCCTTTGACTGAGCGCTTGCTCGGTCCCCGCGGACCTAGAACAGGTTCTAACATGAGACTGGAGTCTCATCAAGGGTCCAGCGGCCCGAGTGACCCGGGTCGCACCCGTCTCTCACCTCGCCGTACGGGACGACCCGGTCAGCGCAGGACGTACCGGAGCGGGTCGTCGGCGCCGTCGCGGCGCGCGATCCCGCGCGTCTCCAGCGTGCGGAGGTGCGCTGCGGCCTCGGCGGCGGCCATCCGGCGGGACTGCCGCGTCATGTCCGCCCAGGGGTGCCGCCAGGTCAGCCCGGCGGTTAGGTCCCACAGCGTGATCGGACGGGCCGACAGCAGCGCCGCCACCTCCGCGAGCCGCTCCTCGTGGTGGCCGATGATCTCCCGGGCGCGTCCGGCGAGGCCGTTGAAGCGGTACTGGTGGGCGGGCAGCACCTCGTCCACGGACATCGCGGAGACCTTGTCGAGCGAGCCGAGGAAGTCGCTCAGCGGGTCGACGTCCGGGAAGTCGTAAGGGTAGAGGCCGATGTGCGGGGTGATGCGCGGCAGGACGTGGTCGCCGGTGAAGATGCGGTCGCCGTCCTCCAGGTGGAGGCAGATGTGGCCGGGGGAGTGGCCGGGCGTCCAGATGACGCGGAGCCTGCGGCCGGGGAGGTCGACGAGGTCGCCGTCGGAGATCTCGCGGTCCGGCAGCGCGGGCGGGGAGACGCGCGGCCCGTCGGCGCGGTCGGCCAGCTCCGACTCCGCGGCCCCGGCGCGGCGCAGCGCGGTCAGCTCGAACTCGCGCCGCCCGCCCTGCCCGGCGGACCGGAACAGCTTGACGATCCCGGCGTCCGCCGGGTGCATGGCGATCCAGGCGCCGGACGCCTCGCGGACGCGCCCCGCGAGCCCCGCGTGGTCGGGGTGGTAGTGCGTGACGACCACGCCGCGGACGTCGGCGACGTCGATCCCGAACGCGGCGAGCCCGCCGCGCAGGGCGCTCCAGGCGTCCTCGTGCTGCCAGCCCGCGTCGATCAGGACGGGCCCGCGCGGGCTCTCCAGCGCGTACACGAGCGTGTAGGCGAGCGGGTTGTCCGGGATCGGGACTGGAACGCTCCAGAGTCCGCCGCCGAGGTCTTCGGGTTCGGGCTGCAAGGAGACCGCCTTTCGCGCCGCGAGCGGCGGCGCCGGTGGGATCGGGGCCCCGGTGACCTTACCCGGAGCGCGGACGGGGCCCAGGGGGCGTCGTCCCCCTGGGCCCGTTGCGGGTCCGACGCGGCGCGTCAGACCCGTTCGAGGATGGTCGCGGTGGACAGCGCGCCGCCCGCGCACATCGTGATCAGCGCCGTCCCGGCGTCGCGCCGCTCCAGCTCGTGCAGCGCGGTCGTGATCAGCCGCGCGCCGGTGGCGCCGACCGGGTGGCCGAGCGCGATCGCGCCGCCGTTGACGTTGACGCGGTCCATGTCCGGCCCGTGGACGGACGCCCACGACAGCACGATCGACGCGAACGCCTCGTTGATCTCGGTGACGTCGATGTCGCCCATCGCCATCCCGGACCGCTGGAGGACGCGCTCGGTCGCCTGGACGGGGCCGTCCAGGTGGTAGTACGGCTCGGCGCCGACGAGCGCCTGCGTCCTGATCCGGGCGCGGGGGCGCAGCCCGAGCGCCCGCGCCCTCTCCTCCGACATCAGCACGACGGCGGCGGCGCCGTCCGAGATCTGGGACGAGGTGCCCGCCGTGTGCAGCCCCTCCGGGCCGAGCACGGGCTTGAGCCTGCCCAGCCCGTCGGCGGTCGTCTCGCGCAGGCCCTGGTCGCGGGCGACCTCCCGGGTCTCGCCGGTCGGGTTCCCCTCGGCGTCCAGGACGGGCGCGGTGATCGGGGCGACCTCGCGGTCGAAGCGGCCGTCCGCCCACGCCTTGGCGGCGAGCTGCTGCGAGCGGGCGCCGAACGCGTCGAGGTCGGCGCGGGTGATGCCGCGCCGGGCGGCGATCCGCTCGGCGGCCTCGAACTGGTTCGGCATGTCGATCGACCAGTCGTCCGGGCGCGGGTTCGCGGGCAGCACGTTGCTGCCGAGCGGGGCGCGGCTCATCACCTCGACGCCGCAGCCGATGGCGACGTCCACGACCCCGGCCGCGATCTGCGCCGCCGCGAGGTGGACGGCCTGCTGCGACGACCCGCACTGCGCGTCGAGCGTCGTCACGCCGGTCTGCCAGGGCAGGCCCGCGTACAGCCAGGAGTAGCGGCCGACGTGCCCGCCCTGCTCGCCCGCCTGCGTCACGCAGCCCGCGAAGACCTGCTCGACCTCGGCGGCGTCGACGCCGGAGCGGTCGACGGCGGCGGTCAGCGCGTGCGCGAGGACGGCCATCGGCTTCAGACCGGCCAGCACGCCGCCGCGCTTCCCGAGCGGCGTGCGCACCGCCTCGACGATCACCGGGGTTCCCATGCGGTCTCCTTCTAGAACGCGATTCAGCTTCGACCGTAGCCCGAGCCCGATCTTCGCGGCGGCACGGGTCCCGGAGAGCAGGACGGAGGAAGCCGCGGGGCGCGCGGGCCGGGGGAACCGCCCGGAGCGTCGACTAGCCTGGGGATCCTGACCGCCCCCCGCGCCGGAGACCCTCATGGCCGCAGACTTCGACGAGCCCGTGTTCGACGACGATTTCGTCCGGAGCGCCGCGTTCACCGAGCCGTCCGCGCTCGAACGGGCCCGGCCGCCGAGCCGCCGCGAGCGGCGCCGCTCCCGCCGGGCCGCCCGCCGCGCCGGGCTGGGCGGCGCCGGAGTGGGCGGCGCCGGAGTGGGCGGCGCCGGAGTGGGCGGCGGCCGGTTCGCGCGGCGCGGCGGCGGGCGCCGCGACCCGAGCCACCGCCGGGCCGTGGTCCAGCTGGTCGCCGGCCTGCTCGTGCTGTTCGCGATCTCGTTCGCGCTGTGGTGGTGGAACTCGGCGTCGCGGGACGAGCGGCCGGTGCGCCCGATCGTCCCGACGATCACCGACTCGCCGCCGTCGCCCGCGCCGACGACGGCGAAGCCGTCCCCGTCGGCCATCCCGGAGGTCTAGCCGAACCCGCCCCTGACCGGGTGCAATGCCTCATATGGGATAAGTGGTAGTACTCACCCTGAAGTCGGGTACAACGCCCGTCCTCGGTTCCGTAGGGTCGCCCTGTCCGGGGGCGGCGCGGGTCGGCGAGGCTGGCCGTCCACGGAGCACGAGGAACCGGGGAGAGCCCAGCCATGAAAGCCCACCCATGAGAGCCCTGCCATGAGGGCCCGCATCACCGCCGCCGCGGCGCACCTGCCCGCGCGGACGGTCACCAGCGCCGAGGTCGAGGCGCGGGTCGCGGCCGAGAGCGGCGGCTACCGGCCGCGCCCGACGATCGTCGAGCGGATGACCGGGATCCGGGCGCGGCATGTCATGGCGGACGGCGAGCAGGCGTCCGACCTCGCCGTCGCGGCGGCCCGGCGGGCGCTCGCCGAGCGCGGGACGCGGCCCGAGGGCCTCGACCTGATCGTCTTCGCGTCCGCGTCGCAGGACCTGATCGAGCCCGCCACCGCGCACATCGTCGCCGCGAAGCTCGGCGCGTCCTGCCCGGTGTTCGACGTCAAGAACGCCTGCAACAGCTTCCTCAACGGGCTGCAGGTGGCGGACGCGCTGATCCGCACCGGGCAGCACGAGCGGGTGCTGGTGTGCACGGGGGAGAGCCCGTCGCGCGCGATCCGGTGGAAGGTGCGCGACCGGGCGCAGTTCGCGGACGCCTTCGCGGGCTACACGCTGTCCGACGCCGGGGCCGCGACGCTCGTCGAGGCGTCCCCCGACGGTGGGATCTTCTACCGCGACTTCGCCGCCGTCTCCACCGCCTGGCCGGTCGGGACGCTCCCGGCGGGCGGCTCGATGCGCCCCCGCGACCTCGACGCCACCTACTTCAGCGGGGACGGGCGGCGGCTCCGCGACGTGTTCGTCGCCGCGGGCGCGGAGATCTTCACGACAGCGCTGCAGAAGACCGGCCTGGCCTGGGACGACTTCGCCGTCGTCGCCGTCCACCAGGTGACGGTGCCCTACCTGGAGCTGCTGCGGACGGTCCTCGGCGTCCCCGCCGACCGGCTCGTCGTGACGCTGCCCGAGCACGGCAACACGGCGTCGGCGAGCCTGCCGCTCCAGCTCGCCACGGCTCGCGCGGAAGGGCGCTGCGGCCCCGGCGACCGCGTCGCGCTGGTCGGGCTGGCGGGCGGCGCCAGCCTCGGCGTCGTGTTCGCGGAGCTGTGAGCATGCGCCTGTGGGTCGTCGTCCCCGCCTTCGACGAGGAGCGCTCGATCGGCGCGACGCTGCGCCGCCTCGCCGAGCAGACCGACACCGCGTTCACGCTGGTCGTGGTCGACAACGGCAGCACGGACGGGACGGCGCGCGTGGTCAAGGAGTTCGCCGCCGGGGACGTTCCGTTCGACGTGCGGATCGTCCACGAGCCGGAGAAGGGGACGGGCGCCGCCGCCGACACCGGCGTCCGGCACGCGATCGCCGCCGGGGCGACGCACGTCGCGCGCACCGACGCCGACTGCCTCCCCGACCCGGGCTGGGCCGCGGCGGTGAAGCGCGCGTTCGGCGACGGGCTTGAGCTGGTGTCGGGCCCGCTGCTGCCCCGGACGGACGAGTTCCCGCTGAAGTTCTGGGAGCGCCGCCTGCTGCCCGCCGTGATCCGGGTCGCCGCGCTGTTCGGACGGTTCCGCCCCGGCAACCAGGACCCGCTCTACCTCGGCCCGTACGTGATGATGCCGGGCTGCAACCTCGCCATCACCGCCGACCTGTACGAGCGGTCGGGCGGGTTCCCGCGCACGCGGATCGAGGACGTCCACGAGGACCGCGCGCTGGTCAACCGCGTCCGCTACGTGACCGCCGCCTACGGGCTGCGCGACGACGTCACCGTGTACGGGTCGGTGCGGCGGCTCCGGGCGTACGGCCTGGTCAGGACGCTCGGCTGGTACGCCGACCACCGGTACCGCCCGCCCGTCGTGGACATCCGGTGAGGGCCCCGGACTGGGAGCGCCGCCTCTACCTGGCCGCGCATCCGTTCGCGTACCCGCTGCTGCGCGCGGCGGCCCGGCGCGGGCCGATCGTCCGCGTGCCGGGGGTCGGGGTGGTCGTGAACGACGCCTCGCTGGCGCGCGGGATCCTCATGGACGGCGAGACGTTCCGCAAGGACGGCCCCGGCTCGCCCGGCGAGCTGTGGACGCCGGTGCTGGGGCCGTCCGTCCTGCTCAACATGGAGGGGGACGCGCACCGGGCGCTGCGGCGGCGGCTCACCGAGCTGTTCGTCCCGTCGTACACCGAGGCGCTGTGCGCCCGCGTCCTGGACGAGCCGCTCGACCGGCTCGCGGGCCGGCTCCGCAGCGGCGGCGTCGACCTCGTGGACGCCGCCCGCGTCATGGCGGGCGCCGTGATCGGCGAGGTCATCGGCCTGGACGCGCGGACGGACGCCTCCTACCGCGACCTGTTCGAGCAGGGCGAGCGCGTCGTGTCCGCGGTGTCGCTGCGGACGCGGCGGCTCTCCCCGGCCCAGGTGCGGAAGGCCCGCGCGGTGCTCGACCCGCTGGGCGACATCGCGGCGAAGGCGTACGCGGCGGGCGACGAGTCCACGGTGATGGGGCGCATGCGGGCCCTCGGCCTGTCCGAGGACGAGGCGCGCGGCGCCGCCGGGGCGTTCTTCCTGACCGGCACCGAGACCGTCGCGACGCTGCTGCCCCGCCTGTTCGCCCTGCTCGTCGACCACGGGCAGCTCGGCCGCGTGGCCGCCGAGCCGAGCCTGCTCGACCGGGCGATCGAGGAGGCGATGCGGGTGGCGACGCCGACGCCCGTGATGCTGCGGAGCGTGCACCGTCCGGCGGTGGTCGGGGGCGTGGCGATCCGGCCGGGGGAGCGGGTGCTGATCGCGACGCACAACTGCTGCCGCGCGCTCGGGCCGTTCGACCTCGGCCGCCCGCACCCGCCGGAGCTGCGGCGGCTGTGGTTCGGCGCGGGACCGCACTTCTGCATCGGATACCCGCTGGCCATGGCCCAGATCCGGCGGGTGGCCCGGACGCTCCTCGCCGCCGCGCCCCTCGTCGTCACCCGCCGCGCGGCGGCACGCGGCGTCCTCATCCCGACCTACCGGGAACTGGTCGTGCGGAGGGGGCCCGCGTGACGCTCGTCCGGCGGTTGCTCGACCAGGGCGCGCGGACGCCGCGCGCCGTCGCGCTCGTCTCCGGTGACGGGACGCGGCTCACCTACGGCGAGCTGCGGCGGCAGGTGCTGGCCGTCCGGCACGGCCTGCTGGCACGCGGGCTCGCGGAAGGCGACGCGGTGCTGTTCTCCGTGCGGCCGTCGCCGGAGGCGCTCGTGCTGGCGCTCGGCGTGGTCGCGGCCGGGGGCGTGGTCGTGTTCGCCGACCCGGGGGCCGGGCCCGAGATGTTCGCCGCCCGGTTGCGGCTGGCGCGTCCGCGCTGGTCGGCGGCCGAGTCGGTGCTCTACGCGGGCAGCCGGCTGCGTCCCGTCCGGGAGTACGCGCGGCGGCGCGGGCTGCTGCTCCCGAACCTCGCCGCCCTGCGCGGGCCCGACGAGGACGCCCTGCGCCACGTCTACGTCGGGCGCCGCCTCCCCGGCGTGCCGCGCGGCGCGCTGCCGTTCGCGCGGCTGGCGCGCGGCCCCGCGCCGGAGCCGGACCGCGGCTGCGACCCCGCCGCGCCCGCCGCCGTGATCTTCACGTCGGGGACGACGGCCGCGCCGCGCGCCGTCGTCCACACGCAGGCGTCGCTCGCGGCGGCGCTCGACCTGTTCCGGACCCGGCTGCCGCTCGGGCCCGGCGACGTCGTCCACACCGACCAGCTCATGCTCGGGCTGCCGACGCTGATCGCGGGCGCGCGCTGGTCGATGCCTCCGCTGTCGTGCCCGCCCGCCGAGTTCGCCCGGCTTATGGAAGAGCGGGGCGCGACGCACACGTTCTGCGTTCCCGTCCACCTCGCGGAGATCCTGGACGTCGTGCCCCAACTGCCGGAGTCGCTGCGGTACGTGCTGCTCGGGGCGGCGCCCGCGCCCGCCGCGATCCTGCGCCGGGCGCTGCGGGCCGCGCCGTTCGCGGAGATCCTGTCGGTGTACGCGATGACGGAGATCCTGCCGGTGGCGATCGCGTCGGCGGAGGAGAAGCTCGCGCACACCGGCCCCGGCGACCCGGTCGGCGCGCCGCTGCCCGGCGTCGCCGCGCGGCTCGCGGACGACGGCGAACTCCTGCTGGCCGGCCCGAACCTGTGCCGCGGGTACCTCGGCGCCGACCCCCTCACCGAGTTGCCGACCGGCGACCTCGCCCGGCTGGACGGCGGCCGACTCGTCCTCACCGGACGCAAGAAGGACATGCTGATCCGCGGCGAGTTCAACCTGTATCCCGGGCTGTACGAGCCGACGATCGCCGTGCTGCCGGGCGTCGCGGAGGCCGCGATCGTCGGCGTCCCCGACCCGCGGACCGGGGACGAGGAGGTCGTCCTCGCCGTCGTCCCTCTAACCGTGCGGGACCCCGGCGACCTGCCGGACCGGCTCCGCCGCGCCCTCCCCGGCGTGATCGACCACGACGCCCTGCCGGACCGGATCGTCGTCCTGGACGCCCTGCCCCGCTCCGGCCGCACCCGCAAGCTCGACCGCGACCGCCTCCGCGAACTGGTGCGGCTGTGAGGATCGCGGTGACCGGGGCGTCCGGGTTCGTCGGCGGGACGGTGTGCCGGGCGCTCGCCGCCGAGCGCGTCACGGTGTTCGCGTTCGGACGCCGTCCGGCCGTGGACCCGGCGCACGTCGGCGGCGCGGCCTACCGTTCGTGGGATCTGGCGCGCGGCCCGCTCCGCGACGCGCCGGACGTGGACGCGGTGATCCACTGCGCGGGGAGCGTCACCGACTGGGGCCCGCCCGCCGGGCTGTTCGCCGCCAACCTGACCGGCACCCGGCACGCGCTCGCCTCGTTCCCCGGCGCGCGGTTCGTGCACGTCAGCACGGCCAGCGTGTACGACCCGTCCCGGCCGAGCGTGCTCGCCGCCGAGGACGAGGCGCCGGTCGCCCGCTACCCGACCGCCTACGCCGCGTCGAAGGCCGCCGCCGAGCGGGCCGCCGCGGCGCGCGGCGCGGTCGTGCTGCGGCCGCACGCGGTGTACGGGCCGGGCGACACGACGCTGCTGCCGCGCGTCCTCGCGGCGGTGCGCGGCCCGGTCCTGCCCGCCGCCGGGACGGGACGCCAGCGAATCAGCCTCACCTCCGTCGGCAACCTCGCCCGCGCCTGCCTGCTCGCCGCGACCGGACCGGTGGACTCGGGCGTCTTCAACGTCGCGGACGCGGCCCCGGTCACGATCGACGACGCGCTCCGGGAGATCCTCCGCGAGCGGGGCGTCCGGGCGCGTCCCGTCTACGTGCCCGCCGGGATCGCGCGGCCGCTCGCGGCCGTCGCGGAAGGGGTGTTCCTGCTCGCGCGCCGTCCCGGCCCGCCGCGCCTCACCCGGTACGCGGTCAGTCATCTGGCTCTGGAGCGCACGCTCGACATCACGGCCGCGAGGACGGTCCTCGGCTACGACCCGGCGCCCACGTCGTTCGCCGGAGCGGTCGGCTGGTGATCGTCAACCTTGAGTTGACGATCAGGAGTCGTCAACCTATGGTTGACGCATGACGGATTCCACCGAACCCACCGGACCCGAACCCACCGGACCCGCGCAGCCCGTCCAGATCCGCCTGGACGACCTGATCAACACGATCAAGAAGGTCCACTCCGACGCGCTCGAACAGCTCACCAGCGCCGTGCTCGCCGCCGAGCACCTCGGCGAGGTCGCCGACCACCTCATCGGCCACTTCGTCGACCAGGCCCGCCGGTCCGGCGCGTCCTGGACGGACATCGGCAAGAGCATGGGCGTGAGCAAGCAGGCCGCGCAGAAGCGGTTCGTCCCGAAGGGGGAGACCTCGGACCTGGACCCGTCCCAGGGCTTCTCCCGCTACACCGCGCGCGCCCGCGAGGTCGTCATGGGGTCGATGAACGAGGCCCGCGCCGCCGGGAACGCGCAGATCACGCCCGCGCACCTCGTCCTCGCGCTGCTCGCCCACCCGAGCGCGATCGGGCCCAAGGCGATCACCGCGCAGGGCGTCCTGCTGGACACCGTCCGCCAGGTCGCGACCGCCGCGCTCCCGCCCGAGGCGGACGACGTCCCGGACATGATCCCCTTCGACCAGGCCGCGAAGAAGGTCCTGGAACTGACGTTCCGCGAGGCCCTGCGCCTCGGCCACAACTACATCGGGACGGAGCACATGGTCCTCGCCCTGCTGGAGTACGAGGACGGCACGGGCGTCCTGTCCGAGGCGGGCGTCGACAAGGCGGCGGCGGAGGAGGCCATCGTGGCGGAACTGAAGAAACTCGCCGACCTGGAGGGATGATTTCCGGGCGCCCGCGTGGTCTGCACCCGTATGGAGAGAATCATCGAGGCCAACGGGGTGGAGCTGTGCGCCGAGACGTTCGGGGACGCCGCCGACGCGCCCGTCCTGCTGATCGGCAACACCATGCTCACCTGGCCGGACGAGCTCTGCGCGCGCCTCGCCGCGCTGCGCAGGCTCGTCGTCAGGTACGACCTGCGTGACATGGGGCGGTCCGCGACCGCCGATCCCGAGGCCCCCGGCTACACGCTGCGCGACCTGGTCGCGGACGCGGCCGGGGTCCTCGACGCGCACGGGCTGCCGTCCGCGCACGTCGCGGGGTTCGGGGTCGGCGGCTGGATCGCCCAGCTCCTCGCGCTGGACCACCCGTCCCGCGTCCGCACCCTCACGCTGGTCGGGACCCGGCCGACCGCGCCCGGCCCCGCCGACGCCGACCTGCCCGAGCACGCGCCCGAGCTGATGGCCCACATCATGAACCCGCCCGAGGTCGACTGGGACGACCGGGCGTCCGTGGTCGCGTTCATGGTGGAGAGCGCGCGGCACCTCGCCGGGCCGTCCTTCGACGAGGCCGAGGCGCGGAAGAACATCGAGCGGGTCTACGACCGGACGCCCGTGACCGGCGACCCCGGCAAGGCGCACCGCGCGAACCAGATGGCGACCGCGTTCGCCGCGCTCGACGCCGGACCGCGCTGGCGGGAGCGGCTCGGCGAGATCACCGCGCCGACCCTGGTGATCCACGGCGAGGACGACCCGTTCTTCCCGCTCGGCAACGGCCGCGCCCTCGCCGCCGAGATCCCCGGGGCCGAGCTGCTCACGCTGCCCGGCACCGGGAACGAGCTGCCGCGCCGGGTGTGGGACGAGGTCGTCCCGGCGCTGCTGCGGCACACGTCCTGACCGGCTGGGTCAGCCGACCTGGAGGGCCAGGAAGAAGTCGACGCGGTCCTCCGGGCGGGACAGGTCGCGGCCGGTCAGCTCCTCGATCCGGCGGATCCGGTACCGGACGGAGTTGACGTGCAGGTGCAGCTCGGCGGCGCAGCGCGTCCACGAGCCGGAGCAGCGCAGGAACGTCTCCAGCGTCCGGACGAGGTCGGCGCCGTGCGCCCGGTCGTAGGCGTGCAGCGGGCCGAGGAGGCGGCCCCGGAACATCCGCCGGACGTCGTCCGGGACGCTCGCCAGCAGCAGCACATGCGTGGCCAGCTCGTCGTGCCGGACGACCCGCACCGGCCCCGGCCGGGTGGCCGCGAGCCGCCGCGCGTACCGGGCCTCCTCCACCGCGCCGCGCAGCCCGGCGGCGGGCACGACGTCGCTGATCCCGGCCGCGATCCCGGCGGCGGGCAGCCCGGGGGCGAGGGCGTCGAGGCCGTCCCGGACGCCGGCCGCGACGTCCCGCCCGCCGGACGGCACCAGCGCCATGGCCTCGCCGTCCAGGAACCCCACCGCCGGGCGTGAGCCGGAGAGGATCTCGACGAGGACGGCGCGCAGGTCGTCCGGGCCGAGCCCGCCCGACGCGGCGACCGCGACGAAGCCGGAGCCCGGGTCCAGTCCGGCGCGCTCCAGCGGCGGCGCGTCCCCGGTGGCCGCCGCGGTCACGACCTCCTGCGCGAGCCGGGCGTCCATGCCCAGCCGCGACCGCTCCAGCGCGACGATCGCGGCCAGCTCGGAGATCAGCGTGCGGCGCTCGGCGGGCCAGTCGGCGGCGTCGCCCTCGGCGGCGACGAACCAGTCCGCGGCGCGCGCCCCGTCCGCGACCGGGACGAGCGACAGGTCGTGGGCGCGCACGTGGTGCGGCAGGCGCGGCGCGGTGAGGAACGCCCGCGCGAGGCCCGCCGGGTCGGGCGGCCGCGGCCCGGCGACGACCCGCCCGGTGGCGGCCAGGACGTGGCAGTGCCCGACCAGATCGAGGACGGCGTCGAGGCCCGTCCCCTCCACGAGGCGGCGGTGCCGGTCCAGGACGTCCGCGAGGTCGGCGGCGCGGGCCCGCGACAGCAGCCGGACGACCTCCTCGGTGATCGTCGCGAACGCCAGGTCCTCGGGGACCTTGAACAGCGGGAGGCGGTGCCGGCGGCACGCCTCGACCAGGTCGTCCGGGATGGCGCCGAGCGCGAGATCCCACCCGGCGAGGCCGGACACGCCCGCCCCCGCGAGCGCCCGGACGAACGTCTCCGAGTCGGCGGGGCCCGTCCGCCACACGAGCCCGGTCAGCACGAGCTCCCCGCCGCGCAGGTAGCGGCCGGGGTCGAGCAGGTCGGTGGTGACGACCCAGCGGATCGGACGGTCCAGCTCGTCCGCCCCGGTCACGACCTCCAGCCGCAGTCCGGGCATCGCGAGCAGGGCGCGCAGCCTCATATGGAGAAACCTACAAAAGGGAGCGGCGGACGGAGGTCACAGTTCGGACGTCCTGCGTCTCGACCGGCGCCGGGACGGCTGTGTGTACTGCATGCGATGAGGGATGAACGGGTGGTGTTCACGGAGGCGGAGCTGTCCGCGTGCTGCGCGTCGCGCCGGTGGGTCGCGGCGGTCGCGGGCCGCTCGTACGCGGGAGCGGCCGAGCTGCGCGCGGCGGGCGCCGCCGCGCTGGACGAGCTGACCTGGGACGACGTCGAGGAGGCGCTCGCCGCGCACCCGCGCGTCGGCGACCGGGCGGCGGGCTGGTCGCGCGCCGAGCAGGCGGGGATGGACGGGGCCGCGCCGGACGTGCGTGCGGCGCTCGCCGCCGGGAACCGTGCCTACGAGGACCGCTTCGGCCACGTGTTCCTGATCCGCGCCACCGGCCGCACGGCCGACGAGATGCTGGCCCGCCTGCGCGAGCGCCTCGGGAACGACACGGAGACCGAACGCATGGCCGTCCGCCGGGAACTGGCCGCGATCGTCGATCTACGGCTCGCGAAGCTCGTTGGGGAGGAGGGCGCGTGACCGGAGCGGTCCCCCTCCGGGGGTCTGGGGTCGTCCCCCAGAAAGGCAGGGACAGGTGAGTCTCTCTACGCACGTGCTGGACGCGGCCAAGGGGCTGCCTGCGGCGGGGATCGCCGTGCGGCTGGAGCGCCGTGCCCCGGACGGCGGCTGGACGCCGCTCGCCGAGGCCCGCACCGACGCGGACGGCCGGATCAGGGAATGGGACGCCGAACCGGGCGCCGGTATTCACCGGCTGGTGTTCGACACCGCCGGGCTGTCGGAGTTCTATCCCGAGGTCGCGGTGGCGTTCACCGTCACCGATCCGGACGGGCATCTGCACGTGCCCCTGCTGATCAGCCCGTTCGCCTATTCGACGTACCGAGGGAGCTAGCGGCGATGGCGATAATTCTCGGCCCCAACCGCTACGGGAAGGCGGAGACGCGGGTCGTCCGCGTCACCAGGGACGGCGGCGTCCACCACGTCAAGGACGTCAACGTCAGCATCTCCCTCTCGGGCGCGATGGACGACGTCCATCTGAGCGGCGACAACGCGGCCGTCCTGCCGACCGACAGCCAGAAGAACACCGTGTTCGCGTTCGCGAAGAAGCACGGGATCGCGGCCATCGAGGAATTCGGACTCCTCCTCGCCCGGCATTTCGTTGACTCGCAGCCGACGATCCACCACGCCCGCGTCGAGATCCACGAATTCGCGTGGGAGCGGATCGAGGGCGGGCATTCGTTCGTCCGGAACGGCGGCGAGACGCGGACGGCGCTGGTGCACAGCGACGGCGAGGGCGGCTCCGAGTCGGTCGTGTCGGGACTGCGGGACATGGTCGTCCTCAACACGACCGACAGCGAATTCCACGGTTTCATCCAGGACCAGTACACGACGCTCGAACCCACCGGCGACCGGATGCTCGCCACCGCCGTGACCGCCCGATGGCGCCACCGCGGGACGGCCGCCGCCTGGGACGACTCCCACCGCGCCGCCCGCGACCGTCTGCTGCGCGCGTTCGCCGAGACCTACAGCCTCTCCCTCCAGCAGACCCTTTACGCGATGGGCCGCCGGGTCCTCGACGAATGCTCGGGGATCTGCGAAATACGGCTCTCGATGCCCAACAAACACCATTTCCTGGTCGATCTGGAGCCGTTCGGCATGGACAACGACAACGAGGTCTACTTCGCGGCGGACCGACCGTACGGGCTCATCGAGGGCACGGTGCTCACCGACGACGCGCCCGCCGACCCGTCCGCCTGGAACTGAGGGGACCATGGACTTCCTACGACCCGCCACCTGGGACGACGCGCTCGCCGCCAAGGCGGAGCAGCCGGACGCGCTGCCCGTCCAGGGCGGCACCGACGTCATGGTCGAGATCAACTTCGCCGCGCGGCGCCCGGCGGCGCTGCTCGACCTGACCCGGATCGGCGCGCTCGCCGACTGGGACACGGCGGACGGACGGCTCCGCGTCGGCGCCGGCGTCACCTACGCGCGGCTGATCACCGAGCTGGGCGGGCGGCTGCCCGGCCTCGCGCAGGCGTCCCGGACGGTCGGGTCGCCGCAGATCCGCAACCGGGGCACGGTCGGCGGCAACCTCGGCGCCGCCTCGCCCGCCGGGGACGGCCACCCGCCGCTGCTGGCCGGGGACGCGGTGGTCGAGGCGGAGTCGGCGGCGCGCGGCGTCCGGATGATCCCGGCCGCCGAGTTCTTCACGGGCGTGAAGCGCCACGCCCTCGCCCCGGACGAGCTGATCCGCGCGTTCTGGATCGCGCCCGCGTCCGGCCCGCAGTACTTCGCCAAGATCGGCACCCGGAACGCGATGGTGATCGCCGTGTGCTCGTTCGCGATCGCGCTGCACCCGGCGGAGCGGCGGGTCGGGACGGGCCTCGGCTCCGCCGCCCCGACCCCGCGCCGCGCGCCCGAGGCCGAGGACTTCATCTCCGCCGAACTCGACTGGGACGGCCGCGGCCCGCTCTCCGAACCGGCCCGGCGGCGGTTCGGCGAGCTGGTCGCGGCCGCGTCCGCCCCGATCGACGACGTGCGCGGGACGGGCGCCTACCGCGCGCACGCCCTCGCCGTCCTCGCGCGCCGGACCCTCACCTGGGCCTGGAACGACCACCGGAAGGAGGCCCGCCGATGCGCGTGAACCTCACCGTGAACGGCGCCGCCCACGCCGTGGACGACGTGTGGGAGGGCGAGAGCCTGCTCTACACGCTCCGCGAGCGGATGGGCCTGCCCGGCTCGAAGAACGCCTGTGAACAGGGCGAATGCGGCTCCTGCACGGTCTACCTGGACGGCGTCCCGGTCTGCGCGTGCCTGGTCGCGGCCGGGCAGGCGGAGGGACGCGACGTCCGCACCGTCGAGGGCCTCGCCGAGGGGACGCCCGGCGACGAGCGGCTCGACCCCGTCCAGGAGGCGTTCGCGGAGGCGGGCGCCGTGCAGTGCGGGTTCTGCACGCCGGGGCTGATCGTCCAGTCGCACGACCTGCTCGAACGCAACCCCGCCCCGACCGACGCGGAGATCCGCGAGGCGCTCGCGGGCAACCTGTGCCGCTGCACCGGCTACGAGAAGATCCTCGACGCGGTCCGCCTGGCCGCCGAACGGAAGGCGACCCGATGACCGCAGCGAAGCGAGGATCATCGGGTCCCGCTCGGGAATCTGGGGGTCGTCCCCCAGAAAGGCAGGACGCGGTGATCATTGAGAACGCGCACGTGGTCACGGTCTCCGGCGAGGAGTACCCGGACGGCCACATCGTCATCGAAGGCGACCGCATCACGGCCGTCGGCCCCGGCAAGGCGCCCGTCCAGGACGGGGAGCGCATCGACGGCGCCGGATGCCTCGCCACGCCCGGGCTCGTCAACGCGCACCACCACCTCTACCAGTGGGCGAGCCAGGGCATGGCCGTCGACAGCACCCTCTTCGACTGGCTGACCACGCTCTACAAGCCGTGGTCGACGATGGACGCCGAGGTCGTCGCGGGCGCGGCGACGGCGGGCCTCGGGTGGCTCGCCAAGTCGGGGTGCACGACGTCCGCCGACCACCACTACCTGTTCCCGAAGGGGCGCGGCGACCTGTTCGCGGCCGGGATCGAGGCGGCGCGGGAGGTCGGCGTCCGGTTCCACCCGTGCCGGGGGTCGATGGACCGGGGCGAGTCGCAGGGCGGCCTCCCCCCGGACGAGGTGGTCGAAGACCTCGACACGGTCCTCGCCGAGACGGAGGCGGCGATCGACCGCTACCACGACCCGTCGCCCGGCTCGATGCTGCGGGTCGGGGTCGGGCCCTGCTCGCCGTTCTCCGTGACGCGCGAGCTGATGGTCGAGTCCGCGCGGCTGGCGCGCGGCAAGGGCGTCCGGCTGCACACCCACCTCGCCGAGACGCTCGACGAGGAGGAGCACACGACGGAGCAGTTCGGCATGACCCCGGCCGAGTACATGGACTCGATCGGCTGGCTCGGCCCGGACGTGTGGCTCGCGCACTGCGTCCACCTGCGCGACACCGACGTCAAACGGCTCGCCGAGACCGGCACCGGCACGGCGCACTGCCCGAGCTCCAACGCACGCCTCGGCGCCGGGATCGCCCGCGTCGCGGACCTGCTGAAGGAGGGCGCGCCGGTCGGGCTCGGCGTGGACGGCCCGGCGTCGGCGGAGTTCGTCCCGCTCGCCGGGGAGCTGCGGCAGGCGATCTACCTGCAGCGCGCCCGGTACGGGCCGACCGCGCTGACCGCCCGGCAGGCGCTGGAGATGGCGACGCTCGGCGGCGCCCGCTGCCTCGGCCGGGACGCCGACCTCGGCACCCTCGAACCCGGCAAGCTCGCCGACGTCGCGCTGTGGCGCGTGGACGGCTTCCGCGCCGCCGTCGACGACCCCGTCGTCGCGTTCGCGTTCGGGCCGGTGCCGCCGCTCGCCCGCCTCCTCGTCGGCGGCCGGACGGTCGTGGACGCCGACACGCTCGTCACCGTCCCGCAGGACGAGGCCGCGCGGCGCGGCGCCGACGCCCACCGCCGTCTGCTGCAACTCGCCGAAGGGGTGCTCTGACATGGCGTCGCCAGTGCGCAGCCCCGGCCACGTCGCCGCGCCGGGCATCGGCGGGGTCGGGGAGAGCCCGCTCCGCCCGGACGGCACGCTCAAGGTCGCCGGGGAGTTCGCCTACGCCTCCGACCTGTGGATGGACGGCATGCTGTGGGGCGCGACGCTCCGCAGCCCGCACGCCCGCGCGCTGATCCGGTCGGTCGACATCGGCGCGGCGCTGGCGGTGCCCGGCGTCCGCGCGGTGCTGACGCACGAGGACGTCCCCGGCCGCGCCATGTACGGCATCGACGGGACCGAGGACCAGCCCGTCCTGGCGATCGACCAGGTCAGGTACCAGGGCGAACCGGTCGCGATCGTCGCCGCCGACGAGCCGGAGACCGCACGGTACGCGCTGGAGAAGATCGTTGTCGGCTACGAGGTGCTTGAGCCGGTCACCGACGCGCGCGCCGTGATCGCCGACCCGGAGGGGCTGAAGGTCCAGCCGCTTGGCGGCATCACCCGGTACCAGCCCGTCCGGGTCGGGGACGTGGACGCGGCGAGAGCCGAGGCCGCGGTCGTCGTGTCGGGCGAGTACGAGGTCGGCATCCAGGACCAGGCGTTCCTCGGGCCGGAGGCCGGGCTGGCCGTCCCGTCCGAGGACGGCGGCGTCGACCTGTACGTCTCGACGCAGTGGATCCACAACGACCTCAAGCAGATCGCGCCCTGCCTGGGCCTCTCCGACGACCAGATCCACATGACCCTGGCGGGTGTGGGCGGCGCGTTCGGCGGGCGCGAAGACCTGTCCATGCAGATCCACGCCGCGATGCTCGCGCTGCACACCGGGCGTCCGGTGAAGATGTCGTACAACCGGTACGAGTCGTTCTTCGGGCACGTCCACCGGCATCCCGCGCAGATGCGGTACGAGTACGGCGCCGACGCAGACGGGCGCCTCGTCTACGCCGACGTCGAGATCGTGCTGGACGGCGGTGCGTACACATCGTCCACGAAGAACGTGGTCGGCAACGCTGCGTCGCTGGGGGTCGGGCCGTACGAAGTCCCCAACATTCGTATCGACGCCTACGGGGTGTACACCAACAACCCGCCGTGCGGTGCGATGCGCGGGTTCGGGGCGGTCCAGGCGTGCTTCGCCTACGAGTCGATGATGGACAAGCTCGGCGCCGCCTGCGGGCTCGGCCCGCTGGAGATCCGCCGCCGCAACGCCGTGTCGCAGGGGTCGCGGCTCGCGACCGGGCAGGTCGTCGAGTCGCCCGCGCCGCTCGCCGCGATGCTGACCCGGCTGGAGGCGGTCCCGGAGCCGCCGCCGCTCGACCCGTCCGACCTGCGGAACCTGCCGGGCGGGGTGTCGCAGGCGACGTACGGCGAGGGCGTCGTGCGGGGCGTCGGATACGGCGTCGGGCTCAAGAACATCTGCTTCTCCGAAGGGTTCGACGACTACTCCACGGCGCGCGTGCGGCTGGAGGTCATCGGCGGGGAGGCGACCGCGCTCGTGCACACCGCCGCCGCCGAGGTCGGGCAGGGGCTCGTCACGGTCCAGGCGCAGGTCGCGCGGACGGAGCTGGGCGTCCAGAAGGTCACCATCGCGCCCGCCGACAACCAGGTCGGGGACGCCGGGTCGTCCAGCGCGTCCCGCCAGTCGTACATGTCGGGCGGCGCGGTCAAGGCGGCCTGCGCGGCGGTCCGCGCGGAGCTGCTCGCCCTCGCCGCGCGCCGCCTGGGCCGCAGCGACCTGAGCGTCGTCGGCGGGAAGGTCGTGTCGCGGGCGGACGGCGCGCTCGGCACGATCGAGGACGTCCTCGGAGACGCCGTCATCGAGGAGACCCGCGAGTACCGGCACCGGCCGACCGTCCCGATGGACCCGGTCACCGGGCAGGGACGCAGCCACGTCCAGCTCGCGCTGTGCGTCCACCGCGCGGTCGTCGACGTCGACCTGGACCTCGGGCTCGTCAAGGTCGTCGAGCTCGCCGCCGTCCAGGACGTCGGCAAGATCATCAACCGGACCGGGGTGGAGGGGCAGATCCACGGCGGGTCCGCGCAGGGCCTCGGCCTCGCCGTGATGGAGGAGATCGTGGTGGCGGACGGGCTCGTCCGCAACCCGTCCTTCACCGACTACCTCATCCCGACCATCCTGGACATGCCGCCGATGCGGCTCGACATCCTGGAGATCCCCGACCCGGACGCGCCCTACGGGCTGCGCGGGGCCGGGGAGCCGCCGACGCTGTCGTCCACGCCCGCGATCGTCGCCGCGATCCGGAACGCGACCGGGCGGGCGCTGAACCGCGTCCCGGTCCGTCCCGAGCACATCGTGCACGGGGCCTGACGTGGACGACCTCGTGATCCGGTCGCGGCGGGCCGTGCTGCCGGACGGCGAACGCCCCGCCGCCGTGTCCGTCGCGGACGGACGGATCACGGCCGTCTCCGCGTTCGACGCCGCCCCGTCCGCCTCTGTCGTCGACCTCGGCGATGTGGCGCTGCTGCCCGGCCTGGTCGACACGCACGTCCACGTGAACGAGCCGGGCCGCACCGAATGGGAGGGGTTCGCGACGGCCACGCGCGCCGCCGCGTCCGGAGGCGTCACGACGCTGATCGACATGCCGCTCAACGCGCTGCCGCCCACCGTCGACCCGGCCGCGCTCGCCGCCAAGCGCCTCGCCGCCGAAGGGGTCTGCGCGGTGGACGTCGGGTTCTGGGGCGGGGCCGTCCCCGGGAACCTCGCCGCGCTGCGTCCGCTGCACGAGCTGGGCGTCTTCGGGTTCAAGTGCTTCACGTCCGACTCCGGCGTGCCGGAGTTCCCGCCGCTCGACGCCGCCGGGATGCGCGCGGCGTTCCGGGAGATCGCCTCGTTCGGCGGGCTCGTCATCGTCCACGCCGAGGACCCGGCGTCGCTGTCGGCGCCGTCCGGCGGCGGGTACGCGGACTTCCTGGCGTCGCGTCCGCCCTCCGCCGAGCGGACCGCCGTCGAACAGGTCGTGCGGCTGGCTGAGGAGACCGGAGTGCGCGCGCACATCCTGCACCTGTCGGCCGCCGACTGCCTGGACGTCCTGGCGAAGGCCCAGGCGGACGGCCTTCCCGTCACCGCCGAGACCTGCCCTCACTATCTGACGCTCTCCGCGCACGACGCCAGCGGGACGGCCTTCAAGTGCTGCCCGCCCATCCGCGACGCCGCGAACCGCGAACGCCTCTGGGACGGCCTCGCGTCCGGCGTGATCTCCTGCGTCGTCACCGACCACTCGCCGTGCGCGCCCGACCTGAAGCGCGGCGACTTCGCCACCGCGTGGGGCGGGATCTCGTCGCTGCAACTCGGGCTCCCCGCCGTCTGGACGGCCGCCCGCGACCGCGGCCACGACCTCGCCGCCGTCGTCCGCTGGATGGCCGAGGGGCCCGCCGCGCTGGCCGCCGTCCCCGGCAAGGGCGCGCTCGTCCCCGGCAACGACGCCGACCTCGTCGCGTTCGCCGCCGACGAGACGTTCACCGTCGATCCCGCCGCGCTCAGCCACCGCCACCCCGTCACGCCCTACGCGGGACGGACGCTGACCGGCGTCGTCCAGGCCACCTGGCTGCGCGGACGGCGCACCGGCGGCCCGCCCACCGGACGCCTCCTCACCGCGGAGCCCCGATGACCGACCTCACCGCACTGCCCGACCTGGCCGTCCGGACCCTCGGCGGCTCGGTCGCCGCCGCCAGCGACGAGTCGTTCGCCGAGAAGGAGAACCTCCTCAACCCGTGGGCGCCCGCGTTCACCCCGGCGACGTTCGGGCCGAAGGGCCAGCTCTACGACGGCTGGGAGACCGCGCGCCGCCGGGGGCCGGGGCACGACTGGGCGCTCGTCCGGCTCGGCCTGCCCGGCGTCGTCCGCGGCGTCGTGATCGACACCGCCTGGTTCAAGGGCAACTACCCGCCGCACGCCTCGGTGGACGCCTGCTTTCTGGACGGGCCGTCCGCCGACCTCTCCGGCGCCCGCTGGGTGGAGATCGTCCCGAAGAGCCCCTTGGACGGCGACACCGCGCACACCTTCCCGATCAGCGTGGAGCGGCTGTTCACGCACGTCCGGCTGAACATCTACCCGGACGGCGGCGTCGCGCGGCTCCGCGTCCACGGCGACGTCGTCCCCGACCCGCGCCTCCTCACCGGCCTCACCGTCGACCTCGCCGCCCTGGAGAACGGCGCCCGCGTCGTCGCCTGCTCGGACATGTTCTACTCCGCGCCCGACAACATGCTGTTCCCCGGCCTCGCCCGCGACCAGTCCGAGGGCTGGGAGACGGCCCGCCGCCGCGACGGCGGCAACGACTGGGCGGTGATCCGCCTCGCCGCCCCCGGCACGATCCGCCTCGCCGAACTCGACACCGCGAACCTCAAGCACAACGCCCCGGCCGAGGCCGCCCTGTACGGGCTGGACGCTCGCACGTCCTCGGTGGACGACCCGTCCGCGTGGCGGCCGCTGCTGCCGCGCACGGCCCTCGTCCCGGACGCGCGGCACCGCTTCCGCCTCTCGACGCCCGAGGTCACCCACGTCCGCCTGGACATCCACCCGGACGGCGGCCTGGCCCGCCTCCGCCTCCACGGCCCCCTGACCCCCGCCGCCGAGAAGACCCTCACCACCCGCTGGCGCACTCTCACTAACAAAGAGTGACGAGCCTCACACGGAGAGTAATTAGATAGTGACGGTATCTAATAGTGACGGCAAAGTAACGTTCCGTGCATGGTCACCGCCGCACACGAAGGACCAATCCAGATCATCCGCGACAACCCGGAGGTCATCGCCCAGATCTTGCACACCGCGTTCGACATCCGGATCCCCGACGACCTGATCATCAAAACCACCTCGGAGGAGTTCACCCAGATAGCCCCCGCCGCCTACCGCGCCGACAACGTGGTGGAGATGTACAGGGCCGACTCGTCCAAGCCGACCGTCGCCGTCGTCGCCGAGACCCAACGAAGAAAGGACGCGTGCAAGCGCGGCTCCTGGCCCGTCTACCTCACCACCCAGAGGGCCAGAACCGAGTGCCCGTGCTACCTGGTGGTCTTCTGCCACCGCCGCTCGGTGGCCGAGTGGGCGCGGAAACCGATCGAGATCGGCCACCCGGGTTTCACCTTGACCCCCCTCGTCATCGGTCCGGGCATGGGACCGCTCGTCACCACCCCCGACCAGGCCACGCAGATGCCCGAACTGGCCGTCCTGTCGAGGCTGCTCGACGTCACGCCCGCCACGAAGGAGGAACTGGAGATCACCTACGCGGCCCTCGCCACCATCGAGAGCGCGGGCCACGAGCACGCCCACTTGTACACTGACCTTGTCCTCGAAGCGCTGCCGACGGCGGCGCGCCACATCCTGGAGGAGTTCGTGGCCACGGGAATCGCCGACTACGAGTTCAAGAGCGACTTCGCCCGCCGCAACCAAGCCATCGGCGAGGCGGAGTCGGTGGTAAAGGTGCTGGACGCGCGGAAGGTTCCCCTGTCGAAGGAGGTCCGCGACCGGATCCTGGAGTGCAGGGACAAGGAGCAGTTGGACGAGTGGCTCGTCCGCGCCGCGATGGCGGAGACTGTTGACGAGTTGTTCGACTGAGCGTCGTCGCAGGTACGTTGACGCGCCCCCGGCCGTTGGGTCGGGGGCGCGTTTTTGGGGAGGTCAGGGGGCTTCGGGGGGGTCTTCGAGGAGGTCGTCGAACTCGCCGTCCTTGACGCCGGCGATGAAGGCGTCCCACTCGGCCTCGGTGAAGTAGAGGATCGGGCCCTCGGGGTTCTTGGCGTCGCGCATCACGACGGCCCGCTCACCGAAGTCCTTGTGCTGGACGGGGACGTCCTTGCCATCGACGAACTCGATGATGACCCCGTCGCTGAGGATCGGTTCCTGCTCGGTCACTGGCACACCTTCTCGGTCCGGGCGGTTGTCGCGTCCAAGGCTAGTGCGGAAGGTGTGCGGGCCACATGGGAAAAGCACCCCGGCCGCCCAATTGGGGAGGGGCGACCGGGGCGGGCCTCATGGGCGGCTGAACCCGAGCGTGGACTAGCCCCAGCCGCTGTATGCGCGGCTCTCGACCAGGGTGCCGCCGAGCTTCGAGCCGGGCGACGCCTTCGGGCGCCTCTGAACGGCGTCCGCCGAGCGGGGGACGGGCGCCGGGCGCTTCGGCGCGGGCGGGCCGTAAGGGCCGTACGACCCCGCGTGGGCCGGGGTCACCGGCGCCACCGCGAGGCTGGACGCGGCCACGGTGCCCGACATGGTGCTTTCTCGTGCCATGCGGGCTCTCCAGGGGGTGGGGAGAAATGGGAGGGGATCACCCCGATGTTCGAAATAGTGGACCACCTGGGCGTCAACCGACAATCGATCGCACTCAAGTGGTTTTTCAGTGTGGATTCCGTTCGCATCGAACGGCCCTGAGCTGCGACGATGCGGGCGGCGATCAGGCGTCGATCAGTAGGCGCGCGGCGGAGATCTCCAGCCGCGCCTGGATCTCCTCGGCGGTGGCGTTGCCGCGCAGCATCTCGATCATCTCCATGGTCCAGATGCCCGCCAGCGCGCGGGCGACGAGGCGGCGCGGGTCGTCGGCGGGGACGCCCGCCGGGTCGCCGGTCGCGGCGGCGCGCAGCAGCAGCCCGGTCATCCGCTCGCCGAAGTCGGTCTTGACGTCGGAGAGGAGCAGCGACCGGATCAGCGCCTCGGCCAGCTCGGGCTCGCGCATCAGCCCGCGGGTCGCGCGCATCAGCACCTCGACGGCGCGCTGCGGCGGGTCGCCCGCGCGGGGCGGACGGCGGTCGATGCTGCCTTCGAGGAGGTCGAGCTCCTCGCTGACGACGGCGACGACCAGGTCCATCTTGGACGGGAAGTACCGGTAGAGCGTGCCGAGCGCGACCCCGGCCCGCTCGGACACGGTGCGCATCTGCATCGCCTCGATGCCGCCGCGCGACGCCAGCGCCGCCGCGGCCTGGACGATACGCTTGCGCCGCTGGTGCTGGCTGCGGGAGCGCACGCCCTGGCCGGGCGGGCCGGACGCTCCGCCCGCGGGCTGACTCCGGGTGTCGTCCCCGGTCGCCGTCGGCTCTGCGGTCACGGTCGGTCCCTTCTCCGCGGGCGCGGTCGCCCGGCGCGTCCCCCAAGGATACAACCCGGACGAGAACGCGTTATCTGATCCGCCGCCGCCATGGCGCGTCGCGCGTTCCGGTTTCCGTCAAGAACCCTGACTCGCTGGGTGAATCCCGGCGCACGCGCAAACGATCACGCCCCTGGACACTTACTAGAATCTGTTCTACTTTCAGTTCGGTGGGACGGTCCGGGAGGAGAGCGGCGCAGTGGACTTCAACCTCGACGAGACCCAGCGGGAGCTCCAGGGCCTCGCCGCGGGCGTGCTCGCCCGCGAGGCGGCGAGCGAGCGGCTGGAGGCGTTCGAGCGGGCCGGCGCCCCGTACGACGCCGCAGCCTGGCGGGCGCTCGCGGGGGCCGGGCTGCTCGGGGCCGTCCTGCCGGAGGACGCGGGCGGCGCGGGACTCGGCCCGGTCGAGCTGGCGGTCGTCCTGCGGGAGGCGGGCGCGCGGGTGGCCCCCGTCCCGCTGTACGCCTCGCTGGCGCTCGCGGGCGTCCCGCTCGGACGGCACGGCACCCCCGCGCAGCGCGCGCTGCTGGCCCCCTTGGCGGCGGGCGAGATCGTCCTGACCGGCGCGTACCGCGAGGTCGGCCCCACCGGACGGGTCGCGGCGACCGCGCGCCGCGACGGCGCGGGCTTCGTCCTCGACGGCGTGAAGACGTTCGTGCCGTACGCACGGGAGGCGGCCCGCATCCTCGTCCCGGCCCGCGTCGACGGGGCGGGCGTCGGCGTGTTCCTCGTCGAGCCCGCCGCCGCGACGATCACCCCGCAGCCGTCCGCGACGTCCGAGCCGCTGTCCAGGGTCGCGCTCGACGGCGTCCGGGTCGGCGCGGACGCCCTCCTCGGCGGCGGCGCGGACGGCGCCGCCTGGGACACGCTGCGCCGCACCGCCGTCGCCGGAGCGGTGGCCGTCGCGTCCGGCGTCATCGACGGCGCGCTGGAGCTGACCAAGGAGTACGTCAAGACGCGCGAGCAGTTCGGCCGGGCGCTCGCGCAGTTCCAGGCCGTCACGATGCAGATCGGCGACGTCTACATCGCCAAACGCGCCCTGGACGTGGCCGTCTGGGCGGGCGTGTGGCGCCTCGCCGAAGGCGCGCCCGACACCGACGAGGTCCTCGCCGTCGCCGCCTACAACGCCTGCGACCCCGTCGTGAAGGCCCTCTACACGTGCCAGCACCTGCACGGCGGCATCGGGCTGGACGTCACCTACCCGCTGCACCGCCACTTCGCCTGGGGCAAGCAGTACGCGCACCTGCTCGGCGGCGCGGACGACCCCCTCGACTCACTCGGCGACCTCCTCGCCGCCGAGGAGGCCCGACGACCGCAGCGGAGCGAGGATCGTCGGGCCGACAGGCCCGGGGGTCTCGGGGGCGTCCCCCAGAAAGGCAGGGCGTGATGTTCATCGACCTGAGCGTCGAGCAGAAGAAGCTCCGCGCCGAGTTGCGCGAGTACTTCGAGAACTGCCTCACCGAGGAGCAGCGCGCCGCCATCCTGGACGACCCGTTCGGCCCCGAGTACCTGGAGCACTGCAAGCGGCTCGGACGCGACGGCATGCTCGGCGTCGCGCTGCCCGTGGAGTACGGCGGCCGGGGCTACGGCCCGGTCGAGCAGACGATCTTCGCGAACGAGATCGCCCGCGCGGAGGTCACCTACCCGCTGATCACGCTGAACTCGGTCGCGCCGACGATCCTCCAGTACGGATCGGACGCCCACAAGGAGTTCTTCATCCCGCGCATCCTCGCGGGCGAGTGCCACTTCGCGGTCGGGTACAGCGAGCCGGGCGCGGGCACCGACCTCGCCGCGCTGCGCACCACCGCCGTCCGGGACGGCGGCCACTACGTCGTCAACGGCCAGAAGGTCTTCACGTCCGGCGCGCACACCAGCGACTACGTGTGGCTCGCCGCCCGCACCGACCCGGACGCGAAGAAGCACAAGGGCATCTCCATGTTCATCGTCGACTGCCGGGACCCCGGCTTCTCCTGGACGCCGATCACCACGATGGACGGCCGCCACCACACCAACGCGACGTACTTCCAGGACGTCCGCGTCCCGGCGGACATGCTGATCGGCGAGGAGAACAAGGGCTGGGACCTCATCGTCAACCAGCTCAACCACGAGCGGGTCACGCTCGGCCCGGCGGGCAACATCGGGCACGTGCACGTCCGGCTCGACCGCTGGGCCCGCGCCACCGAGGGCCCGGACGGGCGGCCGCTGATCGAGGAGCCCGCCGTCCGCCGCGCGGTCGCCCGCGTGTACGCCTACCTGCGCGTGAACGAGCTGCTCAACTGGCAGGTCGCGGCGAACCAGGACCTCGGCTGGCTGGGCGCGCCGGACGCGTCCGCCACCAAGGTCTACGCCTCGGAGCGGGTGCAGGAGGTCGGCCGGATCGTCGGCGACGTCCTCGCCCGGTTCGGCGACCCGGGCGACCCGGAGACCGCCCGGTTCGCCGAGGCCGCCGACCGGCTGGCGAAGGGCGCGCTCGTGCTGACGTTCGGCGGCGGCGTCAACGAGGTCCAGCGCGAGCTGATCGCGATGATCGGCCTCGGCCTCCCGCGCGCCCCTCGCTGACGTCCTTCTTCCCGCCGACCGGGGTCCGCTTCGGCTCGGTGCCGTGCGCGAAGCCCGCGTCCGCGGCCGCGTCGTGCCGCGGCTCGCGCTGCGCCTCCAGCCGGGGCACGACGCGGCGCAGGTCGTCCAGCAGCATGTCGGCGAGGTCGTGGCTGAACCCGTTGCGGACGACGACGCGCAGCACGTCGAGGTCGGTGCGGTTCGCGGGGAAGGTGTAGGCGGGGACGAGCCAGCCCCGCTCGCGCAGCGCCGCGGACACGTCGAACACGTTGAACGGTGCGTCGCCCTCCTTCACCCGGAACGCGAACACGGGGAGGTCGGCGCCGTCGGTGAGCAGCGCGAACGGGCCGAGCGTGCCGATCGCGGAGGCGAGCCGGACGGCGGTGTCCCGGCACGTCCGCTGGACGCGCTGATACCCGGCGAAGCCGAGCCGCAGGAAGTTGTAGTACTGCGCGACGACCTGCGCGCCGGGACGGGAGAAGTTCAGCGCGAACGTCGGCATGTCGCCGCCGAGGTAGTTCACGCGGAACACGAGGTCTTCGGGGAGGGCGCTCTCGTCCCGCCACACCGCCCAGCCGACGCCGGGCATGACCAGCCCGTACTTGTGCCCGGACGTGTTGACCGACGCGACGCGCGGCAGCCGGAAGTCCCAGCGCAGGTCGGGGTCGAGGAAGGGGGCGACCATCGCGCCGGACGCGCCGTCCACGTGGATCGGGACGTCGACGCCGGTCCGCCGCTCCAGGTCGTCGAGCGCCTCCGCGATCTCGGCGACCGGCTCGTAGCTGCCGTCGAACGTGGACCCGAGGACGGCGACGACCCCGATCGTGTTCTCGTCGCACAGCTCGACGGCCTCGCGCGCGCCGAGGTGGAACCGGTCGCCCTCCATCGGCACGTAACGGGGCTCGACCTCGAAGTAGTCGGCGAACTTCTCCCAGCAGATCTGGACGTTCACGCCCATGACGATGTTCGGCCGGTCGGCCGGCTCCCCGGCCGCGCGCCGCCGGTGCCGCCAGCGCCGCTTCAGCGCGAGCCCGCCGAGCATCGCCGCCTCGCTGGACCCGGTCGTCGAGCAGCCGACGGCGCGGCGCGGGTCGGGGGCGTGCCAGAGCCGGGCGAGCATGTGGACGCAGCGCAGCTCCAGCTCGGCCGTGCGCGGGTACTCGTCCTTGTCGATCATGTTCTTGGCGGCGCACTCGGCCATCAGCGTCCCCGCCTCGGGCTCCGCCCAGGTGGACACGAACGTGGCGAGGTTCAGCCGCGCGTTGCCGTCCAGCATCAGCTCGTCGTGGACGATCTGGTACGCCGTCCCCGGCTCCATCTCGCCGGCGGGCAGCGCGTAGCGGGGGACGGTCAGCGGCTCCCGGCTGAAGATCGGGTTGATCTCGAGGTCGTGGCCGCCGCGCCCGTCCCGCCGGGGATGTCTCGGTGGCATGCCCGCGTCCCCCCTCCGTGCGCTCGCTCGCGCAGGGAGTACCCGCGGCGGCGCGTCCCACACCGGGGGTCGCCGCAGGTCGGCGGGGTCAGGACGGGCCGCGCGCCGGACGGTTGAGGCCGTCCTCCAGGACGGCGAACGCCTGGTCGATGGTCTCCGAGAGCGAGCCGAACGCGTCCGGGTGGTGCCGGACGGCGTCGGCCGCCGCCTGGAACCCGCACGTCGCGGCGGCGGCGATGATGTGCGGCAGCAGCTCGGTCGCCGGGTCGAGGCCGAGCCGCTCGGCGATGACCTCGGTCATCAGGGCCTGCTTCTTGCGCGCGTGCTCCAGGCTGCGCGCCATCATGGCCGGGCTGTCGCTCGTCATCGTCAGCATGCACTCGAAGCGCTCGGTGTCGAAGCCGAGCTCGCCGCGCTCGCAGGCGCGGGCGATGCCGACGACCGTCCGGCGCAGCGCCGTCATGATCGGCTCGTCCGCCGGGCGCTCCCGCAGCGCCGTGAAGACGGCGCGCATCTGCTCCTCCTGGAAGGTGAGCGCGACGTCCTCCTTCGAGGAGAAGTAGCGGAAGAACGTGCGGGACGAGACGTCGACGGCGTCGGCGATCTCCTCGACGGTGGTGGCGTCGAACCCCTTCTCGGCGAAGAGGGCGAACGCCGCGTCGACGAGGGCCTCGCGGGTGCGCTGCTTCTTGCGCTCGCGCCGGCCCTGGGGCTGGGAACCGGGACAGGCTGCGCCGGTCTCGGGGGCGGTCGCGGTCATGTGCGAAGTGTAGCCACCCGCGGACCCCGAACCAAGCGTCAGCTACTGACCGATGTCGTGATATGAATCATGTCTCGCCGCGACTTTCGGCGGTTGACGCCAAGTGTCAGAGCATGACAGTTTGAGGCCCTGCCCACACCGGAGGTCCCACATGACTCAGTTCCAGGGCGCCGAGAGGATCGACTCCGGCGCCGTTCGCACACCGCCGCGCGACCAGCCGCGCGGGCGTCCGGCGAGGCGGGGCCACGGTCACCCCTGGCTCACGCTCGTCGCCGTCGCGCTCGGCGTGATGATGGTCGGCCTGGACGCGACCGTCGTGTCCATCGCCAACCCCGCGATCGCCCGCGACCTCGGCGCGAGCCTGTCCGGGCTCCAGTGGGTCACCAACGCCTACCTGCTGGCGCTCGCCGTCACGCTGATCCCCGCCGGGAAGATCGCCGACCGCTTCGGCCGGAAGCGGACGTTCCTCGCGGGCGTGGTCGGGTTCGCCGTCTCCTCGGTGCTGATCGGGCTGTCCGGCGGGCTCGGGATGGTCATCTTCTGGCGCGTCGTGCAGGGGTTCGCGGGGGCGCTCCTGCAGCCCGCCAGCCTCGCCATCCTGCGCAACACCTTCCCCGCCGAGCGGCTGAACGCGGCCATCGGCATCTGGGGCTCCACCGTCGGCATCTCGATCGCCGGCGGCCCGATCGTCGCCGGGCTCCTCGTCGAGAACGTCAACTGGGAGTCGGTCTTCTTCCTGAACGCGCCGCTCGGCGTCGTCGCGCTGCTCGTGGGCCTCTGGGTGATCCGCGAGTCCAAGGACGAGGACGCCGCGGGCTCGTTCGACCTGCCCGGCGTCGCGCTGCTCACCGGCGCGCTGTTCGCGCTGGTCTGGGGCCTGATCAAGGCGGGCGAGCACGGCTTCGGGGACGGCGTCCCGCTCGTCTCGTTCGCCGTGGCGGCCGTCCTGTTCGCCGCGTTCGTCGTGAACGAGCTGCGGGTGGAGCGTCCGCTGCTGCCGCTCGCGCTGTTCCGCTCGGTGTCGCTGTCGGCGGCGACCGGGCTCATCGTCCTCGGCTTCTTCGGCATGTTCGGGACGATCTTCTTCATCACCCTCTACCTGCAGCAGGTGCACGGCATGAGCCCGGTCGACGCGGGCGTCCGGATGCTCCCGATGACCGGCGTGTTCATCGTCGCGTCCCCGCTGGCGGGCGCGCTGACCAGCCGGTTCGGGCCGCGGCTGCCGCTCGTCCTCGGGATGGGGTTCACCGCGACCGCGATGTTCGGCCTGTCGCGGATCGGGGTGGACGCGCCCTACGTCCAGCTCTGGCCGTGGTTCGTGCTCGTCGGGCTGGCGTTCGGGATGGTGATCGTCGCGGGCACGGAGGCCATCGTCGGCAACGCGCCCGCGCACCTCGCCGGCGTCGCGGGCGGGCTCCAGCAGACGGCCGCGCAGGTCGGCGGCGTGCTCGGCACGTCGGTCCTGGGCGTGCTGCTGTCCACCAAGGTCGGGGACGTGCTGTTCGGACGCCTCACCGACGCCGGGGTGCCCGGTTCCACGGCGGAGCAGGTCGCCGGGCAGGGCGGGATCGTCTCGCAGGGCGTGGCGCCCGTCCCGCCGGGGTCGTCGCCCAAGACGGCCGACGCCATCACGACCGGCAGCCACCTCGCGTTCATGGACGGCTTCCAGAACGCGCTGACGGTCGCCGGCGCGGTCGCCGTGGTCGCGGTCCTCGCGGCGCTGCTCGTCCGGCGGGGGAGCACCCCGGTGGACGGCGCCGCCGCCGCGTGAGGCACCGCGTGAGGCGCCGTACGAGGCCGCCGGTCAGCCGCCCTGGCTCGTCTCGGGGGACGGGGTCGGGTTGGACGTCGGGCTCGGCGCCCCCGTCCCCGGCCCCTCCACCGGCGGGTCGGTGGGGGCGCCGGTCGGCGGCGTCGTCGGGTCGGTCGGCCCGCCCGTGGGCGGGGTCGACGGGTCGCCGGGGCTGGGCGGGGGCGTGGTCGGCGGCGTCGACGGGTCGCCGGGGTCGGTCGGCGCGCGCGACGGGTCCTTGCCGGGCGACGGGGAGCCGGACGGGTCGTCGGACGGGGACGGGACCGGCGACGGCGTCCTGTGCGGCGTCCCGCGCTCCTGCCGGGGATCGCCGAACACGACGCTCTTGGGCGGGTGCTCGGAGGCCCGCTCCGTCCCGGTGAGGCCCGGGCGCGGGTTCTCCAGGACGCCGTTCGTCCGCGTCGAGGCCGGGTTCGTATGGTCGGTGCTCGCCGTCGGCACCAGCGAGGCGGCCCCCTCGCCCTTCCCGGAGGTCGGCCAGGACGCGAGCAGCCCGACGACGGCGGCCGCGGCCGCGGCGAGCCCCGCCGCGGCGCCGAGGCCCTTCGACAGCGGACCGGCCGGCGCGTCGGGCCCGGAGCGGCCGGGCCGCCCCTGCTCGGAGCCGATCACGATGAGCGGGCTCGGCGCGGCGACGGTCGGCAGCGGCCGGCTCGCCTCGGCCTCGCACGCGGCGAGGACGCGGTGGCGCAGCTCGCGCGGCGCGCCGGAGGGCGCCCGGCGGGCGAGGAGCTGCGGCAGCCGCCCCTTCTCGAACGCGGAGATGAGGTCGAGGCGCGGCTCGGTCGTGCCGCGCATGAGGAAGTCGAGGACGGCCCGTTCGAGCCGCGTCCGGGCCGCGTTGAGGAGCTGGGCGACCGTGTCGGGCGCGATGCCGAGGACGAGCGCGATGTCGTGCGGTTCGAGCCATTCGCCCGCCCACAGGAGCAGGACCTCGCGGTGGTCGGAGCGCAGTCCGGCGGCGGCGCGCAGCAGCGGGTCCGAGGCCGCGAACAGGGGCTCCTCCCGCCGTCCCGCCGCGCGCCCGGCCGGGCCGGTGAACGCGCCGCGCTCGGCGCACGCGGACCGGGCCAGCGAGTACAGCCAGAGGACGCGGTCGCCGCGCGGCGGGTGGTGGACGGCGGCCGCGAAGGCGTCGCCGACGGCCGCGGGGGCGTCCCGGTCGCCGAGCAGCGACCAGCAGTAGGCGTACAGGCGGTCGGCATGGGCGTCGTACAGCGAGCTCATCTCCACGCCCATGTGGCCCTCCTCACAAATGGTGCATACCGCCGGACGACGGGACTCTAGCGCCTCCGGTTGATGTCTGAGAAGTCCGCGATTGGGCGAAACGTCGAATAGTACGGATGGTGATCGTTTCGGCAGCGGACGGTCACGTTCACGGAGATTTACGAAAGTTCATGAAATTTACCGGATTCCTGATCCGGTTCAGCAGGGAAGGACTCGAACCCGCTATCGGGTTTCGCGGGGGTGATCGTGACAAGGCTCACCGTAGACGACGTCTACCAGCACATTCGCGGGGTCTGCTTCAAGACAGGACCGCCCGGGACGGTCGGCGCCGAGACCGAATGGCTCGTTGTCGACACGTCCGATCCGACCGCGTACGTGTCCGGCGACCGGGTCCGGTCACTGGTCGCGGACGCCGGTCCGCCGACCGGCGGGAGCCGGGTGACCTACGAGCCGGGCGGCCAGATCGAGCTCAGCTCCGCGCCGTTCGCCGGGCTGGACGCGCTGCACGCGGCCCTCGGCCGGGACATCGCGCACGTGCGGGACGCGCTCGCGCCGGACGGGCTCGCGCTCGCCGGGCACGGCGTCGACCCCGTCCGGCGGCCGGTGTTCCAGGCCGAGCATCCGCGCTACGCGTGCATGCGCGACTACTTCCTCGCCAGCGGGTTCACGGACGCGGGCCTCGCGATGATGTGCTCGACGGCGTCCGTCCAGGTCAACCTGGACATCGGCGCCGACGGCAAGGACGCCGTCCGGCGCTGGCGGCGCGCGCACGCGCTCGGTCCGATGCTCGTCGCCGCGTTCGCGAACTCGCCGCTGCGCGCCGGGCGGCGGACCGGGTTGCGCTCGTCCAGGCAGGGCATCTGGACCGAGCTCGACCCGTGCCGCACGCTGCCCGTCCTGCGGGACGGCGACGACGGCGACCCCGCCGAGGCGTGGACGCGGTACGCGCTCGACGCCCGGGTCATGCTCGTCCACACCGCGACCG
Organism: Actinomadura decatromicini; assembly: GCF_008121305.1. Taxonomy (NCBI): domain Bacteria; kingdom Bacillati; phylum Actinomycetota; class Actinomycetes; order Streptosporangiales; family Thermomonosporaceae; genus Actinomadura; species Actinomadura decatromicini. The sequence goes on along the minus strand of NZ_VSRQ01000003.1, from coordinate 36,349 downwards.
GCGAGTGGGTCTCCGACCCGGGCATGTCGTTCCTGGAGTGGCTCGCCAAGGGCGAGCCCGACGAGAAGGACCTGACCTATCACCTCACCACGCTGTTCCCGCCCGTCCGGCCACGGGGCTGGCTGGAGCTGCGGATGATCGACGCGCTGCCCGCCCGGTACTGGCCGGTTCCGGTGGCCGTGGCGACCGCGCTGCTGGACGACCCGGCCGCCGCGCGGATCGCCGAGGCCGCGACCGAGCCGGTCGCGCACCGCTGGGCGGAGGCCGCCCGGCAGGGGCTGTCCGAGCCGTGCCTCGCGGTCGCCGCGCGGGCCTGCTTCGCCGCGGCGGTCGACGCGCTGCCGCGGCTCGGCGCGTCCGGGCTCGTCCCGCTGGTGGACGAGTACGCCCGCCGGTACGTCGAGCGGGGACGCAGCCCCGCCGACGACGTCCCGTCCGCGCCGTCGCCGGCCCCGCCGGTGTCCACGCCCCTCTCCACGCCCGTGTCCACGCCGACCCCGTCCACCCCGACCGAGGAGGAGGACCCGACATGACCGCGACGAGCTTCCACGGCCCCCGCGCCGAGGACGACCTGAAGGAGCTGATCGCCGCCGAGCTCGGCGCGGTGCGGGACCGGAGCTTCGGCCTCACCACCGACGTCCTCGCCGAGCACGACCTGACCGCGCAGGTGTCGCCGCTGATGTCGCCGCTCGTGTGGGACCTCGCGCACGTCGGCAACTACGAGGAGCTGTGGCTGCTGCGCGAGGCCGCGGGCGTGGAGGCGATGCGCCCCGAGATCGACGACCTGTACGACGCGTTCGAGCATCCGCGCGCCGAGCGGCCGTCGCTGCCGCTGCTGTCGCCGGCGGAGGCGCGCTCGTACATCGCGACCGTCCGGGCCAAGGTGCTCGACTCGCTCGCGTCGGTGCGGTTCGACACGCCCGATCCCCTCACCGCGGACGGTTTCGTGTACCGGATGGTCGTGCAGCACGAGCACATGCACGACGAGACCATGCTCGCCACCCACCAACTCCGCAAGGGCGTCCCCGCCCTCCTCGACCCCTTGGCCGAAAACCTGGAAAAGGTCGCCGAGATATCCGGAGCGGACGAGGTTCTGATCGAAGCGGGCCCTTTCCAGATGGGCACTTCGGACGACCCGTGGGCGTACGACAACGAACGTCCGGCGCACATGGTCGACCTTCCCGCGTACTACATCGACGTGGAACCGGTGACCAACGCCGCCTACATCGCCTTCGTCGAATCCGGCGGATACGCCGACCCGCGCTGGTGGCACCCGGCCGGGTGGGAATGGCGCAACGCGAGCGGCAAACGCGCCCCCGCGTTCTGGTCGCGGGAAGGCAGGCAGTGGCTGCGGCGCCGGTTCGGCAGGACGGAGATCGTCCCGCCGGGCGAGCCCGTCCAGCACGTGTGCTGGTACGAGGCGGACGCCTACGCCCGGTGGGCGGGCAAGCGGCTGCCGACCGAGGCGGAGTGGGAGAAGGCCGCCCGCTGGGACCCGGCCGTCCAGCGGTCCCGCACGTACCCGTGGGGCGACGTCTACGAGGAGGGGCGCGCCAACCTCGGGCAGCGAAGGCTCCGCCCCGCCGAGGCGGGCTCGTACCCGGCGGGCGCGTCGGCGTACGGGGTGCGGCGGATGATCGGGGACGTGTGGGAGTGGACGTCGTCCGACTTCCACGGCTACCCGGGGTTCCGGTCGTTCCCTTACCGGGAGTATTCGGAGGTCTTCTTCGGTCCCGAGTACAAGGTGCTGCGCGGCGGCTCGTGGGCGACGCACCCGCTCGCCGTCCGCGGGTCGTTCCGAAACTGGGATTTCCCCATCAGGAGGCAGATCTTCGCGGGCTTCCGGTGTGCGCGCTCCGCGGACGGGGAGGGCCGCTGAATGTGCCGCCACATCGGCTACCTCGGGCCCGGCCGGACGCTGGAGTCGCTCGTCTTCGACGGCGAGCACTCCCTGGAGACGCAGGCGTACGCGCCGCGCATGACGCAGGGGAACCTGCTCAACGCGGACGGGTTCGGGGTCGGCTGGTACCAGGACGGACGTCCCGTCCGGTTCCGCCGGGCCCAGCCGCTCTGGACGGATCAGTCGTTCCGCGAGGTGGCGGGCGCCGTACGCGCGTCGTGCGCGGTCGCGGCGATCCGGTCGGCGACTGTCGGCTTCCCGGTGGACGAGTCGTGCGCCCAGCCGTTCCGCGCCGGGACGTGGCTGTTCAGCCACAACGGGAAGATCGAGGGCTACGACGGCGTCGAGGCCAAGCTCCGCGAGCTGGCCGGGGACGTGGCCGGGGTGCCGGACGCGCGCGCCCCGGTCGACTCCGCGCCGCTGTTCGCGCTCGCCGTCCGGCACTGGCGGGAGGGGCGTGCGCTCGGCGACGGCCTGGCGGCGGTGGTCGCCGCCGTCGCCGCGCTCGCGCCCGGCCGCTACAACCTGCTCGCCTCCGACGGGACGTCCCTGGCGGCCACGACGTGGGGCGACTCGCTGTTCGTCCGGGAGGGCGGCGGCGAGATCCGGATCGCGTCCGAGCCGCTGGACGACGGCCCGGAATGGCGGCTCGTGCCCGACCGCTCGCTCGTCACGGCCGCGCTCGCGTCCGGCGTCTCCATCGCCCCGCTCTGAAACCGACCCGCTCTGAAACCGGCCGGCTCTCCGAAGCCGACCCGCTCCGAAGTCCTGAACCCGCCTTGAAGGAGAACCACGTGGACCGGTTCCTGACCGCCGACGACCTCGCCAAGACGCTCCGCCGCGACGTCCGCGAGGGGTTGGCGGGGACGCCGAAGACCCTGCCGCCCAAGTGGTTCTACGACGAGCGCGGCAGCGAGCTCTTCGAGAAGATCACGAAGCTGGAGGAGTACTACCCGACCCGCCGGGAGCGGGAGATCCTCGCCGCGCGGGCGCCCGCGATCGCCGCGGCGACCGGGGCCCGCACCCTCGTGGAGCTCGGCGCCGGGTCGGGCGAGAAGACCCGGCTGCTGCTCGACGCGCTGTCCGGGACGCTGCGCGGCTACGTCCCGGTGGACGTGAGCGGCGAGTTCCTGGAGGAGGCCGCCGCCGGGATCGCGGCCGACCATCCGGGCCTCACCGTCCGGACCGTCGTCGCCGACTACGAGCAGCACCTGCACCTGCTGCCCGGCGGCGAGCGGCGGCTGATCGCGTTCCTCGGCGGGACGATCGGCAACATGCCGCCCGCCGACCGCGTCGGGTTCCTCGGCGGCCTGCGCGCCACCATGGGCGACGGCGACTTCCTCCTGCTCGGCGCCGACCTCGTCAAGGACACGGGGCGGCTCGTCCGCGCCTACGACGACGAGGCCGGGGTCACCGCGGAGTTCAACCGGAACGTCCTGCGGGTCATCAACCGGGAGCTGGACGCCGACTTCGACCCGGACGCCTTCGAGCACGTCGCCGTCTGGGACGAGGACCAGGAGTGGATCGAGATGCGGCTGCGGTCCGTCCGCGACCAGGACGTGCGCGTCCGCGGGCTGGACCTCGCGGTGTCGTTCGCGGCGGGAGAGGAGATGCGCACCGAGGTCTCCGCCAAGTTCCGGCGGGAGCGGCTGGAGGCGGAGCTCGACGCGGCCGGGCTGCGGCTCGCCGAGTTCTGGACGGACGCGGCGGGCGACTTCTCCCTCAGCCTCGCCCGCCCGGCGGGAGCCTAGCCGGGGCTTAGCCGGGACTCAGTCCTTCCGGACGGGGTGGTCGAGCCCCAGCCGCTTGAGGTCGGCGGCGAGGCGGGTCGCCAGGTACCGGTGGCCCGCCTCGTTCGGATGGGTGCGGTCGCGCTTGATGAACTGCGCGGCGTTGCCGGTGCCGGCCGGCCGGTCGCCGGTGATCCACCGCTCGCCGATCGGGTCGACGAACGGGATGCCGAGCTGCCCGGCGAGGTTCTTCAGCGCGCCCTGGACGGCGACCGCGCCCGGCGGCGGGGTGTCGTTCCCCCACAGCGGTCCGACGAGCAGGATGTGGGTGCCGGGCCAGCGCTGCCGGGCGCGTTCGAGCAGCAGGTGCGCCGCCGCCGCGACCTGCGGCGCCGGGTACCGCCAGTCGTTGTGGCCGCCGGACACGATCAGCATGTCCGGCGCGGGCCGCCAGCCGAGCTGGTTCTCGAAGTGCCCGAGGAAGGAGTGCGGTCCGCCGCCCCGCGCGACGAACCCGGTGCCGCCGCGCCCGCCCACGACGACCTGCCAGCCGAGCAGCCGCCCGGTCGCCGACGCGTACGTCGTCTCCGGCCCGACGCCCCGGTCGCCGACCGTGTAGCTGTCCCCGAGGAACATCACCACGGACGGGCTCCGGCGCGGCTCGGGCGCGGCGGCGCGTCCCGGGCCGTCCGCCGCGGCCGACCGGTGGACCTGCCCGCCGAACGCGGAGCAGCCGGTCGCGGACGCGGCCGCCACCAGGCCCAGGCACAGCGCGAGGATCGCCGCGCCGCGGCGGGCGCGGCGAGATGTCATCGAGGGACCACCTAATCGTCGAGGACCGCGGAGGTCTCGGAGGGTCACGGGCATCTTACTGATCCGGAGCGCGGCGGGGGGCGAGTCGCTCGGTGTCGTGGCGGTACGGGCGGATGCGTACGGGGAATCGCGGCTTCTCCTACACCCCCCGTTCACTTCGCGGCTCTCGCGGGGAAACCTCACGCCGAGAGGGTTCCGCGGTGACTCGACCGGAAACCCCGCGTGCGGGACGGCTGCGCGAACTCGACCTGCTGCGCTTCGCCGCCGCGCTCGCCGTGGTGCTGTACCACTTCACCGGGTTCGGCGGTCCGGGGCCGTGGCCGTCGGCGGCGCGCAAGGTGTTCCCCGAGATCGCGGACGTCACCCGGTTCGGCTACCTGGGCGTCGACCTGTTCTTCGTCATCAGCGGCTTCGTGATCCTGATGAGCGCGTGGGGACGCGGGCCGGGGGAGTTCGGGGTGTCGCGGCTCGTCCGGCTGATGCCCGCGTACTGGGTGAGCGTGCTGCTGGGCGCGTTCGTCTACGCGGTGTTCGAGCAGGGGAACGGCGTGTCCGGGGTGGTCGTCCCGAACCTGACGATGCTGCAAGGCGGTCTCGGGGTGAAGAACCTCGACGCCGTCTACTGGACGCTCTGGGTCGAGCTCCACTTCTACGTCCTGATGGCCGTCCTCGCGGGCATCGGCATCACGTACCGCTCCTGCCTCATCTTCATGGCGGCCTGGCTGTTCGGCGGCCTCTACGCGGATGAGGCGGGGAACAAGCTCCTCCAGGTCGTCCTGGTGCCGACGTGGAGCGCGTACTTCATCGCGGGCATGGCCCTCTTCATGATCCACCGGTTCGGGCCGACGCTGCTGCTGTGGGGATACGTCGCCGTGTCGTACCTGCTGGCGCTGCGCTGGGGCGCCTGGCGCGCGGCGAACGCCTTCCACGGCGCGGACAAGGTCGTGGTCAGCGCCGTCATCACCGCCGTCTTCGCCGTGATGATCCTCGTCGCGACCGGACGGCTGGGCTGGGTGCGGTGGCCGGGGCTCACCGTCCTCGGGGCGCTGACGTATCCGCTGTACCTCGTCCATTCGCAGCTCGCGCTTCCGCTGCTGGACGCGATCTATCCCGGGCTCAACCGGTGGGCGGCGCTGGGCGTGGCGGTCGGCGCGTCCCTCGCGGCGGCCTACGCGGTGCACCGGCTGGTGGAGCGTCCGGGGGCGGCCTGGATGCGGACGCGGCTGCGCGCATCGCTTGAGCCGATGCGGACGTCCGAGCCGTTCGCCAGGCTGACCCGCCAGAGCGAAAAGGGAGACGCCCAGCTCAACACCGGCGATGCCCAACCAAACAGCGGTGACGCCCAGCCTGGCAATGGCGACGCCCAGGTCAGCGGCGGCGGTGAGCCTCGGCTCCGCGCTCCGGCCGACGCGGGCGCGGGGCAGGTGAACGCGAGGGTGTGACACGTTCCGGGCCGGGTGCGCTGAAGGAAGTGTGGGCGTCCGGCCGACGTGAGCGGGCTTCGGCCGGGCGCCGCCTCCGGTGGGCTCGTCGCCCCCGGTCGGGCCCACCGGAGGTTCCGGCTCCGGCGGCCCGCGCCCTGCCTCGGACCGGTCAGGACTCCTCGCCCGGCGGGCGCAGCTCCTCGGTGTAGTCGACCGTCATGCGGCGCATCACGCCCGACTCGTCGATGGAGTACTGGCCGAGCCGGTTCAGCGGCGGCGAGTAGGCGTGGATGGAGACGGACGAGTCGTCCACTCCGGTGAGCCGGTGGATGTGGTCCGGGCCGAAGGAGAACGATCTCCCTTCGGTGACCACCGTCCGGACGGGCTCGCCGCCGATGCGCGGGTTGTTCTCCTCGATCGCCCCGGCGACGACGCGGACGGCGCCGGACGAGACGTCGTGGTCGTGCCATCCGGTGTCGTTCGCGGGCGTCCAGCAGAGGAGCCAGACGTCCACGTGCTCGTCGCGGTGGAGGGACGCGTAGTGGCGGCGTCCGTCCGGGAACGCGACGTGCTGCCGCCACAGCTCCGGCCGCTCCGCCAGCTGGTCGACGAGCGCGCGCAGTTCGCGCTCGTCGAGCGGGCGGCCGGGCAGGCGCTCGAAACCGGCGGGACGGGACAGGACCTCGGACGACACGGTGCGCTCCTCTCGGGCGTTTCGCTCTCGCGGATTCGGCCGGGTGCGGCCCCCGGTGATTCGGCCCCTCCGTCCGCGCGAAGGGAGAACCGGCTGGACACGGCTACTGAACCGCATCACTGAACCGCATCAGTTAACCGTTTCAGTGAAGCGGTTGAGAATGTCGGCGTCAAGATGGGTCCGGCGGATTGTCAGCGGTGCCGTCTAGGGTTGGGGGGATGTCGGAGAAGCGCAAACGCGCGACCATCCGGGAAGTGGCGCAGGCGACGGGGCTGTCGCCCGCCGCCGTGTCATATGCGCTGCGCGGCATCCAGACGTCGGAGGAGACCCAGGAGCGGGTCCGGGCCGCGGCCGAGGAGCTCGGCTACGAGGCGCACCCGATCGCCCGCGCGCTGGCCAGCGGGCGCACCGACCAGGTCGGACTGCTCTGCGGCTCCCTTGAGGACTACTGGCAGCAGTCCCTCGCCGTCGGCATCGGCCGGGCGCTGCTGGCCCGCGACCGCTACGCCCTGATCGTCGACGCGGGCGGCGACCCCGAGCGCGAGCTGGCCCTCGCCCGGCGGCTGCGCGACCAGCGGGTGGACGGCCTGATCGTCCAGCCGCTCGACCCGTCCGCCGCGCTCTGGTCGGAGCTCGCCGCCGCGATCCCGGTCGTCTCCATCGGCGACGCGCTGCACGGCGGCCAAGCCCAGGGCGAGGTCGTGTTCGACAACCGGCGCGGCGTCACGCTCGCGCTGGAGCATCTGCGCGACCTCGGCCACCAGCGCGTCACCGTGTTCACCCCGACCGGGGCGAGCACGCCCGACCGTCCGGCCGACGTGCACGTCAACGCCGAGGCCGAGCGGCTCGGGCTGCGCGTCGACGTCGTGGTCGTGCCGCAGTCGCTCGCCGCCGCCACCGAGGTCGCCACGCGCGTGCTCGGCGGGCCCGACCGTCCGTCCGCGGTGTTCTGCTTCGCCGACTCCATCGCCTACGGCGTCTACGCCGCCACCCGCGAGCTCGGCCTCGGCGTGCCCGCCGACGTCGCCGTCTGCGGGTACGACAACCATCCGATGTCGGCGCTGCTCACGCCGCCGCTCACCACCGTCGACTGGGACATCGACGGCATCGTGCACTCCGCCGTCCGGCTCGTCGTGGACGTCATCGACGGCAAGCCGCGGCGGCGCCGGGTCGTCCGCGAGCCGTCGCTGCGCGTCCGCGCCTCGACCGGCCCCACCCCGGTCTAGGGGTCACGGGTGCAGGGCGGCCAGGCGGGGGAGCAGGTCCGCGGCGGCGGCGATGTCGGCGTCCAGCGGACGGTCCGCCACGCGCGGGTCGAGGACGCCGTCGGCCAGCGCGAGGGCCGCGCGCAGCGGCCCGCCGGACGGCGCCCGCCCCTGCATCCGCAGCGCCCGCGCCGCCGCGACCAGCTCGCAGCCGAGCCCGAGCCGGTAGGCGGCGACGGCGTCGGTCGTCGCGCGCGCCGACTGGGTCGAGAAGCCCGCGTGCTCCTCCACGCCGCGCGACAGCACCGCGCTGCCGAGCGCCGCCGGGGTGGCGAGCCGCCGGACGTCGGCGAGGCAGGAGTGCGCCACGTACTCCAGGATCATGATCCCGGACGACGCCTCCGTCTCGCCCTGGAACGGGTACAGGCCGGTGAACGACGGCTCGGCGAGCGTCCCGAGCCGGGCGGCGGCGAGCGCCATCGTCTGGAACAGGGCCGCGCGGGCCGCGTCCAGGGCGAGGCCGACGTAGGCGGTGTGGAAGTTGCCGTTGTGCCAGACCGTCCGTCCCTGGACGTCCACGAGCGGGTTCTCGGCGGCGGCGTTCAGCTCGCGGGTGACGACCTCCTCGGCGTACGCGGCCGCCTCCAGCGCGGGCCCGTGCACCTGCGGGAACGCGCGGTAGCCGTACGGGTCCTGGATCCGCGTCGGGGCGGGCTGGTCGAAGGCGAGCAGCGCCCGCATGGCCGCGGCGGCGTCCTGCTGGCCAGGGTGCGGGCAGGCGTCCTGCACCTGCTGCGCGTACGGCTCGATCGACCCGCGGACGGCGAAGTGCGACAGCGCCGCGACCACCGTCGACGCGGCGAGCAGCTCGCGCAGGTCCGCCACGGCGAGCGCGGCCTCCCCGAGCGTGGCCGCGTTGGAGCTGATGAACGCGAGCGCGTCGGCCGAGCGCAGCCGGTAGCCGGGGCCGCGCTCCGGCGCGCCGTCCGGCCCGGTGAGCCAGGCACGCTCGCCGAGCAGGCAGAGCGCCGTCGAGGCGAGCGCGGTCAGGTCGCCGGTGCCGATCGCCCCGTGCACCGGGACGGGCGGCAGCAGCCCCAGGTTGAGGACGTCCGCGAGCGCCCCGAGCACGCCCGCCTCCACCCCCGAGCCGCCCGCCGCGATCTGGTTCAGCCGCACCGTCAGCATCGCCCGGACGATCTCCGGCGCGACCAGCGGCCCGGCACCGGAGGCGTGGCTGCGCAGCAGGCGCAGGCCGTGCGCGTCGGCGTCCTCCCACTCGACGTCCACGACGCGGTTGGCGCCGACGCCGGTCGTCCGGCCGTAGACCGGCTGCGCGGCGGCGACCTCGGCGGCCACCAGATTCGCCTCAGCTGCGCGTTCGACACCGTCCGGGGATATGTAAACGGTCACATCCCCCCGCGCGGCGCGTACCACCTCGGCGCAGGTCAGCGCCGTCCCGTCGATAACGATTCGGCCGTTCTCCACGCCCCGCAGCTACTTTCCCTGGATTCCTGGTCGATATGCTCAACAACTGAAGTTCCGGACAAGCCGGTACACCAACCTGACCGTATCCCCGGTTACGGTTTGTCGAGAAGGCCGGAGTCGATCATCGGCGTCGAGGGCGCCCCCACGAGGACGTGAATCGTTGATCACCTTTGAGGGCGTCACCAAGCGCTATCCCGGAGGCACCGTCGCGCTCGACGACGTCAGCCTCGAATGCCCCACGGGCCGCATCACCGTGTTCGTCGGCACGTCCGGCGGCGGCAAGACCACCGCGCTGCGGACGATCAACCGGATGGTCGAGCCGACGTCCGGCCGGGTGCTCGTCGACGGCGAGGACGTCCGCGAGAAGCGCCCCGCCGAGCTGCGGCGCGGCATCGGGTACGTCATCCAGCACGCCGGGCTGTTCCCGCACCGCACCATCGAGGACAACATCGCCACCGTCCCCTACCTGCTGGGGTGGAACAAGAAGAAGGCGCGCGAGCGGGCGCTGGAGCTGATGGAGCGGGTCGGGCTCGACCGCACGATGGCCAGGCGGTACCCGTTCCAACTCTCCGGCGGCCAGCAGCAGCGCGTCGGCGTCGCGCGGGCGCTCGCCGCCGACCCGCCGGTCATGCTGATGGACGAGCCGTTCAGCGCCGTCGACCCCGTCGTCCGCGCCGAGCTGCAGGACGAGTTCCTCCGCCTCCAGGACGAGCTGCACAAGACGATCGTGTTCGTCACGCACGACATCGACGAGGCCATCAAGCTCGGCGACAAGATCGCGGTGTTCCAGACGGGCGGGAAGCTCGTCCAGGTCGACAGCCCCGAGAACCTCCTCGCCCACCCGGCCGACGACTTCGTCGCCGGGTTCATCGGCCAGAACCGCGGCATCCGCACCCTGTCCTTCGCGACGACGAGCGGGCTGCGGCTCAGCGACGACGCCGTCCGGCCCGGCTCGGCCGACGCCGCCGACGCCGCCGGCCTCGACTGGGTCCTCGTCGTCGACGACGAGCGGCGGCCGCTCGGCTGGACGCGGCCCGCCGGGGCCGAGGGCACGCTCGCGGAGGCGAGGCTCGACCCGGTCGGCGCCACCTTCCGGGTCGGCGCCGACTCGGTGCGCGTCGCGCTGGACGCGGCCGTCCTGTCCCCGGCCGGGCTCGCGGTCGGCGTCGACGACGACGGCGCGGTGGTCGGCACGGCGGCGGGCACCGACCTGCTCGCCGTCCCCACCCACGGCTCGTCCGGCCCGGAGGACGACGGCTGATGGACATCGACTGGGCCTGGATCGGCGACCACCGCGACACGCTGACCGAGCACGCCCTCATCCACCTGCGGCTCGCGCTGCTGCCGGTCGTGTTCGGGCTGCTCATCTCGCTGCCGCTCGGCGTGCTGTGCCGCCGCTGGGGCTGGCTCTACCCGCCGACGCTGACCATCGCGAACGTGCTGTACGCGATCCCGTCGCTCGCGCTGTTCATGATCTTCATCCAGTACACCGGGCTGACCGCGTCCACCGTGATGATCCCGCTGACGCTCTACAGCCTGTCGGTGCTCGTCCCGAACGTCGTGGACGGCCTGGCGTCGGTGTCCGAGCCCGTCCGCCAGGCGGCGACCGCGATGGGCTTCGGCCCGCTGCGCCGGCTGCTGCGGGTCGAGCTGCCGATCGCCGTCCCCATCGTGATCGCCGGGACGCGGGTGGCGGCGGTGTCGTCCATCAGCCTCGTCGCGGTCGGCCAGCTCATCGGGCAGGGCGGGCTCGGCTACGACATCATCCGCGGCTACCAGCTCCAGTTCCAGACGCAGATCGTCGCCGCGACCGTCCTGATCGTCCTGCTGGCCCTGATCACGGACGCACTCCTGGTAACGCTCCAACGCGTGCTCACGCCCTGGGCGCGAGCGCGGGGGAGGGCGTCATGACCGCAGCGAAGCGAGGACCATGGCGTCCCCACTTCGGGGGTCTGGGGGGCGTCCCCCAGAAAGGCAGGGCCGCATGAACGACCTCTGGAACCAGATCGACCTGTTCTGGACGTGGCTGACCGCCTCGTCCCAGTGGCACGGCGGTGACGGCATCCCGCACCGGCTGCTCCAGCACCTCTACTACAGCGGGGTGTCGCTGCTGTTCGCGGCGGTCATCGGGCTGGCGCTCGGGCTGCTCGTCGGGCACACCGGACGCGGCGGATTCCTCGCGATCAGCGTCGCCAACGTCGCCCGCGCGATCCCCACGTTCGGGCTGGTGCTGTTCGTCGTCGTCATCGAGTACAGCATCACGCCCGTGCTCGTCGCGCTGGTCGCGCTGGCCGTCCCGCCGATCCTCGTCAACACGTTCGAGGGCGTCCGGGGCGTGGACGCTGACGCCAAGGACGCGGCACGCGGCATGGGCATGACCGGCTGGGGCGTCCTCTGGCACGCGGAGCTGCCGATGGCGCTGCCGCTGATCCTGCTCGGGCTGCGGACGTCGGCGATCCAGGTGGTCGCGACCGCGACGATCGCCGCGTACCCGGGCTTCGGCGGCCTCGGCCGCTACATCATCGACGGGCTCGCCCGCGGCGACTACCAGTTGGTCGTCGGCGGCACCGTGCTCGTGGTGCTGCTCGCGCTGGTCGTCCAGCTGGTGTTCGCGGGCCTGCGCCGTCTCGTCGTCTCGCCGGGGCTGCTCGGCTCCGCCCGTTCCTCCTGACCGACCGAAGGGCAAACAGGAAAATGCACAAACTCATCCGTGGCGCGGTCGTCGGCCTCGTGGCCGCCCTGGCGCTGTCCGCCTGTGGCGACGGGGACTCCGGCGGCGACGACAAGAACCCGCTGTCGGGCGGCGGGGGCGGCGGCACCGTCATCGTCGGCGGCGCCAACTTCCCCGAGAGCAACCTGATCGGCGAGCTGTACGCGCAGGCCCTTGAGGCCAAGGGCGTCAAGGTCACCCGCAAGTTCAACATCGGCGCCCGCGAGGTCTACTACGACCAGGTCGTCAAGGGCGGCATCGGCGTCATGCCGGAGTACAACGGCGCGCTGCTGACGACGTCCGTCAACAAGGACAGCCAGGCTTCGACGACCGATCAGATCAACACCGAGCTGAAGGCGAAGCTGCCCGCGGGCGTGGAGATCCTCAACTCGTCCCCGGCCGAGGACAAGGACTCCGTCACCGTCAACCCGCAGACCGCCGCCAAGTACAAGCTGAAGTCGATCACCGACCTCGGCCCGGTCGCCAACGAGCTGACGATCGCGGGCCCGTCGGAGTTCAAGACCCGGCAGCAGGGCCTCGTCGGCCTGAAGAAGGTGTACGGGCTGGAGTTCAAGAAGTTCCAGCCGTTCGACGCCGGCGCGCAGGCCACCCTGGTGAAGCTGCTCACCGAGAACAAGATCCAGGCGGCCGACCTCTTCACCACCGACCCGACGATCCAGGAGAAGAAGCTGGTCGTCCTCGAAGACCCGAAGAACGTCTTCAGCGCCCAGAACGTCACGCCCCTCGTCAACAAGAAGGCCGTGAACGACACCGCGAAGGCGGCGCTGAACGCCGTCTCCGCCAAGCTCACCACCCAGGACCTCCTGGACATGATGAAGCGCATCGCCATCGACAAGGACGACCAGGAGAAGGTCGCCGAGGAGTGGCTGAAGAAGTCCGGCCTGGCCTGACCTCTTCCGCTTCCGAGGCCCGTCGCCCCCACCTGGAGCGGCGGGCCTCCGTCGTTCCCGGGACCGCTGTGCAGAACGTGCCAGATTCGCGGCGCGCCGTGCCCGATTCGGCCGGACGGCTTGACGCGCCGCCGCGGAGCCCCCACCTTACTTAAAGGAAAGTTTCCTTAGAGTTGGCTGAAGAGTCGGCTCGCCTCCGCCTCCGGGTACCCCCGCGTACCTCCCGCCAAGGAGAAGCAGGATGCCAAGGAAGACCAGCCTCGCCGTGGCCGCGGCCGTCACCGTCGGCCTGCCGCTGGCACTCGCCGTGCCGGCGTTCTCGCACGGCTACACCACGTCGCCGCCGAGCCGCAGCTACCTGTGCGGCACCCACAAGGTCCAGAACTGCGGCCAGGTCCAGTGGGACCCGGACGGCGTCGAAGGCCCGAAGGGCTTCCCGAACAGCGGCCCGCGCGACGGCACGATCTGCGCCGGCGCCGACTCCCGCTGGAGCCCGCTCGACGACCAGCGCGGCGGCACCGGCTGGCCCGCGACGAAGGTCACGAGCGGTTCCAACCTCAGCATCAGCTGGAAGTTCACCGCCGCGCACGCGACGACGTCGTTCCGCTACTTCCTCACCAAGGACGGCTGGAACAGCACGCAGCCGCTGACCCGCGCCTCGCTGGACCTCGTCCCCTTCATCGCGACGAAGGACAACGGGCGCCCGCCGTCCAACCCGACCGTCCACAGCGGCACGCTCCCGCAGCGCACCGGCAGGCACATCCTGCTCGCCGTCTGGGACATCGCCGACACCGGCAACGCCTTCTACCAGTGCTCCGACCTCGACTTCGGCTGACCCCCGAAGTCCGCTAGCCGGAACGGGAGGACCGCGCCAGGGGCTACGCGCGGCCTCCCGCTCCGCTCCACCCGCCCCTTCCGGGGGATGCAGCGGGCGGCGGCCACCGGCGGAGCGGCTCGTTGGCCGTCGGTCGCTCAGCCCAGGTGGTCCCGGCACGGGTGCGAGCGCTTCCACTCGCTTTCCCATGTGTTCAACGCCGTCCGAAGCGTGGGCCCGTCCGGAGAGATGAAAGCGAGGTAGGCGAGCGCTATCTCGTGCACCTCGCTGAATTGGTAATCCCCGGTCCAGTCGTCGGAGTAGAGGTCGGACAGATGTATTCCCTGTCCGTCCACGACCACGCGCCAGGAGTTTCCCTGCCAGGAGTTCTGGTCGTCGGGGCCGTGCCATACGTCCTCGATCCAGGCGAGTACGTCCAGGCAGGATGTCACATCGCTCTGCACATCACTGGTCAGCATGGACCCGAGCGCGCCGTAGTCGGGGTGGGTCGGTTCGCTTGCCGCCACGCCGAACTCGTTGTGAAAGAACCTGATTCTCGTCGTCGCCATCTCTGTTCATTTCGATATTAGAAGACCGGCCAGCCCGAGTCCCAGTCGCGACCGTTGCGATGAAAAGATCCCTCGACAACGATACCATCCGCCATGCCTTGCCAGCGGCGCGGATTCCCATGTCGGTCGAATTGCGTCACCGTGTGTCCGTCGAACGCCTTTCGGATGGTTCCATCGACGCTCTGCGGCGTCCAATTGTCCGGAAAGAACGTACTGGGGAACGGCTTGTCGACCCATTGCCCATTGTCGTCCCGCATCTGCACTCGGGCGCGATAGGTGCCATGCGGACCGGTCGCGGTGACGTTTCCGATCCTGCGATCCGGCCAGTCCTGCCCCATGAACCGATGGTGGTAGCCGCCCGGCACCCGCTGGCCCTGCAACGGGCCTCCGCGGGCCGTCCTGATCTCTCCGCGAAAGATGTGGTGGTGCCTCCTGCTCCGCTGCACCTTGCGGCGCATCCACCGGACCGCGGGCTCGAACAATCCCGCCCCGCCCGCGCCGCCGTGCGCGCGCCGCCGAAGTGCGGATGTCAGGAACAGGGCGATGAGCAGTAAGGTAATTCGTCTCACGAGGGCCGCCCTTAGCCATTGAGGATGGCCTGGAGGGCCTGGTCGATGATTATGTCTATTAGGGCGCCGGTTATTTCTTTGAAGATGGGGATTTCGGCCAGGGAGGCGCCGAAGGTGGGGCCGGCGGTGGCGAGGGCCTGGGCTATCTCTATGGCGAGGATGGTGAGTTGGACGATCACGTTGATCTTCAGGGCGAGGACGATTCCGCCGCAGATCATGAGGCCGGCGCCGATGATGTTGGCGGCGGTGGTGAAGTCCTGGAGGTTGCTGTTGGGGGAGTCGTCGGCGGTCCAGGACGTGCGGAACGCCTCGATGTCGTCGCCCTTGTTGGCCTGCCACACGCGCTGGGCCTGGGAGTCGGCCTCGCCGAGCGGGCCGGAGTGGGAGCCGGCGAACCGCAGCCAGGCGCCGCCCATTTCCATGAGCTTGACCTCGTCGGCCTCGGGCCAGGTGTAGCCCAGCATCGACAGGAGGGAGCGGAGTTCGCCGGGTAACTGCAGGCCCATCAGCCGAGCACGTCCCGGACGCGGTTGATCTCCGTCACGTTGTACTGTTCGGCGGCGAAATGGTTCGCGGCCACGGCCTGGACGGCCTCGGCGTCCTCGGACATGGAACTCAGGTTCTCGTTGTAGCACTCGACGGCGACTTCGTAGATGGCCTGGTAGACGCCGCCGATGAGGGAGCCGATGTCGTCGGTTCCCCACGGTTCGCCGAATCCGGCGAGTTCGCCTTGGAACGCCTCCCAGTCGGCTTTCAGTTGTTGGGCCGAGGAGCCGATGCCGATTCCGGATCGGCGGATTCCCTCGGGATCGACCTCGTATCCGGGCATGCCCATTTTCGCTCAGCTCCGTCCCAGGGCGTTGATCGAGTCGCGCAGAGACTCCGTGTACTCGGTGAGTTGGCGCACGCTGAGGTCCTGCGCCTCGCGGAGGCGGGCGGTCAGGTCGGCGCCGCCGAAGGCGGCCGACCGGGTCGAGAGGCCGTCCAGGGCGGCGTTGATCGCGGCGACGGCGCGCTCGGCGATCTCCTGCGAGCTCAGCCGCGCGGCGCGGGGGCCGATCTCCACGGACGTGATCCGGCCGTCCGGGGAGACGACCGCCCGGACGGTCCGGTCGGGGTCGTGCCCCTCGCTCTCCTCGTCCGGGGGAGGCGGGGTCGTTTGCGCCTGGGCCGCGGCGTCGAGGACGTCGCCCAGCACCTTGTCGAGGTCGTCGGTGGCGCGTTCGTAGCTCATCGCATGCTCGCCCGCGCCTTCGCCAGCGCCTCGCCGACGGCCTGGTTGATCAGGGCCATCTGGCGCATGCCCTGCTCCTGGACGGCGCGCAGCGTCTGGACGAGCGCCGCCGGGTCGACGACCGGCTCCGTGCTGGCGGACGCCGACCGCGCGCGCAGGTCGTCCAGCGCGGCGTTCGCGGCGGCCGCAATGTGTTCGCCCAGTTCCGCGGGTGAATTCCGCATCGCGCGAGGGTCGATTTCCAGGCCGGTCAGGCGTCCGGCGACGGCGGTCGCCCGGACCCTTTCCTCGTCCGCCGCGCCGATTCCGCGGTCGGACGGCGATCCATTTTCGGGCAGCCCGGAATTCGGCTCATCGTGCAGCGACTTCAACCGCTCGCGGGCCTTGGCCAGCCGTTCTTCCGGGTCGTCTGGAAGGGCCTCGTCCATCGGTGCTCCCTGGTGATCAAGGTGCCGTAAATCCTATCAAAGGCGCTATTCAAGTGATTGTTGATGATCAGGAGCCGTGATGGACAAGGGCACCAGGCGGTCACCGATGGTTGCGGCCGTCCGATGGGCAGGTGATTCGGCCTCCGCCCGGCGTAGGGCGGGCAAACTTCGAGTTAAGTGCACCGTTCCACGGCGTCGGTCCGGCGGGGATGTGATCGTCTTCGGATGTGCGCGTCTATCTGCTGCTCGCCGCCCGTGAAGTGCGCGAACGCATTCCGCCGGTGGCCCTCCGCGCTGCCCGGCGCGCCGTCGGCGCGGCGTTCCCGGTCCCGCCGGAAGTCGTCCGGCCCGTGGAGTGGACGGCGCCCGACGGCCAGACCGCGCTGTTCGGCTGGTCCAACGAGCCGGACGAGGAACTGTTGCCCCCCACCATGATCGGCGGGTCGGGCCGCAGGCTCGGGTACTGCGGCTACCTCGCCGAGTCGAAGAGGGACGGCGACCTGCTGCTCAACGAGGACGACCTCGGCGCCGCCGCCGCGGGGCTCGGCGGCGTCTTCGCCGCCTTCCGGGCGAGCGAGGACGGCGTCGAGGCCGCGACGTCGATGGCCCGCGTCTGCCCCGTCTACCACGCGGAGGCGGCGGGGGTGCGGGTGGTCGGCAGCCGCTCACTGCTGGTCCACCTCGTGGCGCGGGCCGTGGACACGGGGGTCGAGGAACCGGAAATGGACCTCGCGGTCGAAGTCCTGCATCCGATAATCCGGCACGGGTTCTTCACCAATGACGACACGCCGTTCCGCGGCGTCCAGGCACTCCCGGCCGGATCGGTGCTGACGGCGGCTCCGGGACGGCCGACGGCCATTCGGCGGCAGCCCATTACAGAGGTGCGGACACTGCGGGGAAAAGGCCGGGCTCAACGGGAGTTGATCCGTCCGCTGGCGGAGGCGCTCGTCGACTCGGTGGCGCCCCTGGCCAGGCATCGCGAACCGATCGCCCTTTCGCTCTCGGGCGGCAGGGACAGCCGCCTCATGGCCGCGGTGCTGAAGGCGGCCGGGGTCCCGTTCACCGGCTCGACGCACGGTTTCGCGGACGACCCGGACGTCATTCTCGCCACCCAGGTCGCAACGGCCCTCGGCATCGAGCACAACGTGAACCTGACCCATCCCGAAGGGCCGAAGGAATCGGTGATGGTGGAGCACCCGTTCAGCAGGGCCGCGCACGTCATCCGCACGTGCGAGGGGATGAACTCCGCCTACGAGAACGTCGTCAGGTTCCATCCCTACCGAATGGTTCCCGCCACCTCGGGATCGGGCGGTGAGACGCTGCGCGGCGGCTTTCTCTACGACCAGGACGACATCAGCCCCGAAAAGCTGAAGAAGCGCGTCCACCTCATCTTCCACGCCGCCGGACCGATCCTGACCGCCGACGCGAACGCCCGCGCCGCCGCCGGGCACCGGCCCTGGGCGGAACTCGCCGAGACCGACGCCTTCGACGTCCTCGACAAGCTCTACCTGTACTACCGCACCGGACGCTGGATCGTCGGCTCGCACAGCGCGACGCTCATGAACTCCCCGTACTACCACCCGTTCTTCGACAACCGGGTGGTCCGCGAGGCGACGGCCCTCGAACCGCGCTGGCGGCGCACCGAATACCCGTTCTACCTGCTGATCCGGGAACTCGCGCCGCAATTGGAGGACATCCAGCCGGAGGGCAAGCGGTGGCGTTTCGACCGCGAGCAGAAGCCCCGGCTCCTCGGAAGGCGCGCGTGGCGGGCCCGCGCCGTCCCCCCGGCCCGGGGCAGGACGGCGGCCTTCAACTGGCGTGTCTCCTACGACGACGGTTTCCGCAAAATCCTGCTGGACCAGATCCTGGACGGCCCCCAAACCCTCTTCGACATCGTCGACAGAGAGGCCCTGATGACAGGCGTCCGCGACCGCCCGAAACGCTGGATCAAACAGCTCTGGCACATCTACACGATGAGCGTGCTCCTGACCGGCGAATGGCGCACCCCGCCCCCCGACCTCCCAAAGGTGGAAATCCCCATCCCCCACTGAATTCACATGGAGGGGTGCGGGCCTCGGCGGGCCGTCTCCTGGTCAGTGGGGCTTGGGCGGGCGGCCGGCTAGGCGGGTCGTCAGGAGGGCGGCGGTTTCGCGGACGGGGGGCGCCAAGGACGGCCAGGACGACGGCGGGTGGTCGGTGCGGCGGAAGGTGACCGTTATCGCGGCCGTCGGGTGGCCGGTGTGGTCGAAGGCGCACGCGGCGATGCTGGCGAAGCCCTCGGTGATGTGGCCGTCCTCGGCCGACCAGCCGCGCCGGGCGTCCTCGGCCAGGACCTGGCGGAGTTCGCGCAGCGAGCGGGGGCCGGAGCCCGTCCGGTCCACGAAGCGGCCCGGGAACAGGGCCCTGACCTGGGCGGGGGGCAGGTGGGCGAGCATGGAGCGGCCGCTCGCGGTGAGCTGGGCGGGCATCCGGACGCCGACGTCCGTGACGAGGGTCGCGTGCCGGGGCGGCTGCTCCTTGAGCAGGTAGAGGGTCTCCGCGCCGTGCAGGACCCCCAGCTGGACGATCTCGCCGAGCCGGTCGACCAGGCGGCGCAGCAGGGGGCGCGCCAGCCGTTCGAGCGGCTCGTGCCGGAGGTAGGCGGAGCCGATCTCGAACGCGGCGACGCCGAGGCCCCAGCGGCGCTCCTCGGGGAGGTAGGTGACGAAGCCGTCCTCGGCCATCGCGGCGAGCAGGTGGTAGGCGCTGGAGCGGGGCAGGTCCAGGGCGCGGGCGATCGCGGACGCGGGCAGCGGGCCGGGCGCCGCGGCCATCAGGCGCAGCACGGCGAGCGCGCGGCGCGCGGCGGGGACCTGGCTCATCCCGGCATTGTCTCGTATCTGAGACACATCGCCGCGTCCGGGGCTGGGCCGGACGGCGCCGGGGCCCCTTAATGGTGGGTATGGGTTTGGACATGGGGGACGCACGCGTCGCGGTAGGCCCGGAACCGCTGGACTTCGCCGAGGTCGTCGCCGTCGCGCGGAACGGCGCCGAGGTCGCGCTGACCGAGGAGGCGCTGAAGCTGGTCGGGGAGGCGCGGGCGCACGTCGAGGAGCTGTCGGCGCGCCCGACGCCGGTGTACGGCGTGTCCACCGGGTTCGGCGCGCTCGCGACCCGGCACATCGCCCCGGAGAAGCGGGCGCAGTTGCAGCTGAACATCGTCCGGTCGCACGCGGCCGGGACGGGTCCCGAGGTGGAGCGGGAGGTGGTCCGGGCGCTGATGCTGCTCAGGCTGCGGACGCTCGCCACCGGCCGGACCGGCGTCCAGCCGATGACCGTCCGGACGCTCGCGGCGCTGCTCAACGCGGGCATCACGCCGCAGGTGTTCGAGCACGGCAGCCTCGGCTGCTCCGGCGACCTCGCGCCGCTCGCGCACGTCGCGCTGGCGCTGATCGGCGAGGGCTCGGTTCGCGACGCGCAAGGCGTGCTGAAGCCCGCCGCGCAGGCGATGGACGAGGCCGGGATCACCCCGGTCACGCTGGGCGCGAAGGAGGGCCTCGCCCTCCTCAACGGCACGGACGGGATGCTCGGCATGCTCGTCCTCGCGATCAACGACCTGCGCGCGCTGCTCACGGCGGCCGACGTCGCCGCCGCGATGAGCGTCGAGGCGCTGCTCGGCACCGACCGGGTGTTCGCCGCCGACCTCCAGGCGCTGCGGCCGCATCCGGGGCAGGCCGCGTCCGCCGCGAACCTGCGGGCGCTGCTCGGCGACTCGGAGATCATGGAGTCGCACCGCGGACCCGACTGCACCCGCGTCCAGGACGCCTACTCGCTGCGCTGCGCGCCCCAGGTCAACGGCGCGGCCCGCGACACGCTCGCGCACGCCGAGCTCGTCGCCCAACGGGAGTTGGCGTCCGCGATCGACAACCCGGTCGTCCTGCCGGACGGGCGCGTCGAGTCCAACGGCAACTTCCACGGCGCGCCGATCGCGTACGTGCTGGACTTCCTCGCCGTGCCCGCCGCAGACGTCGCGTCCATGTCGGAGCGGCGCACCGACCGGATGCTCGACAAGGCCCGCTCCGCCGGGCTGCCCGCCTTCCTCGCCGACGACCCGGGCGTCGACTCCGGGCACATGATCGCGCAGTACACGCAGGCCGCGATCGTGTCCGACCTGAAGCGCCGCGCCGCCCCGGCGAGCGCCGACTCGATCCCGAGCTCGGCCATGCAGGAGGACCACGTGTCCATGGGCTGGAACGCGGCCCGCAAGCTGCGCCGGTCGGTGGACGGCCTGGCGCAGGTGGTCGCCATCGAGATCCTCACCGCCGCGCGGGCGCTCGACCTGCGCACCCCGCTGCGGCCCGGCCCGGCGACCGCCGCCGTGGTCGCCCGGCTGCGCGAGGCCGTCCCGCCGCCGGGCCCGGACCGCTACCTCGCGCCCGAGATCGCCGCCACGACAGAGCTGGTCAGGGACGGCTCCCTGGTCGCCGCCGCCGAGGCCGTCACCGGCCCCCTCTCCTGAAGGAGCACCCCAGATGTCAGGTCCGAGGCCCGTCCGCGCCCCGCGCGGCACCGCGCTGACCGCCGCGAAGGGCTGGCCGCAGGAGGCCGCCCTCCGCATGATCCAGAACAACCTCGACCCCGAGGTCGCCGAGCACCCGGACGAACTGGTCGTCTACGGCGGCTCGGGCAAGGCGGCCCGGAACTGGGACGCCTTCGACGGCATCCTCCGCTCCCTCGCCGACCTGGAGGGGGACGAGACGCTGCTCGTCCAGTCCGGCAAGCCGGTCGGGATCTTCCAGACGCACGAGTGGGCCCCGCGCGTGCTGATCGCGAACTCGAACCTCGTCCCGCAGTGGGCGACCTGGGAGGAGTTCCGCCGCCTGGAGTCGCTCGGCCTGACGATGTTCGGCCAGATGACCGCCGGTTCGTGGATCTACATCGGCACGCAGGGCATCCTCCAGGGCACCTACGAGACGTTCGCGGCCGTCGCGGAGAAGCGGTTCGGCGGCTCCCTCGCCGGGACGATCACGCTGACCGCCGGGCTCGGCGGGATGGGCGGCGCGCAGCCGCTCGCCGTGACGATGAACGGCGGCGTCGCGATCTGCGTCGAGTGCGACCCGTCCCGGATCGAGCGGCGCGTCGAGCACCGGTACTGCGACGTCAAGGCCGGTTCGCTGGACGAGGCGCTCCGCCTCGCCGAGGAGGCGCGCGAGGCAAGGCGCCCGCTGTCGATCGCGGTCCTCGGGAACGCGGCCGACATCGTCCCCGAGCTGCTGCGCAGGGGCGCGCCGATCGACATCGTCACCGACCAGACCAGCGCGCACGACCCGCTGATGTACCTGCCGCGCGGCGTCGAGTTCGCGGACATGGCCGCCGAGCGCGACAAGGACCCGGCCGCGTTCACCGAGCGGGCCCGCGCGTCGATGGCCGCGCACGTCGAGGCGATGGTCGGCTTCCAGGACGCGGGCGCCGAGGTGTTCGACTACGGCAACTCGATCCGCGGGGAGGCGCAGCTCGCCGGGTACGAGCGGGCGTTCGAGTTCCCGGGGTTCGTGCCCGCCTACATCCGCCCGCTGTTCTGCGAGGGCAAGGGGCCGTTCCGGTGGGCGGCGCTGTCCGGCGACCCGGCCGACATCGCGCGCACCGACCAGGCGATCCTCGACCTCTTCCCGGACAACGAGCCCCTCACCCGCTGGATCAAGATGGCGGGGGAGCGGGTCCACTTCCAGGGCCTGCCGTCCCGGATCTGCTGGCTCGGCTACGGCGAGCGCGACAAGGCCGGAGAGGCGTTCAACGACCTGGTCGCGCGGGGCGAGATCAGCGCGCCGATCGTGCTCGGCCGCGACCACCTCGACTGCGGCTCGGTCGCGAGCCCGTACCGGGAGACCGAGGGCATGAAGGACGGCTCCGACGCGATCGCCGACTGGCCGCTGCTGAACGCGATGCTGAACACCTCGTCCGGCGCGACGTGGGTGTCGATCCACCACGGCGGCGGCGTCGGGATCGGCCGCTCGATCCACGCGGGCCAGGTCTGCGTCGCGGACGGGACGGCCCTCGCGGGCGAGAAGCTCCGCCGGGTCCTGACCAACGACCCGGGGACGGGCGTCATGCGGCACGTCGACGCGGGCTACGACCGCGCCGCCGAGGTCGCCGACGAGCGCGGGGTCCGGATCCCGATGCGCCCATGAGCTTCGAGGAGATGTGGGCGGCGTTGCTGCCGGTCGGGCGGGACGACGCGACCGGCGGCTACCACCGGTTCGCGTGGACGCCGCCCGAGCTGGAGTGCCGCGCCTGGTTCCTGGACGAGGCCCGCCGCCGCGACCTGACCGTCGAGCACGACCCGAACGGCAACATGTTCGCCTGGTGGTACCCGGCCGACGGGACGCGCGACGGCGCCGTCCTGACCGGAAGCCATCTGGACTCGGTGCCGGGCGGCGGCGCGTTCGACGGGCCGCTCGGCGTCGTCTCGGCGTTCGCCGCCGTCGACCGGCTCCGCGAGCGCGGCTTCGCGCCCGCGCGGCCGATCGGGATCGCGGCGTTCGCCGAGGAGGAGGGCGCGCGGTTCGGGGTGGCGTGCCTCGGCTCGCGGCTGCTGTCCGGCGCGATCGACCCGGCGCGGGCGCGCGGCCTGACCGACGCGGACGGTCACACGTTCGCCGAGGTCATGCACAACGCCGGGCTTGACCCCGACACCATCGGCCCCGATGAGGGCCTCCTCGGACGCATCGGGCAGTACGTCGAACTGCACGTCGAGCAGGGCCGCGCCCTCCACGAGCCGGTGGGGGTGGCGAGCGCGATCGTCCCGCACGGGCGGTGGCGGTTCGACTTCACGGGCGAGGGCAACCACGCCGGGACGACCCTCCTCGCCGACCGCCGCGACCCGATGCTGCCGTTCGCGGCGATGGTCCTCGCGGCCCGCGAGGCGGCCGAGCGGAACGGCGCGGTCGCGACGGTCGGGAAGGTGCGGGTCGTGCCGGGCGGGGTGAACGCGATCGCCTCGTCCGTCAGCGCTTGGCTGGACGCCCGCGGCCCCGCCGACGACGCCGTCCGCCGGACGGTCGCCGAGACCGACGAGGCGGCCCGGGTCGCCGCCCGTCCGCACCGGGTGAGCGTCGACCTGGCGGAGGAGTCCTACACCGAGATCGTCGACTTGAACCTGGCGCTGCGCGACCGGATCGGCAAGGCGCTCGGCGGCGTCCCGGTGCTGCCGACCGGGGCGGGCCACGACGCGGGGATCCTGTCCGCCCGCGTGCCGACGGCGATGCTGTTCGTCCGGAACCCGTCGGGAGTGTCGCACGCGCCCGCGGAGTCCGCCGAACCGGCCGACTGCCTGGCCGGGGTGGAGGCGCTCACCGCGGTACTGGACGACCTGGCGCGCGGGTAGGGGTCCCGACATGCAGTGGCATGCCCAGTTCGCCTGGCTCGGTGACGCCGTGGCGTCCGACGTGCTGATCGAGGCCGACGGCGAGCGGATCACCCGCGTCGCGCCCGGCGTCCCGGCCCCGCCGGGGGCCGCGCGGCTGCCGGGGCTGACGCTCCCCGGTCTCGCGAACGCGCACTCGCACGCCTTCCACCGCGTCCTCCGCTCCCGCGCGCAGGCCCAGTCCGGGACCTTCTGGACGTGGCGCGACCAGATGTACAAGGCCGCGGCACGGCTCGACCCGGACTCCTACCGCGCCCTCGCCACCGCCGTCTACGCCGAGATGGCCCTCGCCGGGATCAGCTGCGTCGGCGAGTTCCACTACCTGCACCACCGGCCGGACGGCGCCCCCTACGACGAGCCCAACGCGATGGGCGAGGCGCTGATCGCCGCCGCGTCCGACGCGGGCATCCGGATCACGCTCCTCGACACCTGCTACCTCGCGGGCGGCATCGGGCGTCCGCTCACCGGCCCGCAGCTGCGCTTCGGCGACGGCACGGTGGGCAACTGGGCGCGCCGGGTCGGCAGCCTGCGCGACCAGACCGACAAGGGGGGACGTCTCCACGCCCGCGTCGGTGCGGCGATCCACTCCGTCCGGGCGGTGCCGCGCGAGCAGCTCGGCGCGGTCGCGGCGTGGGCGAAGGAGCACCGGGCGCCGCTGCACGTCCACCTGTCCGAGCAGCCCGCCGAGAACGCGGAGTGCGAGGAGGCGTACGGCATGACGCCGACCCGCCTGCTCGCCGAGTCGGGCGCGCTCGGGGCGCTGACGACGGCCGTCCACGCGACGCACCTCACCGCCGAGGACATCGGCCTGCTCGGCACCACGCTCACAAGCGTGTGCATGTGCCCGACGACCGAGCGGGACCTCGCAGACGGCGTCGGCCCGGCCCGCGACCTCGCCGGCGCGGGCTCTCCGATCTCGCTCGGCTCCGACCAGCACGCCGTGATCGACCTGTTCGAGGAGGCCCGCGCGGTCGAGCTGGACGAGCGCCTGCGCACCCGCCGCCGCGGCCACTGGACGGCCGGGGAGCTGCTCGCCGCCGCCACGTCCAACGGGCACTACGGGCTCGGCTGGCCGGAGGCGGGACGCATCGAACCCGGCGCCTACGCCGACCTCGTCAGCGTCGCGCTCGACTCCGTCCGCACGGCGGGGGCCGCGCCCGACCACGTCGCGGAGGCGGCCGTGTTCGCCGCGACGGCGGCGGACGTCCGGCACGTCGTCGTGTCCGGACGGGAGATCGTGCGCGACGGCCGCCACCTGCTGGTCGACGACGTCCCCGCCGCCCTGACCACCGCGATCGAGGCCATCACCGCCGAGGAGCCCGCTTGAGCATCGCCATCACCGACATCGGGGAACTGGTCACCAACGACCCGGCCGTGGGCGACGGCCTGGGGGTGATCCGGGACGCGGCCGTCGTGATCGACGGCGACCGGATCGCGTGGACGGGCCCGTCCGCGGACGCGCCCGCCGCCGACGAGGCGTTCGACGCGGCGGGCCGGGCCGTCCTCCCCGGGTTCGTCGACTCGCACGCCCACCTCGTCTTCGCCGGGGAACGCGCCGAGGAGTTCGCGGCGCGCATGAGCGGCCAGAAGTACGCGGCTGGCGGGATCCGGACGACCGTGGCGCGCACCCGCGCCGCGTCCGACGACGAGCTGCGCGCGACCGTCCGCCGCCTGGTCGGCGAGATGGCCCGGCAGGGGACGACGACCGTCGAGTGCAAGTCGGGCTACGGGCTGACGGTCGAGCAGGAGGAGCGGGCCGTCCGCATCGCCGCCGAGTTCGCGGACGAGGTCACCTACCTCGGGGCGCACGTCGTCCCGTCCGAGTACGGGGACGACACCGCCGGCTACACGCGGCTCGTCTCGACCGACATGCTCGCCGCCTGCGCCCCGCACGCCCGCTGGGTGGACGTCTTCTGCGAGCGGGGCGCGTTCGACGCCGACCAGGCCCGCGAGGTGCTCCAGGCGGGCGTCAAGGCGGGGCTCGGCGCGCGGGTGCACGCCAACCAGCTCACCGAGGGCCCGGCCGTGCGGCTCGCGGTCGAGCTGGACGCCGCGTCCGCCGACCACTGCACGTTCCTGAGCGACGCCGACGTGGACGCGCTGGCGTCGTCCCAGACCGTCGCGACGCTCCTGCCCGGCGTCGAGTTCTCCACCCGCCAGCCGTACCCGGACGCGCGCCGCCTCCTGGACGCTGGCGCCACCGTCGCGCTCGCCTCCGACTGCAACCCCGGGTCCTGCTACAGCTCCAGCATGGCGTTCTGCATCGCGGTCGCCGTCCGCGACATGCGGATGACGCCCGCCGAGGCCGTCTGGTCCGCGACGGCGGGCGGCGCGCGGGCCCTGCGCCGCACCGACGTCGGCCGCCTCGCCCCCGGCGCCCGCGCCGACGTGCACGTGCTGGACGCCCCGTCCCACATCCACCTCGCCTACCGCCCCGGCGTCCCCCAGACGGCGGCGGTGTGGCGGGCCGGGGTTCAGGTGAGGTAGCGGCGGTTGACCCTGATCAGGGGCTTCGGGTCGCGCGTCGTGTAGTCGGCGGCGAGGACCCCGGCGACGAACAGGACGTGGTCGCCCGCCTCGACTACCTGCCGCGTCTCGCACTCCAGCGCGGACACGCCCGTCTCCGGGATGAGCGCCCCGGAGTGCTCGCCGCGGTGGTGCGGCTCGCTCGCGAGGAGGATGCGGGCGCCGGGACGTCCTTCGGCGGCGAACCGTCCGGCGAGGGCGCGCTGCCCGGCGGACAGCACCGTCGCCGCCCACCTGTCCTGTCGTCCCAGCACCTCCGCCACGTAGGACGACGCCGCCACGCTCGCCAGCACCATCGGCGGCTCCAGCGACACCGACATGAACGCGGTGACCGTGGTGCCGAGGTCGTCGCGGCCGTCCCGGACGGTCAGCACGACCACCCCGGTGGCGAAGCCCGCGACGGCGTCGGCGAAGCCGGGGACGCCGGTCAGCGGATGTCCCAGGAGCCGGGCAGCGTCAGCGGCCCGGCGGCGGGCAGCCCGAGCCGGGCGGCGAGGCCGCCGAGCGAGCCCCAGGCGTCGAACCGGGCCGCGGCGGCGGCGCGGTCCTCGCTGGACTCGGGCGGGCGCAGCCGCTCCAGCGGCGAGGTGTGCGGGTAGACGCGGACGGGCGTGTCGGCGGGCAGGCCCGCGCCCTTGCGGGCCAGGTCGAGCGACCGGTCGAGGCCGCCCAGTTCGTCGACGAGGCCGTGCTCCTTGGCGTCGGCGCCCGTCCACACGCGGCCCCGCGCCAGCTCGTGGACGCGCTCGCGGGACAGGCCCCGCCCGTCCGCGACCCGCGAGGTGAAGTCGTCGTAGATCTTGTCGAGGGACGCGTTGACCCGCTCCCACTCGGAGTCGCTGAAGTCTTTCGTGGCGCTCGCCATCCGGGCGTGGTCGCCCTCGGCGACCGCGCCGAGGTTCACGCCGACCCGGTCGAGCAGGCCGTTCACGACCGCCTTGCCCGCGACGACGCCGATCGACCCGGTGATGGTGCCGGGCTGCGCGACGATCGTGTCGGCGGCCATCGCGACGTAGTACCCGCCGGACGCCGCGACGTTGCCCATCGACACGATGACGGGCTTCCCGGCGCGGCGGGCGAGCACCACCTCGCGCCAGATCGCGTCGGACGCCACCGCCGACCCGCCGGGGCTGTTCACCCGGAACACGATCGCCTTGACGCGGTCGTCCTTCACGGCGGCGCGGATGGCGGCGCCGACCGTGTCCGAGCCCATCGCGGGACCGGAGTTCGGGAACGGGCCGCCGCGCCCGCTGCGCCCGAGCCGGATCGGGCCGTGCCCGTTGACCAGAGCGACCACGTCCTGCTTGCCGGGCTGCGGGAGGCGGCTCGCGAGGCCGTGCGCGCGGGCGTACCGGGACACGTAGCGGAGCTGCGCCTCGTCGCCGAACCGCTCGCGCAGGTCGGCGTACACCTCGTCGCGGTAGCCGAGCTTGTCGACGAGGTTCTCCTCCAGCGCCTCACCGGCGAGGAACGGGCCCCGGTCGATCAGCGCGCGGACCTTGTCGGCGGGCAGCCCGCGCGCGGCGGCGACGCCGTCGGCGATCTGCTCGCCGATCGACGCGACGAGCCGCTTCGACGACTCCTCGTGCTCCGGCGTGTACGCCTTCTCCATGAACGTGTTCGCCATGGTCTTGTACTCGTGCCGCTTGGCGAACCTCGGCTGGACGCCCGCCTTCTCCAGCGCGCCCGCGAGGAACGGCTCCTCGATCGCGATGCCGGTCAGCCCGACCTCCCCGGTCGGCTGGAGGTAGATGGCGTCGAACGCGGTCGCCAGGTAGTACGGGACGGTGCCGCGCCCGCTCTCGCCGAACGTCTCCGCCCACGCGACCGTGTGCTTGCCCGCGTCCCGCAGCGCCTGGACGGCCTCCCGCAACTCCTGCACCAGCGCCAGGCCCGCGCCGCCGGTGACCTTCACGACGAGGGCGCGCACCCGCGCGTCGGAGCGGGCGCGGCGCAGCCCGTCGAGGACGTCGCGCAGGCTCGTCCGGCGCATGGCGAGGATCGCGGAGACCGGGTCGGCGGGCGCCGTCTCGACGATGCCCTCGGTGAGGTCGAGTTCGAGGATCAGCGGGGCCGTCCGCCGGTCGCGGGCCTGCTTGATCGCGTTCACCACTGTGCCGGGATCCACCATGGGGCCAGCCTATGTGCTCGATCGCGAGCGGTCCCGCAGGGTCGGCGCGCGACCGCCTTGTTCAACGTGCGACCGCCTTGTTCAACGCGTGAACGCTTGCTTAACGTGCGACCGCCTTGTTCAGCGTGCGAACGCCTTGTTCGGGACGACGCTCGCCGACGCCCGCGCCACCGGGCGCCCGTCCGCGTCGTCCACCGTCGCCGTGGAGTACATGCGGGTGCGGCCGGGGTGCACGCACGTCCCGGCCACCGTGTAGGTCTCGTCCGCGCGGACGGCGCGCAGGTAGTCGACGTTCAGGTTCAGCGTCAGCATGGGGACGAAGCGCTCCCCGGTGCTGGCCGCCGCGAGGCAGACCGCGTTGTCGAGGATCATCGCGATGTACCCGCCGTGGACGGTGCCGCCCGGGTTGCAGAGGATCTCGGACGGCGTCCAGGAGATGTCCACCCGGCCGGGCACGGCGCGGGTGAGCACCTGCCCGATGTGCCGGTTGACGTCGGAGATCTCCGGGAACCGCCCGTCCGCCATCGCCTGGAGCAGCTCGGCCCCCGACAGCGTGTCCCACAGCTCGGCGGCCCGCCGGTGGGCCTGCGGCCCGGCCTCGACGCTCACGTCCGTCCCCCTTGATCGCCACTCGTCCCGAATGCTATTCGGAGATGGGCTCCGCGCGGCTGTGCCGTTCGTCACGGGCCATCGCGGCTATCGTCGTCGCCATGGGAGACGGCGACGGCTGGGCGGGGTGCGACCTCGGGCACACCCACTGGGGACGGTTCGGCGCGGCCGGGCTCCTCGCCTACCACCGCGATCCGGACGGGCAGACGTGGGTCCTGCTCCAGCAGCGCGCGTGGTGGGGGATCGGCGGCGGCACGTGGGGCATGTTCGGCGGCGCCCTGCACAGCCACGAGGACCCGGTCTCCGGCGCGCTCAGGGAGACCACCGAGGAGTGCACGCTCGACACCGGCCTGGTGACCGTGCACGGCACGAGCGTCGAGGACCACGGCGGCTGGACGTTCACGTCCGTGCTGGGGTCGCTCGCCGAGCGGCCGCCGGTCGGCGCGGCGTCGCGGGAGACGCGCCGCGCCGAGTGGGTGCGCGCCGAGGAGGTCACCGACCGCAAGCTGTTCGCGCCGTTCGCGCGGTCGTGGCCGAAGCTGCGGGACGCGATGCGGGGCCTCGTCCTCGTCGTGGACGCGGCGAACGTCGTCGGCGCCCGCGCCGACGGCTGGTGGAAGGACCGGGCGGGCGCGAACGCGCGGCTCCGCGACGATCTGAAGGTCCTGAACGCGGGGGTGCTCGGGGTGCCGGGCGGGCTCGTCCCGTTCGACCGCGCCTTCCCCGAGGTCGTCCTGGTGGTGGAGGGCGCGGCGCGGAGCGTCGCGGACGCGCCCGCGAACGGGGTGCGGGTCGTGGCGGCCCCGGGCAGCGGCGACGACCGGATCGTCGACCTCGTCAGCGGGGCCGGGCCGGACACCGCGCACCTGGTCGTGACAGCCGACCGGGAGCTGCGGGCGCGCTGCGAGGCGGCGGGCGCCGCCGTCGTCGGCCCGCGCTGGCTCCTCGACCGCCTCTAGTCCCCGGTCTCGACGCGGTGGCCCGCGTCGCGGAGCGCCGCGGTCGCGTCCTTCAGCCGGTGCTCCGGGACGAGCACCAGGTCCGCCGCGTAGGTGGACGCGACGAACACCGAGATCCCGGCGTCGGCGAGCGGCCCGACGAGCGCGGCGAGCATCCCGGTCGCGTTCAGGCTGTGGGCGCCGTCGCCGTAGAAGCCGACCCAGCGCTCCGCCTCGGCGAACGGCGACGCCTCGCGCACGACCGTGAGCCCTTCCGGGGCGCGCACGAGGGCGATCCAGTCGTCGTCCTCGGGGAAGGTCGCGTTCGGGAAGTGGTCCACGGTGAACTGGCCGGGAACGATGTGCAGGCGCTGCGCGACGGTCATCGGGTTCTGCCCTTCCGGGGGGCGACCCCCGGACCCCCGAGACGGTGGCCCGAAGATCCTCGCTTCGCTGCGGTCATCGGGCTCTGCCCTTCCGGGGGGCGACCCCCGGACCCCCGAGACGGTGGCCCGAAGATCCTCGCTTCGCTGCGGTCATCGGGCCAGCCTATTAGGACGGCGTTTCCGGGACGAGCCAGACCGCGCCCAGGGGCGGGACGCGCAGGGTCGTGGACGCGGGGAGCCCGTGCCAGGGCTCTTCCACCGCCTCCACGCGGCCGAGGTTCCCGACGCCGCTGCCTCCGTACTCGTAGGAGTCGGTGTTGACGATCTCGCGCCAGCCGCCCGCGCGGGGCAGGCCGAGCCGGTAGTCCTCGTGCGGGTTCCCGGCGAAGTTGACGACGCACGCGACGACCGGCGGCTCGCCGCTGCCGGGCGTCCCGTAGCGCAGGTAGGAGAGGGTGTTGCCGCCGGCGTCGTTGCCGTCGATCCAGCGGAATCCATCGGGGTCGCTGTCGCGCGTCCACAGCGCGGGATTGTCGCGGTAGGCGCCGTTCAGGTCGCGGACGAGTTTCTGCAGCCCGAGATGGTGCGCGCCCTCCGAGGCGTTCTCCAGCAGCCACCAGTCGAGCGGGCGCTGCTCCGCCCATTCGGCGCCCTGCCCGAACTCCTGCCCCATGAACAGCAGTTGCTTGCCGGGATGCGACCACATGTAGGAGAGCAGCGCGCGCAGCCCGGCGAACTGCTGCCACGCGTCGCCCGGCATCTTGCTGAGCAGCGATCCCTTTCCGTGGACGACCTCGTCATGCGACAGCGGCAGGACGTAGTTCTCCGAGAAGGCGTACACCAGCGAGAACGTGATCTCGTTGTGGTGGTAATGGCGGAACACGGGCTCGTGGCGCAGATACTCCAGGGTGTCGTGCATCCAGCCCATGTTCCATTTGAAGCCGAATCCGAGACCGCCCAGATGGGTCGGACGTGACACGCCCGGCCACGCGGTCGACTCCTCCGCGATCGTCATGACGCCCGGGTTCCGCTTGTAGACCGTCGCGTTCATCTCCTGGAGGAACGAGATGGCCTCAAGATTCTCGCGCCCGCCGTAGATGTTCGGCGTCCATTCGCCCTCGTTGCGGGAGTAGTCGAGGTAAAGCATCGACGCGACGGCGTCGACGCGGAGCCCGTCGATGTGGAATTCCTCAAGCCAGTACGAGGCGTTGGCGACCAGGAAGTTGCGGACCTCCGCGCGCCCGTAGTTGAAGACGAGCGTCCCCCAGTCGGGGTGCTCGCCGCGCGTCGGGTCGGCGTGCTCGTAGAGGGCGGTCCCGTCGAAGCGGGCCAGGGCCCATTCGTCCTTCGGGAAATGGGCGGGGACCCAGTCCATGATGACGCCGACGCCCGCCTGGTGGAGGCGGTCGATGAGGTGCCGGAAGTCGTCCGGGTCGCCGAAACGCGAGGTCGGCGCGTAGTACGACGTCACCTGGTAGCCCCAGGAAGGGCCGTACGGATGCTCGGTGACCGGCAGCAGTTCCACGTGCGTGAAACCCAAGTCGCGCACGTAGTCGGTCAGTTCGTCGGCCAGTTCGCGGTAGCCGAGCCCCGGACGCCACGAACCCAGATGGACCTCGTAGACGCTCATCGGCTCGTGCAGCCAGTCGTGTTCCTTCCGGGCGTCCATCCATTCCCCGTCGTCCCATTCATAGGACGAGGTGAAAACGCGGGACGCGGTGGCCGGGGGCTGCTCGGTCCACCGGGCCATCGGATCGGCCTTCGCGCGCCACACGCCGTCCCCGCCGAGGATCTCGTATTTGTAGCGCGTCCCGTCGCCGACGTCCGGCACGAACAGTTCCCAGATGCCGGACGACCCGAGCGAACGCATCGGATGCGCGCGCCCGTCCCAGTGGTTGAAGTCGCCCACGACCCGCACCCCGCGCGCCGTCGGCGCCCACACCGCGAAACTCGTCCCGGTCACCGTTCCGAACGCGGACGAGTAGTCGCGGACGTGCGCCCCGAGCGCCCGCCACAACTCCTCGTGCCGCCCTTCGCCGATCAGGTGCAGGTCGAGTTCGCCGAGCGTCGGAAGATGGCGGTAGGGATCGTCCTGGACGGTCTCGGCGCCGTCCCCGTACGCGACCGCGAGCCGGTAGTCGGGGACGGCGAGCGGCGCCTTTCCGTCGTCGTCCCCGGAAAGGGACGCGCCGGGGGGCAGCGTCCCGGTGAAGACTCCTTCGTGGAAGTGGCGCAGCGGATGCCGGTCGCCGTTCGGCAGCACCACCTCGACCCGTTCGGCGAGCGGCCGCAGTGCCCGGACCGTCACGCCGTCCCGGCCGGGGTGCGCCCCGAGCACCCCGTGCGGGTCGTGGTGGTCGCCGCCCACCAGCCGGTCGATCTCCGCGCGCGTGACCCGTGCCATGACCTGGGGGCCTCCCGTCCGACCTGAGTTTTACCCGAGTAGAGGTGCCCGCAGATCGGTCGGTCTCACGTCTTAGCCGCACCTGTTTCCGGGAGCTTGCCGGATTTTCAGGACGGGCGGCGCGGCGGCGGTGTGCGGCGCGGTGTGTGACGGGGGGTGCGGCAGGCGGTGTGACGGGGTGTGCGGCGGGTGGTGCGGCCGCACGGGCGGCACGACTCTTCGTCGTGGGGTCGCGCCGGTTGCGCCACCCGTGCGGCCACGTCAGCCTGGCCCCAGCGGTGACACCGACCACACCGCCGCGGGCTCCATTCCTGTGTCACCTCAGCGCCACAGGTACCTGCCGTACCGGCGAACGCGCCGGCCCGGCCCGCCCCCGCCGCGGACCGGGCCGTGCCGTTCCCCATGGCTCGCGTCATCCCGCCCCGGGCTCCCGGCGGGTCTGGTCGATCAGCAGCCGGCGGAGCCCGGACGAGTCGTCGGCGGCCACCGTCATCGCGTATCCCGCCTGGAGTTGCGCGTCGGTGAGGTCGCCGCTGCGGGTCGCGTACCAGCGTCCGGCGTCGCTTCGCCACACCTGCCAGCCCGGGAACTCCTCCTCGATGGCCGCCTTCAGATCCTCGAAGTCGCCCATCAAGGTCGTCCTTTCCCCGAGGCCGCTCTTCTGTATACAAAAGTCTTACTCAGTCCTAGAGGTGTCAAGCTGTCCGTAAGCGGACCGTGCCCCCGTGGATAGCGCGTGGAAGGTATGGATCGATGGGAGGGCGTGCCGGGGATCGAACGCGGCGTCGAACATCGTTTCGAATGCCGTGTCGAGTGCCGAGTCGAACGCCGAGCCGAGCGGCGGCCGGTCGGCGCGCCCGGGAGAAGGGGAGGTGACGCCGGTGCCGGACCGACCCGCCTACCTGCGCATCGCCGACACGCTGCGCGAGGGCATCCGGGACGGCAGCCTCCCGCCGGGGACCCGGCTGCCGACCATCGCCGACCTGTGCGCGGAGCACGGCGTCTCGGAGATCGTCGTCCGGCAGGCCGTCGCGCTGCTGCGCGGCGAGGGCCTGGTCGAGACCCGCCGCGGCGGCGGCACGCTGGTCCGGGTCGTCCCGCCGGCGCGCCGGGTCGCGATGGACCGCTACCGCGCGGTGACGCGGCCGCTCGCCGTGCCGGAGACGACCTTCACCCGCGACCAGCGGATCAGCTGGGAGGAGTACCGGCTCGACCGGGAGTTCACGCGGGTGAGCGCCGACCCCGAGCTCGGCGGGCTGTTCGAGCTGCCCGCGGGCACCGAGCTGCTGCGCCGCCGGTTCGTGTTCCACGCGCGCGGCGAGCCGCAGCAGATCTCCGTCAACTACCTGCCGTGGGACCTCGTCGGCGGCACCCCGGTGGCCGACCCGGCGCGCGAGCCGTGGCCCGGCGGGACGCTCGCGCAGCTCGCCTACCTCGGCCGTCCGCCGACCCGCGTCGAGGAGGCGGTCCGCTCCCGGATGCCGACGCCGGAGGAGGCGGAGACACTGCGGATGACGCGCGGCGTGCCCGTCCTCGCCATCACCCGCCGCCTGTTCTCCCGCGCGGACGTCATGGAGGTCTGCCGCGACATCGTGCTGCCCGCCGACAGGGTCGTCCTCGACTACTCGATCGACCTGTAGCCACGCTCAGGCGCGCTCGGGCGGTCAGCCCGCGAGGTGGGCGAGGGACCGCAGCGGGACGGGCAGCCACGACGGCCGGTTCCGCGCCTCGTAGCGGATCTCGTACACCGCCTTGTCGAGCTCGAACGCCCGCAGCAGCGCCTCGTGCTCCGCCGGGTCGGGGCCGCCCGCCGCCGCGTAGCCCGCGCAGAACGCGGCCCGGTTCCGCTCCGCCCACGCGCGGGCGCGCTGCTCCAGCGTCTCGGCCGCGCCCGGGGGGACGTCGCCGCCCCGCGCGAGCAGGAACCGGGCCGCGTACTCGAACGAGCGGAGCATCCCGGCGACGTCCCGGAGCGGGTGCGCGGGCGCCCGGCGCTCGGCGGGCGGACGCGCGGGCTCGCCCTCGAAGTCGAGGACCGTCCAGCCGGTGCCGGTCCGCATGACCTGGCCGAGGTGGTAGTCGCCGTGGACGCGCTGGTAGGTGAGCGTCCCGGCCTGCGACGCGAGCCGGTCGAACACCTCGCGGATCGCGTGCGAGTACGGCCGCAGCTCCGGGACGACCGCGCCGACCTCGTCGAGCTGCCGGTGCATGCCGAACACGGCGTCCCGCACCCGGGCCGCCGGGGTCTGCGACACGCCGAACGCGGCGGCGAGGTCGCGGTGCACCTCGGCCGTCGCCGCGCCGAGCCGCTCCGCCTCAGCGGCGAAGTCGCCGCCCGCGTCGCCCGCCCCGGCCGTGGTCGGCGCCGCCGCGGCCGGCTGCGCGAACCAGTCGCGGACGCTGGTCAGCGCGAGTTGCCAGCCGTCGGTCGCGCCGCGCAGGAACTCCGAGAGGAGCGCCAGCGTGACGGGGTCGTCCCCGGCTGCGTCCGGCTCAAGCTCGACCCAGCCGTGCACGACGGGCACGTGCTCGCAGCCCTGGCGGGACAGCGCGAGGTTGACCTCAAGGTCGGGGTTGACTCCGGGGGACAGGCGGCGGAACAGCTTGAGGATGTAGGCGTCGCCGAAGACCAGGGACGTGTTGCTCTGCTCGGCCGTGGTGGGGACGGCGTCGAGGTCCGTGCGCAGGCCGGTGCCCGGCGCGCGGCGGAACCGCACCGGCCCGGCGGCGGTCTCCTCCGCCAGGTGGGCGAGCAGCGGGCGGGTCAGCTCCGCGTCGTGCGCGGCGTCGTAGACGTGCCCGTCGAGCCCGTGGTCGCCCACGAGGCGCCCGATCAGGGCGGGACGCAGCCGCTCGGGCAGGTCGCTCCGGACGCCGAGCAGCATCTGGTAGCGGTCGGTGACGCCGTCCTGGCGGACGTCGAGGATCAGGTGGTGGAGGGCGGGGTCGCCGGGCAGCAGCTCGGTGGCGGTGCCGATGGCGAGGTCGTCGATCGGGCCGTCCTTGCCGCCGAACCACCGCTGCGCGGGCAGCCAGCCGGCGAGGAGCCGGACGAGGGAGCGGTCGGGCGGCGACACGGTCATCTCACTCTTCTCCCGGCTCGTGTCCGTCGGGCGGCGGCGGCAGGAGGAACCAGTAGAAGCCGTGCCCGGGGAGCGTCAGCAGATACGGCAGGTCGCCGATGGGCGGGAACTGGACGCCGCCCATGCACTCGATGGGGGCGGAGTCCCGGAATCTTCTGAGGTCGAGTTCGACCGGCTGCGGGAAGCGGGAAAGGTTGTTCACGCAGAGAACGGTGTCCATTCCGCCCCATTGATTGGCCTCCCCTCCGTTTATTTCTCGGGTGAAGGCGAGGACGGAGGGGTTGGAGGCGGAGAGTTCGACGTAGGAGCCGACGCCGAAGACGGGGTGGCGTTGGCGGATTTCGATCATTTTGCGGGTCCAGTGGAGCAGGGATCCGGGGT